>NZ_CP054861.1:1638117-2296235 GCF_013459645.1 Martelella sp. NC20
CCGCGAGGACCTCGCCGACCAGTTCGGGATCGAGCGCCGAGGTCGGTTCGTCGAACAGCATCGCCTTCGGCTTCATCGCCAGCGCCCTTGCGATTGCGACGCGTTGCTTCTGCCCGCCGGACAGGCTCTCCGGGCGGCGGTCGGCGAAGTCGGCGAGGCCGACCTTGTCGAGCACGGCGCTTCCCGCCTTGTCGGCCTCGGCGCGCGAGACGCGCTGGACCAGCCGCAGAGCCAGCGTGACGTTTTCGAGAACGCTCATATGCGGCCACAGGTGGAAATGCTGGAATACCATGCCGAGCGGACGGCGGATTTCAGACAGCGCCTTTCCGCGCATCCGTTCGCGCCCGAGCGGTGTTTCCCGCCATCCGATCAACCGGCCGAAAATCTCGACGTTGCCGCCTTCATAGGCATCGAGAAAGGCCATAGCGCGCAGGAGCGTGCTCTTGCCTGAGCCCGAAGGACCGATGATGCATAAAACGTCGCGATCGTTCACCTCGAGATCGATGCCGCAAAGCACCGTCTTGTCGCCGAAGCGCTTTTCCAGTCCGCGAATGGAAATGGCCGGTTTTGTCTTGCTCATGTCAGATGCCCCTCGCTGCAAGGCGGCGTTCAAGATGGAGGCCAAGCTGCGACAGGGCTTCGACGATCGCCCAGTAAATCAGCGCGATGGTGAGGTAAGGCGTGACGACCGCGAAGCTGATCGAACTGATGGTGCCGGCGACCTTGGTCAGCTCGCCGAGCGTGATGACCGACAGGACCGAGGATTCCTTCACCAGATTGATCGCCTGGCCGATGGACGGCGGCAGGGTCAGCGCCAGCGCCTGGGGAAGCTCGATGTGACGGAACGACTGGCCGGGATTGAGTCCCAGCATCGCGGCCGCCTCGATTTCGCCGTCGGGCACCGCATTGAAGCCGGCGCGGAAAATCTCCGCGAAAGGGCCGGCGCCGTAAAGTCCGAGACCGGCAATGCCGGCGAAATAGGGGCTGAGGACGAGGCCGAATTGCGGGCCGCCGTAATAGATCAGGAACAGGACCAGCGCCAGCGGCGCGCCGCGCGCAAACTCGACATAGAGCCGTGCGGGGATCGAGACCAGACGCGAGGAGCTGCGCAGGGCCGCGGAAAGCGCTATGCCGAGGAGGACGGCGATCGCGATCCCGGCCAATGACACCGTCAGCGTTGTCACGAGCCCGGAGAAATAAAGCGGGAGATCCGTCACAAAATCATGGCTCATCTTGCCGGCCTGCCTTTCAGGCGCTTTTCAACGAAGATACCGGCGCCGGCCAGTAACGCGCCGACGATGACGTAGAGCAGCAGCGCGGATGTGTAGGCGTCCAGCGGCCTGAAGGTGCTGGCGGCGACCTGTTGCGCCCGTCGGGTCAGGTCGGTGACCGCGATCACCGAGACGAGCGAGGAGTTCTTGACGAGCGCCTGCATCTCGCCGATCAGCGCCGGCAGCATGGTGCGCAACGCCTGCGGTGCCTCGACCCGCAGGAATGTCTGGGGCGCGGACAGTCCCAGCATGGCGGCGGCCTCGCGCTCGCCCTTTGGGACCGCTTGAAGACCTGCACGGTAGATTTCGGACTGGAAGGCGGCGGTGTTGAGCGCCAGCGCCAGAATTGCCGCCGCCACCGGCTGCAGGTCGAGCCCGAGAAAGGGCAGGAGATAGAAGACGATCAGCAATTGCACCAGAATGGGCGTGCCGCGCCAGAAGGAGACGTAGAGCGCGGCGCAGCCTTTGGGAACGCCGCCGCCGCGTCTGGCCGCGGCGATGGCGAGCGCCAGCGGCGCGCCGAGCAGGAGGGCGGTGAGGCTGACGCCTACCGTCGTGACGAGACCGTCGAAAAGGACCGGCCAGATGCCGGCGTCAGCCCGGGTCATGACCAGCCCTCGCTTTCGCTTACTCGGCGGCCGGCAGGGAGAGCGGCAGCTCCATCGGCGCGCCGAACCATTTCGTCTGCAACTCGGCAAGCTTGCCGGTTTCGTTGAGCCTGGCGAGTTCACCATCCATGAACGCGTTCAGCGTGTCGCTGTCGGCATCGTTGCGGCCGGCCCAGGAAAAATAGGTCTTGGGTCCGAAGGTCGGCAGAACCACCTCGAAGACATCGGGTCGCTGGCGCGCGGCTTCGAGAAGATTGGGCAGCGAGTTCACCACCGCCTGAATGCGGCCTGCGGCGAGATCGGCGTAGGCTTCGGTGAAATCGGTGTAGGTCTTTACCGTCACCGCGCCGCCGCCGGATTTCAGCGTGTCGGCGAAGGTTTCGAGTGCTGCAAGCTGCGCGGAACCGGCCTGGGAGCCGACCGCCTTGCCGGCGATATCTTCAGGCGCTGTGATTTCCGTGTCGCCCTTGCGTTTCAGGATCGCCATCGTCGCATCGGCGATCGGCGTCGAGAGGTGATAGGCCTGCATGCGCTCCGGCGTGACCGTGACGGAGGTTACCACATAGTCGAAGCGGCTTGCGGCGAGACCCGGCAGAATGCCCTGCCATGGCAGGTCGAGACGGTTGAGTTCCACGCCGGGCAGGTCTTTCATGATTTCCACCATGATATCGGCCGAATAGCCTACGATCTGGCCATTTTCGACGAATTCGAACGGCGCGAACCGGGCCTCGGTCGCGACGGTGAATTCCTTGTCCGCCTTGATCCTGTCGAGCAGATCCTCGGCGCTGGCGATGTTTGCACAAAGGCTGACTGCGATGGCAGCGCCGATCAGCAGGAATTTCGGGTTCAACACGCTTTTCATGGTTCCGTTCCCCTTTTTTGTAATGACTGGAACCGAGAAGAGCATGGACATAGAGGCAGAAAAATAGGAAAGATATGGAACTCATATCAGGAAAATTGATGTAATTGCGATATGCAGCTTGCCCAGACCGACCTTCGCTCGCTCACCGTTTTCCGCGCTGTCGTCGAACACCAGAGCTTCCTCGGCGCGCAGATCGCGCTTGGCCTCAGCCAGTCGGCGGTGAGCTTTCACATCAAGGCGCTTGAGGAGAGACTGGGGTTCACGCTCTGCCGGCGGGGTCGATCCGGTTTTGAGCTGACGGATCGCGGCGCGATGCTGCATGAGCGCTCGAAGACGCTGTTTCTGGCGCTCAACGCCTTTGAAAGCGAGATCGGGACGCTGAAGAACCGCATCACCGGGACGCTGCGGCTCGGCCTGGTGGACAATACGATCACCGACCGGGATATGCCGATCCACAAGGTGATTGCCCGCATCGCCGACAAAGCGCCGGAAGCGCGCGTTGAGCTGACGATCGATACCCCCGACGCGCTCCTGACCGAGATCGCAAATGGCGGTCTCGATATCGCGATCCTTCCCGAGACCCAGCCCTATCAGGGATTGCAGCTTTCCCGCCTCAGGGAGGAGGCCCACTCGCTTTATTGCGGCAAGGGTCATCCGTTGTTTGCGGTGGCGGAAGAGGCGCTGTCCGTGGTCCGGATCGAAGCGTTCGATTTCGTCGTCAGGCCCTATGCCAATATGAGAGAATTGCAGCATTTTCCGAAAGCGCGCGCCCGCGCCACCGCCTCCAACATGGAAGCCCAGGCCATGTTCGTCATGTCGGGCCGCTATCTCGGCTATCTGCCGGATCACTTCGCCGAGGAGCGTGTCCAGCAGGGCATTTTCCGCCCGCTGATGGCCGGGACGACCGCGATCCGGTCGACATTCGTGATCGCCACGCGGGCGGCCGAAAAACCGTCCACGATCATCGACTTCTTCATTCGCGAGCTTGCAGGCTTCGCGTCCGAAGCCCTGCACGGGCAGAAAAGACATTCAGCAGCAGGGGGCCGGATTGAGCGAAAAACTCGATGACAACGCGGAAGCCTTTCTCCGGGAGATGGTTGCAAGCGAACACTTTTCCGGCGTCGTTCTGGTCACGTCCCGGGAGCGGACCGTTCACAAGCGCGCCTATGGGCCGTCAGGAAAGGTTCAGCCGAACCGGACGGACCGCCGGCTGCACGTCGGTTCGCTCACAAAACAATTCACGGCAGTAGCCATCATGCAGCTGGTAGAGACCGGGGCGATCAAACTCGATGAGCCGATCAACGCCCTGCTGCCGGAGACGTACCGCGCGCGCATCTGGAGCGAAATTTCCCTCAGCCATCTTCTGACCCACACCAGCGGAATCCCCGATTACGCGGTCGTCCGCGAATACTACGATGTTGTAGATGGATGGGCGTTTTCCGCGACAATCGACGGCATGATCCGGGAGGCGATGGGAAGCCCGCTCAACTTCGCGCCCGGCGCGCGGTTTCAATATTCAAACATCGGCTTCACCTTGCTCGGCAAGATCATCGAGCATGGCACAGGGCGTCGTTACGGCGACTATATCAGGCAAGAGCTTCTGGATCCCCTCGGCATGGCGGATTCCGAAATTCATGACGAAGGCTTCCGGTCGCGGCCGGACGACGCTCCGGGTCTTCGGTGGGACGATAGCGCCTGCGGGCATGTCGCGGATGACATCGTGTCTCTGCCCGTCACCCCCGCCGATGGCGGTCTGGTGACCACCGCGGATGATTTTGCGCGATGGGTGAGCGTCTACAGGCGCATGGCGCTTCCGGAGCTTACGAAACCATCCCTTGAGCGCATGCTTCAGCCGGTCGTGCCCATCGATGCGACGCGCTGGCCTGGACGCGATCTGCGCGGCCCGGCCTGCTACGGTTTTGGCGTGATGAGAAGCGGCGACCTGATCATGCATGAGGGTAGCATTGTCGGGTTCCGGAGCTATTTTATCTACAGCCTCAATGACGATCTGCTGATCGCGGTCTTTTCCAACAATACGGCCAACGATGTTTTTCGAATAGCCGCAGGGCTTTTCGGCCTATACGATCGCGCATGAGCACCGGTGAAGGCACGGCATGGCAACGCGCTGGCCGCTGCTGCCGCGCAGGCGCCGTGCGCCCGCTCATCCATCTGTCGAGCGGGTGAGCTCCTCCCACGCGGCAATTTCCTCATTCATGCGTTCAATCCGTTCATTCACCAGTTTAAGGGCGTCGCTTCCCAGCAATAGCTACGGCGGTGGATTGTCGGAAGCGATCAGTGTCAGCACTGCTGCGGCCAGTTTGTCGGGGTCGCCCAATAGCCTTTCTGTCCTGGTACCAGCGAGGACCGCTCGTTGTCGGCGGCGTCCTCATTGGCGCCGGGCTCTATCAGGTGTCGCCCTTAAAGGAAGTCTGCCTCAACCATTGCCGTTCCCCGCTTGCGTTTCTTGCGCATTACTGGAAGCCGGGCAAACTTGGCGCGCTCCAGATGGGCGCTCGTCATGCAGTTGTTTGCGTCGGATGCTGCTGGGCCATGATGGGTGTCATGTTCGCCGTCGGCACCATGAACCTCGTCTGGATGGCATTGCTGACAGTCTTCATGTTCGCAGAAAAGGTAATGCCATATGGCAGGGTGACGGCATTCTCGATAGCCTCCATCCTCGTCGTCATGGGCGGATGGATAGCAGTTTCTCCAGATACAGCACCGTTGTTGAAGGACCCGCTGATTTACGGCTCCAGCATCTGCCGAAGCATATTTTGAACGCCGGGAATATCCATGAGTTGTCCCTTGCATCCGGCGAACCGCCTGGCATCAGAAGGCCGGGCGTCCTGCTGCCTCGTCGTGTAGGTCAAGCGACGATTTGCCCGATCCGGACACGCCGGTATGTCAACGGCGGCGTAAAAACCGGCCACGGGGCGGAGCAAAAGTCGGCCACTTTGGACGCCGGTATGAGACCCGCGGGAGGGCGTAGCCCGAGCGGGGGTCTCATACCGGCGTAGCGATTTTCTGAAGGGTTTCAGCCAGCCTTTCTGGCGCGGCTTTGGGCGAGACGATAGCTGTCGCCATTCATTTCGAGAATGTTGACGTGGTGGGTGACGCGGTCGAGCAGAGCGCCAGTCAGTCGCTCGGATCCCAGGATTTCTGTCCATTCGTCAAAGGGCAGATTGCTGGTGATCAGGGTGGCGCCCCGCTCATAGCGTTGCGAGATCAACTCGAACAGCAGCTCCGCGCCGGTCTTTGACAACGGCACGAAGCCAAGTTCGTCGATGATCAGCAGCTTGTATCCTGCCATCTGCTTCTGGAAACGTAGGAGACGCCGCTCGTCACGGGCCTCCATCATCTCGCTGACCATGGCAGCTGCTGTGGTGAAGCCAACGGACAGGCCCTTCTGGCAGGCGGCCAGGCCAAGGGCGAGCGCTATGTGCGTCTTCCCGGTTCCGCTGGGGCCGAGAGCGATGACGTTCTCGCGACGCTCGATCCATTCGCAGCGGGCCAGTTCCAGCACCTGCATCTTGTTGAGCTTCGGTATGGCGGTAAAATCGAAACTGTCGAGGCTTTTGACAACCGGGAATTTGGCTGCCTTGATACGGCGCTCGACCTTGCGGCGATCCCGTTCGATCATTTCCCGCTCGGCAAGCCGGGTGAGGTATCCGATATGATCAACGCCCTCGGTGGCGCAAAGCCGGGCCAGTTTCTGATACTCCCGCTGGAAGGTCGGCAGCTTCAGGCTCTTGAGGTCGTGGGCAAGCAGGATCTCGGGTGCTTCGGTGCTCATGCCGCTTCTCCCTTCCCCGATGACAGGAGGCCCATATACGCCTTCGCCGATGTCGTCTCCACGGTTGCTCTCGGCAGGTAGGGATAGATCGACAGATCAAGTCGCGGCGGCCGGCGCTCCACCCGGCAAAGAATCAGATGTTTGACGGCGTCGAAGCCGATCGCACCGAGATGAATGGCTTGCTTGATCGCCGCATGCAGGTCAGCCATATCGAAGCTTTCCAGCAGTCGAAGAACCTGCACGTATTCTCGCCGGCCATGCTTTGCCATGCGGCCTTCCATCAGACGGCACAGTGTCGCGAACTCCTCCGGCAGATCCCAGCCCTGCAAAGGGGCTGCCTGATCCAGCGCATTGATCTTCTGCTCGATCAGCGGCAGGTAATGCACAGGGTCGAAGATGACATCCTCCCGATCAAAGCTCCTGGGATGGCGGGCGATGATCTCGCCGCGGCAACCAATCACCACCTTGTCGACATAGCCTCGGACCCAGACGTCCTGGTGACCGTAGGCGACGGGTACGGAATAGTCGTTCGTCTTGTAGCGAACGAGAGACTGTGCCGTGACCCTGGCGCTGGCCTGATCGCAGGCGTCAAATGGGGAGGCTGGCAAGGACTGCATGGCAGCCAGATCACGCTGCAGCCGTTCACCGATCATCTCGCTCTCACCACGCAGCCTGTCGCGCTGGCGCTTGCGGCACTGTTCTTCCAGAAAGGCATTGAACGCATCCCACGTTGGAAACTGCGGGATGGGGACCATGAAGTTACGCCGCGCATAGCCCACGAGGCCCTCGACATTCCCCTTGTCATTACCCTTTCCGGGGCGGCCATAGCGATCCCGGATCAGATAATGGGACAGGAACCCGCTGAACAGTGTTGCCCGCTTGCGCGTGCCATCAGGCAGGATCTTCGCCACAAGGCAGCGGTCATTGTCATAGACGATTGATGGAGGCACGGCCCCGAAGAAGGCGAACGCATGGACGTGGCCATCGACCCAAGCCTCGGCTACCGCCGCCGGATAAGCCCGCACATAGCAACCGTCGCTATGCGGAAGATCGAGTACGAAGAAATGGGCTTTCTGCTCGACACCTCCGATCACGACCGTCGCCTCACCGAAATCGGCCTGCGCATGGCCGGGCGGATGAGAAAGCGGCACGAAGACTTCCTGACGGCGCTGTTCCCGCTCCCGGATATAGCCCTTGATAATCGTATAGCCGCCGGTGAACCCGCACTCATCACGAAGCCGGTCAAACACACGCTTGGCTGTATGGCGCTGTTTGCGCGGTACGTGTCTGTCTTCGTCCAACCAGTGGTCGATCGTTGAAACGAACGCGTCCAGCTTCGGCCGCCGGACCGGTGATTGTCGCTGATAGCCAGGAGGCGTCGAATACGACAACATCTTCGCTACGCTGTCGCGGGATATGTTGAAGTGCTTGGCTGCCTGACGTCGGCTCATCCCTTCCGAGACGGCCAGACGAACCTTCAGATAAAGTTCCACGGTGTAGATCCTCTGTCCCTCCTGCGCTCATTGCAGAAGGAAAATAGGTGGCCGGATTTTACTCCGCCCGCGGACGAATTATTCCGCCGCTTCCGTGGCCGACTTTTGCACCGCCGTTCTCACATTTCGATGCCGAGGTCATGCGGGTCTTCCAGTGGATCGGGATCGCCGCCGATATGGAGCCGCTGACGGCACTGCATCCCGGCATGCGCTTTGTCGATCCGGACGGCAGGTTGCTGCTCGACTGGCCGCGTCCACAGGGCACGGGGCCGCAGGGCTGGCGGGCGAACTACCGCTTCCATCAGCCGGATCTCGAAAACCTTTTGCGCAGTCGTCTGGCGGATCAGGCGGAGGTGTCCGTGCGCACCCGTGCCGACGTCTTCTTCGTCGAGGATCGCGGCGACCTAGTTGAACTGCGCTACGAGGATATGAGCCGCGGCAAGGTCGAACACATCACCGCCGGCTATGTCGTCGGTTGCGACGGCGCCCGCTCCATCATCCGCCGCTATATCGAGACGGATATGGAGGACTATGGTTTTCACGAGCGCTGGCTGGTGGTCGACGTGATCCTCAACGAGGACAAGCCGGCGCTTGGCGACCATTCGATCCAGTATTGCGTGCCCGAGCGCCCGGCGACCTATGTGCGCGGACCGGGGCTCAGGCGGCGCTGGGAACTGACCGTGCTGGCCGACGAGGATTCCGTCGAGATCGTGAAGCCGGAACGGGTCTGGGAGATCCTGTCGCCCTGGCTGAAACCGGAGGAGGCCGAGCTTGAGCGCGCCGCCGTCTATGTGTTTCACTCGCTGGTTGCCGACAAATGGCGCAAGGGCCGTCTTTTCCTGGTCGGCGACGCCTGTCACCAGACGCCGCCCTTCATGGGGCAGGGCATGTGCGCGGGAACCCGCGATGTCGCCAATCTTTACTGGAAACTGGCGCTCGTCAGCAATGAGAAGGTCGCCGGCGCGGAGGCCGAGCGCCTGCTCGACAGCTATGAAAGCGAGCGCAAGCCGAATGCGCGCGAATATATCACAACCGCTGTCCGGCTTGGCGGGCTGATCAATACCTGCGGCACGAAGGAAGCGCTTGAGGCCGCTCTTCCCTCCACCGATGGCACGGCCCGCATGGAATCGATAGCGCCGCCGCTCGGGCCGGGACTGGGCATCGGTCCCCTGGCCGGCCGCCTGTTCGGCCAGCCGACGCTTGCGGATGGCCGGCTGATGGACGATGCGATGAAGCACCGTTTCGTGGTCGTCGCGGAAGCAGGACTGGCGGAAGGGCTGCACCTTCCCGAAGACGTCGGTCTTGTGACGACCGATACCTCGCCGGATGCCGCCGATCATCTCGCCCGTCTCGGCGCGCAAGCCACGGTGCTGCGTCCGGACCGGCACACGCTTGGCGCGGCCAACAGCCGGGCCGAACTGGAAGCGCTTCTGACACGCGTCTTCCCCGCCCCTTGTAGAACCCAACAACCGGAAATGGCCTGACCCATGAAATTATGCTCTTTTGCCTCCAGCGGAACCGAAAGCTACGGCCTCGTCACCGGCGCGGGGATTGTCGACCTTGGCAAACGCCTGCCCGAAAAGACGCTGCGCGCTTTCCTTACCGCCGGCGATCCCGCCCGCGCGGCAATCTTTGAAAACGATACGCCGGATCATGCCTTCGACGCCGTCGAGCATCTGCCGGTCATTCCCGATCCCGACAAGATCATCTGCGTCGGACTGAACTATCATGCCCATGTGGTCGAAACCGGACGTGAGGAAACGGTCAATCCGGTCCTGTTCGCCCGCTATGCCGGCAGCCAGATCGGCCATGGCGCGCCACTGATCCGGCCGCTCGAATCCGAACAGTTCGACTATGAGGGCGAACTGGCGGTGATCATCGGCAAGCCGGGGCGGCGGATCGCGGAACAGGACGCGCTCGCTCATGTGGCCGGCTATGCCTGCTACAATGACGGCTCGGTGCGCGACTGGCAGAAACACACGCATCAGTTCATGCCCGGGAAGACCTTTGCCGGAACCGGCGCTTTCGGGCCGTTCATGGTGACCGCCGACGAAATCCCCGACCCGGCGCGCCTGCATCTGCAGACCCGGCTGAACGGCGAGGTGGTGCAGGATACCGATGTCGCGCTGCTGATCACCTCGATCCCGAAACTGATCGCCTATTGCTCGACGATATTGCCGCTGCTTCCGGGCGATGTGATCGTCTCCGGCACGCCGGGCGGCGTCGGCGCGCGCCGCAATCCGCCGCTGTGGATGCGCGACGGCGATGTCTGCGAGGTCGAGATTTCCGAGATCGGCACGCTCGTCAATCCGGTGAAGGCGGAGGCATAAAGCGCCGCGCGACCTGACCGTCGAATGCCGGATGCCTTTACAATCGCGCGGCGCGTGCGACACTTGCCGGATGAATGAAACGACCTCGAAAAAGGCCGGGAAAACCGACAGTGTGCGCGCGCTGACGCGTGGTCTGGCAATTCTGCGCCATATCAACGCAAACGGTGCGGCGCGCGTCGGCGAAATCGCCCGTGCGCTCGATATTCCGCGCCCGACAGTCTATCGCCTGCTCGAAACGCTGGAGGAGGCCGGCTATGTCGCGCTGTCGCCGACTTCGAGCCTTGTGCGGGTAACCCGGCTTGCCGCCGCTCTCGGCGATGGCTATGCGGTGACCTCCGAGCTCTGCCAGGCGGCCGGCCCGGTGTTTTCCGCATATGCCGCAAAGCTCGTCTGGCCGCTCGATCTGTCGGTTCACGACAACTTCAGCATGGTCATTCAGGAGACGACCCACAACAGGTCGCCCCTGTCCATCGACCGGGCGATGATCGGCTACCGCATGCCCATGCTGCGGACCTCGGCGGGGCGGGCCTATCTCGCCTTTTGCGACGATGATGAACGCCATCACATTCTGGAGCATCTGCGCCGGCTTGGCGATCCCGCGGACCTGCCGTTTCTCCAGAAGGCCTGGCTCGATCGCATGCTCGGGGAGACCCGCGCCAGCGGCATCGCGGTCCGCGACGGCGGCGAGTTCCGTCCGCAGACCTCCTCTTTCGCCGTCCCTGTCCTCGCGCCTGACAGGCTGCTGGGCTGCGTTTCAATGATCTGGATCCGCTCGGCGATGACGACCAGAGATGCGCTGGAACTCGGCCAGACGCCGTTGACCGAGATCGCCGGCCGGATCGCCCGCGCACTGAAGGGCGGCGATTGAACAGGTCAGACCGCGCGGCGGCGGAACGGCATGATCACCGCGCGGCGGCGGAACGGCATGATCACCGCGCGCGACGACGCCTATGAGCGCGCTGTCGAGGCGGACAAACTAGGCAATTGCGCCGCCTTGCTGCGCGCCATCATCCGGCTGTGGCAGAGGCGCGACACGAAGCAGGGTTTCAAGGTTTGCTTTGACACCACGCCTTGAGGCGTTTTCCGGTCTGCTTGTCGAAAAAATGCAGCTTGTCGCGGTCCGGCGCGATGTGAACCGTCTCGCCCAGCCGGAGCGGCATGATGCCGCGCGGTGCGCATGTCACGATCGTGCCGCCGATATCCACTTCCATATGGGTTTCGGATCCGAGCACCTCGATATCGTGAACCGCGCCGGCAATGCCGGTTTCCGACAGGGCGATATCTTCCGGGCGTATGGCGAGCGTCACCGGTCCTTCGGGCAAGTGCTCCGTCTGTCTGTCCGGCTCGATGATCTGCCCGCCAGCAAAGACGCAAACCTTTCGCCCATCGCGCCGCGCGATCCGTGCATCGATGAAATTCATTTCCGGCGAACCGATGAAGCCGGCGACGAAGGTGTTTGCCGGACGGGTGTAGAGTTCCATCGGCGGGCCGACCTGCTGGACCTCGCCGTCCTTCATCAGCACGACCCGGTCTGCCAGCGTCATCGCCTCGACCTGATCATGGGTGACGTAGATCGAGGTCGAACCGAGCCTGCGGTGAAGCTGACGGATCTGGCGGCGCATTTCCACGCGCAGCTTGGCATCGAGGTTGGAAAGCGGCTCGTCGAACAGAAAGACGCGCGGATCGCGGATGATCGCCCGGCCCATCGCAACCCGCTGGCGCTGCCCGCCGGAAAGGTCCTTTGGCCTGCGATGGAGCAGTGCGTCCATGCCGATGGTCTTCGATATCTCCCTGACGCGGGCGTCGAGCGCTTCGCCGCTTTCGCCCCGGATCTTCATCGGAAAACCGATATTCTCATCGACGCTGAAATGCGGATAGAGCGCATAGGACTGGAAAACCATGGCGATATCGCGTTCGCGCGCTTCCATGTCGTTCACCACCTCGCCGCCGATCTTCATCGTCCCGGACGAGATCGTCTCAAGTCCTGCGATCATGCGCAGCAGGGTGGATTTGCCGCAGCCGGAGGGGCCGACAAGCACCACGAATTCTCCTTCGGCGATCGACAGGCTGATATCGCGCAGGGCCTGAAACCGGCCGAAATTCTTGCAAATGGAGTGAAGCTCGACAGTGGACATTGTGTCTCCTATTTCACCGAACCTGCGGTCAGGCCACGGACGATAAAGCGCTGGCCCAGGAACATCAGCACGATCGCCGGCAGCGCCGACAGCACCGATGCGGCGGCCATCTGGCCATGCTGGATTTCATACTGTCCCGCATAGGCCGCAATGGCGACGGGCACGGTCATCGTGTCCTTTGCGGTCAGGTTGAGGGCGATCGAAAACTCGCTCCACGAGAAGATGAACGCGAGCAGCCCCGCGGCGATCAGGCCGGGCACCACGAGCGGCAGCAAAATCTTGCGGAAGGCGGTGGTGCGCCGGCATCCGTCGATCATCGCCGCCTGTTCGAGATCCCTCGGGATATTGTCGAAGGCCGCCATCATCAGCCATATCGTCATGGGCAGGTTGATGACGATGTGGGTGAGAACGAGCGCCGTCAGCGTGTCGAACAGGCCGACCTGCCGGAACATGACATACCACGGGCCGACAAGCGTTATCGGCGGAACGATATTGAAGGTCAGCGTCCATGCCAGAAAGATCGCGCTGATAAGGCCGGAACTGCGCCGCCACGCCAGAGAATAGGCTGCAAGCGTGCCGATCGCCAGTACCACAACCGTGCTTGCAATGCCGACAATCAGACTGTTCAGGAGGTTTTTCAAAAAGTCCGAACTGCGGCCGAACAGGACCTGCTGATAGTTCGAGAACGTCGCCTCGAACGGGAATTGTCCCATAAGGATCGCGATCTGGTATTTGAGCGAAACCACGACAATCCAGAGAAACGGGGCCGCGACGAGCAGCAGCGCGAATGCGACCAGCGCCCAGACGAGCCCGTTCTTTATCGGTTTCCGGACCATCAGCGCGCCCTCGCCAGACGGCGCTGCGCCAGCGCGAAGGCGCCGAGATAAGCGCAGACGATGGCAATCGTGATCAGGGCGATCAGCGCGCCGTAGCCGAACTGGTTCTGCTTGAAGAAGACCTTGTAGACGTAGAGACTGATGACTTCGGTGGCCGTGCCGGGTCCGCCGGAGGTCAGGAGATAGATCTGGTCGAACACCTTGAATGCGACGATCGAGCGGAAGATGAAGGCGACCATCAGCGCCGGCCACATCAGCGGAATGACGATATGGCGCAGTTTCTGGGCGTAGCTGGCGCCGTCGATGGAGGACGCCTCCATGACTTCTTCCGGCAGCGCCTCGAGGCCTGCCAGCAGGATCAGGAACACCAGCGGCGTCCAGTGCCAGATATCGACGATGATGACGGCGATCAGGGCGGTGCCCGTCGATCCGAGCAGGTCCATCGGGGGAATGCCGACCAGCCCCAGAAGCCAGTTGATGACGCCGAATTCCGGATTGTACATCAGCCGCCACATATTGCCGATGGCAACCGGCGGGATCAGGATCGGCAGAAGCATGCCGGTGCGCACCAGCCCGCGACCGCGCACGACCTCGCTGACGGCCAGCGCCAGCGCAAATCCGAACACCATCTCGAAAGCCGTGGCGACCAGAACGAAGATCAGCGTGTTGACCATCGCCCTGCGGAAAATCCAGTCGTCGGCGAGCTTGCCGAGGTTTTCCATAAGCGCCGGCGTGCGCACGAGATTGCTGTTTTCGAAGGTGATCGTGGAGGCCGCCATCTGGAACAGCTCGATCAGCGGAAACACGCTCAGCGCCAGAAAGAAGGCGGCGGCTGGCAGGATCGCCAGCAGTTTGAAATGACGATCGACAAAGGCCCATAACGGCTCGAACGGGCCCGTTTTGCCAATATGTGAGCGTGGCTGTGTGTTGTCCGACATGCAGAACTCCGGCCAGAGGGCGGGGCCGCCGCTGGCGGCCCCGGATTTCTGTTTTGAGAGGGTGACTTAGAGCGGGTTCAGCATGCCCGTCTTGCGACCGGACTTCTCGAGAATCTCATGAATCTCCCCGGCCGCGGTATTCAGCGCAAGCCGTGATGGATGCCATCTTCTACCTGCTGCAATCGGGTAGCCAATGGGCGTTGCTGCCGCATGATTTCCCGCCGAAGAGGACGTGTGTGGATGCCCCCTGTTTGGCAAGCCTAATCTTCGATTTTTCGGCGGGGTCTTCGATCGGACGTGTGTCAGGCCTCAGATTGTGGCCTCCGATGACGCCACGGGCCGGTATGCTGTTCGGAAAGCTGGGTTCACATCGGTTCAGAGAGCTGCAAGCGCTCGAGCCCCGGGTCTGAATTTCCCTGCCTTGAACTTCGAAGTCCTTGTCGCGTACTCCTCGCCGATCGCTCACCTAGGCCTTGCGGCCATGTCGTGCCTTTTCCCTTCTCGGTTTCAGGTCACGCCATTCGATAATCCTCTTGCTTGGTCGTCATGGCCCAGATCATCCGGGCCATTTTATTCGCCAGCGCAACGGCCGCGACCATCCTGGGCTTGCGTGCCACGAGAGCAGCGAGCCAGCGATTCGAACTGCCACCTTTTCGGACGACCCACCGGATCACGCTCATCGCTCCGACGATTAGTAGTCGGCGGATATCGGTCTGTCCCATCTTGCTGACCGACCCCAGCCTGGCCTTGCCCCCCGTGGACCTCTGCCGTGGGACCAGACCCAGCCAGGCCGCAAAGTTCCGCCCACTGTCAAAAGTGTCGAGGTCGGGCGCAAACGCCGCCACGGCGCCTGCCGTCACGGGGCCGATCCCGGGGATGGTGCAAAGCCGCCGCAACTCACAATCTGTCTTCGATGCATCTTCCAACTCGCTTGCTAGCCGTTCGATCACGTCGCTCAGCCGCGCGATCTGCTCGAGATACACCGCCCCCATCTCCCGAACCGGGTCAGGCAGGTCGCTGCTCTCGTCCGCCAGCGCATTCTCGAGTAATTTCAGGCTCGCTGGTCCCTTCGGCGCCACCAGCCCGAACTCGGCCAGATGTCCCCGGAGCGCGTTGATGAGCTGCGTGCGCTGCCGGACCAGGCATTGGTGGGTGCGGAACGCCACAGCACGGCCCTGGGTTTCGGCACTCTTCACCGCCACGAACCGCATAGTCGGACGTATGGCCGCCTCTGCGATAGCCTCCGCATCCGCGCGGTCATTCTTCTGGCGCTTGACGAACGGCTTCACATACGCCGCCGGCACCAGACGCACTTCGTGACCGTGAGACTGCGCCATTCGGCCCCAGTGATGCGACGTGGCGCATGCCTCCATAGCAACTACGCAGGCCGGCTGCTCGCCCAGAAACGTCGCCAACCGCTTCCGAGAAAGTGCCCGGTTATAGATAACTCTCCCATCGGGTCCGACTGCGCAAACCTGAAAGCTGCCTTTTGCTAGGTCGATCGCCAGAATGCTGATCTTCGATGTCATTGATGCGCCCTCCGCTCGGTGAATATAGAGCCGTCTGGGTATACTCGATGCCGCTGGGTGGGGCATCCACCGTATCAGTTCAATTCCTTTCTATGTTTCAGTTCTATTTAGGAAAAACGCTGCTGTTCGGGCTTTAAGAACCTATGCAGCGCCGCAAAGTCGTTCCCCCTCGCCGACGCGCGAGAACAAGGCCAGCGACATTGATCCAGCGGCCGTCGCGTAAGGTGCCGTAATACCGGCACGGCGCTAGAGATCGTCAACCGAGACAAAGGGCTTGTCCTCCCGGCAGGAGACAAGGCGGGCATCTTGCTCGGCGAACCCTGCAGAGGGTCGACAGTCGGTCTGAGCGGCGGCGGCGTTTTTGGCGACAACGATGCGCTATCCGAATTTTTCCCGCAGATAGTTCACATATGCGCTGCAATCTCCCGCATCCGCGTCGATGGCCGATAGCACCGCGTGGCGGCCTCTGGAGCGGCCATGGCACCAGACAATCTCGCCGAGCCTGTCGCAAAGCGGCGCCAGATCGCCCGCCCTGGCCGCCGCGCGAAGATGAGTCTCCGTCTCATCAAGCCTTGCCATGATCTGGGCAGCCGTGACATTGCCGATCGTGTAGGTCGGGAAGGAGCCGATATAGCCGCTCGACCAATGCACGTCCTGCAGGCATCCGAGCCCGTCATGGGGCACGTCGATGCCGAGGTCCGCGCGCATGGCGGCATTCCAGGCCTCCGGCACATCATCGACGGCAAGCGAACCGTCCATCAGAGCCATTTCGATTCGCACCCGCAGCATGATGTGCAGGTCGTAGGTTAGTTCATCGGCTTCGACGCGGATGAGACCCGGTTCTGTCCGGTTGACGGCATGAACGAATTCCGTCTCGCTGACATCGGCGAGTTGATCCGGGAAATGCCGCTTCAGCCGTTCGAAGTGCAGGGCCCAGAAATCGGCGGAGCGGCCGATGTGGTTTTCGAAGAGCCGCGACTGGCTTTCGTGCATGCCGAAACTGCTGCCGCCGACGGCATAAAGCCCGATCAGGTCAGTCGTATGCGCCGAGCGGTTCAGCGCCGGATCAACGCCCTGTTCGTAGAGTGCGTGACCGGTCTCGTGCATGGTGCCGAAGATCGACATCGGCAGGTAGTTCGGGTTCCAGCGCGAGGTGATGCGCACGTCCTGGCGGGTGAAGGAAATCTCGAAGGGGTGGACGGCGGTATCGAGCCGGCTGCGGTTGAAATCGAGACCGAGAATTTCGGCAAGCTCCGCACACAGGGCCTTCTGCTGTTCTGCGGGATAGTCGCGATAGAGGAAATCCGTGCGCGGCTTCGGGCGCTCGAGCGCGGCCTCGAGCACGGGCTTGATGCCGTCGCGCAGGTCGTCGAACAGCGCCTTCAGCGAGGCGGCGGTCTCGCCGGGTTCGTAGATCTGCACCATCGGGTCATAAGGATGCGCGTCATAACCGATGGTCTCGGCCATCTGACGCGCCAGCGAAATGATCTCGGCAAGGTGCGGGCGGAACAGGGCGAAATCGCCATCCGCGCGCGCCCTTTCCCAGGCGCGTCCGGCAAGCACCGAGATTTCATCCTGGCGCCGCAACAGGGCGGACGGTACGCCCAGATGCCATTTGCGGGCGGCAAGCACGGCCTCGGCGGCGCCGCGCTCGCGGTCATCAGCGGTTTGCGCGAGCATGTCTTCGGCGGCATCTGCCATTGCAGGATCGAGCAGCATTTCGCGCGCCTTGGCCTTCAGCGTGGCGATCTGCTGGCCCCGGGTCTCGGCCCCGCCGGCGGGCATCATCACCCGCGCATCCCATTGCAGCAGGTTGACGGCTGAGAGAAGGTCATTGATTTCGGCGATGCGGTTTGTGAACGCGTTCATGCTGCCTCCGGTTTTGCTGTGGCGCCGGTGCCGCCGTCATTGAGGTGGCAGGCAACCGATGCCGTTCCACCTTCCGCCGGCTCCAGACGCGGCAGTTCGATCTTGCATCGCGGCCCGGCCATCGGACAGCGCGGATGGAATGCGCAGCCTTTCGGCGGGTTGAGCGGCGAGGGGATCTCGCCCTCGATCGGCTGGAACGAGCCGCGCCCCGCCCCAAGCTTCGGGATCGAGGCGAACAGCGCCTTCGTGTACGGGTGGCGCGGGGTGGCATAGAGCTCTTCCGCCGAGGCAAGCTCGACAATGCGGCCGAGATACATGATCGCCACACGGTCGCATACATGGCGGACGACCGAAAGGTCATGGCTGATGAAGACGGCGGTGAGATCGAGTTCGAGGCGCAGATCCATGAACAGGTTCAGCACCTGGGCCTGGATAGAAACATCGAGCGAGGCGACCGCCTCGTCCAGCACCAACAGTTCTGGCTCCATGGCGAGTGCGCGGGCGATTGCAACACGCTGGCGCTGGCCGCCGGAAAACTGGTGCGGCAGGCGGTCGGCGTAGGCACCCTCGAGGCCCACCTGCTGCAGCAGGCCGCGCACGCGGGCGCGCACCTTGTTCGCCTTGACGATATGGTGGATGCGCGGGCCTTCCGCGATCGTCTCGCCGACCTTCATGCGCGGATTGAGGCTTGCGAACGGATCCTGATGGATCATCTGCACCTTGGTGGTGAGTTTTTCGACATTGTTGCCGCGCTTGCGCGCAACGGGCGATCCGTTGAGAAAGACATGGCCATCGCTCGGCGTATAGATGCCGGAGATGATGCGGCCAAGCGTGGATTTGCCGCAGCCCGATTCCCCGACAAGGCCCAGAACCTCGCCTTCGGCGACGACCAGCGAGATGTCGGAAAGCGCGTGCACGGTTTCGCCCGAGGGCTTGCCGGCAATCCTGTTGATGCCCTGAATGATGAGGCCGGGCTTGCGGGTAAAGCGCTTGTGAACGCCTTCGATCGTCAGAAGCGGCTTTTTCATGGGGCCTCCACCGGGTGATGACAGGATACCGAATGGCTGCCGGCTTCGCTCACAGGCGGCTCTGTGGCGCAGATATCGGAAGCGCGCGGACAGCGCGGTCGGAAAGGACAGCCGGACGGCAGGTTGGCAAGCTGCGGCGTCGAGCCGGGGATCTGCGGCAGACGCGTTCCGGGTTCATGCAGGCTCGGTACGGAGCCGATCAGGCCCACCGTGTAGGGATGGCGCGGGGCGGAGATCACCTCTTCGGCGGCGCCGCGCTCGACGATCCGGCCGGCATACATCACGCAGATATCATCGGCGAGGCTGGATATGACGGCAAGGTCATGGGTAACCCAGACGATGGCCGTCCCGGTCTCGTCGGCAAGCCTGCGCACCTCGGCGAGAATCTGGCTCTGGATCGAGACATCGAGGGCCGTCGTCGGCTCATCGGCGATGATCACCGCCGGGCGGTGCAGAAGCGCAGTGGCGATCGCCACGCGCTGGCGCATGCCGCCGGAAAGCTGGTGCGGATAGGCCTTCAGCCTTTCGCGGGCGGCGGGGATGCCGACGGTTTCCAGTGCCTGGCGGGCGCGCTCCCAGGCATCGCGCTTCGACATCTTCTCGTGTACGCGCACTGCCAACGCCATCTGGTCGCCGATCCGCAGGACGGGGTTCAACGTCATCATCGGGTCCTGGAACACCATCGCAACCTTGGAGCCGCGCAGCTTGCGCAGCGCCTCGGGCTTGAGCGCGCGCAGGTCCTGGCCTTCCACCAGAACCGCGCCGGCGGTGATGTGGCCGGGCTCTTCGACGAGGCCGATGATGGAAAAACCGGTGACGCTCTTGCCAGATCCGCTTTCGCCGACAAGGCCCATGATGCGGCCGCGCTCGACCGAGAAGCTGACATTGTTGACGGCGGTGACATCACCGCCGCGCGTTTCAAACCGGGTCGTCAGGCCCCGGACGTCCAGCGCTTTGGTCATCGGCTGCGCCTCGGGTCAAGAACGGTGCGGACCTGATCGCCGACCAGATTGATCGTCACCACCGTCACCATCAGAAAGAGACCCGGATAGATCGACAACCAGTAGCGATCCGTGTGGATATATTTGAAGCCGTTTGCAATCAGCGAGCCGAGCGAGGGCTCGGTCAAGGGCAGGCCGACGCCGAGGAAGGAGAGCGTCGCCTCCAATGCGATTGCGCTTGCGACCTGCACCGTGGCAACCACGATCAGCGGCGGCAGGACATTCGGCAGAAGATGGCGGAAGAGAACGCGGCCCGTGGGAAGCGGGGTCGAACGGGCGGCCTCGATATAGTCCTTGCCGCGCTCAACGGTCGCCGCGCCATGGGTGGTGCGGGCGAAATAGGCATATTGGGCAATCACCAGCGCCAGGATGATCTGGCCGACGCCCTGTCCGAGAACGGCAACCAGCACCAGCGCCAGCAGGATCGCCGGCATCGACAATTGCAGATCGACGATGCGCATCAGGAAGGATTCGATCCGGCCGCCGAAATAGGCCGCCGACAGACCGAGACATATGCCGACGACCAGCGCCAGCAGGCCGGCCGTAAGTCCGATGACGAAGCTGGTGCGCAATCCGTAAAAGATCGCCGACAGCATGTCGCGGCCGACATTGTCGGTGCCGAGAATATGGGTATAGCCGCCGGAGCCGACGGTTCCCGGCATCAGGAAAGCGTCCATCCAGTCGAGGTTTGCCATGTCATAGGGATCCTGCGGGGAGACCAGCGGCGCTGCAAACGATACGAACAGCAACAGCACGATCATGATCAGCGAGACGACGGCGACCGGAGAGCGGGCAAAGTCGGAGCAGAAATTGCGAAACCGGGCAGGGCGGGTTTCCACCGGCGCGGCCACGAGCGTTGCATCGGCCATCACTTGCCTCCTTTCAGTCGCACACGCGGATCGAGCCGGGCGTAGACGATGTCAACGACGAGATTGATGAGCACGAACAGGATCACCACGAGAACGAGATAGGTAACCATGACGGGGCGATCGAGCTGCAGGATACTGTCGATGATCAACTTGCCGATACCCGGCCAGTTGAAGACGCTTTCGGTGACGACGGCGAAGGCAAGCGTCGAGCCAAGCTCCAGACCGAAGACGGTGACGATCGGGATCGAGATGTTGCGCAGCACATGGTGGAATACGATCTGCCGGTCGGGCAGGCCCTGGGCGCGGGCGAATTTCACGTAATCCGTCTGCATCGCCTCGACCATGCCGGCGCGGGTAAGGCGAATGAGCAGCCCCATCATGAACAGCGACAGGTTGAAGGCCGGCATGATGACATGGCTCCAGCCATCCACGGTCGCAAGCGAGGTGCGCAAGCCGAAGATCGAGCCCACATCGCCACGTCCGCCCGATGGCAGCCAGCCGAGATTGACGGCAAAGGCCATGACCAGCAGCATGCCGATCCAGAAGGTGGGGACGGAAAAGCCGAGAACCGAGAGCGCCATGATCGCCCTGCCGGCCAGGCTGTTGGGGCGGTAGCCCGCATAAATGCCGGCCGGAATGCCGATCACGGTCGCGATCATCACGGCAACGAAGACCAGTTCGATGGTCGCCGGAAGCCTGGAGAACACCAGCTTGATGACCGACACATTGTAGACCATCGACGTGCCGAGATCGCCATGAACGACATTGGACAGAAAGGTCAGGTATTGATGCCAGAGCGGTTGGTCGAGTCCGTATTGTTCGATCAGCTTCTGGCGGATCGCCTGGGTCGCGCCGGGATCGATCATCACGTCAATCGGATTGCCGATGGCGTAGACGCCCAGAAACACGATGATCGACATTGCAAAGATGACGATAACGGCCTGCAGCAGCCGCTGGACGAGAAAGCCAAGCATCCGAGCCTCTTGGATTTTAGCATGCGCGTATTTGCGACGCGCTGAATATCGCACGAATGGCGCCGTCGGCCATCTGGCCGGTCATCATTCGCCGATGAGCGGCTGCGGCCAGCCCGGCCGCAGCCCGTGAACGCCCTGGCGCACGAGCGTTCGGCGCGCCGCCTTATTCGGCGGGCTTGATTTCGTAGGCGCGCGTTTCCTGGTCGACGCGCGGCATGATTTCGAGCGTGTCGGCGTCGGCGGCCCAGACGGTCTGCAGGATGACGGTCGGGATCAAAGCCCGGTCTTCCATGGCGATGTAGGAGGCATCCTCGTAGAGCTTCTTGCGCGCGTCGACGTCAAGCGTCTGGGTGCCCTCGTCGAAGACCTTGTCGAATTCCGGATTGGAATAGCCGGTTCGGTTGAAGTTGCCGAAGCCCTTTTCCGCGTCCTTGGTATGCGCCAGCGCACCGTAGGTATAAGCGGCCTCGCCGGTGAGCGTACCCCAGGCCGACATGGTCATCGTGTATTCCTCACGCGCGGCGGCGGGGAAGAAGACCGTGCCGTTCAGTGCCTGGGCGTTGACCTTCAGACCAAGGCGGGCCCACATCTGCGCCAGCGCTTCGCAGACCACGGCATCGCCGGGAACGCGGTTGTTGGTGCAGGTGAAGTCGATTTCGAAACCGTCCGGATAACCGGCTTCGGCCAGAAGCGCCTTGGCCTGCTCGAGGTCGTATTCGCGCTCGCCAAGCTTGTCGGAATAACCGAAGAAGCCTTCCGGCATCAGCTGGTTGGCCGGGCTGCCGAGGCCTTCCAGCACGACATTGACCAGAACGTCACGGTTGATGGCGAGGTCGAGCGCCTTCCTGACGCGCAGGTCCTGCAGCGGGTTGCCGTCGACCGGCTCGCCGTTGATCGTGACCGGCTGCGGCTCCTCGTCCTTCACGCTGGGCGCAATGTTGAGGATGTAGATCGAGTCGGAGATGAAGGTTTCCAGGCTGTCGTCGTTCTGGAACGCCAGATAGTCGGACGCCGGAACATAGTTGATCAGGTCGACATCGCCGGAGCGCAGCGCGGCAACGCGGGCGGCGTCGTCGGGAATTTCGCGGCGGACAACTTTGTCCCATGCCGGCTTTTCGCCCCAGTATCCGTCAAAACGCTCGAGCACGAGGTCGCCCTTCGGCTCCCACGAAACGAATTTGTAAGGGCCGGTGCCGATGGCGGCTTCGCCGGAGTTGAATTCCTCGTTGCGGGCTTCCATGCCGGTTTCGGACGGCACGACGAAGAGACGCGTGAAGTCATTCGGCAGGGCAGGGGCCGTGCCCTTGGTGTGGACGCGCAGCGTGTAATCGTCGACGACTTCGACACTGTCGACATACTTGGTGTAGAGCGTCATCGGCATCGGGCCGGTGACTTCCGGGATGCGCTCGATGGAGAACTTGACGTCTTCGGCGGTGAAGTCCGAGCCGTCATGAAATTTCACGCCTTCGCGCAGCTTGAATTCCCAGGTCATGTCGTCGATCGGCTCCCAGCTTACAGCAAGGCCGGGCTTCAGCTGCAGCTTGTCGTCAACATCGACAACCGTGTCATAGATATGGCGGAGCGCTTCAGCCTGGCTGCCAAGCGTGGACCAGTGCGGGTCGATGGAATCAGGACCGGCGCGCAGGCCGATGATCAGGTCTTCGGCATAGACAGCGGGCGCAGCCGCCAGAATAGCCAGCGCCGCGACGGCGGATCTCAGGAATGATTTCGTCATATGTTTGTTCCCCTTTGTTTCATTATTCTGATACAGTAGGGCGCAAAAATTGATACAGTCAAGTCTGAGTTAATACAAAAATGCCGTTCGGTCATTCAAAAAATGTCAGATTGATGACTTGGCAGCCCGAGTGTTTTTATCCATTATAACACTATGACAGACACGCAGGCACAATTTGATCAGGCCATGGATCGTATCATTGAGGCCGTCGACCGTTCATCGACGGTTCCGGTTTCGGTTCAGTTGCGCGGCGCGCTGGAGTTCGGCATCGCTTCCGGCGACCTGCCATCGGGCGCGCGTCTGCCTTCGGTACGGTCTCTTGCGACCCGGTTGCGAATATCGCCGGTGACCGTCAGCACCGTTTATGCCGCATTGCAGGAGGTCGGCAATATTGAAGGCCGGGTGGGCTCAGGCACGTTCGTGAAGAGCATGTCGCTTTCCGCCAATGCCGGCCGGCTGCGCGAACTCGATGTGAAGATTGCCGAACTGGTCGAGCTTTCCCGCGAGTGCGGGATCAACCCCTCCGAACTTGCCACGCGGGTGTCGATGATGTCGCGTCAGACGCACGTCAATATGCGACTTCTCATCCTCGGTAATTTCGTTGAGGCCACTGAAGCCTATGCGCGGGCGCTGCGCCCGCACCTGGCCGCCGGAGACCAGTTGTCGATCGCCACCATGGACGATCTTGCCAGCATCGATCCGCAACAGGTCGATCTCGTGATTTCGCCGCGCAGCCTTCTGGAGCCGGCGAAAGCGCATTTCACCGATACGCCCATTACCGGCGTTACCCTGATTCCCGATGAAGCCACGCGGGTCGCGCTTGCCTCGCTTTCGACCGATGCGCGCGTCGTCGGCTATTCATATTTCGATACATTCGTCACTATGATGAAAGCGGGTATCCGGCGTTTCGGGCCGCATATCACCGAATTGCAGATCGCGGTGCGCGGCGCGGCGGATGTGGAAGCGGCAATCGCCGCTGCCGATGTGCTGGTTTATGCGACCGGTGCGGACTATCTGCTCGAAACACTGCGTCCCGATCAGCAGGCATTTGAATATCGCCACACGCCCGATATCCACGCCGTGCGGAAGGAACTGCTTCCCACCATTGAGGCGTACAGAACAAAAATCCTGAAAAAACGGAGGGGCAACGTTGAAAATTTCCGAAAGCAACTGGTTTGAAATCGAAGAATACCTGAAGACGGATGACCGTTGCGTCCTGCCGCTGGGCAGTACCGAACAGCATGCCTGGCTCAGCCTGTCGGTCGACAGCATCCTTTCCGAAAAGGTCGCAGCCGATGCAGCCGCGCCGCTCGGCGTTCCGGTTTTTCCCGCGGTCGCATACGGGCTGACGCCCTATTTCATGGCGTTTCCGGGGTCGGTAACGCTGAAGCTTTCGACCTATGCGGCGCTCCTCTCCGATATCCTCGACAGTCTTTATGTCACTGGTTTTCGCCGCATTCTCATCGTCAACGGCCATGGCGGCAATACGCCGGTGCAGCCGGCGACCATGGAGTGGATGGAGCGCCACGAAGGCGCGCGCTGCCGCTTTCATGACTGGTGGCGGGCGCCGAAGACGATGGCGACCGTGCGCGAGATAGACCCCGTCGCAAGCCATGCAAGCTGGATGGAAAATTTCCCCTGGACGCGGCTCCCCGGTCGCGAAATGCCAGCCGAACAGAAGCCTTATGTCGATTTCGACCGGCTGCGCGATCGCAATTCCGCCGGCGTGCGCGAACTGATCGGCGACGGCAATTATGGCGGTTTCTATCAGCGCCCTGATGAAGACATGGAGCGCATCTGGACCGTCGCTGTAGAAGAGACGCGCGCTCTGATCGAAGGCGCGTGGGCATGAGTCATTCACCAATCCTGATCTGGGGCGCCGGCGCGATCGGCGGCGTCCTCGGCGCTTACTTCGCCCGCGCCGGCCATGATGTTCATATGGTCGATATCGTGCCGGAACATGTTGCCGCGATGCGCATAACGGGCCTTCGGATCGAAGGTCCGGTGGAAGAATTCACGCAGGTTTTGCCGGCCAGCACGCCCGATGAACTTGAAGGACAGTTCAGCCGCGTCTTTCTGGCGGTCAAGGCGCATCATACGGCCGATGCGCTCGACATGCTGGTTCCGCATCTGGCCAAGGGCGGCTATGTCGTTTCCGCCCAGAACGGCCTCAATGAGAAGGTGATTGCCGGGAAGATCGGCGCTGAAAATACGGTCGGCTGCTTTGTCAATTTCGGCGCCGACTGGCTGGAGCCGGGGCGCATTCTTTATGGCAATCGGGCCGCCGTCGCTGTCGGCGAACTCGATGGCACAATGACGCCGCGTGCCGCCGAGGTTCGGAAACTGCTTGCGCTGGTCGAGCCGGACGCGGTGGCGACCGACAATATCTGGGGCTATCTCTGGGGCAAGATGGGCTACGGCTCGCTGCTGTTCTGCACCGCGTTGACGCCCGATTCCATGTCGGATGCCATGGCGCGGCCCGAACACCGCGTGGTGTATGAAAGGCTCGGCCATGAAGTCATGACGCTTGCGGCCGCCGAAGGCGTCAGCCCGCTCGGCTTCAACGGGTTTGATCCGGTGGCCTTTCTAGCGGCTGACCCGGAAGGCATGCGCATCGCGCTCGACAGGATGGTGGCGCATAACCGCAAGACGGCCAAGACCCATTCCGGCATCTGGCGCGACCTAGCCGTGCGCAAACGCAAGACGGAAGTTGACGCGCAGATCGGCATCATGCTCCCGCTTGCGGCCTCACATGGAATTGCCGTTCCGGCTCTTTCAAAAATGGTCGGCCTTATCCACGATATCGAGGATGGAAAGCGGCCGCAATCTTCTGCGCTCGTTGACGAGATGGTGCCGCTGTGCGGCTAGATTTTAGCGGAAAAGTCTTTGCCGTCACCGGCGCGGCGATGGGCATCGGCACAGCGATTGCGCGTCAGTTGAAGGCCTCGGGCGCCGAGGTTGCTGCCATCGATATCGATGGTGCCGGAATGGCGTCGTTGGAAAGGGACGGCATCAGTCTACATCAGGGGGATCTCGGAACGCGAGACGGTGCGCATCAGGCAATCCGGTCGGTGCTTGCGCAATATGACCGGATCGACGGGCTTGTGACATCGGCCGGCGGCGTGCGCGGCCAGGCAGGCCGCCCGATCGAAGAGATCGGCGAGGATGACTGGCGCGTCATCTTTCAGGCCAATGTCGATGCCGCCATGTGGTGCGCGCAGGCCGTTGCTCCCGGCATGAAGGAGCGCGGCGCAGGCCGGATCATCACCATATCATCAGGCGCGGGCTTGCGGCCGAGCCTCACCGGTATCCAGGCCTATGCCAGCGCCAAGCATGCTCTCGTCGGCCTGACGAAACAACTGGCGCTCGAGCTCGGCCCCTTTGGCATCACGGTCAATTCCGTGGCGCCGGGTTTCATTCTTTCCAATCCGTCCACGGAAAAGCAATGGGCGGCCTTCGGGCCGGAGCGGCAGAAGGCGGTCATCAGCAGTATTCACATGCGCCGCCTTGGTCAGCCGGCCGATATTGCCAACGCCGTGACATTCCTGGCGTCGCCGCAAGCAAGCTGGATCAGCGGACAAATCCTTTCGGTCGATGGAGGCCATGCATGAGCGAACCCTATGAATGGGACGAGGCGACCTGGCGGGGCCGGGTCAATCAGGTGCGCGCGGGCAAGAGCCTGCTGCCGAAAAGCTGGCCGGGCGGCGCGCGCTGCGCCGTGGCGCTGAGCTTCGACAGCGACCACGAGACCAATGAACTGCGCGATGGCGGGCAGTCGCCGGCCCGCCTCAGCTGGGGCGAATTCGGTGCCCGACGCGGCATTCCGCGTATCCGCAAAGCGCTCGATCGCTACAGCGCAAAGGCGAGCTTCTTCGTGCCCGCCGTCTCCGCCCTGCTGCATCCGGAAGAACAGCGTTCGCTTGTGGGGGACGGCCACGAGATCGCGCTTCACGGCTGGATCCACGAGCGCAATGCACAGGTGCCCGCCGACAAGGAGCGCGAGCTGATGCTGCGGTCCGCCGATACGCTGGAAAAGATCACCGGCACCCGCCCCGTCGGCATGCGCACGCCCTCATGGGACTATTCCGACGCGACGCTGAAGATCGCACGTGAACTTGGCCTTCTCTATGACAGCTCGCTCTTCGCCGACGATGATCCCTACGAGATCCTCGACAATGGCGAGGCCACCGGCATTGTCGAACTGCCGGTCGAGTGGATCCGCGATGATGCCGTCTATTTCATGATGAACCGCTTTGGCGCCCAGCGCCCCTATACGCCGCCGACCGATGTTCTCGACATCTTCCGCCGTGAATTCGACGGGGCCTATGAGGAAGGCGGCATGTTCCTTCTGACCATGCATCCGCACATCACCGGGTATCGCTCGCGCATCTTCATCCTGGAAGAACTACTGTCCCACATCACCGCGAAGGGTGACTGCTGGATCGCCACCCATGCCGATATCGCCCGCTACTGCGCTCAGGAAGCCGGGCTGAAGGAGTAAACATGCGCTATTCTCTGGCGGTCCATGGCGGGGCCGGAACCATCCTGAAATCGACGATGACGCCTGAAAAGGAAGCGGCCTATCACGCGGGCCTCCGCCGCGCGCTTGAAGCGGGAGAGGCAGTCCTGAAGGATGGCGGCAGCGCGCTCGATGCGGTCACTCAGGCCGTCTGCGCACTGGAGGACGAGCCCCTTTTCAACGCCGGACGCGGCGCCGTCTTCACCGATCACGGCGAACAGGAAATGGATGCCGCCGTCATGGACGGGCGCGACCGCAGGGCCGGCGCCGTCGCCAGCATTTTCGGGCCGAAGAATCCGGTGCGCGCTGCCCGCGCGGTGATGGAGCACACGGTTCACGTTTGTATGACCGGGCCGAATGCGCTGGAAATTGCCCGCAAGGCCGGTGTCGAATTTGGCGACAAGGACTATTTCTTCACCGAGGCCCGCTGGAATGCGCTGCAGGAAACGCTGACAATGAAGGCGAAGGGCAAGGATGATAACGATCCGGCGCGCCGTCATGGCACGGTCGGCGCGGTTGCCTGCGACAAAGACGGCAATCTGGCAGCCGCCACCTCCACCGGCGGCTGGACCGGCAAGGCCAAGGGCCGCATTGGCGACACACCGATGATCGGCGCCGGAACCTATGCCGACAATGCCACCTGCGCGGTTTCCGGCACGGGCCACGGCGAAATCTTCATCCGCTGGACGGCAGCCTCCGAAATCGCGGCTCGCATGCGTTATGCCGGCGAAAGCCTCGAACAGGCCGCCAAACATGTGGTGATGGTCGATCTCGGAGAAAACGACGGCTCCGGCGGCGTCATCGCCGTTGATCGCGAAGGCAACATTACCCTGCCGTTCAATTCGGAAGGCATGTATCGCGGCCATGTCCGCGCCGGCGAGGAAGCTGTCACCGCGATCTATGGCGCATGACCCCGCTGCGGCTCCGGGTTCTCCGGCAAGAGTGATTTCCGGATGTTGGCGACTTCTGGTGCCGTCGTGTGGACCGGACATGGGACTTATGCCAACGGCCATTGAAAATGGCCGTTGGTCTTCTGTTTGCGAGTTGCCAAGTCACCAGGACAATTGGGAAAGTAGCCAGGTTGCCTTCTGGACATGGCGTTTGTCGGCCTCCGCTGACGAGGCAAGGACGGCGCAGAGCGTATGGCCGTAACACAGCCTGACACAAACACCTCGGGCCGATCGTCAGGTCTCCACCGTTTCGAAAGCGCTGCGGGCGTAGTGCTGGGCGATGACCGCGCAGATCATCAGTTGCATCTGGTGAAACAGCATCAGCGGCAGAACGATCGCGCCGACGCTTTGTCCGGCAAAGATCGCGCCGGCCATCGGGACGCCGCTTGCAAGGCTTTTCTTCGATCCGCAGAACACGATGGCGATCTCGTCGGCACGCGAAAAGCCGAGCGCCCGGCTGCCGAACATGGTCAGCGTCAGCACCACAGCCAGCATGACCGCGTTGATGATAACGAGTTCGCCTAGATCGGCGAGCGAGAGCTGCTGCCAGAGACCCTCGGCAACAGCCGTGGAAAAGGCGAGATAGACCACCATCAGGATCGAGCCGCGATCGACCGGCGACAGGATTTTCTTGTGGCCACGCACCCAGTCGCCGATCCACGGCATCAGGAGTTGGCCGACGATGAAGGGCACAAGCAGTTGCAGCAGGATCTGGTAGAGCGCATCGAAGGAAAACCCGCCATGTCCGCCTGCAGACAGCATGATACCGATCAGGAGCGGGGTCGCGAACATGCCGACGATGTTGGAGGCGGTGGCCGCGCAGATCGCCGCCGGAACATTGCCGCCGGCCATCGAGGTGAAGGCGATAGAGGACTGCACCGTGGATGGCAGCACGGCGATGAACAGGATGCCGGCCAGCATGCCATCTGGCAATTCGAACGGCAAAAGATGAGCGATGCCGAATCCCAACAGCGGGAAGATGCCGAACGTCGTCACGAGAATGGCGAGGTGCAGACGCCAGTGCAAAAGACCACCGATCACCACCTGGCGCGACAGTCTTGCGCCCTGGAGAAAAAACAGCAGCGCGATTGCGCATTTGGTGGCAATCGCGAACCAGTCCGCAGCCGTGCCGGCCACCGGCAGCAGTGAGGCCAGCGCCACGGTGGCGAGGAGGAGAAGCGTGAACTGATCGGGCAGAAAACGACGCATATCGGTCCTTGGGGGAATGTTTGCCTGTCAGCTTCAGCGCGCGCGCGGGTCAAGCGCATCGCGCAGGCCGTCGCCGAGAAGGTTGAAGGCAAGGACTGTGGAGAAAATAGCGATGCCGGGCCACATCGCCATCCACGGCGCGCTGGAGATGTAGCGCTGCGCGGTGTTCAGCATCGAACCCCAGGAAGGGTCCGGCGGTTGCAGGCCGAGGCCGAGGAAGGACAGGCTTGCCTCCGAAATGATGGCGGACGCAATCGTCAGCGTCGCCTGTACGGTGAGTTGCGGCAGGATATTGGGCAGGATGTGGCGCACCGCGATACGCCAGCGCGGATTGCCGACAACACTGGCCGCCTCGACATATTCCTCGTTCCGGATCGACAGCACCTGTCCGCGCGACAGCCGGATGAACAGCGGCGTCGCGGTGATGCCGATGGCGATCATCGCATTGGTGAGGCTCGGCCCGAGGAACGAGGCGAGCGCGATGGCGAGGATCAGCGAGGGGCATGCGAGCAGCGCGTCGGTGAACCGGCTGATGAAACCGTCTGTAATGCCGCCAAGAAAGCCTGCGGCAAGCCCGAGCGGCACACCGATCGCTATCGCGATCGCAACCGAGGTAAGGCCCGCCAGAAGCGAGGCTCGGGTGCCCCAGATGATGCGTGAGAGAATGTCGCGACCGACCTCGTCGGTTCCCATCCAGTGGGCAAGAGAGGGCGCTTGGCGCACCGCAGTCCAGCTTTGCGCGGTCGGATCGTAAGGGGCAAGCAGCGGCGCGAAGGCCGCGATAAAAAGCATGAACAGCACCACGAAAAGGCCGACAAGTGCGCTTTTGCGGCGGCAAAGACGCCGCCAGACGCGGCTTTGAAAAAAGCCGAGGACTGGCAGGCGTGCGGCCTTCTCTGTGTCCGGGATCGCTGACATGGTTAGCCTCGCAGTCTCGGATTGACGAGTATGTACCCGATATCCGCCAGAAGGTTGAGAAGGATGTAGAACACGGCCGTGACCAGAACCACGCCCTGCACCACCGGATAGTCGCGGGTAAACACCGCGTCGACGATCAGCTTGCCGAAGCCGGGAATTGTGAAAATCTGCTCAGTCAGCACGGCGCCGCCAAGCAGGGTGCCGAATTCGAGCGCGCCGAGCGTGATGATCGGCGTCAGCGCGTTGCGCATGGCGTGCTTGAACACGACTTTCCATTCGCTCAGGCCCTTGGCCCGGGCGGTGCGCACATAGTCGCTTTCCAGCGCCTGCAGCATGGCCGCGCGGGTGTGGCGCATGATGATGCCGGCAATCGCCGTGCCGAGCACGAAGGCCGGCATGATTGTCGTCGCCAGATTCATCCTCAAATCCTTGAACGGGCTGACATAGCCCGATGCCGGCAGCCAGCCGAGATGAACCGAGAAAAACAGGATCAGCAGTATGCCGAGCCAGAAATTCGGAACCGAGATGCCGGCGAGCGAGACGACGTTGGCGCTGTAGTCGATGGCCGTATTGGGCCGGAGCGCCGAGATCACGCCGCCGGTGATGCCGAGAACCATCGCCACCAGGATGCCCATCAAGGCAAGCTGCAGCGTCACCGGCAGTTTCAGCAGGATCAGGTCGAGCACCGGCAGGCTATGGCGCATCGACATGCCGAGATCGCCGGCCAGCACGCCCTTCACCCAGAACAGGTACTGGACGGGAATTGACTGGTCGAGATGGTATTGCGCTCGGATGGCGGCAATCATCTCGTCTGTCGGGTTTTCACCGGCAAGCATCAGCGCCGGGTCGCCTGGCAGGAGATGCTGCAGCGAGAAGATGATCATCGACAGGATGATCAGCGTCGGGATGAGTTGCAGCAGGCGGCGCGCAAGAAGCGATGTCATGGCGTGGCCCTCCTTTCGGCTGCAAAGGCCTCGAAGGCGGAAAACAGCGCTTCCAGTCGCGGATCCCGGTTCTCCCGGCCGGAAAGTCCGAGATCGGCTACCGGCAGATCGCGCCAGAACGGACAGGCATTGGCATGACCGTCCTCCGTCGCCTCCAGCACCATAGGCACGGACTTGCAGTCCTCCCGCGCATGCGGGCAGCGGGTGTGCAGCCGACAGCCGGAGGGCGGCGCGAGCGGGCTCGGCAGGTCACCCACGAGCCTTTCGGATGCCGGTGGCCGGATCGTGCGCGTCGCTGCAACCGGAATGGAAGACAGAAGTGCGCGCGTATAAGGGTGGCGCGGTGCGGCGAAAATCTGCGCCGAGGCGCCGAGTTCGACGAGCTTGCCGAGATACATCACCGCGATGCGGTCGCTGATGTGCTTCACCACGCTCAGATCATGCGAGATGAAGATGAAGGCGAGGCCGAGCCGCGCCTGCAGGTCTTTGAGAAGGTTCAGAATCTGCGACTGGATCGACACATCGAGCGCGGAAACCGCCTCGTCGCAGACGATGACCTTGGGTTCGGAGGCGAGCGCGCGGGCGATGACCACGCGCTGGCGCTGGCCGCCGGAAAATTCGTTCGGATAGCGGTTCGCCTGCTCCGGCCTGAGGCCGACGAGGCTCAGGAGTTCATCGACGCGGGCACGGCGCTTCGAAGCCGGCAGGATATTGTAGAGCTTCAGCGGCTCGGCAATCGTCTGGGCGATCGTCATGCGCGGATTGAGCGAGGCGTAGGGGTCCTGGAAGATCAGCTGGACATGGCGGCGGCGCAAGCGCAATTCATGATGTCCGAGCGCGGTGATGTCCTCGCCGTCGAGGAAGACCTTGCCGGTGGTGGGTTCGATCAGGCGCATCATCATCCGGCCGAGCGTCGACTTGCCGCAGCCGGATTCACCGACGACGGCGAGCGTCTCTCCGGGCATCAGTTTCAGTGAAACGTCGTCGACCGCCTGCACCTTGGCCTTCGGGCGGCCAAGGAGGTCACGCTTGACGACGAAATGACAACTGAGATCCTTCACTTCGAGGATCGGGGTCTGGAAGTCGGTCAAGGGGCAAGCTCCTCGAGCGGGGTGCGCCAGCAGCGGCTGAAATGGCCGTCACGAACTTCGTGAAGCGGCTGGTCCTCCGCGCATTTTTCCATGCGGAACGGACAGCGCTCGGCAAAGCGGCAACCGGTGGGCGGGGCCGACATGTCCGGCACCATGCCGGTGATCGTGGCAAGCCGTTCGCGCGCCGCATCAAGCCGTGGCAGCGAGCCGAGCAGACCGACGGTGTAGGGATGCTGGGGAAAGGCGAAGAGCTGTTCGACGCTTGCCTGTTCCACCACCTGGCCGGCATACATCACGATCACATCGTCGCAGCTTTCGGCGACGACGCCGAGATCGTGGGTGATCAGGATAATGGCCGTGCCGGTCTTCTGCTGCAACTCGCGCATCAGGTCCAGCACCTGCGCCTGCACGGTCACGTCAAGCGCGGTGGTCGGCTCGTCGGCGATCAGCAGTTCCGGATCGCAGGCAAGCGCCATGGCGATCATCACCCGCTGGCGCATGCCGCCGGAGAGATTGTGGGGATATTGGTCAAACCGGACCTCGGGCGACGGGATGCGCACTAGCCGCAGCATCTCGATTGCCCGTTCCCTGGCCTCGCGCTTGTTCATGTCGGTGTGGCGCAGGATGACTTCCATGACCTGGTCGCCGACCGTGTAGGACGGATTCAGAGAGGTCATCGGCTCCTGAAAGATCATCGCCATCCGGTTGCCGCGCAAATTGCGCATTGCACCTTCAGGTTCATGCAGCAGGTCCCGGCCACCGAAGCGGATATGGCCCGAGATCTCGGCGCTGTGCTTTGGCAGAAGCCGCAGGATCGAAAGCGAGGTGACGCTCTTGCCGCTGCCCGACTCTCCGACGACGGCGAGCGTGCGGCCGTGCTTGACGTTAAAGCTTACACCGTCGACCGCCGTCACAGTCCGGTCGTCGCCATGGAAGACGACGCTGAGGCCATCGACCTCGAGCACATTGTCGCGGGATGCATCGGCCACGAGGGCCGATGCAATGTTGTCTGTGTCTGTCATGACCGTCCGTATCACTCGGCGGTCACGCCCGTCAGGCGGATGATGCCGTCCGGATAGGCCTTGAAGCCCTGGACATCCGAATCCATCGCGAAGATCCACTTCGAGTGGTAGAGATAGACGATCGGCAGGTCTTCCTGGAGGATCGAGATCACCTCGCTGTAGATCTCCTTGCGCGCTTCCGGATCCTTGAGCGCCCGGGCATCGGCAAGCAGCTTGTCCATGTCCTCGTTGCAGTAATGGGCGTCATTGCCGGCCGCACCGCAGGAGAGCATCGGCGTGATGTTGAGATCGGGGTCGACGCGACCGCTCCAGCCAACCAGATGGGCCTGGAACTTACCCTGCCGGGCGATATCGAGAAGCGTCATCAGTTCTGTCGGCTTGATCGAGATGTTGATGCCGATTTCGCCGACCATCGCCTGGACGAGCTGCATCACCTGCTGGCGTTCCGCATCGGTCGGCACCAGAACCTCAAGGTCGATGCTTTCGACGCCGGCTTCGGCCATCTTGGCCTTGGCGGCCTCGACATCGCGGGCGGGAACCGGGAATTCCTGATCATACCAGAAGCTCTGCGGCGGGAAGGGCTGGTTGCCGGTGGCGGCCTGGCCTTCGAACACGACCTGGTTCAGTGCATCGCGATCGATGGCGAGGCTGAAGGCCTGGCGCACCAGCGCCTTCTTGCCGGCATCGAGATTGGCGCCTTCGCCGCCGATGTCGAAGGTGATGCCGTAATAGCCGAGGCCGACGACAGGCAGCACGGAGAAGTCCGCATCCGCTTCGGTCGCGGCCACGTCGGTTGCGGCGAGGCGTTCCATCAGGTCGAGCTGGCCGGAGCGCAGGTTGAGCAGGCGAACGTTGGAATCCGGCATGCCGCGGAACACGAGTTCATCAAATGAATAGCTGTCTGCATCGTAGTAGTCGTCGAATTTTTCGAGAACGATGCGGTCCTGGGCGATGTGTTCGACGAACTTGTACGGACCCGAGCAGACCGGAGCATTGGTGAAGTTTTCACCCAGTTCCTCGCCGGCCTTCGGGCTGATGACCATGCCGGCGCGATCGGAAAGGGCTGCGAGCAGCGGAACCGACGGGGCCGAAAGGTTGATCGTGACGGTGGTGTCGTCAACGACGTCGATCGACGAAATCGCGCTGATCTCGGACTTGCGGCGCGAGGTCGGCATGTTGAGGTCGCGTTCGAGATTGTACTTGATCGCCTCGGCATTGATCGGCGTGCCGTCATGGAACACGGCATCGTCGCGCAGGTGCAGCGTGAGCGCGGTGGAATCGTCGTTCCACTCCCAGCTGGTGGCGAGCTTCGGCGCGATCTGGCCGTCCTGGTCGATGTCGACGATCTTGTCGCAGAGCGACTGCAGCACGTGGCGGCCCACAAAACTCCAGTTGGTGGCCGGATCGAGCGTGTCGGGATCGTCCTGCAGGCCGATATTGAGCACGGACTGGGCGGCCGCGGGGCTCGCTGCCATGGCCCCAAGGGCAAGGCTTGCGAGAAGCGCAAGGTGGATTGGCGTTTTCATTTGTTTCCCTCTCTTTGGTCGAAATTCGGATTGGCCGCTAGCTGGCTAGCGTGCGACGGCATAACCCTGCACGCCGCGCGGGTTGGCCCCTGCCTTCAGCAACAGGGATGTGCCGTCCATTTCTCGCGCCACCGCCGAAAGCCGGCCTTCCGACCAGTCATCGCCGATGGTGAGCTTGTGGCCGCGACGGGCAAGTTCCGCGCGGGTCTCTTCGCCATAGCGTCCTTCTATGGTGACGGCGCCGAGGCTGATCTCGCGCGGCCAGAAGGAGCTTGGCAGATGGTCTGTGTGGAAGGATGGCGCATCGATCGCCTCCTGAAGGTTCATGCCGGCATGGACATGGCGCAGGAACATGATCAGCTGCCACTGGTCCTGCTGGTCGCCGCCGGGCGTGCCGAAGGCCATGTAGGGCTTGCCGTTCCGGAACACGGTCGAAGGCGTCAGCGTGGTGCGCGGGCGGACCCCAGGCTTCAGCGATGAATTCAGCCCTTCTTCCAGCCAGAACATCTGCGCCCGCGTCGTCAGGCAGAAGCCGAGGCCGGGAATGACCGGGTTCGATTGCAGCCAGCCGCCCGATGGCGTGGCCGAGACCATGTTGCCCCAGCGGTCGACGGTCGAGACCTGTACGGTGTCGCCGCGCTGGGCGCCCTCACGGGTCAGCGTCGGCTCGCCTGCCGCATCGTTGGGGAGCTTTGCCTCCTTCGCCACCGTCGGTTCGCCGCCGCCGAGGCCGGGCTGCGCGATCGTTCCAACCTTGCGATGCGGTGGCATCGGCGGGTTGCGTCCGTCCGGCGCACCGGGGCGCACTTCGAATGAGGCTTGATCGCCGATCAGCGCGCGACGAGTGTCGGCATAGGCGTCGGAAAGCAGCGTCGCCATCGGCACATCGCCGCCATCGCCATACCAGCTTTCGCGGTCGGCCATGGCGAGCTTGGCGGCCTCGACGACGAGATGGACGAAGTCAGGTCCCATCGGGTCGAGATCGGCGATATCGGTGCCCTTCAGAATGTTCAGCATCTGCAGCAGGACCGGGCCTTGCGACCACGGACCGCATTTGAACACTTCGTAGTCGCCATAGGTCGTGGAGACCGGTGCCTCGATCCCGGCCACGAAGTTCGCCATGTCATCAGCGGTGATCAGACCGCGATGGTGACGTCCCGAGACATCCCAGACGTCCTCGGTCTCGCAGAACGCCGCGATTTTTTCGGCCACCGGTCCGCGATACCAGAAATCGAGCGCGGCCTGGATGCGGGCCTCGCGCTTGGGGGCCTTGTTCGCCTGCTTCAAAAGTTCGGTGTAGAGCGCGGCAAGCTCCGGGTTGCGGAACAGTTTTCCTGTTTCCGGGGCCTTGCCGCCGGGAAGATAGGTTGCCGCGGAGGTTGGCCAGTGGGTCTCGAACAGCGGCCGCATGGCGGCAATGGTGTTGGCGATGCGCGGCACCAGCGGATGGCCATTCTCGGCGTAGCCGATCGCAGGCGCCAGCACATCCTCGAGTTCGGCCGTGCCATAGTCGCGCAACAGCGTCAGCCACGCCCCGAAGGCGCCGGGAACGCAGGCGGCGAGCATGCCGGTGCCCGGAATGAGGTCGAGGCCAAGGCCGCGATAATGCGCGATCGTCGCCTTTGCCGGAACCGGCCCCTGGCCGGAAATCACCACAGGCTTGTCGGCGCCGGCCGGCGTCACGATGATTGGAACCTCACCACCGGGACCGTTCAGATGCGGCTCGACCACCTGAAGCACGAAGCCTGCGGCAACCGCCGCGTCGAAGGCCGTGTGGCCCTTTTCGAGGACCGACATTCCCACTGCGGCGGAAAGCCAGTGCGTGGACGAGACGGCGCCGAAAGTGCCCCTGAGTTCGGGGCGGGTGGTGAATGCCATATTTCAGCCTCTGGACTCGATGTCGCGCGAATGGCCTGTTTGTCGACAACAGGGCAAAATTTCGCTTAGAATAATACAATAACCGGGGTTCAGATCGAGGAATACCGAGCCCCCGATTATCTGTGCACATACTGTATACTAATGTGTCATATGGCAAGCGCATTGTGTAATTTATCGCCTGAAGGCTGGGGACGATCTGGTTCTCTTCGCGCCTGTTCGGATGTAAGGAAATGAAAATGCTGGACAAAACATCGGCGCAGAAAATGAGCCTTGGGGACAGGATCGCGGGACAACTCGAGGAGCAGGTTATCAGCGGAGGCATTCCCGCCGGTGCCAAACTCGATGAAACCGCCATCGCTGCCCAGTTTTCGGTGTCCCGTACGCCGGTGCGCGAGGCATTGCACATTCTCTGCGGTCGCGGACTTGCCGATCGGATTGCATACAAGGGCGTCGTGGTCACCCGCATCTCGCCGGCGCGCATCGATGAGATGTTCGAGGCGATGGCAGAGCTTGAGGCAGTCTGCGGACGGCTTGCCTGCCACCGTATGGCGATGAGCGAGCGCGCCGAACTCCAGGCGTTGCATCGCGAGATGGAAAGCCTCGCCGAGATTGCCGACAGCACCGCCTACGAGGCGTTGAATACCCGTTTCCATACGCTGATCTTCGCGGGTTGTCACAACACCGATATCATCGCTTCGGCAGAGGCGCTGCGGTTGAAGCTCGCGCCGTTCCGCAAATACCAGCTTGGCGATGCCGGGCGGCTCAAACGGTCCTCACTCGAGCACCAGCAGATCGTAGACGCGATCCTTGACCAGAATCCCGAGGCGGCCGGGAGCGCACTGCGCCGGCATCTGATTTCCGCGGCCCACGAGGTCGTCAGCAGGCGGCAGCGGCTTGATGGCGCCGAGATGAAAACGGGAGAGCCACAATGAGCGCGCAGCAAACCATCCGCGCCGTGATCGCCGAAATGGAAGCGGCATGGAATCGCGGCGATTTCATCGGCTACATGGAAGGCTTTGCAAACCCGGATGTGGTTTTCGTGTCGCGGGGGCGGATCCAGAAGGACTGGCAGGCGACCCTCGATCACTACATCGCGGATTACGGCGGCGCGCCCGGTTCGCAAGGCTCGCTCGCGTTTTCCGACATTCGAATCGAGGTGCTCGCGGATGATGCGGCCCAGCTTGTCAGCAGCTATACACTCACCCGCAAAGCCGGCAACCAGCGGGGTATCAACACGCGCCTGATGCGCAAGCGCATGGGTCGTTGGGTGATCGCGCTGAATCACGTCTCGGCGCAGGAATAATGCCAGAGACAGGCAACGCTCCGGCCATGATATGCGCTTCCGGTATCCATTGCGGGTTCTCAGAAGCGCGATAATAGGAGTATTTGCATCTGCACTCTTGTTATTGCGCTCCATCTCCTTCACCACGCACCGATCAGGCTTCGTAGCAGATTTCTTTCGCGCGCTCCGGGGGAGGTAGTCATTGCGCAGGTCGTGCTCGATGTCGGCGCGGCTGCGCGAACGCGGATCGCCGTATCCGCCGCCATTTCGAAGAACGGTTTCCAATGTCCTGAAATAACGTCAGCGCACAAAATTCTCTACAGTCTCATCGCAGATGCAGGATGCGCTCGCCGCGCTGCACTCCTCGCCAGATGGCCGCCTGGGGCTCTCCTGTGCATTGCTGGTCGCGCAAAGCCTGCTCGTGCCCGTGCTTGCCGAGTTACGCCGCGCCCATCCGAAGCTGAAAATCGAGTTCCGTGCCGGCGATGAGCTGGTTGATCTTGCCGATGCCGGACTGGATCTGGCGATCCAGGCAAGCACCGACGGCGCCGGCAGCGGCACGGTGCGCAAACTGGCCGAGATCGAGCTTTGCCTCGTCGCGTCGCGCAGCTATCTCGACCGGGTGGGCAGGCCGAAAGCACCCGCGGACTTGCTTCCGCTTGACTACATCCAGTACCGCGACGACCCTGACGAAAACATGATCGTCTTTGCCGATGGCGGGACTGCTCCCGTCACCGTCTCCTTTGCTGCCCGGATGCCCAATCTCATTCTGCACGCCGTTGAGAACCATCTGGGCTTTGCTAAGGCGCCCCGCTATCTCGTGGCCGACCTTCTGGCTCGCGGCGAGGCCGAAATCATTCTGGCCGAGCGCCCGCTGGTCCCCAAGCTGCTCTACCTGATCCGCGCACCTAGCCTCGCCGCCAGTCACCGTGTCAGCCTGTTCATGGATCGCTTCATCGACGAACTGGCGCGCACGCCAAACGTCCAGTTGGCGCGCGACCTGAGGCCGGTGACGACATCGCCGGGTTGATGAGACGATGCGCGGCCTTGGCCCGGAACCGGCGGTTCATTTGCGACCGCGCCTTTCCTCCGGCACCTCGTAGGTTTGAAGATCACCTTTCATCCGGTCACCCCAGCTTGTCAGGAACGCCAGCGTCTCCGCCCTTGCAAGATGGGCTGTCAGCGCGTCCTGATCCCGCCAGCGCTCGGCAACCAGGAAGCGTCCCGTCGGCCGGTCATCCAGAGTGATGCCGTAGAACAGGCATCCTTCTTCGGCTTTCGTGCTGAGACTGATCGCCTGGACGTCGCGGACGAATGCGTCGACGTCCAGAGGATCGATGTGGATGTAACCCATGAGTATGAGCATGTCGGTTTCCCCCCGTTCATAGGCCAACGGTCAGCACGATCTTTCCCTGGATATGACCCCTGGCGGCCCGTTCATGCGCCTGGCGCGCCTCGGCAAGCGGATAGATGCTGTCGATGACCGCGCGGATCGTTCCGTCATCGAGCAAGCGGGCAAGCTCCGTCAGTTGCGCTCCGCTGGAACGGACCTGGGTCGTGGAGACTGTGATGCCCCGCTTTTCGGCTTCTCCGGCATCCGAAAAACCCAGCGGGTAGACCGGAAACAAGGCTCCGCCCGGCTTCAGGGTCTGGAGAAAGCGACCCGTCGTCGGACCACCCACCGCATCGACGACAAGATCGAGGTCACAGGCGACGTCCTCGGGTGGGGTTTTGGTGTGGTCGATGAATTCGTCGGTGCCGAGGTCGCGCAGGGTGGCTTCATGTTTGCCCGAGGCTACGGCTATGACCCGCGCGCCTTTCAGCTTCGCCACCTGCACCGCGAAATGGCCAACACCACCCGCCGCCCCGTTCACCAGCACGGTCTTGCCCTCAAGCGGGACCGGCTGATGCAGGAGGGGCTGCAGCGGGTTCGGTTCGCTGTGCCCGAGTTCCACCATAAACTGCCATGCGGTGAGCAACGACATGGGTGCGGCGGCGGCATGAATGTGATCTATGCCGGCGGGCTTCCTCGCGAGCTCTGACGCCGGCACGCTGACATATTCCGCATAGGCCTTGCTTTCCCCGACGCTGAAAAAGCGCACCATGGAATAGACTTCGTCGCCGACGGAAAAATCCTGAACATCCTCGGCGACAGCCTCCACAACCCCCGAAATGTCGGTACCCAGAATGAGGGGGAAATCCACCTGCGGCCGCCATTCCGGGGGAAGCGCCCTGTAACCATCGCGCAGGTACCAGTCGGGAGGATTGATCCCGATGGCATGAACGCGAACCAGGACCTCGCCCGGCTGAAGATCGGGTTTCGGCGCATCTTCGTATTGCAGAACCTCCGGGCCGCCGAAGGCATGAATCCGGACGGCTTTCATTGTTTCATTCGACATGGCTTTGTCCTTTCAAGGTAAGCGTGCTACAGCTGGAGCAGTGCCCCGCATTATGTGGAGCGATGCCCCGTTTAAACGGAGCGCCGCTCCACTTGTCAAGTGAAAGAACTACGACCACATCCTCGCCGTCGCCCGCGACCTTCTTTCCGGGGAGGACGCCGACGCGTCGCGGGACGCATCTGCCTTATCGACGAGAACTGGTTCCTCATTGAAGCCGGCCGCCGAGGATGACGGTCCGGACACCTGTTCGACGTCGCCCAAAGCATACGCCGCAACTACGTACCGCTATGCACGAGGAAGCTCGCAGCACCACTATGTCCAGACGAACGCGCGTGATGGCGGGGCGTTGTGCCCATGACGCGTTTGAAGGCCGTTCTGAACGCGCTTTCCGATTCATAGCCGAGGGCATGGGCAATCGCGCCGATGGGCTCGCCGTGCTCCAGACTGCGCCCGGCGAGGAGCATTCGCCAGCGCGTGAGATACTCGATCGGACTTTCGCCGACCAACTGCCGAAACCGCGCCGCAAAGCTGGCGCGCGACATGCCGGCTTCAGTGGCGAGCGTTTCCACCGTCCAACGCCGCGACGGCTCCCGATGGATCGCCTTGATGGCTGCCCCCACCCGTTGATCTGACAGCGCGAACAGCCAGCCGATACCCTTGTTCTCATTGAGATAGAGACGGAGCGCCTGGATGAAGATCATTGAGGCGAGTTGCTGTGCGATGAGGATGCCGCCCGGCTTGAGTTCGGTCAGTTCCTGCCGCATCCGCTCGAAGGCCCAGCGCAGCGTCTCGCCCTCCGGCCCGCCGCGCAAATGCACGATTGGCGGCAGCATGCCGAGCAAAATCTCCGCCTGAGGACCCGCGAGCGCAAAATGGCCGCCAAGCACCGTCACCCCGGTGCCGTCGTTGAGCTTCACCAGCGCGCCCTCTTCGGCGCCAAGAAAGTGGCGCCGCCAATCGTCCGGGGGCAGGCTCAGGTCACTGGCGATTTGAAACGGCCGGCCTCGCGGCAGCATGAAGCAATCACCCTTCTGTAGAAACACAGGCTCGCCCGCGCCTTCCACAGCGATCCAGCATGCGCCGGCGGTTACGGCGTAGCATTTGATGGCCTCATGGGCGTCAAAGCCGATCGACCAACTCCCACCGGCTTCGAAGCCGCCCACGAGATAGCTTCGCAATCGCAGGAACGAGATGATATCGGATAACGGGTCCATCCTGGATGATCTCCAATAAAAATAGGATTTTGGCGCATAGCTCGTCTGAAGTCGACTGCCTATAACTGGATGCTCTCGCGGTTCAGCGATCATTTGCACAAGGAGATCGGCTTTGACCTTCGAGATATTGGCGCTCGTCATGACAATCGCGTGCATCGTTCTCGGCGCCCGCTTCTTCTTCTTCGGCGGAACCGTGCTCAAGGAGTGGGGGCTCGAGAGCACGACTGGCGCGCTCATCCTGTTTCGCCGGATGGGCCTGATGTATCTCGGCCTGGCCCTGATGTTTTTCCTCGGCAGAACGGCCGCCCCCTCCGAGATCCGCTCAGTGGTGTGCCTGCTCATGGGCGGAACGGCCATATTGCTTGCATGTCTTGGTCTCTACGAGTTCCTGGCTCGGCGTGTCAGTGCGGGCATTTTTCGTTCGGTCGTCGCGGAGGCGGTGCTTGGGGCAGCCTTTATCTGGGTTTGGTGGATGGGGTAATGAACTCAGTGAGTTTCGCACTACCCGTCGATTTCGAGGCCGCACAAATCGGGAAGAAACGCTCATGAAGCGCATCCAATATTTCAAGTATGGCAACCCGGAAGAGCTTGCGCTCGTCGATGTGGATCGGCCGAAACCCGGACGCGGCCAGATTCTGGTTCAAGTCAAGGCCGCATCAGTCAACCCGATGGACTGGAAGATCCGGCGCGGAGAAATGAAAATGCTGTCCGGTTCGCAGTTTCCGCGCGGCCTGGGCCATGATTTCGCCGGCATTGTCGAAGCCGTGGGCCCCGACGTCGATCAATTCAGGCGGGGCGATGAAGTCTTCGGCGCCACCACCATCCGGCAAGCCGGCGCTTTCGCGGAATATGTCGTTGCGGACACAAACACCGTTGGGCTGAAGCCGTCCAATGTCACTTTCGAGCAGGCGGCGACCATGACCGTTGTCGGTTCAGCAGCCTGGATCGGACTTATCGCAAAGGCGAAACTGAGAGCCGGCCAATCCGTGCTCATCACCGGGTGTCTGGGAGGCGTGGGGCGCTCGGCGGTGCAGATCGCACGCATGCAAGGCGCAATCGTCACCGGCAGTTGTCGTGCATCCGGACGCGAGGACGCTCAGGCGCTGGGCGTAAGCGAGGTTATCGACTACCACGCCTTCGATATCGGGTCCTATCGACGCCGGTTCGATGTCATTTTTGATACCGCAGGCGCGCTATCGCTGCGCCAGTGTGGCGCGATGCTTAAGAAGGGCGGCATGTCACTGCACATCGTCCCCACGCCCGCCAAGATGATCGGCTGCCTGCTTTCATCGCGACATCACCTCGTGTTCGCCAATCCCACCCCCGAGAGCTTCGCGGGCATTTCCGAAGCGGCCGAGCAAGGCAATCTCGCCCCGGTGATTGGTCGTGTCGTACCGCTGTCAGAAGCGATCCCGGCCATCATTGAGCTCGAAAAGACGGGCAACCCCAAAGGAAAGCTGGTGATTGCTCCCATGGAGTAGACCTGGTCGCCGAGGCCGGGAGGATTGAACCCGATAGCACGGACGCGAACCAGGGCTTTATCCGACTTCGGCATGGCTTTTAGCGCATCTTCGTATTGCAGGACTTCCGGGCTGCCGAAGGCGTGGATTCAGACAGCTCTCATTGTTTCATTCGACATGGCTTTGTCCTTTCAAGGCAAGCGTGCTACAGCTGGAGCACTGCCCCGCATTATGTGGAGCGATGCCCCGTTTAAACGGCGCGCCGCTCCACTTGTCAAGTGATATCATGAGATCAGACGCCCGAAAGAACTACGACCACATCCTCGCCGTCGCCCGCGACCTTCTTTCCGGGGAGGGCGCCGACGCGTCGCTGCGGGACATTGCCCGCAAGGCCGGTGTTGGCGATGGAACGCTTCATCGCCATTTTCCCACGCGCGAAGCCTTGCTGGAGGCCTTGCTCCGCACGCGCTTCGACGCGTTGAGCGCGAGGGCCGGCGAACTGGCACGGTGCGAACAAGCTGACGAGGCGCTGTTAAGCTGGCTGCGCGAGGCGATCGTGGTGACGCACAGCTACAAGGGTGTCATCGCGCCGATGGTGGCCGCGATCGCCGACGAAAATTCCGCCCTGCATTCCTCATGCGTCGATCTGCGCCACGCGGGAGCAACGCTTCTGCAACGGGCGCAAGCCAAGGGGCTGGCGCGGGACGATATGGATGGCAACGACCTGTTTGCACTGATCAGCGCCCTGGCATGGCTTGCGGACCAGCCTCCGCTTGTGCCGCGGGCGGATCACCTCTTCGACATCATATCGGACGCCATTCTCTTGAGGCGGCCCGGCGGGGTTCCGGAAAACCAGCGCGTATAAGCTGCCTGAGAGGATTTGCTCGGCGTCTAGTCGGGCTCATGTGCGGGACTCGCAGTTCCCTGCGGAACGGCGGCGCGATAACGAAGCCCGTCAACCAGCAGCGCGACCAGCCGGCGAGCGGCAGACGGATCTCCATCGCTTGACGGCATGCACAGGCTCGCGACCGCTCGCAAGAGATCATACGGATTTGCGTCGGGCCTTATTTCTCCGGCGGCAACGGCGGCATCGAGCAGCCTTTGCAGCGCAGGCTCGAACCGGCTGTCGAAATAGGCCGGCAACGCTTCGAACGCCGGGTCTCCCGAATGCAGGGCGGCAGCCAGTCCGCGCTTGGCAACGATGAAGTCGACATAGCGTTGCATCCAGCGATCGAGCGCTTCGCCGGGAGGATAGGCTTCCGCGAGACTGGTCGCTGCATCCGCGCAGGCGTCGACCTCACTGCGAAACACCGCCGCAATCAGATCGGAGCGCTGCGGAAAGTTCCGGTAGATCGTCCCGACACCGACACCTGCCTTTTCCGCGATCTCGCGCATCGGCGCCTCAACGCCTGACGTGGCGAACACGTCCCGTGCTGTCCGCACCAGTGTTTCGATGTTGCGCTGCGCATCGGCGCGCACGGTCCGTTCCGACGATCTGCCAGGCATGGATTCCAAAAATTCCCCAATATGCGCTTGTTAAGCGGAACGTTGTTCCGTATATAGACGGAAGACTGTTCCGCTTAATACGCCTTCGGGCTTCAAAAAGCCAGCATAGAAACCCAGCATAGAAACAAGGGGACTTCATCATGTCGGACCAACGCGTTGCTCTCGTCACGGGAGCCACACAAGGCATAGGCCTCCAGATCGCCAAGGATCTGGCTGCAAAAGGTTTGACGGTGATTGTCGGAGCGCGCGATCTCGAAAAGGGCGAGAAGGCGGCCAAGGACATCGGAGCGGGAGCCCACACCATCCAACTCGACGTCACGGACGAAGCATCCATCGCTCAAGCGGCTGCTCTCATCCGCACCCGGTTTGGCCGCCTTGATATCCTGATGAACAATGCCGGAATCTCGCGCGCGAGGCCGAACCAGGACTTCGCGGAGGCTGTCAGGACAAACCTGCTCACGGATGCGCCTCTTGCCGATATCCGGACGGTGTTCGAGACCAATGTGTTCGGCGTCATCGCCGTGACGCAGGCGATGCTTCCGCTTCTGCGCGAGTCGCCTGCAGGCCGCATCGTCATCACCGGCAGTTCTGGCGCATCGCTGACACTCAACTCCGATCCAGCCAATCCGCACCGGCGGATGTTCGGCAACTACTCCGCGTCAAAGGCAGCGGCGCATGCCGTGATGCTGGCATTCGCGCTGGCGCTCGAAGGCACCAATATCAAGGTCAACGCCGCTTGCCCCGGCTTTACCTCGACCGCGCTCAACAACTTCAACGGCACGCGCAGCGTGGAAGAGGGCGCGCGGGAACCGGTGCGGCTTGCCCTGATTGGCGATGACGGTCCTAACGGAACCTTCTCGGATGAAAATGGAACCGTGCCTTGGTGAAGACGTGCAGGATTGCGGGTTGCTCTCAGAGATGCGGCCTACTCCGACAAGGTAATCTGGAGATATTCAAATGCGAATTTTTCTGACCGGCGCGACCGGGTTCATCGGTTCGGCGATCGCCGCCAACCTGCTCAACGACAAACACCAGGTGCTCGGACTTGCGCGGTCGGATACGTCTGCCGAAGTCTTGCGGCAAGCGGGCTGTGACGTCCTGCAGGGCGATCTGCATGATCTGGAGAGCCTGCGCCGTGGCGCAGAGCAGGCCGATGCGGTCATTCATACAGCCTTCGATCATGATTTTTCCCGCATGGCGGACAACTGCGAGATGGACCGCATCGCAATCGAGGCGATGGGCAGCGCTCTTGCCGGCTCGAACAAAAGGTTCATCGTCACGTCAGGCCTGCCGCCTTTGATGGGGCAGGTTTCCACCGAGACCGATAGTCTGCCGGCCGGCGCCCATGGCATGCCGCGCGTGTCGGAGCAGGCGGCGATGGTGCTGACCGACAGCGGCGTGCGTGTGTCTGTGATCAGGATGCCGCAGGTCCACGATCAGAACCGGCAGGGATTTGCGTCCTACCTGATGGATCATGCCCGCAAACACGGTGTCTCGGCCTATGTCGGCGATGGACAAAACCGCTGGCCGGCGGTTCATCGGCTCGACGCTGCCCGGCTTTACAGCCTCGTCCTCGACAATGGTGCGCGTGGCGAGCGCTACCATGCGGTCGGCGAGGAAGGCGTTGCGGTCCGCGACGTCGTCGAAGCGATCGGCAAACGGCTGAATGTGCCGGTGACTTCGCTTTCGGAAGAAGACTCGGCAGGCCATTTCGGCTGGCTCGATCGGATCGCGAGAATGGACGTGCCCGCGTCCAGTGCCCTGACAAGGCAAACCCTGCAATGGCAGCCGCTGCAAAAGGCCGATCTCGTCCAGGACATTCTGGAATCGGTCTGAACGAAGGCCTGCCCCCCTGAAGTATCATCTGCTCGAATGGAGACCAAGACCATGCCTGAACCAACCGTAAAGCCGGACAGACCGCCGGTGCCGATGGCGACCCCGATCCTTTCCTTCAGCCCGGTGACGTTCGAGGTCCCGGGACGCCAGGCACCGCTTGAAATGCGGGTCGTCGTTCCCGCGACGGGCGACAAGCTGCCGGTGATCCTGCTGTCTCACGGCCACGGCTCCTCGAATTTCATTGCCTCGATGCGAGGCTATGGCCCGCTGGTCGACTTTTATGCCGCCCATGGCTTCGTGGTGATCATTCCGACGCACCAGAACTCCAAGACCCTCGGTCTCGACACGACCGGTCCCGAAGGGCCGCTGTTCTGGAAATCGCGCCCCCGGGACATGAGTTTCATCATCGATCATCTGGCGGAGATTGAATCCGCCGTTCCTGGCCTTGCGGGACGTATCGACAGGAGCCGCATCGCCGCCGTCGGTCATTCCCTGGGTGGGCACACTGTCGCCATGCTCGCCGGCATGCGCGTCAAAGATCCCGCAAATGGAGAGGATGTTGACTTCTCCGAGCCCCGGATAAAGGCGGCTGTGCTGTTCTCGCCGCCCGGCAGTGGCAGCGGTGCCTCCGCCAGGATCGCCGAACTCTATCCGGCGCTGGTCAACAGCGACTTCAGCAGCATGACGACACCTTGTCTGGTGATGACGGGCGACAAGGACATCAACCCGATGTTCTCCGAGCGCGCGGACTGGCGGGCCGATGCATACCGACTTGCTCCCGGCCCCAAATCGCTCCTGACCCTGAAGGATGCCGGGCACATCTTCGGCGGCATATCGGGCTATGATGCGGCAGAAACTTCGGACGAAAGCCCTGAACGCGTTGCAACTGTCCAGCGCATCACCTGGGCCTACCTCCGGACCGCGCTTTATGCCGATGACCCGGCCTGGAGCACGATAATGAGCGAGATTGAAAATGGCTCTGAGGGGCGGATCGAGAGCAAATAGACAGGCCGGAAGAGCCTCGCTCCTGGCCTTCGGGGCATCGGTAGGAACCCGCGCGACCCGCATGACTGACCATGCCACCAGGCTGTTACGGTAGGGTACAGCTCACTTTGCCAATCGCGCCGCCAGGTCGCTCAAAAGCCAGCGGCCCGCCGGGCCGGGCACGCGATCGGCCAGATGTGCCGCGTAAATCGTCAACGGATCTGCATTCCCTCCGGTATCGTCATCAAGCATGAGCCTGACCAACCTGCCTGCATCCAGGTGCTCCCCAACAAGATGCTCGGGCATCCGGCACCAGCCGAAACCCGCAAGCAGGAAATCCATGCGCCGTCCAAGATCGACGAACCGCCACGGAGCCGAGCCGGTCAGTCCGTAGTTCGGCCCGTCTCGGCTTGCCGGGTCGGATAGAACCAGTTGGACATGGGTCTCCAGATCGACACGGCTCGCCGGACGGCCAAGCGTCGCCAGGGGATGATCTGCTGCAGCCACGGGCACCAGGTTGATCCGGATAAGCGGCGTCGCCATCACATCCTCCGGCACGTCGGGCAGGAGCAGGCAAAGAGCAAGCGAGACGTCGCCTGCCCGCAAACGACGGAGCGCGCCGCCAAGCCCCTCGGTCGAAAAGCTGATCTGCAATTGTGGATGGGTCTCGTGCAGCGCGCGAAGACTTCCGATCAAGGGCGCGGTGGGGACCAGCGGGTCGATGGCAAGCGCTAGTTCCGCCTCCATCCCTTGACGGGATCCTGCGGCCACGGCCTCAAAACGAGCAGCGCTCGCCAACACCATCCGCGCTTGCTGCACCAGGATCCGGCCCGTGTCCGTGAGCTGCGGGCGGTGACCGCTCCGGTCGAAGAGCGTAACCCCCTGGGTCGCTTCCAGCGTGGCGACGGTCTGGCTGATGGCGGATTGCACCCGTGTCAATTTGCGGCCGGCGGCGGAAAAACTGCCGGTATCGGCGATCGCTACCAGCACGCGCAGCTGATCAAGGCTCAGCGATGAAATCAAAACTATCACCTGATGTGATGGATATCATCGGATTTATATCACTCCCGCTGCATTATCGGAAGTCCTACCTTCGTCCTCATGCTCCAATCAGGAAAAGGTAAGCAGCATGACAAGACTTCTCGTTGTAGAAACCAGCCCGCGCGGCAACGCCTCGGTGTCGCGCAACATGACGCAGCGCTACCTTGCGGATTGGCAGGCGCTGAACCCGAACGGGAAGGTCGTCCGTCGTGACCTTGCCGAAGAGGCCATTCCTCACGTCACGATGCCCTGGCTTGCGGCCTATTTCACACCGCCCGATGCACAGACGTCGAAGATGAAGGCGCAATTGGCACTCTCCGACATGCTTGTGCGGGAACTTCTGGAGTGCGACGAACTTGTCATCGCCACTCCGGTCTACAACTACAACATTCCCGCCGCGCTCAAGGCGTGGATCGATCATATCGTGCGCAAAGGCCTGACCCTAGGCTTCGATGGCAGCGGCCTGGTCACCGGGAAAAAGGCCACGTTGCTGATTGCCTCGGGCGGCGAATATGGCGAGGGTTCCCCGATCAGGGACCGCGACATCGCCACGCAATATCTCAGGATGATCCTGACTGTGCTCGGGATCGAAGATATCGCGGTCGTTGCCGGCGGCGGTGCCAAGAATGTCGACCTGGGACAAATCAGCATGGAAGACTTCGTGGGCAAACTCGACATGCGGCCTGGAGAGAAGGCCTTCGCCTGAGCCAAGTGTGAACCGGTTCAGTCTGATAACGCCGTAGCTATGTGCCCTTACGTCCGGGATATCGGCAACATCCTCCATAACAGCGACAATGTCGCCGTCATCTTGGACGGTCAGCGGACACATGGGGTCCATACGCCGGGCACCGCAGGCACTGTCGTGGCTGAGCCAGTCGGGCACCACCTCCTGCCTCCGGCAGCACCCGAAGCCACAGAGGCCGCGTCGGAGCGGACCGGCATCAACCCCGGCCGTCGCGGTCGGGCTCAGCACGCACGAACATCAACCGCTGGGGGCACGCCTTTTCACCGACATGCTCTCCATGTCTTTCTATCCCCGTAATGCTGTTGCAATCCTGGCAGGGAAGACTTCTGATTGCATGAAACACGGAGAAGCGATGAGACTCCTGCTGATTGAAGATGAACGGGAGTTGGCGAATGCGCTGTCGGCGGCGTTGAGCAAGCATGGTATTGTCACCGACCATACCTTAAATCTCGCGGATGCATTGGAGCTCACGCTTCAAAACAAATACGACGCCATTCTCCTGGACCGGCGATTGCCGGATGGCGAGGGCCTGACGTTCATTCCGAAGTTGAGGCGGACCGGGGTTGATACACCCGTCATTGTGCTCACGGCCAGAAACGAACCGATGGAGCGCGTCGAGGGTCTGGACCTTGGGGCGGACGATTACCTTGGAAAGCCGTTTCTCATCGAGGAACTGATGGCGCGGGTGCGAGCCCTGCTACGCCGGCCCCCAACCCTTGAGGAACAGATTATTCGGGTGGGGCGATTGCACATCGACCCGCTGCATCTCGATGTCATGGCGGGCTCCGTGCCGCTCGATCTTCCCAGGCGCGAACTTCTGGTCCTGCAGGCGCTTGCCAGGCGCAATGGAAAGACCGTTCTTCGCTCGACGCTTGAGGATGCGGTCTACAACTACCAGGAGGAAATACAATCCAATGCTCTTGATGCGCATATTTCGAGGCTACGAAAGCGGTTGGCGGACGCCAATGCGGGGGTAACGATCCACAATATCCGAGGTGTCGGATATCTTCTGAGGGAGGAATGATGCGCGCCGGGCGTCAATCCAATCCCTCGCTGCGATGGAGATTGAGCTGGCAGCTCAGTCTCGTGATCACGGCCGTCATTGCCGTCGTTATCATCGGGCTTTCCGTCTATGCCACGATGGTTCTTTCGCCGAATATCGCCATGGAGCAAGAGGTCAAATCCGCCGTGGCGGAGGCGATTGAGCGCGATCCCCACGGCACGCTCGCGCTCAGAGAAACGCCGGCACTTCGATCGTTGATCGAGCGAAACGACGGACTCTGGTTCGTGGCTGCCACAACCGACGGGGCTTCGCTCTCCCATGGAACCGTCCCCGCAACCTATGCCGCCCTTGTTCCGCTAGTACATCTGTTTCATTCGGCCGACATTCGCGGGGCAAGCGGTGTGCGTGAAATCGCTTCGGTCGAGGACGTCGAGACGCCGATCGGGGAAGTCAGGATTCTCTTTGGCGGTATCGCCGGCAACGGGTGGCCTGTTCTTGCGATCCTCGCCGAGGCCTATCCGATCTACCTCTCGCTGCTCGCAATTGCGCTGCCGGCCATCTTTCTCGCGGTTCCCCAAATTGTTGGGCGTGCAATCGCGCGCGTAAGCGACATCGCTGAAATGGCGTCGCAAATCGAACCCCAGCGGCGTGGGGACCGGCTTCCTGTGGCCGGCATCCCCAAAGAGGTTGCTCCTCTGGTTGCCGCATTCAACGGCGCGCTCGACCGTATTGAGAATGAGTTCAGGAAACGCCAGCGCTTTTTGATCGACGCAGCGCATGAGCTCAGGACGCCGATCGCCATCTTGCAGACGCGGATTGAGGGCATGTGCGAAGGACTGGAGCGCAGGCGGTTGCTGGATGACGTGGCGCGTTTGGCGGATATGGCCGAACAGCTTCTCGACTTTGAACGCGGCAGCCAAACGGCCGATCTCGACGAAACGGTGGATCTCATCGAGATCGCGCGCACGGCGGTGGCGGATCTCGCGCCGCTCGCGATCGCGGCAGGTTACGAGATGTCGTTTCATGGCGACGAAATCTGCGTCGAGCGCAAAGGCGACAGCTCCGCCCTTCGCCGAGCTGTCGGCAATCTCATCCGCAACGCCATCGATCACGGCGGCGGGCATGGGACAATCACGGTTTCAGCCTTGGCGGACGGCGAAATCAGCGTGAGCGACGAGGGGCCCGGCATAGCGGCAGATCATCAGGAACTGGTGTTCGAGCCATTCTATCGCGTGGTCCCGAACAGCCGGGGGGCAGGCCTTGGATTGAGCCTGGTCAAGCAAATCGCTGAAAAACATGGCGGGTATGCCAGTATCGAAAGCGGCTCCAAAGGCACCAAAGTGACAATGCGGCTTTGAGCACGAAGAGCCGTCACCGGGCGTGAAAGCCGCAAAACGCGCCCGCCTCCGGCGCTTCTCGCAACGGCCCGACATGGATCGCGCACCGTTCTCATTCCAGTGCCTGTCTCATCTGCAGGCAACAGCAAAACGGGAACTCTGGAGCAACGCGAGAATACGTCAACGAGAAGGGGCGCCTGCCGGCATTTTGGCCGGGTCCGTAATGCTCGCGCAATCCTTGCGCCTCATCGTTCTTCGTGAACTGCCGTTGCAGCCTGCGGCGGCGTTGAAACGAGAGCAACTTCTATGAAAAACGAAAATTGCACATCTTCGGCAGAACGCCAGCCGACTTCGCTGATGGCCGAGGTCCCCGCGCACATCTCAATCGCAGCTTCTACCACCCATTCTCGGAGGCAGTGCTCATGACCTGGGATCCGCGCACAGAATGGCAGGGCTATGTCGCTCCAACCTCGTTCGATGACTACGCGAAGCGTTACGAGAGCTTTTTCAAGATGCGGCGCCAGGGCGGCATCATCGAGCTTCGCATGCACACCGACGACGGTCCCTACAAACACACCCATGCCGCCCACAACGCGTGGGCCCGCGTATGGCAAGACGTCGGCAACGATCCCGAGAACCAGGTGCTGATCCTGACCGGCACAGGGGACAAATGGATGATGGGCGATCCGAAAGGGCTCAATCCGAAACCGGCATCAGAACTGGACCCGGACCACATCTTCCAGCGGATGATGGACGGCTGGAAGCATGTCGAGAACTTCATCTACAGCATCGACATTCCCACCATCGCCGCCGTCAACGGTCCGGGCGTCCATACGGAATTCGCGGTGCTGTCCGACGTCACCTTTTCAGCGCCGGATGCGGATTTCATGGACCCGCACTTCTGGTTGGGAAGCCCTCCGGGCGACGGGCAAGGCATGGCGCTGCAAGCTCTGATGGGGCCAAAGCGCGCTGCCTATTATATCTACGCGGCCAAGTCCATTCCGGCGCCAATGGCCGTCGAACTCGGTCTCGTCAATGAGATTTTTCCCCGTGAAGAGCTTCTCCAAAGGGCCTGGGATATGGCCCGCTACATAATGAAACGACCGCGCTATACGCGTTGGGCGACCCATAACATCCTGTCAAGACATTGGAAGAAGGCAATCTCCGAAGACTTCGGATTTCATATGGCGCACCAAATGCTGGCAAACGTGGCGAGCAAGTCGGTTGTGCCGGATCCGGCGCTGCTGGCCGATCCCCGCAATCCCTTTTAATCAACCATCGGGTTGTCCTGTCGAGCCCAACGGCACTGTCAAAGCTGCCCGCCTTGTCTGCCCGGCAGGGTACACCTTTTCCCGGAGTGAGCATGATTGACGATCACGAAGATCCCATCGCCCAGCAAGACATGCAGAAGCGCGGGCAATTCCTGTTGAGTCGCCGGGCGCTTTTCGCTGCCTCACTGGCAACAATTGCCGCCGCCCAGGTCTCGAAAGCCTTTGGCGGTGGCGCGCGACCCGTGATGGAGCAGATCGACCCCGAATGCGCCTATGCGTATGCCTACGTCTATGTCCTGGAGTAGGCGGAAATGCGCATCATCAGTCAATGCCGGTCCCTGGCGCACGGAAACAGGCAAGACATCCAATCGAACGCAGTTCTTCCTATCGCAGGCGGGCAGATGCGTCTCCCTAACCAGCACGTCGACAAGGCAAGCGTAGCCGGCATTTGCGCGCATCGACTTACCAAGCGATACGGCAATAAGCTGGTGGTGAAGGATCTGTCATTCACCGCGGAACCGGGTGTCATTACCGGCTTCCTCGGTCCCAACGGTGCCGGGAAGAGCACGACCTTGCGGATGCTGCTCGGCTTGACCGGGCCGACCTCGGGCGAAATTAGCATCGTCGGTCATCACCTCACCCAGTTGAATAATCCGGCCCGGACCATCGGCGCATTGCTGGATGCACGAGCAACTCATCCGCATCGTAGCGCATTCAATCACCTGCTCGCCTTCGCACAAGCTGCTGGCCTCGGAAGGGCGCGGGTTGGCGAGGTCCTGGATCTCGTGGGCCTCACAAGTGCCGCCCATCACCGGGTGGGAACATTCTCCCTGGGGATGAGCCAACGGCTCGGCATTGCAACGGCATTGCTGGGCGATCCAGGCATTCTCGTCCTTGACGAGCCGCTTAACGGACTCGACCCGGAAGGGATCCGCTGGATGCGGACCTTGCTGCGAGCTCTGGCGAATGAGGGACGAACCATCCTGTTTTCGAGCCATCTGATGTCGGAAATGGAACTGACCGCGGACAGGTTGGTCGTCATTGCACAGGGCCGACTGATTGCGGAGTGCACGCTGGAGGAATTCATCCGGCTTCACACGTCGAGCGCTGTCGCGGTCCGGACCCCTTCGCGAATTCAGCTTGCGACGGCATTAAGTCGCGCGGGCATTGCTTGCGAGGACGTTTCCGCATCGAGCCTTCTCATCACTGGCGCCGATACAGTGACCATCGGTAAAATTGCCGCTCGGGAAGCGATTGTCCTCGAAGAGTTGACCCAGGTCCGAGGTTCCCTGGAAGACGTCTTCCTTCGCCTCACGCGTGATGCGCGCGACTATGAGGGCCACGTCGCATGAGCATCTTGTGTTCCGAATGGACAAAGCTCTCCAGCGTCAGAACCACCTGGTTGCTGGTGGTGAGCGCAATGCTCGCGAGCGTGTTGCTGGGGCTTCTCGGCGTGTCCGACCTGATCGGCGCACAGCCGTCAGACTTGCCCGATGACTGGGATCCGACGGCGACGAGCCTGAAGGGGCTCCTGTTCGCTCAACTCCTCGTCGGAATGCTCGGAGCGCTCAGCATCACGTCCGAATATGACACCGGAATGATCGCGACCAGTCTCTCCATCGTCCCTTCGAGACCCCACCTTCTGATAGCGAAGGCGGCTGTGGTTTCTGGGATAGGGCTTGGCACCGGCATTGCCACGGCCCTGATCAGCTTCACGGCGGTACAGATGGTGCTCGGCGATGCTGGTATCCCGATCGCGAGCATAGGCGGCCCGCGTGTTGCCTGGGCGCTCGTCGGAGCCGCGATTTACCTCACGCTCGTCGCCGTTATCGGGCTTTCTGTTGGCGTTCTTGCGCGGTCGACCGCAGGCAGCCTGGCGGCACTTGTCGGCATCACTCTGCTCACGCCCGCTATCGCTCCTTCCATACCTGGTCCGATCGGCGATTGGTTTGCGGAGTATTGGCCGATTACCGCCGGCCAGAAGGCCTATACGGTCATACAGCTCGCCAATGAAGTTACACCATGGCTTGGACTGGGAATCCTTACGGCGGCAACTTTCACGCTTGGGATTGCCAGTATCGTGGCATTCGTCCTGCGAGATGCCTGACTGGCCGTAGCGCACGCTTCCTGGTCGACGGTATCGCCCAAGCAAAAGTGTGCTTGAGCCTCCACCCAACCGCGCCGACGGCCGAATCATCCGTCATTAGACCAGTGTGTAATGTTGCGGCAATCCTCCGCTCGCATCGTCCCTCCAATATTTGTGACGGAGGCTGTAAAGCGTGAACAACAATCCATCAATTTTCTCGTTCCGAGGATTTGCCGCTTCTCGCCGTCCTATTCCATTGAGAGACCTCGGTCTGGCCATATCGGTGATTTTTGCGGTATCCGGATGTGCCTCGGTGCCTATGAAGGAGGCTGGAACACTCACCTCCTACAGCAATCTCAGTGCGCCTAAGGGAAAGCTGTCAAAGAAGCGAATCTACGTAGACGGCCAAGGTCTGGCCGCGGTGAAGACGGTCAGTATCGTGCCAACCACCTACGCCTTTGGCGCCGCACCCCGCGTCAAAACGCAAGCAGACCGTTCTCTGGTCTCAAATGCACTGGATCGGGCGCTCTGCGTCGCGCTGAGCGATAAATATCAGATGGTTCCAGCCGGCCAGCCGGCGGATATCACAATCCGATCCGTCATCGCCAACGTTGTACCAACGAACAAGATCACAGCGGGGATTGCAGCCGTTGTCACCGTGGGTGGCGGTTTTGCCATACCCGGCGATGTTCCCTTTCTCAGCGTGCCACGACTGCCCATCGGCCTGGGTGGGCTGGCTGTGGAAGCGGAGGCCGTTGATAGCGGCGGCGTCCAGCGCGCGGCGATCGTCTGGGCTCGCGGGGCAAACGCAATCCAGGACAACCCTCGCGTTTCGGAGGTGGGCGACGCCTATGGCCTCGCATCGAAGTTCGCGAGTGACTTTTCCGGAATGCTTGTCACAGGCGAGGAGCCAAAGATGTTGGACATTTCCCTTCCATCGAAACACGGCGTGCAATCCTGGCTCGGCGGAAAACCGAAATACGCCGCGTGTGAAGCCTTTGGCCGGGCACCTGGCGTGTTTGGCGCCATCGCGGCCAATTACGGGCTGCCACCGGAATGGACCGAAAAGAAGCCCAAACCGCTCGTGACGCACTGACACATTCCAGTCGCCGCGCGAACAGAGCGTTCCGGAACCTCGTATCCCCAAACACTTCACCGTTCGAGCCCGTTGCCAAGCCGAACTGGCTCTTCCGATTCTGCGACGTGCAAAACGACGGCAATTCATCCCTTTCGGTCAGTTTGAATCCCCGACCGATGCATTCAGGATAACCAGGAGATTGACCCCATGCGCCAACCCGAAGCGTGGTTCCAACGAAACCCCAGCTTCCACCAGAATAACAGAACGGCGCCACATGCAGGTCATCGTTTTGTCTGGAGCCTTGAAGCCTTTGGGATTGCCGGAAAGCGATTGCGCCCGGCGATCATTGCGGCGTTGAGCCTGCTCATCTCGCTGCAGGCCGCCATGGCCGCCGCGCCATCGGCTGCGGTCAAGGAAACGTGCGGAGCGGAAATACGGTCGATCTGCCTGCGGCCATGGCGACTTACGCCTGACGCCATATCGGCCTGTGTCGAGGAGAACAGTTCGAAGCTGTCTCCCGTCTGTCAGGCTTTTTGGGGCACCGCCAGCATGTGCCAGTCAGAAATGAGGGAAATCTGCGGCGGGCTAAACCCATTCACAATCAAAAGTTGCCTGAAAAACCAGAAACACGAGTTTTCGCAACTATGCCAGGATACCCTGAACACAGAATAGGGATCTTTCTTTCACTTTATGGACGAGAAAGCGGAATTGGTTTTATGCCAGACCTTGCATTTGATCTTCGCCATCTCCAATACGCGATGCCGGTCGCCGACCATGGAAGCTTTCGTCGAGCCGCTGATGTTCCGGATCTGCCTCAATCAACGATCAGCAGGCGGGTTCAATCACTTGAGCGGCGACTTGGCATTACACTTTTTGAACGCAGCAGAACCGGTGCTCATCTGACACATTCGGGGGCGGAATTCATCCGCCAGACAACGTTTGGCGCGGAGCACCTTCGCCACGCAGTGAATGATCTACGTTCGGTACAGCGCGGATATATTGGCGAACTCCGTCAGGGCATTGTGGGGTCTCTAGTGTCCCGATTCTGAAGTCCGGTTCATTCTATGGATTTGCTTTGATTGTCCGGAGGCAGAAGCGTTGGTTGCTGGCGAGGATGTCGTCGGGGGACTTGGTCCAGCGGAATACGCCACGCCTGAGGGCGCGTTCGGTCAGCAGCGCGAAGAACCGTTCGACCTGGTTGATCCATGACGCCGATGTGGGCGTGAAATGCACATGCCAGCGCGGACGCTTGGCGAACCAGTTGCGGATCAGCCTGGTCTTGTGTGTGCCGTCATTGTCCATGATGACGTGAATGTCGAGATCTGCGGGCACGTTGCGCTCGACCTCGTCGAGTATCCGCCCCGCAATCCTATTCTTTCGAAGACAGTATCCGCGTTGTGCTGGAAGGCTTGCGGGGTAAAGCGGTGCTGTCGTGCTCGGGCGTATCGCCGATCTCGGTCATCTTCCGATCCAGCTTCTCCACCATGAGCCTGAAAATATCCGCGTATTGCGGGTCGCCGGCGCGATTGTGCAATTCGAAGGGATCTGCGTCGCAGTCGAACAGTTCCCATTCGGGCGGTTCATCACCGGCAGTCGCCCCGATCTGATCGAGCGGCTCGTTGTACCAGTAGATCAACTTGTAGCGTTCGCCGCGAATGCCGTAATGGGCAAACGCATTGTGGATGACATCCTTGTGCATCCAGTAGCGGTGATAGGCGACATCCTGCCAGTCTTCGCCCGCCCGGCCTTCGAACACCGGCCGCATGCTCGTTCCCTGCATGTAGGAGGGGACCGGTACGCCGGCATAGTCGAGAAAGGTCGGCGCAAAGTCGACATTCATGGCGATCTTCCCGGAAATGCCGCCCGGTTTTATCCCGTCGGGATAGCGCACCAGAAACGGCATCTGCAGCGATTCCTCATACATGAAACGCTTGTCGAACCAGCCGTGCTCGCCCAGGAAAAATCCCTGGTCGGAGGTGTAGATCACGATCGTGTTGTCGGCCAGTCCCGCCTCGTCGAGATAGTCGAGGAGACGGCCGACATTGTCGTCGATCGACTGCACCGTTCTGAGATAGCGCTTGATGTAGCGCTGATATTTGAATTCGGCGAGTTTCCGCGGGTCGGTGAAGATGAAGTTTTCGCCGGTCTTCACATCGATCAGCGTAAGGCTTTCACCGTCCTTCAGTTCCGGCACCTTGCGCATGTGAACATTCGGATGATCGAACAGCAACTTGCCGACCTCCGAGCCGCCTTCGGGCTGAACGAGCCCGAGATCCTCATAGGTCATGTCCGAGCGCACCCGCATCCTTGCCTCCTTGGCCGCCGCGGCGCGGTTGGCGTAGTCATCGGTGAAGGTGCCGGGCAGCGGCAGGTCGTCCTCAAACAGGGTCTCATGCTTGTGATCGCAGACGAAATGCCGGTGCGGCGCCTTGTGGTGACACATCAGGAAGAACGGCCGCTCCCTGTCGCGGGCCTTGATGAAATCGATGCTCATATCTGTGGTGATGTCGGTGACATAGCCCGGATGCACTTTGGGACCATCGCGATCGATGAAGATCGGATCGTAATAGACGCCCTGCCCCGGAATGACCGACCAGTCGTCGAAACCTGTCGGCTCGTGGGCCTTGCCCTCACCGAGATGCCACTTTCCGAAGATCGCCGTCTGGTAGCCGGACTGCTTGAGGTGCTTGGCGACATTCGGCAACCGGTTGTCGATATGGGTATCGAGCGTCGTCACCAGGTTCACATGATTATAGGTGCCGGTCAGGATCGCGGCGCGGCTCGGCGTGCAGATCGAATTGGTGACATAGCAGCGGTCGAGCCGCATGCCCTCATCGGCCAGCCGGTCGAGATTGGGCGTGCTGTTGAGCCCGCCGCCATAGGCCGAGATTGCGCGCGCGGCATGGTCGTCGGACATGATGAAGATGATATTGGGTCGCATGGATCTGCCCCTCTATGTCAGTTCTGGTCCGCGGCGAGCGAGATGCCGGAAAGGGACCGTCCCTCGCTGTCGAAGAAATGCGTTCGCCCGGACAATGCGATGCCGGTTTGGCTGCCGACCGGCGTATTGGAGCCGCCGGGAAGCCGCACCACCAGTTCCTGGCCCCATTCGGTGGAGACATAAACGAACTCGCTGTCGCCGAGACGTTCCACCACGCTGACCGTGCCCGTGAAATGGCCGCTGTCCGGCTCCGTGAGCGTCATCTGGTCGGCGCGCAGGCCAAGAACGGCGGTTTGCGGGGCCCCCGGACCGGCAAGCGCGACGGTGCTTTTGTCCTTGAAACGGAATGTCAGGTTTTCCCCGCCTTCGAGATCGAGAAAGTTCATCTTCGGCGACCCGATGAAACCGGCAACGAAAAGATTGGCCGGGTTCTCGTAGAGCTCCATCGGCTCGCCGATCTGTTCGACTTTGCCCTTGCGCAGAACCACGATCTTGTCCGCCAGCGTCATTGCCTCGACCTGGTCGTGGGTCACATAGATCATCGTGGAGCCGGCCAGTTGCTGATGCAGCTTGGCCAGTTCGAGACGGGTCGCAACCCGCAACTCGGCGTCGAGGTTCGACAGCGGCTCGTCGAACAGAAAGACCTGCGGATGCCGGACAATCGCCCGGCCGATGGCAACGCGCTGGCGCTGGCCGCCGGAAAGCTGTTTCGGCTTGCGGTCCAGAAGGTCCTCGATCTGCAGGATTTTCGCCGCCTCGCTGACGCGTCTGGCCACTTCGGCTTTCGGCGTGCCGTTCATCCTCAGCCCGAAGCCCATATTCTGGTCGACCGTCATATGCGGATAAAGCGCATAAGTCTGGAACACCATGGCGACGCCGCGGTTGGCCGGATCGACATCGTTGACCCGCTGACCGTGGATCTCAAGGTCGCCGCCGCTGATCTCCTCGAGCCCGGCGATCATCCTGAGAAGCGTGGACTTGCCGCAGCCGGACGGGCCGACGAACACAACGAACTCGCCCTTTTCAATTTCGATGTCGACGCCGTGGACGACTTCGAGACCGCCATAGGATTTCTTGATGTTCTTGAGACTGACGCCAGTCATGTCTGGTCTCTCCCAAATAGCTGCGCATTCATCCCTTCACCGCCCCGGCGAGGCCGTCGATGAAGTAGCGCTGCAGGAACAAAAACAGGATCACCACCGGAAGGATGGAGATGGTGGACGCGGCGGTCATGCCGCCCCAGTCGATGAAGTTCTCGCCGCGAAAGGCGTAGACGCCGACCGAGAGCGTCCGGATCGAAGGATTGGCGAGCGTGACGACCAGCGGCAGAAGAAAATCGTTCCAGGCGTAGAGCGTCTGCATCACCACGACCGTCACCACAATCGGGCGGGCAAGCGGCAGCATGACGTACCAGAAGGTCTTGACGAAACTGACGCCGTCCATCTTGGCCGCTTCTTCGAGCTCGTTCGGTATCTGGCTGAAATAGCCCGCGAACAGGAGAACGAAGATCACGAAGGATCCGCCGCAGGTGGCCAGCATCACGCCCCAGAGCGACTGGCCAAGCCCGATGCGCGTCAGCAGGTCGAAGATCGGGATGATGGTGTAGCCCTGCGGCACGAAGATCGTGAACGCGATCAGGGCGAAGATCAGCCCGCGCCCGACGAACCGCCGGCGCCCCAGCACATAGCCCATCATCGACGAGGCGATGGTGACAAGAACAACCGAACCCACCGTGACGAAAACGGTGTTGAAGAAATAGGAACCGATATTGGCCTCTTTCCACGCACGGAGATAGTTCTCGAAACTCGGCTGTCCGGGGATCAGCCCCTCATTGGCAAAAATCGCGGCATTGTCCTTCAGCGATGCCGAGACCATCCACAGCAGCGGATAGATCCAGACGGCGCAGACCGCTGCCAGCACGACCGAGACCAGAACGCGGCGCATGCGCGGCGAGAACGCCGGCGGGCGGATTGAAGCAGCGGCATCATGCGGCATTGGGCTTCTCCCTGTTGCGCAGATGACGAACCGCCAGCACCTGGAGAATGGTCAGCGACATGATCGCCAGCCCGAAGAACACCCCGGCCGCACTGGCATACCCAAGGCGCGGCACGGCGCCGGCCGTGGCGAAGGCGTAGCGGAAGATATAGACTTCCATCACCTCCGAGGCGAAATAGGGTCCGCCCTGGGTCATCGACATGATCAGCGGAAACACATTGAGCGCGCTGATGGCCGAGATCAGCGCTATGACGATGGCGAAGGGCATGATCATCGGCATGATGACGTAAAGCGTGACCTGCCAGCCTTTCACGCCGTCGAGCTTGCAGGCTTCGTAGAGTTCGGCGGGAACGGTCTGCAGGGCGGCCAGCCAGTAGACCATGGTGACGCCGACCCATTTCCAGACATAGATCGCGGCCAGCGTCCACAACACCAGGTCCGGATCACCGAGAAAATCCAGCGGCCGCTTCAGCAGGCCGATATCCAGGATGGCCATGTTGATCGGCCCGTTGAAGGGCGAAAGCATGATCGTCATCACGATGCCGATGACGGCGACCGGCGTCACCACCGGGAGGAAGATCATCGTGCGGAACAGCGCCGAAAGCTTCAACAGCTTGTTGTTGAGGATGATCGCGATGATCAGCGATATGATCATCTGCGCGGGAACTGTGCTGAGCGTGAACAGGAATGATCGGCCGAACGCATTCCAGAAGAACGGGTCCTGAAGCAGTTCGACATAGTTTGCGAACCAGACGAACTTCGCGTTGGAATCGAAGCCGGACCAGTTCAGCAGCGAGAAATATTCCGCGGCGAAGATCGGATAGAGAATGAAGGCGCCGAAGATGAGCATGCCGGGAACCAGAAACAGATAGTCGACGCGACTGTTCCATATCCGGGCGCCCAGACGGCGCATCAGGCTGGCTGACACGGTGGAATCGGACATTGATGTTTTCCTGAAAGCGGGCCCGCCGCCGGCAGCGGGCCCTTTACACCTGTTTTCAGTCTCAAAGCGCCTCGTAATCCGAAGCCACGTAGTCCTTGGACGGATCCCAGTTGGGGAAGACGAGATCGTCGCGGCTGACATTCGCCCCGTTGTCCTTCGCCGTCTTGAAGGCGGCATCGAGCGCTATGTTGGTGGCGGAAACCAGCCTGGTCAGTTCTCCCTTGATGTCGGTGGTCTGGCCGGTGAACAGACCCTGAATGGTCTGGGGCGCATTCGGGGTCGGCTCCTGATAAACGCTGGCGACGGCCGCAAGCTCGGGGTTGCGCGCGAACGGGTTCGGCGAAATGCGGATGGTGTTTTCGAACATCTGCAGCGCCTTTTTCGATCGCGCCGACATCGTCGACTGTTCGATGGCCTTCGGGAAGATCGGCGGATCGGAGGAGCCAACGACATTGCCCCACGCGATCTGGCCCTCTTCCGTGCCGAGATAATGGAAGACATCGGCGGCAATGGTCGCGTTTTTCGACTTGGAATAGATGAACATCGTGTTCGAAGCCGATGCAAGCGAGCCGACGATGGTGTAGCCGCCCTTGCCGGGGGTCGGCGCGATGCCGAAATCGAAATTCGGGTTCTCGCGCTCCCACTGGGGGATGTTCCATGGGCCCTGAAGGATCATGCCGGCGGCGCCCTGCGGCATCATCGCGCGCGCCTGCGGCGCGTTGATGCTCATCACGCCCGGGAAGATCGAACCGTCCGCCTTCAGCGCCAGCAGAAGCTCGATGGCGCCGACGATCTCGTCGGCGTCGAAGACCACCTCGCCGGAGCGGAAATCGACGCCATTGCCGATCGACGTATCGCCGCAGGCCAGCCCGTTGGTCTGGGCCAGCGTCCGGCAGGCATCCCACCAGCGATTGACCTGGTTGCCGCCGATGATGAAGCCGAAAGCGCGCCCGGCGTTCATTTCGGTGACCTTCCCGGCCGCTGCGCGGAATGTATCCCAGGTCAGCGGTGTCGTCTCCGGATCAAAACCGGCATCGTTCAGGTATTTCCGGTTATAGAGCGTGAAAGCCGAACTGACGCGGGCCGATGTATAAGGCAGGCCATAGGTCTTGCCGTTGAAGACATTCAGCCCCTCCAGAAAGGCGCCGGGCGGAAATCCCTGCTTCCAGGTCTCGATATCGGGAATGAAATCGTCATAGGCCTGCACCCAGCCCTCGTTGACGGCATAGGCCGGCGGCATGTTGAGCGGCAGGTTGAAGACGTCCTGTGCGGTATTGTTGCGGATGCCGAGCGGCAGGACCTGATTGATCTCGTTCCAGGGCAGCCCGTCATAGACCACTTCGATATCGCGCGCCTTGGCATATTCAGGGAAAAACGCCTTGTAGAAGGTCGCCTTCTGATCGCCGCTGTCGAGCCAGCGGAAGGGTCCATCGGCGTCGATCGGCCCGATGGGTGCGGGAATATCGAATTCCTGCGCGAATGCCCGTCCGACGCCGGTCAAGGCCAGCGCGCCGAAAGCGGCGCTGCCTGCCAGGAACTGCCGGCGTTTCATCGATATAGATAAAGTCATAATCTCCTCCCTTGGCGCATGCCGACCGGTCTTCGGTCAGGGCTGCCCCTGATCTGCATTTATCCGTCTATCATTGCTTACGCATACTGATGTGCCAACAAACCGGATTTGAGACTTGGCGCCGGCGCTCCTCCCGCAAACGCACGCCTGCAAAACAGTGTGATGACGGCTGCGATCTGATGGATATCAATTGAAGTTATCAAAAACAAATGCCATTCTTTACTGCAGCGATAATGGAATTTGATAGCTATGCTGGACAGAATGAGCCTGCTTTTCCGGTTCCGCGCCATTGCCGAGGCGGGCAGCGTGCGCAAGGCATCGGAGGTCCTGAACGTGACCCAGCCCGCGCTTTCGCGGTCGTTGGCGCAATTGGAGGATTACTACGATGCCAGATTGCTCGAGCGCCACGCCCGCGGCGTCCGGCCGACGCCTTTCGGCGCGAAACTGCTTTCAACGATATCGCGGCTTGCCCGCGACTGGGAACTCGCCGAAGCGGAGCTGGCAGGCAATGACCCGGCCGCCGAAGGTCGGCTGCGCATTCATGCCGGGCCGTTGTGGTCCTCCGTCGTGCTGCCGACCGTAACCTCGAAACTGCATGCGCAATTTCCCAATCTGACGCTTGAAATGGCCCCCAGCGTGGCCGGATCATCGCAGGCGCTGATCGACGGGCTGATCGATGTTTCGTTCGGCGGGCTTTACGCGGAAAGCGAACATCCCAACCTGGAGACGCGCGCCTTTTCCAAGATCTGCGACCGCCTCGTCGCCCGCGCCGATCATCCGATCCAGCAATGCCGCGCCGATGATTATGAAGCCGTGCATTGCTATCCCTGGATCATATATTCCGCCGATCCGATCTACGAGGCGGAGACGCTGCACGCCGTCATGGAACGCACCGGAAGACTGCCGCAGATCAGAGTGCGATCAAGCTCTCTTCTGGCCATTTTCCGCCTTTTGCAGGACGGCGACTACCTCTGCATCCTGCCGGATGCCGCTGCCCTCGGCATTCCCGGTCGCCCGATCCTGACGGTGCCGATCGAGCTTGGGCGGCGCAATTCCGATACTGGCGCGGTCTACCGCAAGGCGATCAGTCACTATCCGCCGCTTCAGGCTCTGATGACGCTGTGCGCGGACTATTTCGAGACGATCGACCAGCGCGTCGCATAACGCCCTCAGGCGCCGGCAATTCGCGGCATGCGGGTGGGTTCGGATTTCATGATGCCCTGTATCATGGCGTGAAGCATCCCGGCCTTGAGGTCCTGCGAGGCGGGATCATCCCAGAGATTGCTGATCTCGCCGGGGTCATCGCGAAGGTCGAACAACTCGCCGAAACGGCCTTGACGGTAAACCGTGATCTTGTAGCGCCGGTCGACATAGGTCTCGACATGCGGCATCACCGGGTTGTGCCGGTTCTCGCATAAAATGAAATCCCGCGCTTCCGGTCCGCCCCGCCAGTTCGACCATTGCGACACGCCCTGCATTTCTCCGGGCACGGCAATGCCGGCGGCCTCCAGAAAGGTCGGCGCCAGATCGACGAGGCTCTGCAGGTCCTGCGTGACCGCGCCGGCGGCCACCTTCCCCGGCAGCCTGACGATCATCGGCAGGCGCAGCATGTCTTCATAATGGAACGGCCCTTTGGCGATGAGGCCGTGCTGGCCGAGGAAATGGCCATGATCGGTCGTGAACACCACCAGCGTATTCTCCGTCAGGCCCATATCATCAAGCCTGTCCAGGATGCGTCCGATCTCGGAATCCAGAAAGCTCATCATTCCGAAATAGGTGGCCTTGTCCTTCTTCAGCTCCTCTTCCGGATAGAGATGGCTTTCGCACCCGTGCGCCTGAAAGGGATCGTGCCAGTCTGCGAAGTCGGGTTCTGCCTGCTGGGTCATGGCGAAATGCGGCGGGTTGCGATCATGTTCGCCGGGCGTCACCCGGTCGATATCCATATCCTCGGGATCGTACATCGATGCCCATGGCTCGCTGACGGTATAAGGCGGATGCGGATCATGAAAGCTGGCCCACAGGAAGAACGGCTTTGCGCTGCGGCCGTGCTCATCGAGATAGGCCATGCTGCGCTCCGCGGTCCAGGTCGTATAGTGCATGTCGGCGGGGAGAGACCAGGATCGGTCAGCCCTTGTGTAGCCGCCCTTTCCGCCGAGGCGGGGCGCGTTCCTTGCGCTTTCGCCGTGAACCGGCTGGAAATAGTCCCGCCAGTCGACAAGCCCCTTGTCCTCCATCCAGATCGCGTAGTGCTGGCCCGCATGGCTTTCATCGGCGTGATTGCGGGCAAGCTCCAGATGCTCGAACCCGTACCATGTTCTGTTGAACCCCCGCCAGAAATCCAGATCGCGAAGGACCGGCTGGCACTCGAGAGATTCAGAGCCCGGCGCGCTCGCCAACGGTTGAAAATGCGCCTTGCCGATCAGGGCGGTACTGTAGCCTGCGGCAATCAGATGATCACCGACAGTCGGGACGTCCTCCGGCAGCTTCACCCCGATTGTCCAGGCCCCATGATGCGACGGGTACTGCCCGGTGATGATGCTTGCCCGCGATGGCGTGCACACCGGCGACGGGCAATAGGCGCGGTCAAACCGCGTCCCCTGCATGCACAACCGGTCAAGATTGGGAGTCTTGAGCTTCGCATCGCGCACCCCGAGCGCATCGTAGTGTTGCTGATCGGTGGTGATCAGCAAAATATTCGGCCTCGTCATAAACGCCTCCCGTCCAGACGCCGCACCATAGCGAAAAGAAGCGCGAGGAGCTTTCGAAAGGTATAACCGCTCCATACAACAATTTTATCGCTCGCAGGCAGAGCCGGCTCAGTCTTCGGTTTTCCCTGCCGACGGCGCCCGTCGAATAAATACTTGACTAAAACATTCATATTTGATTTCTCGAGCGCAGGGTTTTTGCGCCTTCGGACGAAGGCCTGCCAGAGGAGTCTCGAATGTCAAATCGTCGTGCAGCATGGTCAGCGGTTACGGTGTCGCTTTGCCTTTTCGTACCGGTCGCCGCCCAGGCGGAAAGCGCCTTCACCGATCATCGCGGAAAGACGATTACGTTCCAGACGCCGCCGGAGCGGGTCGTCACGATCGTCCGTTCCGCCCCGATCATCTACCGGGCGGTCGACGAGACGGCCGACCACATTGTCGGGATGAACAAGGACTCCCTCGACCGCTATTTCACCGAGGGCATCTACACCGAGATGATCCCGGAAATGTCGAAGATCAGCACAAGCGCCGCGCAGGAAGGCTTCGTGCCGAACGTCGAGGCGATCCTGGCCGAAAAGCCGGACGCCGTGATCCAGTGGACCCACGACGAGAAACTGATCGGGCCGCTTGAACGGGTTGGCCTGACCGTTGTCGGCTGGCAGTGCTGCACGGAACAGGACAGGCTCGATTACGTGACGCTGACCGGCTACATGACCGGCCGCAATGACCGGGCACAGGCCATCCTCAAGTCCCAGTCCGATTCTCTCGGGGCGCTCAGTGAAAGGGTGTCGGTCCTTGCTGGCGCGGATATGCCGTCCGTCCTGCATATCGACCAGATCGGCGACCAGTACCGCGTCATCGCCAACGGCTCGCAAGATCTTTCGCTCAGCGGCGTGACCAACCCGGCGGCCGACGGCAGCGGCGAGTGGTGGCGCACCGTCGACATGGAACAGCTCCTGGTCTGGAACCCGGACATCATCATCATTCCGGCCTATGCCGCCGAACTCGACCCGCAGGATTTCTTCGACGATCCGCTGCTCGCGAACATGGCGGCAGTCCAGGCCGGGCGCGTCTACAAGCAGCCGGTCTTCGCCAGAACCCCGGACGCGCCGGAAATCTTCCTGACCTCGGTCTGGCTCGCGGCCATCGCCCACGGCTCCGAATATGCGCCGGCCTTCAAGACCCAGATCACGGATGTCTACAAGCTGATCTACGGCGCCGACCTGTCCGGCGACCAGATCAAGGCCGTTCTCGAAAGCGACAGCAACGCGCCTGCATTCGATTATGCCGAACTCTTCGGCTGAGGCAGCGCCAGAGCGCATCGGCCCGGCAGGACGGAAACTGGCGAGAGTCTCCGTCCTGCCGGGCCTTGTCGTGCTTTTGGTGATGGCAGTCCTTTATTCCGTGACGATCGGCCGCTATGATCTTTCGCTCAAAGAGGTCGCCCTGATCCTGATCGAAAACATCCATCCGCTTGCCGTGCCCTTCTGGGACCCGGTCAAGGAGGTGGTCGTCGAGCAGGTGCGCCTGCCGAGAATACTTGCCGCCGTTCTCATCGGCTTCGGGTTGTCCATTTCCGGGGCGTCGCTGCAGGGGCTGTTCCGCAATCCGCTTGTCGATCCGGGCATTATCGGCGTCACGGCCGGGGCGGGTTTCGGCGGCACGCTCGCCATTCTCCTCGGCCTCCAGGGCTATGCGCTGATGCTGACAGCCTTTCTGTTCGGCCTCGGCAGCGTGCTTCTGGTCAAGCTTCTCTCAACGGTGCGCGGACGCACCAGCATGCTGACGCTGGTGCTGGCGGGGGTGGTCATCTCGGCGTTCTTCTCGGCGGCGATTTCGATCGCCAAGCTTTTGGCCGACCCGTTCCAGAAACTGCCTTCAATAACGTACTGGCTGATGGGCAGCATCGCTTCCAGCAGCTATTCGGACGTGCTGCTGATCCTCCTCGCCGTCGTCCCGTCCTCCTTCGCGATCTATCTGCTGCGCTTTCAGATCAACATCATGTCGCTCGGCGAAGAGAAGGCACGCGCGCTTGGCGTCCGCGTCGTTCTCATCCAGTGGATCATCCTGCTGACCTCCGCGCTGATATCGGCCGGGGTTGTCGCGACCTCGGGCATCATCGGCTGGGTCGGCCTTGTCATTCCTCACGTCGCCCGCGCCCTCGTCGGCGCGGATCACCAGCGCATGCTGCCGGTGGCCGGCGTTCTCGGCGCAATCTATCTGCTGATGGTCGACAATCTGGCGCGCACCCTGACCACCGCCGAAATTCCGCTCGGCATCATCACCGCGCTCATCGGGGTGCCGGTGTTTGCGGTCATCCTGCGCCGCCTGCACGCCAAGGGAGGCTGGGCCGGTGATTGAAGCCCGTGACCTGACCGTGGAAAGAGGCGGCCGGACGATCCTGGAGGGATACAATCTCCGCCTCGACAAAGGCCGCACCCTCGCCATCCTCGGGGCAAACGGGGTTGGAAAGACGACGCTGATCAATACCCTGACGGGGCTCATCCAGCCAAAATCCGGAAGGCTCGTGGTCCGCGGACAGGTCGGGTTCGTCCCGCAGCTCTTCGAGGTGTCGTTTGCCTATTCCGCTCTGGATATCGCCCTGATGGGACGGGCGCGGCATCTCGGGCTGTTCGGCGCGCCGGGGCGCAGGGACTACGAGATTGTCCGTCAATTCCTGTCCATGCTCGGCATCGAGGCCTTGGAGGCGCAGGCCTTCAATGCCCTGAGCGGCGGTCAGCGGCAATTGGTGATGATCGCCCAGGCGCTCGCCTCGGAATGCGATCTGCTGGTGCTGGACGAGCCCTGCGCGGCGCTGGACTACAAGAACCAGGACAAGGTTCTGGATCTCCTTCACGGGCTGCAGGCCGAGCATGGCATGACGATCGTCTTTTCCACCCACATGCCGCAGCATGCAGTCGAAATCGCCACGGACGTGTTGCTGATGACCAGCGGGAGCCGCTATGTCTGCGGCCCGACCGCGCAGGCCCTCGACGCCGGCAATCTGAGCGAACTCTACGACCTGCCGATCGCGCGGGCGGATTTCGCCGGCCTGGCAAAACACACTTATGCGCCGCTGTTCCGTCATCGGGGAGAGAAAGCCGATGTCTGATCCCCACGCCCGGACGAAGGGAATTGCCTACATTCACTGGGGCAACAGCTGGCAGCTTCGCAGCTTCCGGGATTTCCGCCACCATCTCGACGATCTCATCTATATCCACGACCTGCCGAAGGTGGATCTCTCCGCCTACAAGGCCGTGGTCATGCCCGATGCGATGGATGGGCCGGCGGCCGCGGCCCATGCCGGCCAGCTCAATGCCTACCGGCACAATGGCGGCTTCCTCGTGGTATTGCTTCAGGGGCACGCGGACTGGCTGGACACTCCCGGCCTGCGGTGGACACCGGGCAATTGCCGCGACTGGCTGTGGTGGACGAAGGGCGAAAAGCTGGAGATCCGGCTGAGCGAACCGCACCATCCGATCACCGAGGCGATGCCGCTCGCGCATATGAGCTGGCATTGGGGCGGATCCTACAACGTGCCCGAGGGCGCGCGTTCGATCCTGGAAATCGAGGACGGCGGCGGCAGCCTCTTCCTCGACTTTCCATCGCTTCCCGGCGGCGGCCGGCTGTTGCTGGCCTCCCTCGATCCGCATTCCCACAATGGTCAACGGTTCATGCCGGCGACCACCCGGTTTCTGCAGTCCTTCTACCCGTGGCTGAACCGGGAACTCGGCATCGAGAGGCGAAGGCCGAACCGCTTCACCTATCTCCAGTGCAGCCATGTCCCGAGCGAATGGCAGCCGGACCGGCTCGGCCAAAGCCTGGCGGCGGAAGGGTTCGAAGTGAGGTTCGCGCCCCTCTACGAGCTCGGCCCCGACCTGCTGGCGGCGGCCGACACGCTCTACCTGCCGAGCAGCCACGACGAGATCTTCCTGAAGCGCAAGGCGGACGATCTCCTGGGCTTTCTTGCGCAAGGCGGCAACCTGATCATCTGCGCCGAGCCCTGCCAGCCCTGGCTTCCCTTCATGGCCCCGTTCCGGGCCGTGCCGTCCCGCCCCTTCACCAATATCAAGGTTCGGGTGCGCGACGATCGCTTCGGCATTTTCGGCGGTCTTGGCGAGGGCTTCGACGGATGGAAGGGCATCCACGGCCAATATGCGCGCGGCTGGACGGATGCGCCGCCCGGCGCGATCTGGCTGAGCGATGTGGGCACGGACCTCGACCCGAAACCCGCGGACTGGCTCTGGCAATTTCCAACAGACGACGGGCGGGGCGGCTATGTTTTCATGCATAATGGCGACAACATGACCCGCTATCCGGATCACGGGCCCAACAAGGAAGCCCTTGTCGCCAACATAGCCAAGGCTCTCCGGAGACTTTCGATCGGCGACCTGCTGATGTGAGGAATTCGTGAGACCGGAGCTTCCGGTTGCATGAAGCCAGCCTCACGGCTCTTGGCATCTGGCAAAGCCTCGGCTTCCAGAGCCTTTCAAGTTCAGACAATGGAGGCGATCTCCCGGGCTTTGGCTACAAGCTCAAACGCTTCAACTTTCTCCCTCGCGCTCGGGCCTGACGAAGAGCCAGCCTGCCCAGACGAGATACCCGAAGATCGCGATCATCAGGATTGCGCGGCCGGGATAGGGATTGATCCGGTCGTCACGGATATTGACTTCCGGCATCAGTGCGGCGGCGCGGCGAAGGTGCGGGTCGACTGCGGCGTGGAGGCCGAGATTTCGGTTTATGGCTTCGACGCTTTTGTCCTGCAGCGGCCTTGCCGCCAGGCCGAGGTCATAAAGCGCCTGCCGCGCCACGCGGTTGACCGGCCGACATACCGATGAATTCTGGATGATGGGTTCGCCGCCGATCATCAGTTGTATCCGACATTCCTGCCTTTCTTCCCTTCTCGATCATGGCGGTGAAGCCTGTCGCGTCACCAGCGAACGCGCGGCATCGATACACAGGACGCGATAACCCTGAAACGCCAGATGGATGGACGCCGTGGTCTTGGGATTGCCGCCCTTGAAACCGGTTTTCTGAATACAAAGTGTCGACAACTTGCAAGCGGCGACGTATGCTCAAACCCGAAGATCGCCGACTTGGTCGGATCAGGCCGGCTGAACGGATAGCATACACCACCCGCAGGATTGTGTGGAAGCCCGAGGACCGGAAAAGAGGCAGCAATGGCGGCGGCAGAGGCGGCAAGAACGAAAACGCGCGGATCGGGGACCCAGAAGGTCTACGAGACGCTGCGCCGGGAAATTCTGGCGATGGAACTGACACCGGGCAGTCCGCTGGACGAGGTCAGGCTGTCGGAACGTTTCGGCATGTCGCGCACGCCGGTGCGCGAGGCGCTGCTCAGGCTTGCAAGCGACACGCTGGTGACCACGCTGCCCAACCGCAACACCATCGTTTCCGCCATCAATTTTGCCGCGATGCCGCACTATTTCGAGGCCTTGACGCTGATGTACCGGATCAGCACCAGGGGCGCTGCCGCGCGCGGACCGCATGACCCGGCGATGATGAAAGACATCCGCGACCGGCAGGACGAGTTCGTCGCCGCGGTGGAGGCGCAGGACGCCTTCGCCATGATCGAGGCCAATCGCGAGTTTCACGTCGCCATCGCCGAACTTGCGGGCAACGCCTATTACACCGGTTTCTTCTCGCGGCTGCTCGATGAGGGGCGCCGGATCCTGCGGCTCTATTATTCCACCTTCGAAGACCAGCTTCCGCGTCAATATGTCAACGAACACGAGGATATCATCGCGGCGATCGAAGCCGGCGAAACCGAAAGGGCCGACCGGCTGGCGATCGCCCATGCCGGGCAGATCGTGCGCCAGATACAGGAATACCTGTCCCGGGAAACCGAACAGGCGCGCGCGCTGTCACTGGACTGAACAATGGCAAAAAGGACAATATCTTGATGCTTCCGCTTCGGAAAATCCCGACGGCGGGCGAAAGGGCAGGCGGGCCGTCTTCGCCATGGCATGGCGAGATGCGGTCTCAAAACACGGGGAGTTCCCGATGAAAGACGAAGCTGGCGCAGACGCCGTTGTCATTGGCGGCGGCATTATCGGATGCATGGCCGCGCGCTATCTGCTTGCCGGTGGCCGAAGAGTCACGATCCTGGAACGCAGCGCCATCGCCGCCGGAAGCAGCGCGGGCAATGCCGGCATCCTCGCTTTCCCCGAGATCGTGCCGATCCCGTCGCCGGGGATCGCATGGAAAGCGCCGGGTTGGCTGCTCGATCCGCTGGGGCCGCTGACCATCCGTCCGGCCTATGCGGCAAGGCTCGCGCCCTGGCTCTGGCATTTCTGGCGGGCGAGCTCCAGGGCAAATTTCGAACGCGGCCTCAGGGTCCAGGCAGAGCTGATGCAACTGGCGGCCGACGAATTCGAAACGATCCGCAAGGATGCGCGTCTTTCGTCCTTTATCGTCAATACCGGCACGCTCGATCTTTACGACAGTGAAAAGAGTTTCCGCGCCGCAGCGCCCGACTGGGCGAAGAAGCGCGCGGCCGGCTTCGATTTCCATCGCGTCGGCCGCGCCGAGATCGAAGCGCTTCAGCCCGGCCTCGCGCCGCTATTCGAACATGCGATCTACAGCGATGACGGGCTGCAGGTTTCCGATCCCGCCGATTTCACCCGCGCGCTCGCCGACAGCCTGCGGCAAGACGGCGCCACGATCACGATAGCCGAAGTCTCCGCCATCGAGCCGATCGAGGCGGGCGCCCGCATCCGTCTCGCCGATGGCGGGTCGATCGAGGCCCGCACCGTCGTCGTCGCCTGCGGCGCGTGGTCGAAGCGGCTTGCTAAAAGTCTCGGCGAGGCGGTCCCGCTCGATACCGAGCGCGGCTACAACACCACTCTGCCGGCAACAGCCTTCCCGCTGAAGCGCCAGCTTTATTTCAACGATCATTCCTTTGTCGCGACACCGCTGAAGGACGGCATCCGGATCGGCGGCGCGGTGGAATTCGGCGGTCTCGATCTGCCCGCCAACTTCAAACGCGCCGACATGCTGCTGAAACTCGCCAGGCGGTTGATGCCGGGGCTTGAAACCGCCGGCGGCAAACAGTGGATGGGCTTTCGCCCCTCCATGCCCGACTGCCTGCCGGTGATCGACCGCTCGAAGGCCGCGCCGAACGTGCTCTATGCCTTCGGCCACGGCCATCTGGGCCTGACCCAGTCGGCGGCCACGGGGCGGCTGATCGCGGAACTGGCCGCGCAGCAGAAGCCCTCCGCCGATCTCGAAAACCTGCGCTTCGACCGGTTTTCCGGCCGGTAGACGGCATCGGTCGAAGCCTCGTAGCTCACGGCGCGTTCATGCCCTCGGATGCAATTCCTGCGATTGCGAAAAGCGTGTTGACGATAATGTCGACAAACTGGCGACAAATGTGTTAGGGCCGGGTTGACGAGGAAATATCCGCGATCGCGTGAAAATGGAGAGACCGCTGCCATGATGTCCGACAACCGCCCCGCACCGATCAGCGAAGACGAACGCAAGGGCCGGATCGCGCGTCTGCGCGCGGCCATGCAGGCAGCGGGTGCCGATGCCGTCTTGCTGGGATCGACCACCAGCCTTGCCTATTTCACCGGCCTTGTCTGGCATCAAAGCGAGCGTCTGGTCGGCGCCCTGATCACCGCCGACGGCCTGACCTATATCGCCCCGGCCTTCGAGGTTTCGAAGATCGAAACGCTTGAGCGGCTCGACGGCGATATCGCCAGCTGGGACGAGCATGAAAGTTCCGCCGCGCTGGCAGCGAAGCTTCTGGGCCAGGGCCGGACGCTGGCGCTGGACGACGCGCTGCCGTTTTTCGTCTATTCGGCGCTCGCCCGCCAGATTGCGCCGGAACGGCTGATCGACGGCGGACCGATGATCTCGGCGCTCAGGGCGGTAAAATCGCCGACGGAAATCGCGCTGATGCAATATGCGATGAATGCCACGCTTGAAGTGCACCGGCGCGTCCATGCGATGATCGAGCCGGGCATCCGCGCCTCGGAGGTCGTGCGTTTCATCGACGAGACCCACCGCGCGCTGTGCGGTTCGGGCAGCACCTTCGCGATCTGCTCCTTCGGCGCTGCGACATCGCTGCCGCACGGCGTCGATTACGATCAGACCTATGCCGAGGGCGATATCATTCTGGTCGACACCGGCACCATTGTCGGCGGCTACCAGTCGGACATGACCCGGACCTATGTGAAGGCCGAGCCCTCGGCCGAGTTCTCCCGGATCTGGGCGATCGAGCGGGAAGCGCAGCAGGCCGTTTTCGACGCCGCGAAACCGGGCGTTCCGGCTGAAACCCTCGACGATGCCGCGCGCCGCGTGATCGCCGCCCATGGCCTCGGCCCCGATTATCGTCTGCCCGGCCTGCCGCACAGGGCAGGGCACGGGCTCGGCATGGATATCCACGAAGCGCCGTATATCGTGCGCGGCAACGCCACGCCGCTTGCACCGGGCATGTGCTTTTCAAACGAACCGATGATCGTCGTTCCCGACAGGTTCGGCGTCCGGCTGGAAGACATCATCCACATGGACGAAAGCGGCCCGGTATGGTTTACCAGGCCCGGCAGGAGCCCGACCGAGCCCTTCGCCTGACGCCCGGCCCATCCTCATCCAAGAGCCAGAGTGCGACCTCGCGCTTGTGCGAAACCACGCCTGAAGGGAGACGACATGAGCGAAGACTTCGAAACCATTTCGGCCGATGAGGCGAGGGCGCTGGGCGAGGGCCTGTTGCTGGCCGCCGGCTATTCCGGGGATCATGCCCGCGCCATCACCGAGTGCGTCGTGCGCGCGCAGATCGACGAATGTCATTCGCACGGGCTTTACCGGCTGATCAGCTGCTGCGAGCTGATCGAGCGCGGCAAGGTCGATCCCGCCGCCACGCCGGTTGTCGAGGATCGCGCGCCGGCCATCGTCCGCGTCGATGCCCGCCGGGGCATTTCGCTTGTCGCCTTCGAGGCGGGGCTTCCCGTACTCACTGAAAAAGCCAGGAATTGCGGGATTGCGGCACTTGCGATCAACAATTGCTTTCATTTTTCGGCGCTCTGGCCGGAAGTCGAGACGATTGCCGGTGAGGGGCTGGTCGCGATTGCCGTCACGGTCAGCCATGCCTGGGTCGCGCCCGCCGGCGGCAGCCGGCCGGTGTTCGGCACCAACCCGTTTGCGTTCGGCTGGCCCCGGCCCGGCAAACATCCCTTCGTGTTCGATTTCGCCACCTCGGCGATTGCGCGCGGCGATATCGAACTGCACCGCCGCGCGAAAACGCCGCTGCCGGAAGGAACCGCGATCGATGCCGACGGCAAACCCACCACCGATCCGGATAAAGCGGTTGAAGGCGCCATGCTGACCTTCGGTGGCCACAAGGGATCGGCGCTTTCGGCGATGATCGAACTGCTCGCCGGACCGCTGATCGGCGATCTCACCAGCGCCGAATCCATCGCCTTCGACGATGGTGCCAAGGTGGCGCCGTTTCATGGCGAGCTGATCATCGCGCTCGATCCGGGATCGTTTACGGGGCAGGCGGCCCTTGACAATCTGAAGCGCGGCGAAGCGCTGTTTGACGCCGTGGAAGGGCAGGGGGCGCGCCTTCCGTCGGCAAGGCGTTACCGGGCGCGGGCGCGCAACCGCAAGGCCGGCGTCATGCCAGTGCGGAAAAACGTGCTCGATGAATTGCGCGCCCGCGCCGCGCGCACTTGAAACACGATCGATTTGAGAACCAGACTGAGGATGCACCAATGAAGATTACCGGCGAATTGCTGATCGGCAACCAGACGCGCATGGGCGAAAACGGAACGCTGACGGCCGTGGAAGCGGCCACCGGAAAGGTTCTTGCCGGCGCGTTCGGCGGCGCAAGTGCTGCCGATCTCGATGAGGCGGCGCGGCTGGCCTGGCAGGCCTTCACCGTCTATCGCGAAACGGCGCTGGAAGACCGGGCGGCGTTTCTGGAAAAGGTGGCCGCAAATATCCTGGCCATCGGCGATGATCTCATCGAGCGCGCCATGGCCGAAAGCGGCCTGCCGCGCGGACGCCTTGAGGGCGAACGCATGCGCACCGTCAACCAGTTGCGTCTGTTCGCAGGCGTTGTGCGCGAGGGCGCATTTCAGGATCTGCGTTTCGATCCGGCCGATGCAGCGCGCACGCCGCCGAAACCCGATCTCAGGCTGCGCAAGATCGGCCTTGGCCCGGTTGCCGTCTTCGGGGCATCGAATTTCCCGCTGGCGTTTTCGGTGGCCGGCGGCGATACCGCCTCGGCGCTGGCCTCCGGTTGCCCGGTCGTGGTCAAGGCCCATCCGGCCCATCCCGGCACGTCGGAACTGGTCGCCCGCGCGGTGCGGCAGGCGGTGATCGACTGCGGCATGCCGGAAGGCACGTTCTCGATGCTGCATGATACCGGTTACGAGATCGGCAGCGCCCTCGTCGCCCATCCGCTGATCCGCGCCGTCGGCTTCACCGGCTCGCGCAGAGGCGGCCTCGCGCTGGTCGATATCGCCGCAAAGCGCGACGTGCCGATCCCGGTTTACGCCGAAATGAGCGCGATCAACCCCGTGCTGCTCTTCCCCGAAGCGCTGAAGGCGCGCGGCGGCGAGATCGGCGCGGGTTTTGCGGCATCGTTGACGCTCGGCGCCGGCCAGTTCTGCACCAATCCGGGGCTGATTGTCGCGGTCGAAGGCGAGGGGCTCGAAGACTTCAAGGCCAGCGCCGTCGAGGCGCTGAAAGCCGTGCCGGCCCAGACCATGCTGACCCCCGGCATCTGCAAGGCTTATCGCGACGGCGTGGCGAAGCTGATCGGCCACGGCGATGTGACGCAACTGGCGGAAGGGCAGGCGGGTGATGCCCATCACGGGCAGGCCGCTCTTTTTGAAACGGCGGCCGCGTCCTTCCTTGGCGACAGAAGCCTGCATGACGAAGTCTTCGGCGGCGCCGGTCTGATCGTCAAATGCGCGGACCTCGATGAAGTCGAAACCGTGATCGACGCTCTGGAAGGTCAGCTCACCTGCGCCCTGCACATTGGCGAAGGCGACCACAAGGCGGCGAAAAAGCTGATGCCGAAGCTGGAAATGCTGGCCGGCCGCCTGCTCGTCAACGGGTTTGGCACCGGCGTGGAGGTATCTCCGGCCATGGTTCATGGCGGGCCTTATCCGGCAACATCGGATGCGCGCTCGACCTCGGTCGGCACGATGGCCATCGACCGGTTCCTGCGCCCGGTCGCCTATCAGGACATGCCGGCGGACCTGCTTCCCGAGGCCTTGCGCAAGGGGAGCTGATCCGCTCTACCGCCGCCCGGAAATCGGACGTCCTGCCGTGATTGCGTCTGCGCCTCGCCCGGTGGGCATGATGCAGAAGCCGGCCCGAACAGATGATGTGAAAAGAGACTGCCCCTAACCTCGCGCAACGCTCACGCAAAGCTGGGCGGGGATGGTGAGGTGGCGGACGATGGCGGCGACGCGTTCCGGGGTATAATGATCGGTCTCGTGCAGCATGTTGACGGTCGCGGCCAGCTCGCCGCCGAGGATGACCGGAAGATTGACCACAGACTGGCAGCCGAGCGAATCGATCAGTTCGTAATCCGGAAATACTTTCGCGATGTCCTCGATCGTGTTGGCGACGAAGGGGCGGCGTTCGATATGGACGATGTCGAACCAGTCATTGCGCTGGATCGGCTTGGTGCCGGTTGCCGGATAGGATCTGGGATCGCTGGTATAGGCGCGCCGCGCCAGCCCCGCCGCCATGTCCACCGTCATCACCGTGAAGAGCTTCACGCCGACGACCGCCTCGGTCAGGGCCTGAAGCGCGCCATAGGCGGCATCGGCGTCCGTGGGTATGGCGATCTCTGTCGCAAACCGGGCAAGCGCCGTTTCGGAAGTATCCATGTCATTGTCCTTGGGAATGGCCGCCGCTCGCCGCATAGAGCTCGCGGGCGTAGGGATGTGTCAGGGTGCCGGTCTTGAGCCTGTCGACATCGGCAATCTCGACGATCCGGCCGCGCCGCATCACCGCCAGCCGGTCGCAAAGGAAAGAAACCACCGGCAGGTTGTGGGTCACCAGCAGGAAGGTGAGGTTCTGTTCGGCGCGCAGGCGCTTCAGGAGGTTCAGGATTTCCGCCTGCACCGAGACATCGAGCGCCGAGGTCGGCTCGTCCAGCAGCAGCACTTTCGGCTCCAGCATCAAGGCGCGAGCGATCGCCACCCGCTGGCGCTGGCCGCCGGAAAGCTGGTGCGGATAGCGAAACCGGAAACGCCGGTCGAGCCCGACGGCGGTAAGCATCGCTTCCACCCGCTCCGAACGGTTACCGATGCCGTGAACGGCGAGCGGCTCGGACAGCGTGGCGTCGATGGTCTTGCGCGGGTGCAGCGAGCCATACGGGTCCTGGAACACCATCTGGCAGATGCGGGCGAAATTCCGGTCGAGGTTCTTTCCACGCGCCTTGCCTAGTACGGAGATGTCGCCGCTCCAGTCCGGCGCGAGGCCGGCGATCGCGCGCAGAATGGTGGACTTGCCCGAGCCGCTCTCGCCGACAAGGGCGAAGCTCTCCCCCTCCGCCACGGTGAGCCCGGCGCCGAACACGACCTTGGTGTCGCCATAGGAAATGTCGACATTCTTGAGGGAAAGCGCGGTCATCACGTATCTCCCCGTTCCAGCACCGGCAGGAACTCCCGGTCCTCGTCCATGCGCGGCATCGCCGCCAGCAGTCCGCGCGTATAGGGATGGCGCGCCTTTGAAAGCTCGGACGCCACGCATTCCTCGACGATCTCGCCGGATCGCATCACCAGGATGCGGTCGCAGTAGCGCGAGACGAGATCGAGGTCGTGGCTGATGAAGATAAGCCCCATGCCCTTGTCGCGGACCAGCCGATCCATGATGTCGAGCACCTGACCCTGCACCGAAACGTCGAGCGCGGAGGTCGGCTCGTCGGCGATCAAGAGGTCCGGTTCGGGAATCAGCATCATCGCGATCATCACCCGCTGGCCCATGCCGCCGGAAATCTCGTGCGGATAGAGGCCCATTACCCGCTCGGGATCATCGATCCTGACCGATTCCAGCATGGCGATGCTGCGCGCCCGGATATCCCGCCGCGACAGCGAGAAATGGGCGGCGAGCGACTCGCCGATCTGGGCGCCGATTGTCAGCACCGGGTTGAGCGAGAATTTCGGGTCCTGCATCACCATAGAGATGCGCGCGCCGCGGATTTTCCGCATGTTCCGCTGCGATTGCGACAGGATGTCGATGCCGTCGAAATCGAGACGATCGGCGGTGACGTCGCCGGGTGGCGCGATCAGCTTGAGGATCGAACGGCCGGTCATCGATTTGCCGGAGCCGGATTCCCCGACAATGCCGAGCCGCTCCCGGCCAAGGGTGAAGGAAATGCCTTTCACCACCGCGACCCGGCCCGCGTGGGTCGGGAAGGAAACGCGGAGGTTTTCGATGTCGAGCAGCGCCGTCATCGTCCCGCCCCCTGTTTCGGGTCGAGCACGTCGCGCAGCCCGTCGCCGAGGAAGCAGAAACCGAGACTGACGATCAGGATCGCAAAGCCCGGCATGGTCGCCACCCACCACTGGTCGAGGATGAAGGCGCGGCCGCGCGAGATCATCGCGCCCCATTCCGGCAGCGGCGGCTGCGCGCCGAGGCCGATGAAGCCGAGGCCCGCCGCCGTCAGGATGATGCCGGCCATGTCGAGCGTGACGCGGATGATCATCGAGGAAGTGCAGAGCGGCAGGATGTGGCGGAAGATGATCCGCGCCGGCGACGCGCCCTGCATCCTCACCGCGTCGATGAATTCGGAGTTGCGGAAGGTCATCGTCTCGGCGCGGGCGATGCGGGCATAGGCCGGCCATGCGGTGATCGCGATCGCGATGATCGCGTTCTCGATGCCGGGGCCGAGGGCCGCGACGAAGGCGAGCGCGAGGATCAGCTTCGGCATCGACAGGAACACGTCGGTGATGCCCATCATGATCCGGTCGGTCCAGCCGCCGAAATAGGCCGAGACCGCGCCGGCAAGCAGGCCGATCGGCGCGGAGATGACGGCGACCAGAGCCACGATCATCAGCGTGATCCGCGCGCCGTAGATGACGCGGGAGAGAATGTCGCGGCCAAGCTCGTCCGTGCCCATCCAGTGTTCGAGGCTCGGCGGCTGCAGCCGTTCGCCGAGCGACTGGCCGAAAGGCGAATAGGGTGCGAGCCATGGCGCGAAGACCGCCATCACGATCAGCAGCAGCACGATCGCAAGACCGATCGCGGCAAGCGGATTGGCAAGCAGGGCGCTGCCGGCACGGTAGGATGCGCCAAGGCGCGCCTGCAGGAGCGAGGTCGGGGAATCGGCCAGAAGCCAGTTGCGTGTGATCATCGGCGCGCCCTCGGATCGATGACGCGGTAGAGCACGTCAGACAGTTTGTTGATCAGGATGAACACCGCGCCGACCACCAGCGTTGCGCCGAGCACGGCGTTCATGTCGGCATTCAGCAGTGCCGTCGTCAGGTAATTGCCGATTCCGGGCCAGGAAAACACCGTCTCGATCATCACCGAGCCTTCCAGCAGGCCGGCGAATGAGAGGCCGATCACGGTGATCAGCGGCACGAGAATGGGCCGGAAGGCGTGACGCCAGATCACCAGCCATTCGGCAACGCCCTTGACCCGCGCGGTGGTGACGAAATCCTGGCCGAGCTGGTCGAGCATGAAGGAGCGGGTCATGCGGGCGATATAGGCGAGGCTGAAAAAGCCCAGCACCGAGGCCGGCAGGATGATATGCGAAAGCGCGTTGAAGAAGATCGCGGTATCGCCGGCGATCAGGCTGTCGACGAGCAGCAGCCCGGTGACCGGCGGCACCAACCCGTCGTAAAAGATATCGATCCGCCCCGGTCCGCCGACAAGGCCGAAACGGGCGTAGAACAGCGCCAGCCCGACAAGGCCGAGCCAGAAGGCCGGGACCGAATAGCCGAGCATGCCGACGACGCGGATCGTCTGGTCGATCCAGCTTCCCCGGAAGCTTGCTGCATAGACGCCCATCGGTACGCCGAGCAGGACGCCGATGATGATGCCGAGCGTCGCCATTTCGAGCGTCGCCGGAAAGAACCGGGCGAGATCGTCGGAGACCAGCCTCCCGGTCGAGACCGAGCGGCCGAGATCGCCGGAAAGCACATTGACGACGTAATGAAAGAACTGCACCGGCAGCGGCTGGTCGAGCCCCATCTGCACCCGCGCGGCCTCATAGACCTCCGTCGTTGCCCGGTCGCCGACGACGGAGAGCACCGGATCGATCGGGATCACCCGGCCGATGAAGAAGGTGATCGCCAGAAGCCCCAGAAAGGTGAGCGCCATGGTGAAAATGACCGAGACGATGCCGCCAAGCATGCGCCCGCTTCGCCTCACGCGCGACGGGCCGGCCATCGTCTCGTCTGTCGGGCCGTCGGGCTCAAAACTCACGTCGGATATTTCCCTCGTCTTCTCGGGGGGGGCGAAGCGCCGTGGCGGGATATTTTCGCTTGGATAATACAATTATTTTTGCTTAGATCAAAAAAATTATGATGAGGTGGACCATGCGCGAGGCAATCGCCCCGGCGGGAGACGTATCGCAGCAGCCGCAGGTGGGGTCGATCATCCGCGCCCGCCGGCAGCAGAAGCAGATGACGCTGACGGCGCTCAGCCAGGCATCGGGCGTGTCCGTCGGCTATCTGAGCCAGGTCGAGCGCGACCATGCCGTGCCCTCGCTCGGCACGCTGGCGCAGATCGCCCGCGCGCTCGATGTCGGCATCGACTATTTCATCGCCACGCCGGCGCCGCGCGACGCGCTGACGCGCGAGGGCGAGCGCACCAAGTTTTCCGTCGACGGCTCCTCGGTGATCTATGAGCGCCTCGGCGCCGATTTTCCCGGCAACACGCTCTCATCCTTCCTGATGACCGTGCCGCCCGGCTACCGCTCCGAAGTGGTCAGCCATGAGGGCGAGGAGATCATCTATGTGCTGGAGGGCGAAATCTCCCAGCGCGTCGACAATGACGAAATGATCATGTCGGCGGGCGACAGCCTGCATTTCCGCGGCAGCCAGCCGCATGCATGGTCGAACCATACCGACAGGCCGGCGAAGCTTCTATGGGCGGGTACGCTGGCCCTGTTCCGCTCCAACGCCGCCCCAAAAACCGCCGCTCTCACGGCAAAACCGAACCAATCAGAGGAGAACTGAAGATGAGACTTTTCAGAACCGCATTGCTTGCGGCAACCCTCACCCTGCCCCTGGGCGCGGGTGCGGCGGTGGCCGAAACGCCCGCCAACATGCTGGTCGTGGCGCAGAACATCGACGACATCGTCGCCATCGATCCCGCGCAGGCCTATGAATTCACCTCCGGCGAACTCGTCACCAATACCTATGACCGACTGGTGCAGTATGATGCTGAGGACCCGACCGTGCTTTCGCCGGGGCTTGCGGCCGAATGGACGGCCGATGACGCCGCCAAGACCATCACCTTCACGCTGCGCGACGGCGCCGTCTTCACCTCCGGCAATCCGGTGCGCGCGGAAGATGTCGTGTTCTCGCTCGCCCGCGTGATCAAGCTGAACCTGACGCCCGCCTTCATTCTCACCCAGCTCGGCTGGACGCCTGACAATGTCGGCGAGATGGTGACCGCCGACGGCAACACTGTCACGATCAAATACACCGGCGATTTCTCCTCCGCCTTCGCCCTCAACGTGCTCGCTGCCCGTCCGGCCTCGATCGTCGACGAGGTCGAAGTGATGGCGCACGAGACCGATGGCGACATGGGCAATGCCTGGCTGAACGCGAATTCCGCCGGCTCCGGCCCCTTCAGCCTCGCCGACTATCGCCCGGCCGAACTGATCCGCCTCAACGCCAATCCCGATTACTTCAAGGGCGCGCCGGCGATGACATCGGTGATCATTCGCCACGTGGCGGAATCGGCAACGCAGCAATTGCTGCTCACTTCCGGCGATGTCGACATCGCCCGCAACCTGACGCCGGACCAGATCGCGTCCATAGAGGGCGACGGCATCAAGGTCGAGACCTTCCCGCAGGCCGCCGTCCACTTCCTGTCCTTCAACCAGAAGACCGAGGCGTTGCAGCCGGAGGCCGTGTGGGAAGCCGCGCGCTATCTGGTCAACTACGAAGGCATGGCCGACAGCTTCCTGAAGGGCCAGATGGAAATCCACCAGGCTTTCTGGCCGAAGGGTTTTCCCGGCTCCTATGACGAAACGCCTTTCACCTACGACCCTGAAAAGGCCAAGCAGATCCTGGCGGATGCCGGCGTCGAGACGCCGATCGACGTGACGCTCGACGTCATCAATGCGGCGCCGTTCACCGACATGGCGCAGTCGCTGCAGGCAAGCTTCGCCGAGGCCGGCATCAATTTCGACATCATCCCCGGGACCGGCGCGCAGGTCATCACCAAATACCGCGACCGCACCCATGAGGCGATGCTGCTCTACTGGGGTCCGGACTTCATGGACCCGCATTCGAACGCCAAGGCCTTCGCCTATAACGCCGATAATTCCGACGGCAACTACCAGGCAACCACGACATGGCGGAACGCCTGGGCCGTGCCGGACGACATCAACACCGAAACCATGGCGGCCCTCTCGGAAGCCGATCCGGACAAGCGCCTCGACATCTATGTCGACCTGCAGAAGAAGGTGCAGGAAACCTCGCCGATCGTGATCATGTTCCAGGCCGCCTACGAAGTCGCGATGCAGGACGACGTCGACGGCTATGTCAACGGCGCGACGTCGGACTTCGTCTATTACCGGCTGGTGACGAAATAGGTTTTTGGTCCGAGACCACAGCACAACACAGAAGGCCGCTTCCGAGAACGGGGCGGCCTTCAACCTGCCGACAAACCCCGTAAGTGAGTACGGAGTCGCCTCCCTCTCCGCCGTCATCCCGGACTTGATCCGGGATCCAGCAAGCGCAAGTCCTTGCGCGCAAAGACTCTTTCTTGAAATCCACCACAAGCGGCCCTGGATGCCGGGTCGAGCCCGGCATGACGGAGGAGCTTGAAAAGGACTTTGTCAGCAGTCTGAAGGCCGCTTCCGAGAACGGGGCGGCCTTCGTTCCGTCTCGATGCCGCGACAGCGTTGCGCGGCGTGGATCAGATGACGATGCCGTTGCGGAAGGGGTCGTCGGGGTGAAAGAGCAGTTCGGCCACCGACATGACATAGGCCTGACCGGTGATCGACGGGATCACGCCGCCCTTTTGCCCGGCCTTGTAGGACAGCGTGTAGGTGGAGCCGATGATGCTCTCTTGCACGATCTCCCGGCCTTCGGCCAGTTGGCCCGCAGCGGCAAGGCAGGCAAGGCGCGCCGAACAGCCGGTCCCGCAGGGGGAGCGGTCATAGGCATCGTCGGGGCAAAGCACGAAATTGCGGCTGTGCGCCGCATCGTTGCCGGAAGGTCCGTAGAAGATGACATGGTCGACCGGTTCGCCGTTCTCGCCGCCGATTTTCTGGTTGTTGAGTGCGGTGCGGGTGGCGATGGCGAGATCGGTCAGCTGGCGGATATTGTCCGGCGAGACCCGCACGGGGCTCGGGTCGACCAGAAAAAACCAGTTGCCGCCATAGGCGACGTCGCCGGCAATAGTGCCGAAATCCGGCACATCGACCGTGATCCCCGCCGAAACCCGGCGGCTTTCGATATTGGTGACCGTGACCGTGCTTTCATCCTGCACATCGACGGTGACGATGCCCGCCGGCGTTTCGATCCGGTGAAGCCCCGTGCCGATCCGGCCCATGTGATAAAGCGTGACGGCAAGGCCGATCGTGCCGTGGCCGCACATGCCCAGAACGGCCCCGACATCGAAATAGATGACGCCGGTGACGCAGGACGGGTCCACCGGCGGCACCAGCAGCGCCCCGACCATGGCGACCTGGCCGCGCGGCTCCAGCACCACGGCGCGGTAGTTGTCGTAAAAGCGGGTCGCAAGACGCGCCGCGCGCTCGGAAAGCGGGCCTGAGCCGAGATCGGGAAAGCCGTCGAGGATGACCCGCGTCGGCTCGCCTGCGGTGTGGCTGTCAATCACATGCATACGATGCTCCCTCGCACGGCCCGGATATGATCAGGCGGCCCAGTTGGCGTACCAGGTCTTGAACTGTTTGTACTGCACTTCGACGAAAGCCTTCTGCGGCGGCGTCAGGGCGTCGGTTTCGTTGAAATGCAGGCTATATTCCGCGTCGCCGTTCAGCACCATCAGATATTTGTAGAACAGCACGAGATCGACGCCCTCGTCGAATTTCGACAGCACCATCAGCGCTTCCTCAAGCTCGCGCGCCTTGAGGCGGGCTTCGCTGTCGCCCGCAGCGGCGGCCTTGCAAAGCGAAACGAGGTGCAGAACCTCTGCGGGAAGCGCGTTGCCGATGCCGGTGATCGCGCCGGTGGCGCCGCATTTCACGAAACCATGAAACACCTGGGTATCGACGCCGACCATCAAGGTCAGGTCGTCGTCGCCGGAGGTGATGTGTTCGGCGGCATAGGAGAGAGAGGCCGCGCCGCCGAATTCCTTGAAGCCGATCAGGTTGGGATGCTCGGCGCGCAGGGCGAAAAACAGGTCGGCGCGGGTTTCAAAGCCGTAATGGGGGCTGTTGTAGATCACGGCGGGCAGGCCGTCGGCCGCCGCGAGAATGGCCGAGAAATGTGCCTTCTGCGCCGAGACCGATGTGCCGCGCGAGAGCACGCGCGGGATGACCATCAGACCCGCAGCGCCGACACGGGCGGCGTGCGCGGTGATCGCCACCGCCGATTTGGTGTTGATCGCGCCGGTCCCCACGATCACCGGAACGCCCACTTCGACCAGCGCCTCGACGCCCTTCATCCGCGCCTCATCTGTCAGAAGCGGCCAGTCGCCCATCGATCCGCAATAAACGACGGCCGACATGCCCGCCTCGACAAGCTCCCGGCCCTTGCGCGCGAGTGCTGCAAAATCCGGCGTGCGGTCAGCGTTGCAGGGGGTCATCAGGGCCGGAATACAGCCGGTGAAGATCGTGTCGTTCATCTGGGGTCCTTTCGCATTCACAAGGAATTGAGGTCGGCGGGGCGGTTTGCGGGCAAGCGTTTGCGGCGCGGCCCGGGGCCGGTCAGTTGCAAATTCCCTAGCACCGATGATTCAATTTGTCGACAAATAAAATACTAACTGGTCGGCGCGGCCGGCCGGCGCGCCTGCGGCAAGGGTCCGCTCAGAGCGAAATCGAGGAAACGCTGCGCGAATCCGCCGAGATATAGGCCCGGATCTGGCGCACGATCTGGTCGGCATGCGCCATCGCGAGCCGGTCGGATTCCTCTTCGTCCCGCGCGATCATCGCGCTGACGATGTGTTCGTGCTCGGCCACATATTGGCGCGGCAGATCGTCGTCATAGGAACGGTAATAGAGGCGCAGGATGCGACGCCCGTCATCCAGCAGGCGCCGGAACAGGTCGGTATAGTATTTGTTGCGGCCGGCCTCGGCGATGGCGATATGAAAATCGCGGTTGGCCGAGATCATGCCCAGCACGTCCCGGGCCTCGACCGCCTCGGCGAAACGGCCCTGGTGGGCGCGAATCCCGGCGAGATCGGCCTCGCTGTAATGGATCGCCGCAAGCCGCGCCGTCACGCGGTACATCAGCGTCAGGGCATCGAAGAACGCGCCAAGCTGCACGAAGTCGATGTTGGACACGATCGTGGTGCGGTTGGTCAGCGCGGTGATCAGGCCTTCGGCGGCGAGCCGCACAAGGGCCTCCCGGATCGGCGTGCGCGACATCGAAAACCGCTCCGACAGCTCCGTCTCGTCGATCGGGCAGCCCGGAGCGAGCTTGAGCTCGATGATTTCGTTGCGCAGGGTTTCATAGACGTGCGCGACGCCGCCACCGCGCCTGACCTGCTGGCTCTGGGGCGCGTGTTTTTCCGACGTTGTCTTGACCATGATGTCCGGTTCTCCTGAACTTTCTGGCAATATGCTACACTCTGTGCACACAATCCATGACGCTTTTTAAATTTTTTCTGTCGACAGAATGAATTTTGAGGGCTAGTGTGCCGATCTGATCAGCAACGACCGCAATCTGGACCGGACGCAGCGCCATCATGAAACCCGCCAGCACGAACGCCCCTCTGTCAGCTTTTGAAGCGATAACGCCTTCGGGCCAGGGAAGCGTTGCGGCGCGCGGCGCGCGCAACCACAAGGGGAACGGCTGATGCCCTGCGACACGGCAGAAATCTTTCGCCTTGCGGCAGAGCCGGACGCGCCGCGGCGGGTGTTCGCCTATCTGCTTGACGGGCTGAACGCGGATGTAGGCAAGGGCCTGACCACCGCCTCGGTTTACGACCTGCCGCGCATGCGCTCGCGCCGGGTGTTTTCGGAAAATGTCGAAGCCTATGAACCGGGCGGCTTCAAGCCGCTTGAGAAAAACCGCTATTTCGAAACGGTCATTGCCGGCAACCGCCATTTCAGCACAACCGGCATCGAGCAGATCGCCGAGGTCTTCTTCGACTGGCAGAAGATCCGCGATCTCGGCTTTGAATCCAACATGAACCTTCCGGCGATCGCCAACGGACGCGTGATCGGAACGGTCAACATGCTGGGCCCGCGGGGGCATTTCACGTCCGCAACCGTCGCCCGGGCCCTCGCCTGGCAGCCGGCGGTCACCGCCGCCTTCCTTCTCCTGCACCTCGAAGATGCCGAAACGGCAACATTCCACCCGACATGACGAGAACCGCACGATCAGGCGGACTGATCCAAGGGGCCGGAGAGCCCTGCGCAATGGCCGTCCAATGGTCGCATAAACCAGATGAAGACATCTCAAACGGAGAAACCGATCCATGAAAACAGCACTCAAAGCAGTGATCCTGTCCTCTGCGCTGGCCGCGCCGCTGGCCGCAGAGGCCGAGGATTTCAACATCGCCTTCCTCGCCGCCTCGTCGCAAAACGGCTTCAACCAGGCGATCTATGACGGCATCGAGGAAGCGGCCGCCAGATACGACAACGTCAAGACCCAGATCTTCGACGGCGAGTTCTCGGCCACCGCGCAGTTCTCCCAGGTCGAGGATATCGCAGCCGGCGGCAAGTTCGACGCGATCATCATAACGCCGAACGACACGGTGGGCATCGCGACCGCGCTCGAAGAGGCCATAAAGGCCGGCGTCAAGGTCGGCACCACGCTGTTCCCGGTCGGCCCCGAGCTTTCGAAGATGGAGCCGCAGGTGCCCGGCCTCACCGTCACCGTCGCCTCCGACCCGGTGGTGGGCGCGACCGCGCAGGCCGATGCGGTGGTCGACTATTGCGCCGACAAGGACCCCTGCAAGGTCGTGGTGCTGATCGGCCAGCTGATCTATCCCTTCGACAATTTGCGCAACGACACCTACAAGAACATCCTCGGCGCGCACGACAATATCGAGATCGTCGCCACCGGCGAGGGCAATTACTCGCCCCAGACCTCGATGGTCGCGATGCAGGACATTCTGCAGGCCCATCCGGACATCGATGTCGTGCTCTCCAACGCCGACCAGCACCTGATGGGCGCCGAGATCGCGATCGCGGATGCGGGCTTGGACATGTCCGAGCTGTTCACCATTGGCGGCGGCCTGAACCAGATCGCGGTGGACGCGATCAAGGCCGGCAGCTGGAGCGGCACGCTGGCGCAGTTCCCGAAATCGGAGGGAGAAGCCGCGCTCGACGCCATGGTCAAGGCGCTGAACGGCGAGACGGTTCCGACCTGGATCGACGAATATTCGCTGCGCGAAACGCCGAAGATCATTAACAGGGAATGGCTCGAGGCCAATCCCGATTTCGAGCCGGAATGGCAGGGCTGACCTCGACACTTCCGGTGCGCGTCCGACGCGCGCCGGAACCCCGTCCTGCTCAGTGCGTCCTGCCGGCGTTTCCGCCCGGCGCGCCGAAGATGGAAAGGAAAGCCATGACCGATACCGCCATCCGGCTTCGGGGCGTCGCCAAGAGCTTTGGCGGCATGCGCATCCTGAATGACATCAATATCGACATTGCAAAAGGCTCGGTTCACGCGCTCGTCGGCGAAAACGGCGCGGGCAAGTCGTCGGTCGGCAAGATCGTCGGCGGCTATTATTCTGCGGATGAGGGCGTAGTCGAGGTGTTCGGCGAGGCCGTCACACGGTTTTCGCCCCGCGACGCGCTTGGTCGCGGCATTGCCATGATCCATCAGGAACTTCAGCTCGTCCCCGAACTGACCGTTCTCGAAAACGTGTTCCTGGGGCTTGAAAGCAATACCGCCGGTTTTCTGCGCAAGGGCGATCTCGCCCGTTTTCACACGCTGGAGGAGACCTGCGATTTCGGCCTCGATCCGCATACAAGGATCGCCGACATGCGGATCGCCGAGCGCCAGAAGGTCGAGATCATGCGCGCGATCGCCCGCGAGGCGCGGGTGATCATCATGGACGAGCCGACCTCGTCGCTCACCGAGGACGAGGCAGAACGCCTGCATCAGCTGATCGCGCGGCTGAAGGCGCGCGGCGTCACCGTGATCTATGTCAGCCATTTTCTCGACCATATCCTGGCCAATTGCGACCAGGTCACGATCATGCGCGACGGCAAGGTCATCCGCACCGATGCAATCGCCGGCGAGACCAGGAACAGCCTGATCGATTCCATGCTGGGCGAGGCCTCGGAAATCATCTGGCCCACCCTGCCGCCGCGCCCGGCCGATGAGAAGACCCCGGTCGTCGAGATGCAGGATGTCGCCACGGACACCGGGCTTTCCGACATATCGCTGAAGATTTTCCCCGGCGAGATCGTCGGTCTGATCGGCCTCGTCGGCTCCGGCCGCTCGGAGGTTGCGCGCGCCCTGTTCGGCGCCGATCCGATCGTTTCCGGCCGCTATGCCATTCACGGCGTCCTGCAGAGCCGCCGCCTCGGCATTCCGCGCGCGATCGCGCAAGGGCTGGCCTTCGTGCCCGAGGACCGGCGCAAGCAGGGGCTGGTGCTGACCCAGACCACCCGTCCCAACATTTCGCTTGCCTCGCTCGGCCGCATTTCCCGCCACGGCTGGATCAACCGCGGGCTGGAGCGGACGCGGGCGCGCAGGATGATCGAGCATTTCGCGATCACGCCCTCGGCCCTCGACGGCGCGGTGGCGTTCTATTCCGGCGGCAACCAGCAAAAGGTGCTGCTGTCGAAATGGGCGGTGGAAAAGCCGCGCCTGCTGATCCTCGACGAACCGAGCCGCGGGGTCGATATCGGCGCCCGGCAGAGCATCCACGAATTCATCATCGAAATGGCCGAAAGCGGCGTGGCCGTGCTGCTGATCTCCTCTGAACTCGAGGAGGTCATCAACCTGTCCCATCGCGGCTATCTGATGAGCGACGGCCGCATCTTCGCGGAGACCGACTGCCGGAACACCACGGTCGACGCGGCATTGCACCGCATCTTTCAGGAACAAGGCGCCGTCTCCCGCGGCAAGGAGGTCACCCGACAATGAGCGACATTCAGACACCTGCCCGCCGTTTTACCATCACGCCCGGCGACTTCGCCCGCGAATACGGCGTTCTCACCATCATCGTCATCCTGATGATCGGGCTCAGCCTGATTTCCGACAGTTTCCTGACGGCGCGGAACCTGCTCAACATTCTCAACCAGTCGGCCCCGCTCGCCATCATCGCCTGCGCGCTCACCCTGGTCATCATCGGCGGCGGGTTCGACCTGTCGACGGGCGCGATTTTCGGCGTGGCCTCGGTGTCGGCCGGCTGGATCGCCGTCCATGTCGATCCCTATACCGCGATTGTCGCCGGTCCGCTGATCGGGCTTGCGCTCGGCACGGTCAACGGCGCGATCATCACCGGCTTCGGCGTCCACTCCTTCCTCGTCACGCTCGCCACCAGCCTCGTCTATCGCGGCATCGCCATCCTGATCACCGGCGGCGCGCTGATCCCGGTCCGGATCGCGGAGTTTTCCTGGATCGGCCGTGGCCGGATCGGAATGGTCAATATCGCCGTGATCGTGCTGATCGTGTTCATGGTGATCTTCATGGTGCTGTTGAACCGCACCACCTTCGGCCGGCGCGTCTTTGCCGTCGGCGGCAATGAGGAGGCCGCGATCCTGTCGGGCATCCGCACCAATCTGATCAAGATCGTGACTTTCTCGCTGTCGGGCATGGCCGCCGGTGTTGCCGGGGTGATCGCGGTATCGCGCATCTCCATGGCGTCCCCGCAGGCAGGCATCGGCATGGAGTTCGAGGCGATCGCGGCGGTGATTCTCGGCGGAACCTCGATCATGGGCGGTTCGGGCGCGATCTGGCGCTCGGTCGCGGGCGTGCTGCTGATGGCGCTGATCGGCAACGGCTTCAACATCCTCAATGTGAACCCCTTCTACAAGGACCTCACCACCGGCGTGATCATCGTGGCCGCGGTCTCGCTTGCCGCATCCGGCAGGCGCAGCCGCTGACGGCCCTCGCTCCAGGAACAGAGAATTGCAATGACTGACAAAATCACGCGCGTTTCGACCGATGTCGGCGGCACGTTCACCGATCTCGTCTATTTCGAGACCGACACCAAAACCGGCGTCCAGACCGTGCGCACGGAAAAATCCGACACCACGCCGCCGGACTTCGAAAAGGGCGTGCTCAACGTTCTGGAAAAGGCGAAGGTCGATGTCGGTTCGGTCGATTTCTTCGCCCACGGCACCACCGTGGTCATCAACGCGCTGACCGAACGCAAGGGCGCGAAGGTCGGACTGATCACCACCAAGGGCTTTCGCGATGCGATCGAGATCGGCCGCGGCAACCGGCCGGACTTCTTCAATCTCAGATACAACAAGCCTGCCCCCTTCGTTGAGCGTTACCTGCGCCGCGAGATCACCGGGCGCATGGATTATCACGGCAACGAGGTCACGCCGCTGGACCTTTCCTCGCTCGACGAGACGCTCACCCTGTTCCGCGCCGAGGGTATCGAAGCGATCGCCATCAGCCTGCTGCACGCCTATGCCAACCCGGCGCATGAGGCCCGCCTGAAGGCCGAGGTCGAGGCGCGCTGGCCCGAGGTGACGGTCGTCGCCTCCCACCAGATCACCCGCGAATGGCGCGAATACGAGCGCACCAACACCGCCATCCTGTCGGCCTATGTCCAGCCCAAGGCCGAGCGCTATCTGGAGAAACTGGAGGCGGGCCTCGCCGGCAGGGGCTATGCCGGGCAGCTCTTCATCATGCAGTCGAATTGCGGCGTGGATTCGGTGGATGCGGTCAAGGCCGTGCCGATCACCATGGTCGAAAGCGGCCCGGCCTCCGGCTTCTGGGGGGCTGCCGAACTCGGCCGGATCATCGGCGAGCCCAATATTCTGGCGCTCGACATCGGCGGCACCACCGCCAAATGCTCGCTGATCGAAAACAACCAGGTCACGATCAAGACCGATTACTGGATCGAGCGCGACGGAAAGTCCGCAGGCTACCCGATCATGGTGCCGGTGGTGGATCTGGTAGAGATCGGCAATGGCGGCGGATCGATCGCCTGGGTCGATGATTTCGAAAAGCTGCATGTCGGTCCGCATTCGGCAGGCTCCACGCCTGGCCCGGCCTCCTATGGACGCGGCGGCGAGGATGCGACCACGACCGACGCCAACCTCGCTCTCGGCCGGATCAACAAGGACTATTTCTGCGGCGGTTCGGTTGAAGCCGACATGCCGGCGCTCGAAAGCGCGCTGGAGCGGCTTGCCGGGCGCATGGGCAACACCCCGGAAGAGGTTGCGCGCGGTATCATCCGGATCGCCAACTCCAACATGGTCAACGCGCTGAAACTGGTCTCGGTCAATCGCGGCTACGATCCGCGCGATTTCACGCTGGTGGTGTTCGGCGGCGGCGGGCCGATGCATGGCGTGGCGCTTGGCCAGGAACTGGGCGTCAAGAAGGTGGTCGTGCCGCGCGGCGCGCCGGTGTTCTCCGCCTGGGGCATGCTGATGTCGGATCTGCGCCGCGACTATTTCGTCACCCGCCTGATGGACAGCGCGGACCGCGAAGGCCTCGATGCCCTTTTGATGCACACCATGGAACGCGCGCGCGCCGAATATGCCCGCGAAGGCTTCGGCGCCGACAAGGTCACACTGAAGCCGATGGTGCGCTGCCGCTATCAGAACCAGGAATTCGCGGTCGAGGTGCCGGTGCCCGCCGGTCGCGTGACCGAGGATGTTCTGGCGAAGATGGTGTCGGAGTTCCACGAGATCTACGAGCGCGAATATACCTATCGTCTTGCCGCAGGCGTCGAGATCATCGGCCTCCATCTGGTCGCCTCAGCCGCGGTCGGCAAGCTCGAACTGGTGGCGCTGCCGAAAACCGGCGCGCGACTGGAAGACGCGGTGAAGGGCAGGCGCATGGTCGATTACGCCACCGAAGGCCGGCACGAAGCCACCATCTACGACAGCACGAAATTCGAGCCGGGCATGGAATTTTCCGGGCCTGCCGTGATCGAGGATCCGGGCACGACCATCGTCGTCCATCCCGGCAACCGCGTCTTCATCGACGATTTCGGCAACACCCATATCGAGACGAGGGGCTGAACCATGACCGCCAAGACCTTTGATCCCGTCACCTTCGACATCATCCAGAACGCGCTGGAAGCGATCGCCGACGAGATGTTCTACGCCCAGGTGAAGACCTCGATGAGCGCGATCATCTACGAAGTGCTCGACCTCTCCACCTCGATCCTCAACCCCGAAGGCGAGATCGCCGCCTCGGGCGCTGGCATTCCGGCCTTCATCGGCGTTCTGGACAAGGCGATCGCCGGCATCCTCGCCAAGTTCCCGCTCGAGGAAATCCGCGAGGGCGATGTGTTTGCTTCAAACGATCCCTATTTCGGCGGCGTCACCCATCTCAACGACATGGTGCTGGCAGCACCTGTGTTCCATGACGGCGTCATGGTTGCCTGGGTCGCCAATATCGCCCACTGGAACGATGTCGGCGGCAATGTTCCGGGTTCGATGTCGGCGGAAGCCACGGAAATCTTCCAGGAAGGCATCCGCATCCCGGCGGTGAAACTGTTTGCGGAAGGGGTCGAAAACCAGGCTGTTTTCGACATTCTCAAGGTCAATTCCCGGCTACCGGATTTCCTCAACGGCGATCTCTGGGCCGCGATCGCAGGATTGCGCATCGGCGAGCGGCGGGTGCTGGAACTGGTCGCGAAATACGGCGCGGATACGTTTGCCGCGGCCGTCACCGATTATATGGATCTCGGCGAACGCCGTGCCCGCGCGGCGCTGGCCAACATTCCGCAAGGCAGCTACAGCTTTGCCGAGGAGCAGGATAGCGGCGCGATCCACAAGGTCACGCTGACGGTCACCGCCGACGAATTCATCGTCGACCTGACCGACAACCCGGCCCAGTCCGGCTCGCTCAATTGCTCGCGCGAGGGCACGGAAATTGCCGTGCAGCTGGCGTTCAAGGATTTCACCGATGCCGATGCCCCCGGCAATGGCGGGTTCTTCAGGCCGCTCAGGGTGGTGACGAAGCCCGGCACGATCTATCATGTCGAGGCCCCCGGCGCGCTCGGCTATTATGCCGAGGTCGAGATCAGGCTGTTCGACATGCTGCTCAGAGCGATGGCGGAGCACTTTCCAGGCTCCGTGCCGGCCGGCAATTTCGCCTCCATCTGCGGCACCAATATCGGCGGCCCGCATCCCGATACCGGCCGCCACTACACCATCGTCGAACCGCAGGTCGGCGGCTGGGGCGCGTGGGAGGGCTCCGATGGCGTTTCCGGCCAGTTCTCCGGCTTCCACGGCGAGACCTTCAACTGCCCCGCCGAGGTTGCCGAGGCCCGCTACGGCCTCGGGATCGAGCAGGTGGCGCTGAATACCGAGCCCGGCGGCGAGGGTCAGTGGCGCGGCGGCAAGGGCATCGAGGTGCATTACCGGGTCCGCGCCGACAACAATTTCCTCTCGGTCGGCTACACCCGCTCGCGGATGCCGCCCTGGGGCGCATCGGGCGGGCTCGACGGATCGGTCAATTATGTCGAGGTGCTGCGCCGCGACGGAACCCGCGACCGCCACGCCTTCACCACCAACCTCACCGTCAACGAAGGCGACATCATCCGCGTGGTCACCGGCAATGGCGGTGGCTATGGCGACCCGAGCTTACGCAGCCGCGCCGACATCGAACGCGACCTGCGCAACGACTATCTGACGCCCGACCGCGCAAGAGAGATCTACGGCTACGAGGCCTGATCGCGCCGGCCGCGGCGCGGAAAGCACGCCGCAGGGCTGCATAGAGCGTCGGGAAACCGAGACGGATTGGAATTGGTGGATGTCGCCCTGTGGCGACCTTGGTTTCTCGCTGGATGAAATTCGCGCTTTGCTCGATCTTTCCGATGACCGGTCCCGAAATTGCGAGGCCGTGGACCGCATCGCGCGCGAACACCTTTTTGAGGGCGAGCGGCAGATCGATGATCCGAAGGCGCTTCAAAGCGAGTGGACCAGCTGTTGAAGCAATGCTCATGCGGAACGATCGCGGAGTGTCGCCTCAGCCCGATGCACCGGGACACAGTCACGGCTGAAGCCTTCCGAGCCGCCGTCGGCACGGCGTTGAAATGGTCTGGAGATAGTGCATCCGGCCCTTAAGGACCGGACGTCTGTTCGTGGGTTGCCGAGCTGGCCTCAGTGCGCCAGCATTTCGTGGACGATCTGGTCGCTGTTGAGCGATGACGGGTAGTAGGTCGGCCAGTTGGTCACTTCTTCCAGCAGGGCCGAACGGTCGTCGCCCCAGTAGAGGTGATAGTGATCGGCCGTCGCCGGTGCGATCCGGTGATCGGAGAACTGGATGAACCGCGGTGCGGCCTCGTCGCCGCCGGTCTTTTCGAAGATGAACCGGACGCCCCTGTTGCCTTTGGCGTAGGTCAGGACTTCATAGCCGTCGCTTTCGTAATCGGCCTGAACCGTCTCGCCATCCTCGTAGAAGGTGACCTTGTCACCTTGGATGGTGATCCGCTCGACATCGGTCTTGTAGCCGGTGTCGTAATAGGCCTTGTATTCCGCAGCCGTCATGTCGCTCGACTCTGCCTTGTGCTCCATCACCGGGTCGAGCGTTCCGTCCTGAAGATAGGGATAGACCGACTGCCAGTCACCGGCCCAGTCGGAAAGGGGCCGGTCTGCGATCTGACTATCCTCGAAATAGCCCTTGTAGATCTCAGGGTCGCCATGATCATGGGCATGGGCTTCATCACCATGTTCATGACCGTCATGCTCGCCCTCGTGGACCATGCCGCTGCCGCCGGCAACGGCGATGTTGTAGGGCATGCCGCCGACATCGATCGTGCCGACCTCCTGCAACCCGTCCTTTGCGATGCGGCGGACGAGGCCGGCATTCGGGTCACTCATCACGATCTCATCGCCGGCCATGGCGATGCGCGGACGCGGGTCGTTCCAGTGGCCGTCCATCGAATAGGGTTCGGTGACCCTGGCGCTTGTCGTGAGGCTTCCGTCCAGAATGTCGATCTGGTGCAGGCTGCCATCTTCCGTCAGGACATAACCGAAACGGGCATTGGCCGGATCGAGCGTGAAGTCGACGCGGCGGAACGGCAGTTCGATATAATGGAAGTGCGGTTCATCGGCAGGGTCGATGACCACGAGACCGTTGGAACCGTAATTGCCGAGAAACACCTGCATGCTTTTCGCGCCGAGCAGGGTGCCCGTGGTCTGATCGCTCGGCAGGTCGGCCGGATAGGGCAGCATCTCGAATTCGAGGCCGTCCTCGCCGGTCGTCACGGTCAGCACGCCTTCCTTGCAGCCTGCGGCCAGATATGCCCCGGAGAAGGCCTCGCCGTGGATGCCGGTGCAAGTCGCGACATCGCCGGTCGACGTGCCATCGACGGTGACGGCGCGCAGGCCGATGCGGGTGCCGTTGACCGGCGTGTTGGTCGCGACAGTCGTGACCCAATACGCGCCGACCGGGGCCGCAAAGCCGTGATGGGCGCGGTCCTGCTCCAGCCGGCCGGTTTCAAGCTCGCCATGGGAAAGCTCGTGGGCGTCGACGATTTCGGCATAGCCGCCCTTGTCGAAATTGACGACCACCTTGCCGTCATGATCGATGATGTGGAACGGGCGCGGGCCGTTGAGGCTGTGCTCGACGACAACCGGCTCCTCAATGTCGATATCGGAATGGTCGCCATGGGAATGCAGCGAAATGCCGCTGTCGATGAAGTGAACCGCATCGCTGTCAGACTGAACAGCAACAATGGCCGCACCGTCATTGACCGCATAGAGCTTGTTTTGCCCGGTGGTGTCGAAGGACCAGCGATTGTCGGGCTGGCCGAGGTCGAATGCCGTGATTTTCGCATCGGCATGGTCGCCGACGAAAATCCGGTAGAGGGTGACGCTGTCCTCGTGGTCTTCGGCGAAGGCTGCCGGTGCACCGAGCGAAATCGCGAGTGCGGATGCACCCAGGATCCATCGTTTCATATCTGTCTCTCCTATACGGTATAACGTAACTTCAATGGGTGAGGTTCGGCCTCGCCCGGTTTATTGTTGTCAGCCGTTATTGATGGCGGCGGCGAGCGTTTCGGCGTTGTAATGCATCATGTCGATATAGCTTGGCGCGGGGCCATCGGCTGAAGACAACGCGTCCGAATAAAGCGTTCCCCCAAGCTCCAGTCCGGCTTCGGACGCGATTCAAATGCTGGAGCATCTGTAACGTAATATCATTACATTTATCGAAGGGATGATTTGATGGCAACCGTTTTTTGCCGCTTTCCTGAAAAATTGCCCCGGGTTTGAAGATCGCGCCGAAAAATGCGGGCGCCCGCCGCGCGGCCTTTGCCTGTCTTCGGGATTTCCTCCGCGTCCTTCCGCATGCCGGCTTTTGCTCGACACCTCCGGTCTTGGCCAGCGCCGCGATGTGCAGGGCCGAAAGAGCGTTTTTGATGCTGTCGTCGACGGGACTTTCATTTCACCGTCAAGAAAGCCCTGTATGGTCAATCCGGTAATGATATTAAATTACGAGGACCTTCATGACCAGGATACCGCCTATCAAGATGCCCGCCGACGCGTGGGACGAACTCAATTTTCCCCGACCCGAAGAAAGCGATTTCGACCGTGTGGTCGAACGCGCGATCTCGCGTCGCGGTTTTCTCGGCGGCGTTGTCGCCTTCGGTTCGGGCGCTGTCGCCATGGGCGCCGGGCTGCTGCCGAGCGGAACGGCCGAAGCGGCCGCGCCGCAATCGCGCTTTCCGTTCACGCCGATTGCGGCCCAGACCGATTACGCCTTCCACGTGCCGGAGGGCTATAAAGCCAGGGTTCTGGTGAGCTGGGGCGATCCGCTTTATGACGGCGTTGCCGAGTTCGATCACGAGACCGGCGGTTCCGTCGAGGAATCCGACAAGGTCTTCGGCGAAAATACCGACGGCATGGAAACCTTCGAGATCGGCAATCACCAGATTCTCGCGGTCAACAACGAGTATGTGAACAGCGACATCAACCTGCCGCATACCGAAGACGGCACGCCGCAGACTGCGGCCGATGTTCTGAAGCTCCAGAACCTGCAGGGCGTTTCCGTGCTCGAGATCGCGGAAAGCCCGGAAGGCTGGTCCGTGGTGCGCTCCAGCCCGTTCAACCGCCGCCTGCATCACAACGCGCCGATGGCGATTTCCGGACCGGCCGCCGGTCATCCTCTGCTGAAGACCGAAGCGGACCCCGATGGCCGCGCCGTGCTTGGTACGCTCGGCAATTGCGGCGCCGGCAAGACGCCGTGGGGGACCTATCTGACCTGCGAGGAGAACTTCAACGGCTATTTCGGCGCCACCGAAGAGACGAGCTACAGCGACGATGTCGCCGCCGGCTACAAGCGCTATGGCATGGCGCAGGAAAGCCAGTACGGCTACGAAAAATTCGATCCGCGCTTCGATACGTCGAAAAATCCCAACGAACCGCACCGTTTCGGCTGGGTGGTCGAGATCGACCCGACCAATCCCGACAGCACGCCGGTCAAGCGCACCGGGCTCGGTCGCTTCAAGCATGAAAACGCCGCGGTGACGTTGGCTCCTGATGGCCGCGTCGTGGTCTATCTCGGCGACGATGAGCGCAGCGAGTTCCTGTACCGTTTCGTTTCCGCCCATCCGTATGTGGCCGGCGGCGATACCGATGGCCTGCTCGATGACGGCACGCTCTACGTCGCGAAATTCAACGACGACCAGACGGGCGAATGGCTGGCGCTGACGCCGGAGACCACCGGCATGGAACCCGCAGACATCCTGATCTTCGCCCGCATGGCCGGATCGAAGGTCGGCGCCACGACCATGGACCGTCCCGAATGGGTCGCCGTCAACCCCTATGCCGTCGAGGCCTATTGCTGTCTCACCAACAACAAGAACCGCGGCGTCAAGGCGAATGCCGGCGGCGACGCCACCCCGGTCGGCGGGCCGAACCCGCGCGAGGCCAATAAATACGGTCAGATTGTGCGCTGGTATCCCGATGACGACGACCATGCCGCCGATACCTTCGGCTGGGACCTGTTCGTCATGGCCGGCAATCCGGACGTCCACGCGGATGCCTATGCCGGTTCATCCAACATCAACAGCGGCAACCTGTTCAATTCCCCCGACGGCATGGCCTTCGATACCAGCGGGCTCGTCTGGATCCAGACCGACGGCGACGACAGCAATGAGGGCGATTTCGCCGGCATGGGCAACAACCAGCAGCTTGCCGGCGATCCGGCGACGGGCGAGATCGTCCGCTTCCTGACCGGCCCGCGCGGCAGCGAGATCACCGGCCTGTGCTGGTCCGCGGACCGGCGCACGATGTTCGTCGGCGTCCAGCATCCGGGCGGCTCGTGGCCGGCGGAAGAAGGCCTGCCGCGCTCGTCGATCATGGCGGTGAAACGCGATGACGGCGGTCTTGTCGGCTGACGATGCGGCAACCGTAACCCTGAACAGGCATGGCGCGCGAAGCGCCATGCCGATAGCGCAACTCTGCCGCAGGCGATCGCGGTCGCCACGACGGCGCTGCCGTCAGATCATCCCGCCGGTTATTCGGCGGTTGGTCAGCCGGCGTCATAGCGGCTGGGCAGAACGCCTTTTTCGGCGCGGAAAACCTTGCTGAAGTGGCTCAGATTCTCGAAACCGACGGCAAGCGCCGCCTCGGTCACGCTTGCGCCCGCGGAAATCAGTTCGGCTGCGGCTTCGATCCGCGTCATCCGCAGATAGGCGTGGATCGATTTTCCGATCGTGAGGCGGAAGCCTTCCTTCAATCTTCGCTCGTTCAATCCGACTTCGCGCGCAAGCCGCGCGATCGTCCAGTCCGCCGAAAAGCGGCCGTCGATCAGCGCGATTGCGGCATGAACCTTCCTGCTTTCCGGTTCCGTAAGCGGCCGGAGGCCAAATCCGTTTGTCTGCTGACGTCCCACGGCATCGACCGCGATACCGAGCGCTTCCACCGCCTTGCTGTAGAGAAAAAGCGCCGCCGCAATGCCGGAGCTGGCCTCTCGATCCATCAGGGATGCCGCGATGGAAAAAAGCTTGGCGGGCGCCCTGAAGCCGATGAGAAAGATATCCTGCTCCGGCAGGCTGTTCTCGCTCATCACCGCGCCGCCAAGACGGGCGAGCGATACGCCGCCGAGCTTGCGCAGCAGCGGCGGCTCGAAACGGATGTCGACGACACGCAGCCGGGTGCCGCCCCGAAGGCTGTTTTCGCCGCGCGTGTAACGGTTGCTGGCAAACAGGACGCCGGAACCGGGCGAAATCTCCAGCGGCGACGCGCCATCGACGGAAAGCGTTCCGCGCCCCTCCAGAAAGACCGACAGGGAAAAGGTTTCGGGGCCCTCCGGCCGGAACACGCGGTCCTCCTCCAGAACGGAATCGATCGTGTAGACGGTTACATCCTCGCCGGACTGCATCACCCGCGTGCCGGGCCGCCAGCCCTGCTGATCGATGGCATTGTCGACCGACGCCTGCCAGCGATCCGGGAGTGCGGTTTTCGTCCGTGGGTCTGGAGTCCTGGGTTCCGGCATCAGGTAATAGTCCCGTTTGCGTCAATCGCGGTTCCGAATGCGTTAGCGCCCTCTGCTAAAAAGTGGAATTTATCACTCATGTTTAGTTTCGGATCGGAACAGTTGCAATATGCATGATGTGAGAAAGACAATGCTGGCGGGCACGGCCTGCTTCTGGGTGTTCGCCGGGCCGGGGGCCCTGGCACAGGAGGACGCCGGGGTGACGGTGCTGGAACCGGTGACCGTGACCTCCACCAAACGTAGCGAGGACATCGGCAAGGTCGATGCCGCCGTCTCGGTCGTCAGCGGCGCGGAGCTGGAACAGCGCGGCATCCGCACCGTCGAGGGATTGCAGAAGGTGTTTCCCGGCCTGACCATGGGCAATCGTGGCAACCGGATCTATGCCAATGTGACGGTTCGCGGTCTTTCCTCGCCCGACTATTTCAATCCGACGGTGCAGGTGCTGGTCGACGGCATTCCGCAATCGCCCTCGACCTTTTCCCAACCGCTTGTCGATGTCGAACAGGTCGAATTCCTGCGCGGTCCGCAGGGCACGCTTTACGGCGCGAATGCCTATGGCGGCGTCATCAACATCGTCACCAGAAAGAACTATCGCAACACCGCCTATATCGAAGCCAACGCCTCGCCCCAGGAGCCCTATGGCGAATTCGGTGGCACTGTCGAACTGGTGCCCGACACGCTCTATTTCGATTACGCCGGACTTTATTCCTATTATGCCGGCGACATCGATGACGTTGCGACCGGCAACGACGATATCAATTCATCCCATGACGGCGCGGCAAGGTTCGCGCTGCGCTATGCGCCCGTCGATGGCAATTTCGACGCGTCGCTGATCTATTCGCGTGAAAAGCTCGAAACCCGTGAAGAAATCTACGTTCTTCAGGATCATGTCGACGACCGCGACTACAACAGCGCGTTCTATGGCGACTACCCGCTGCTGAAACGGGACATGACCAATGTGGCGGGCCAGTGGAGCTACACATTCGGCGATTTCACGCTGACGAGCATCACCACGTTTCAGGAAAGCGATGTCCAGCGGGACTTCTCGTCGGGAGCCGGGACGCGCTATATCTGGCCGCAGGACGAGCGGCTGTTCACCCAGGATCTGCGGCTAACCTATGACGGGTTGATGTTCAGCGGGGTCGGCGGGCTATGGTATAGCCATGACGATTTCAGCGGATGGAAGAACGGCTATCCCGGCTATTACGGCAGTTCCAAGAACAATGTCGTCACCGACAGTTACGCGGCCTATGGCGAAACCACGTGGCACGCGACCGATCGTCTCGACCTGACGGCCGGCCTGCGCGCAAGCTATGAACGCTCAGAAATCGACGCCTGGCGCGAGGACAGCTATGCGACCGGCTACGGCTTCGATTTCGAAAGCAGCGCCGATTTCAACGGCTGGCAGCCCAAGGTCGCCGTTGGATATGAACTGACGCCGGATGTCCGTCTTTATGGCGTCATCTCGCGCGGCTACAAGCCCGGAGGCTTCAACCACAGCATTTCATCGATAATCGATGCCGAGCCCTATGATGCCGAATCCAACTGGAACTTCGAGACGGGTCTGCGCTCGACGCTTTTCGAGGACACGCTCGATCTCTCGGCCTCTCTTTATTACATCCGGTCCCGGGACATGCAGTTCTATGTCGGCCCGATCGGCCAGCAGTTCATCGAAAATGCCGGCGAGGCCTACAGCGCCGGGCTTGAGGTCGACGCGACATGGCGTCCCACGCACCGGTTCACGCTTTCCGGCGTCGGCGCTTTCGGACGGGCCGAATTCCTCGATTACACCAATTCCTACACCGGCATATCCTATGACGGCAATCGCGTGCCCTATGCGCCGGATGTGACCGCGCATGTCAACGCCGCGTTCCTGCTCACCGAGGATCTGTTCGACGGCGGCAGTCTGGTGGCCAATCTCGGCGTCAACTGCACCTCGCAAACCTATTTCGACGATGCCAATTCGACCGGCCAGGATGCCTATGCCACGGTCGATGCTAGCCTCGATTTCGAGGGAACGAACGGGCTGTTCGCGCAACTTTACGTGCAGAACCTCACCAATGAGAGCTACAAGACCTCCGGCTATGCCTTCGGCGGCTATGAGTTGGGAACGCTCGGTCAGGCCCGCACCTTCGGCCTGACGGTGCGCAAGGAATTCTGAGGTGGCGGCAACACTATCGCTGGCCCGGCTTGTTTCGGTTCTGGCCGCCGCGGGCGGCATCTATACCGCGCAAAGCCTGATCGGCGGCCTGACATTCATGGGCGTTCCGATCGTCCTGCGCGCCTCCGATGTCGCGCTCGACCGGATCGGCCTCGTCTCGCTCACCATGTTGGTATGGGCCCTCAAATTCCTGTGGTCGCCGCCGGTGGAGCGGTGGCGCATCCGGCCGGACGGGCGGCGGCGGTCGCGGGCGATCATTCTGGCCGGGGAGGGAATGGCGGCTGTTCTGCTTGTGGCGCTTGCCCTTGCCGATATCGGCCGGTTCGAGCTTGTTCTCTCGGGCCTGATAGCGCTGGCCGTGGTCGCCGCGACCGTGGATATCGCCTGCGACGCCTTCCTGATCGAACAGTCGCCGCCCGACCGGCGCGGCTTTGCCAATATCGCCCAGGTCGGCGGCGGCTATCTGGGCATGATTTTCGGAAGCGGGCTGTTCGTCGTGGTCTATTCGCGGCTGATGGCGCTTGTCGGCGCGCACCAGCCCGGCGTCGATTTCACGCTGTTTCAGTCCGCCAGCGCGATTGGCGCGGCCGCGTTCGGCGCTGGCGGCGGGCTGATCGCCGCCCATGCGGGCTATGCGGTCAGTTTCGGGCTTGCGGCCGTCCTGTCCGCCATCGCCCTCCCGCTTCTTCGCCGTATGGACATCCGCCTGAACAAAGGAAACGCGCCATGACAAGACCCCTTGCCGTCATCATTGGCGCCGGCGTGGCCGGGCTTGCGGCCGCCTGGTGGCTGGACAGGGCAGGCTGGCGTTCGCTGATCGTGGAGCGGTCGTCCTCGTTGCGCGAAAAAGGTTACATGCTCGGCCTTTCGGGACTGGGCTTCGAGACGGCCGGGCGGATGGGCCTGCACGATGCGCTTGACGCCTGTTCCTACGCCATCGACGAGAATGTCTACAAGGACAGCGCCGGACGCGAGCTTCTGCGCCTGCGTTACCGCGACTTCATCCGCGATCTGCCGTTCATGGCGGTTCGGCGCAGCGATCTGGTGCGGGTGCTTTTCGAGGCGCTGCCCGAGACGGCTTCGGTCCGCTTCGAGACCATTGTTTCCGGTTTTCAGGATTGCGGCGACCACGTGTCGGTGACGCTTTCGAACGGGGAGACGATCAAGGCGGACTTGCTGATCGGCGCGGACGGCTTCCGTTCGAAGACGCGACAGCAGCTTTTCGGGCCGGACGATGCCTGTCTGGCGCCGCTTGGCTATTCTTTCGCCGTCTACGATGTCGATGCGCCGCGCAGCTTCGAGAGCGACTTCCTGTCCTATGCCGAGCCGGGTCATCTGGCCGAATATTACGTTCTCCACGACGGGCAGCTTGCGGCCATGCATGTCTGGCGCAATGAGATGGCCGAGGCGGAGCGCGGGGAAGCGGGGTTTGAACAGCTTGCCCGCGTCTGCCGGAAGAGCCATCCCGAGGTTCGCGCCATTCTCGAACGGGCCGAGACGACCGGGGCCGCTCCCATGATCGACACGCTGACGATGGTGGAATTGCCGGAATGGTCGAAAGGACGCGTCCTGCTTCTGGGTGATGCGGCCCATTGCCTGACACTGGTGTCCGGTCAGGGGGCGGGCATGGCGCTTGCCTCGGCGGAAATGCTCGGAAATGCGTTGACGACCTCTCCCGATCTCGCATCCGCTATTGAAAAGCACGAGGCGGCGCTGCGCCCCATCATCATCCGGCTTCAGGCCCGCAGCCGCAAGATGGCCTCCGTTTTCATCCCGCGCGGAAAATTCGCCTTCCATCTGCGCAACGCGGTGATGCGGCATATGCCGCGCGCCTGGCTTGGCCGGTATTTCACCAGTGCGATCAAGGCGGAGATCGCGCTGGCGCGGACAGACGGAAAGGCCTGAGGCGTCCACCGGCTTCAGACCGGCCTCCGGTCAGCCGCGCGCCGCAGCACCCTTCCGGAACAGATCCCAGGCGCGACAGAAATAGGCGTCCTGTGCTGCCGCTTCCTCAAAATCCGGCTCACCCAAGAGCTGTGACATCAGCGGCCTGATCGATGCGGCATAGAGAAGCCGGGTCGGCAGAAATGCAGGATCGCTCGCGCCGCACTGGCTGGCGATCTGTTCCATCGACGTGGCGGCGAAGCCCTCTGCGGCATAAAGACTGGCGGCCCCGGTTTTCGTTAACCCGACGCGCCGGAACGGAGAACCTGGAACATCCGGTGATGCTGACCAATTGTTCGATGTTCTGTGCACGCAAGAAATTGTGGAAATGACAATTGACTCATCCCGAGAAGTATATGAAGGTACATATATGTCCATAGATATTCATTCAAATGTTCGCAACGAAATCGATCCCTTGCGACCCGAGCCGATCTATCTGCAACTCGCCGATATCTTCCGGCGACGCATCATGTCGGGGCTCTGGCCGGCGCTGCACAAATTGCCGGCGGAACCGGAACTTGCCCAGCAGCTGAAGGTCTCCCGCGGTACGCTGCGCTCTGCCATCGCTCTTCTGGTGCAGGATGGGTTGATGGCGCAGGTCCATGGCAAGGGGACGTTCGTTACCAATTCCGCGCGTCCAGATCCGCTGGATGGCTATTCGCTCGCAGCCCTTCTGACGCGGTCGGGGCTGGAATACCGGACCGAGCTTGTGTCACGGGCGACGCTGAAGAAAAATTCCTTCTACGCGAAGCTCATCGGAGAGGGCCCCTATCTTCAGCTCAAGCGTCGCCGCGCTTTGCCGGAGGGGCCTTTCACCGTCATGGTCAACACGCTTTCAATGCCGATCTGCGGCGACATCGATGATGACCTCATTCTCGGCGGCTCGCTCTATCGCGCGCTGGAAGACCGGGGCGATTTCCGGATCGGCACCATCCGCCGCACGCTTTCCAGTATCGAGGCCGACGAAGAAACGGCCGACCTGCTCGATCTCGAACCGGGTGCGCCGGTCTTGCTGATCGAGCAGGTCACGCATCTTTCCGACGGACGTCCGTTCGAATTCGCAACCGCCGTCATCCGGACGGACCGTCATCGGCTGTCGATGGATGTCAACCGGGGTATGCAGCCATTGGTGCTCCGCACATGATGACAGCCCGGGCGGACGAGCAGCAGGCAACAGACCCGTTCATATCGGTCGAGGCCGTCAGCAAGGTGTTCGGCGAGAAGAATGCCGCCTTCACCGCTCTTCAGGACATTTCCCTGACGTTTGCCTGCAACAGCTTCACGTCGCTGGTCGGGCACAGCGGTTGCGGCAAGTCCACGCTGCTGCGGATCCTGGCCGGGCTCGAGCCCTCCACATCGGGTGAAGTGACGCTTGGCGGCTGTTCGCCGCAGCACTATGGCAAGGGGCGTCAACTCGGCTTTGTGTTTCAGGATGCAGCGCTCCTGTCGTGGAAAACCACGCTGCAGAATGTTCGCCTGCCGCTTGATATCCTCAAGACGGAATCGCTGAAGGCCCGTGATGCGCGCGCCCGCGAATTCATCCGCCTTGTCCGGCTGGAGGGCTTCGAGGACCGCTATCCGGCCCATCTTTCCGGCGGCATGCGCCAGCGCGCCTCGATTGCCCGTTCGCTGTCCTTCGAACCGGAAGTCCTGCTGATGGACGAGCCGTTCGGCGCGCTCGATGATTTCACGCGCCGGGAAATGGGCGACGAACTGCTGCGCATCTGGAGCGAGCGTCAGTGCACGGTCGTGTTCGTGACCCATTCGCTGCAGGAAGCCGTGCTGCTTTCCGACAATGTCGTCGTGCTCGATTCCAGGCCCGGCCGGGTGCGCCGGATCGTGCCGATCGAGCTGCCGCGCCCGCGCGACGGGCATGTGCGCGAAAGCCCTGAATTCGCCGGTTATGTCAAACATCTCGAACATCTGATTTTCGGAGACAGGCTGTGAGCGCAACCACCGCCGAAACACAGGACAATACGGCGCGGGTCAGCCGTTTCCTGGCCGGGTTGGCCGAAAGCGCGGCGCGGCTGCTTCCGCCGGTTTTCCTGTTTCTTGCCGTCGGCGTGTTCTGGCAGACGATGGTGTATGTTCTGGAGATCCCGCGTTACCTGCTGCCGGCGCCGACGGTGATCTTCGCGCGCATCATCGAAGACTGGCGCATGCTTTTCGACAACGGCATCGTCACCGCCGCCGCCGCCGCCAGCGGCTTTGTCATCGGCACGGCGGTGGCCGTGTTCACGGCGGTCTGTTTCCTCTATTCGCGGGTCCTTCAGCAGGCGCTTTTCCCCTGGGCAATCGTGATCAAGACGATACCGATCATCGCCATTGCGCCGCTGCTGACGATATGGCTTGGCTTTGGCATACAGCCGAAAATCGCGGTCGCCGCCATTTCCTGCTTCTTCCCGACGCTCGTGAACGTCACGCGCGGGCTGAAAAGCCTTGATGCGCCGGTCCTCGACTTCATGAAGATCATCCACGCCTCGCAGGCGCAGGTTTTCTGGCATGCGCGCCGCAACGCGGCGCTGCCCTATCTGTTCTCGGCGATGAAGATCACGGTCGGCATGTCGATGATCGGCGCGATCGTGGCCGAGTTCACCGGCGCCAATCTCGGCATCGGAACCATCATCGTCAACGCAGGCTACAGGCAGGACGCCGTGATGCTGTTTTCGGCCATCATCGTCACCTCGCTGGTCACCATCGCGATGTATTACGCGGTGATCCTGCTCGAAAAATTCGCGCTCCGCTGGCCGGGGGCGAATGTGGAAAGCTGACCTTTCCGCTCTTTGAACCGTGGAAACCATAAAAGGGGAACAAACCAATGCCGATTTCCGCACGCAACTTCATCGCCGCGCTCGGCCTTTCGGCCGCGGCAACCGGGTTCGCCACCGCCGCCAGTGCCGAGGAAAGCGTCTCGCTTCGCCTGTCCTGGCTGCTGAATGTCCAGTCCGCAGGCTATGTGATGGCCGACGCCAAGGGCTTCTACAAGGATGCCGGCCTCGATGTCGAGATCATGCCGGGCGGCCCGAACCTGAATTCGACCGCCATGGTCGCCGCCGGGCAGAACACGTTCGGCACCAATGACGTCAGCGCCGTGCTGTTCGGAGAGGCCGAGGGCATGGACCTTGCCGTGGTCGGCGCCTGCTTCCAGAAAAACCCGGCGGGGCTGCTCTCGCTCGCGGAGACCGGCATCAAAACCCCGAAGGATCTCGAAGGCAAGACGCTGGCCTATAATGAAGGCGGCCCCTGGACCTATACCCAGGCGATGCTGGCCAAATCCGGCGTTGACATGAGCAAGGTCAACACCGTCGTCATCATGGGCAATGAGGTGCTCATGAGCGGCCGCGTCGATGCCAAGACCGCCTTCGTCGTCAACGAACCGATCGCGCTCGAACTGCAGGGCTATCCGACGGCAACGCTGGTGGCGGCCGATTACGGCGTCAACGCCTATGCCGAGACGATCTTCACCACGGCCGCCTATGCCGAGGCGCATCCGGATATCGTCGAGGCCTTCATGCAGGCGACCGCCGAGGGCTGGGCCTATGCCTTCGATCACCCGGAAGAAACCGTCGAGGCGGTGCTTGCGATCAATGGCGAACTCGATCCCGAACAGCAATCCAGGCAGTTGGAGCTGCAACGCGATTTCATCCTGACGGATTCTGCCAGGGAAAACGGTATCTGCAGCGTCGAGACCGCCAATGTCGCCGACACCTATGGCCTTCTGAAGGAATATGCCGGGCTTGAGGCCGAGATCGACATCGACGCTCTGGTAAAGCCGGAATTCGCGGCGAAGAAGTGAAAAATGCCGGAAGCCGGTCTCCAACATCTGCTTCCGCATAGGGCGTAGCGCTCGAAGCGCTACGCCCTCATCGCCGACGACCCGCAACGGGCGCGCGCATCGGCTCCGCTTCTCGATGACGCCCGATCGTTGAGCGAGAACGGGCGTTCTCCCCGCTTGCCGGCTATCCCGGAGATCTCGGCACACAGGGTGCTGACAAGACCGTCGCCCGGTCTTGACAAATAACTGTACATCTATAGACAACTGATAAAATTTCTATTTTAAAAGCAACAGGAAAGTGCCATGAACGGAACCGCCATTCGGGTCAATCAACTCCTCAATCCCCAAACCGGAAAAGCGGTTATCGTCGCGTTCGACCATGGCGGTTCGGGGGTGCCTCCCGGCGGCGGCGACGTTTCCGGCATTCTCGCCGCGGTGGCCGAAAGCCGTGCCGAAGGACTTCTTGTCGGGCCGGGCGTCGCGCGCCAGGCCGGCCGGTATTTCGCCCGCCCCGGCGCTCCGCGTCTTATCGTGTCCATGGATGCGCCGATCTTTTCCTCCATGTGCGGCGAACATGGCAAGATCCGCGATCATGCCCGGATCGCAACCGCCGAACATCTGATGATGCTGGGCGCAACGGCTGCCAAGGTGCTGCTGCCGGTCGGCTATGAGGGCACGGAAATCTTCACCAAGGGCGTCGAACTGGTGCGCAGTTGCGCCATGGAATGCCAGGCGCTCGGCCTGCCGCTGATGGTCGAGCCCGCCCTGTGGGGCGTCAAGGCCAGCGAGAAGGACAATGCCCTGATCGAGCATTCCGCGCGGATGTCCGTCGAACTTGGCGCGGACATCCTGAAAATTCCGGCGCCGACCGATACCGCCGTTCTCGAGCGCATCGTGAGGAATGCCGGCGTTCCGGTGATGACGCTTGGCGGCGCGCCGCGCGATGCCGAAGGTTTTGCCGCCGACATGCAGGCCTGGATGTCGACCGGCGTTGCCGGCGTTGTCGTCGGCCGCAACGTGTGGAGCCGCCCGAACCCGGCGGGCGCCGTCGACGCTCTGGTGGGCGCGGTCCATGAAAACAACCCCGAGGCCGTTGCCGCCGGCTGGGCGGCAGCCGGCGAACCGGCGGCGTGAGGGCATGACGATGAATTACAGGGCTGCCGTCCTGACCGGACACAAGCGCTTTGACATGCAGGCCTTGCCGCTTCCCGATGTGGGGCCCGGCGAAGCGCTGGTTTGCGTGCGCGCGGTCAATGTCTGCCCCACCGACATCAAGAAGTGGAACAATGCCGACATCGACGCCATGCTGAAGGAAACGCCGCTCATTCTCGGCCACGAGATCGCCGGCAGCGTGGTTTCCGCCGGCGCGGACGTTACCGGTTTTTCCCCCGGTGACCGCGTGGCAATCGATCCGGTGATCCGCAATCGCAATGCCGAAGGCCGCGAGGTGCTGACCGGCATCGGTTCGGCGGCGGGGTCGGTTCAGGACAATGCGGCGCTTCTGCGCGAAAGCGGCATCGGCGGCGGTTTTGCCGAAATCGTGAAGGTGCCGGCCGAGAACCTGATTGCCATTCCCGACGGGCTTTCCTATGCGGCGGCCAGCCTGATCGAGCCGCTGGCCGACATTGTCCACGGCATTGCGCTGGCCGGTGACGTGAAGGGCAGGCGTTGCGGCGTTTACGGCCTTGGCCCGATGGGGCTTCTCCATGTCGAACTGCTGAAGCACCTGGGCGCCGAAGTCGTCGGCGTTGAACCGCGCGCCGACCGGCGCGAACTGGCGCGTGTCTTCGGCGCGTCCAGCACCGCCGAACCCGGCGCTGTCCCGAAGCTCGACATGGCCTTCATTGTCGCCGGCGGCCCGGCGCTGAAGCCGGCCTGCCAGGACGGGCTTGCCGCCCTCGACCAGCGCGGCACGCTGGTTATCTTCGCCTCCGGCCCGGTCGATGCCGAATTGAGCTTCAACCTCAACAAGGTTCATTACGCCTGCCAGAAGATCGTCGGCGTCGTCGGCTTCCGCCGCGAGGATGCCGAGCGGACCATCGAATTTCTGATGGAGGGCGCGGTCGATGTCGCGCGCATCCGCCAGCCGCTCATTCCGCTTGAGGAGCTGGGGCGCGGCTTTGCGGAGACAGGCAGCGAGGGTACGCTGAAATTCGCCATAGACCTGCCCGAAAAGGCGTTTTGAGCGGAGCCCTTCGATGACCAGAACCTGCACGCTTGGAGTTGATATCGCCAGCCATGGCGTGCGGGTCGTGCTCAGGCGGGAGGGCAGCGCCATCGCCATGGCGCGCGCCGCCTATCCCGCGCCGCCGCCGCCGGCAAGACGGCCCGCGGGCCAGTGGCGCGATGCCTTTCTTGCAGCCCTTTCGGGCCTGCCGCGCGAAAGCCTCGGCGCGGTGGAGGCCATCGGGATTTCCGGCATGCGCGGCGCTCTGGTCGGCGTCGACGCCGACGGACATCCGGTGACCGAGGCCATCCCCGATTTCGATCCGGACACCATCGCCGCATCCCGGCTGGTGGAGAAGCGCATCGGCAAGGCCTGCCTTCAGGAAACCGGATGCCCGGCTTTCCCGCTCTCCGGGCTGCCGAAAATATTGCATTTCATGCAAACCCCGGGCCTCTCCGCCTTTCTGGGCCCGCAGGATTTTCTGGCGCTGTCGCTGACAGGAACACTGTCGCTCTCGGCCGGCTCGGCGCTGCGCATGGGCGTGCTCGATATCGCCGGCAAGACGTATGCGCGGCACGTGCTCGAACGGCTGGGTATAGATGGAAGCCTTGTTCCGCCGCTCAGCCTCATCGGCGCAGAAATCGGTGCGCTTGTGGATGCGGACGCCATTGGCTGCGGGTTGAAACCGGGACTTCCGGTTGTCGCCGCGCCAGGCGATGTCCCGGCGGCGCTTCTGGCGGCGGGCAGGGGGGACCCGAAGGCGGTTTTCCTGAGCCTGGGCACCACCAGCGTCATCACCGCGCCGGCGCCGGCGGGCGCCATGCCGCGCCTGCCCTTTACCCTGGAAATCATCGCCGCCGGGCATCGTTCCTTTGAAACCGGCACGGGCGCGGGCGGCGTGACGCTCGACTGGCTGGCGCGTATCCTCGGGCTCGAAGACGTACCGGCGCTGGAACGGCTGGCGGCCACCGCGCCGCCTTCAAATGTGGCCATGAAACCGGAAATGCTCGACCCCTGGGGCGAAGCGTCGGGGGCGGTGCTTTCGGGGCTGAAGCCGGAGACCGGCCCGGCGGAAATCGCGCGCGCCGGCTTTGCGGCCGTGGCTTCGAGCGCGCTTTCCTGTGTCGAGGCGCTGGAAGCCGTGACCGGCCGTTTCGACCGTCTGCTTCTCGGCGGCGGCGGAGCGGCGTCGAAACTGCTGCAAAATCTGATCGCGACCGCCCGGCCGGGCGCAATGGACGTTTTCGCAGGCCGGGAACTTGCCGCAGAAGGCGCGGCGATGGTGGCCGCAGGCGCCTTTCCCGTGACCGATTCCGAAGGACCGACTGAACCATGATGACAGAACCCGAACGCGCCGCGCTTCTGGCGGCAACCCCGCGTCAGCTTTTCATCGACGGACATTTTTGTGATGCCGCCGATGGCCGGACCTTCGCGACGCTGAACCCCGCCACCGGAGAAATGCTCGCCGAAATCGCCTCCGCCGGCAAGGCCGAGATCGACCGCGCCGTCAATGCGGCGCGGCGGGCGCATGAGCAGGAGCGCTGGCGCGGCATGACGCCAGCCAGACGCTCCCGCATCATGTGGCGCATCGGCGAGCTTATCGAGGAACATGCCGAAAAGCTCGCGGTTCTCGAAAGCCTCGACAATGGCAAGCCCGCGGCAGGCGCGCTGAATATCGACCTGCCCCAGGCCGCCCAGCATTTCTTCTACCATGCGGGCTGGTGCACCAAGCTTGAGGGCGAGACCATGCCGGTGAGCTGGCCGCGCCACCTGGCCTATACGCTGCGCGAACCCGTCGGCGTCGTCGGCCAGATCATCCCGTGGAATTATCCGATGATCATGGCCGCCCGCAACATCGCCCCGGCGCTTGCCGGCGGCAATTGCCTGGTGCTGAAGCCGTCGGAGGAAACCTCGCTCACCGCGCTTTATCTGGCGCGGCTGATTGCCGAAGCGGGCGTGCCCGAAGGGGTTGTCAACATCGTGCCGGGCCTTGGCGCGGAAGCCGGGGCGGCGATCGCCGAACATCACGGCATCGACCGTATCTTCTTTACCGGCGGTCACCGGACCGCGCGGGCGATCATCGCCGCCTCCGCCGGCAATTTCAAACAGCTGACCATGGAACTCGGCGGCAAGACGCCGTTCATCGTCTATCCCGACGCCGATATCGACGCCGCCGTCGACGCCGCCGTCATGGGCGGCTTCACCAATCAGGGCCAGAACTGCTGCGCCGTCACCCGGCTTTATGTCCACGACGCCATCCGCGAGGATTTCGTCGCGCGCGCGGTCGCAAAGACCGAGGCCCTGAAAATGGGCAACGGGCTTGAAACCGGCACGGCGCTCGGCCCGCTGATCTCGAAGGCGCATCTCGAGCGGGTCTGCGGTTTCATCGCCATTGCCGAGGCCGAGGGCGGGCGCATCGTCACCGGCGGAACGCGGCCCGAGGGGCCGGGCAATTTCATTTCCCCGGCGATCGTCGACAATGTCGCCGACAATGCAACGATTGCGCGGGAAGAGATTTTCGGCCCGGTGATCGCCACATTCGGCTTTACCGGGGAAGGCGAGGTCATCGCCCGCGCCAATGCCTCGCCCTATGGTCTTGCCGCCTCGATCTGGACGCAGGACCTCTCGCGCGCCCACGAGGTTGCCCGCCGGCTGAATGTCGGCTCGGTGTGGACCAACTGCTTCTCGCGCTTCGATGCCGCGGCCCCCTGGGGCGGGGTCAAGGCGAGCGGTTACGGGACCGGCATCGGTGCCCATGCGCTGGATGAGTATACAAGACCCAAAGCCGTCTGGATTGACACGCGCACGGGCGAAGCGGCGAAAATGCTTGGCTGAGGCGGGCGGAAAGGACAGATCATGACCACGCTGCAAGACGTGCTGGCGGAAACCGGCGAAGAGGGCCATTCGCTGAGAGCATTTCTCGCCGGGCTCGACAGCGGGGATATTCTTGCCCTCGATGAACCCGTCGACCTCGATTTCGGCCCCACCGCCCTGGTCCTGGAACTGGAAAAGGCGGGTCGCGCGCCCGTGGTCTCCTTTACCGACCGGGTGACCGGCCTGCCGCTGGTCACCAATCTTTTCGGCGACCGCAAACGCATCGCCGCCATTGCCGGAACCGATCAGGCAGGCTTTCGCGATGCCTGGATAGCGGCGATGGAACGACCGCTCCCCCCGGTCATGGTCGCAGACGGGCCGGTGCATGATCATGTGATGCTCCCCGGATCGCTCGATGCCGCCGATCTGCCGATCTCGCGCCACTTTGCGGCCGATGCGGGGCGGTATATCGGCTCCGGCGTGCTGGTCAGCAAGGATCCCGATACCGGCGCGCGCAACCTCAGCTACCAGCGCATGCAGTTGAAAGGCCCCGACCGGTTCGGCGTCAGCATGCATTCGCGCGGCCATATCTGGGATTACTACCAGCGCTGGAAGGCGCGGGGGCGGGATATGGAAGTCGCCGTCGTCATCGGGCCGCATCCCTCGGTCAATCTGGCGGGTGCCGCCAAGGTCGCCATGGATGTCGATGAATACGAACTGGCCGGCGGCCTGATGCGCCGCCCCGTCGAACTCGTCCGCTGCCGGACCATCGACATGGAGGTGCCCGCCAATGCCGAATTCGTGCTGGAGGGCCGCATTCTCGCCGATGCTGAGGAAGACGAGGGGCCTTACGGCGAATATACCGGCTATTCGACCTATCGCTCGACCCGCAACATCTTTCAGGTGACCGCGATCACCCATCGTTCGACGCCGGTGTTCCATGACATCATTCCCGGCTATTCGGCGGAGCATCTTCTCCTGTCGCGCAGCCCGCGCGAACCCTATGTCTTCCGCCGGCTGAAGGAAGCGGTGCCGCAGGTGACGGGGCTTTTCTATCCCAAGTCCGGAACCCATTTCCACGCCTATATCGGCCTGAAGAAGACGGCGGAAGGCCAGGCGCGCCAGGCGCTGATGATGCTGTTCGGGCTCGACCCTTATGCCAAATTCGCCGTGGCGGTCGATGACGACATCGAGCTTGCCCGCGAGGACGAGGTCTTGTGGGCCATGGCCACGCGCTTTCAGGCCGATACCGACATGTTCATGGTGCCGAATGTGCTCTGCAACCGGCTCGACCCCTCCTCGCGCGATGGCATGTCGGCAAAGCTCGGGCTTGATGCCACGGCCCCGCTCGAATGGGATGTCGAACGCAACGAACTGCCCGACGCGGCAATCGCGTGGGCGCGGGAGCAGATCAACCGGTCAGGGATGTGAACCGCGCAATGGCGTCGTCCTTCACTCCCTTTTTCGCCAGGAAGCGCTCGGCATTGTCGCAAGGCTTTCGGGCGCCGGCGGAACCGGCCTCGTCAAGCAGGCGGACAAGCATGGCAAGCTCGGTCTGCTCGGCCTCGATTTCCCGGGTCTTGATCGCCTCCCGGTTCGCGGCAATCGCCGGATCGGCTGCGAGCGGTTTCATGAAACGCCGGGCCCGACGCAGCGGCAGCACGACGTTCTCGTGCCACGGCGTGACCGAAGCCTCGGCAGCGGCCAGCCTGTCATCGCTGAGCGCAAGACGTTCGCGGTCGCAGAGACGGAAAAACAGGAGCAGCACGACGTTGATGTCATGGTTATGCTGCAGGTCGAGGCAGATATCCGCGACGCCATCGCGGCGATAAAGCGCCAGCATGCCGGTCCAGAACGGATTTTGCGGGTCGAGCGGCCGTTGCGTTTTCATGCGATCATGGCTCCGCGGCCGGAAGAATGGCGCCGATCGGAAATGCATTTGTCATGGGTTGAGAGCCGGAAAGAGAAAACGACATGTCAAAGCCCCGTATCATAGTCGGCATTTCAGGCGCGTCCGGCGCCATATACGGCGTTACATTGCTGGACATACTGCGCAAAGTCGAGGTCGAGACCCACCTTGTCGTCAGCAAATCGGGAGAACTCACGCTTGCGGCGGAAACGGGCCTGAAGCTGAAGGACCTCGAAAGCCGGGCCACGCACATTCACCCCGTAAAGAATGTCGGCGCGACGATCGCCAGCGGTTCGTTCAAGACGATGGGCATGATCATCGCGCCCTGTTCCATCCGCACGGCGTCGGAAATCTCTTCAGGCATAACCGCGTCGCTTCTGACCCGGGCTGCGGACGTGATATTGAAGGAGCGGCGCAGGCTGGTGCTGATGGTGCGTGAAACCCCGCTGCATCTGGGCCACCTTCGAACGCTGACCCAGCTTGCCGAAATGGGCGCGATTGTCGCGCCGCCCCTGCCGGCATTCTATGCCGCGCCGGACAGTATCGACGCGATGGTGCGCCAGTCGCTCGGCCGCGTTCTCGACCTCTTCGACATCGAAACCGATATCGTCCGCTGGTCCGGTCTTGCACCGTCATGATGCCGGAGCTGGACGCGGTCGGGTGTCATGAGAACCACGCGGCGTCGACCTGAAATGGCATCCGGTCTTTCGCCTGAAAGGCTCTTTACGCCGCCTCGCTCTGTCCGGACGCAAGCCCCAGCATGTGGCATACCAGGTTGCCTCCGCCGGTGAGGCATTGCGCCCCGCCGGTCCGCAACGCAGCCGTTTCGATGTTCTACCTCCAGAATCAGTAGGTGGTTCGTCCGCCGGAAAGGTCGAAGGTCGCGGCGGTGGTGAAGCTGTTTTCGCGGGAAACGAGCCATGCGACCATGGCCGCCGCTTTCGATATGGGCTCTCGCCGGCCCGGTCTGTTCCGGGCCGGCGAAATGCAGTTCCAATATTTTGATGTACAACCTTGGAAACGGGTCGGCCCTTGGGCGACCTCCCGTCGTGAATGATCGCGCCGGAACGGCATATGACATCTTGACTTCTGGTGTGGACCGGAAACAATGGTTCGAAAGCCGTTCGGGAGGAAAAGATGGCGCCAATCAGGCTCGACAATGTTTCGAAGAGCTTCGGAACCGTCAATGTTATCAACGATATCTCGCTTGCCGTGGAAACCGGAGAGCTGATGGTGTTTCTCGGGCCGTCGGGTTCGGGAAAATCGACGCTGCTGCGCATGATCGCGGGGCTCGAGACCATGGATGACGGGGCGTTGACGATCGACGGGGTCCGCAGTGAAAACCTCGCGCCGGGGCAGCGCAATGTCGCGATGGTTTTCCAGAATTACGCGCTCTATCCGCACATGACAGTGCGCGACAACATGGCCTTCGGCCTGCGCAATATCGGCATGGGCGCGGATGAGATCGAAACCCGTGTGCAGGAAGCCGCCCGCATGCTGGAGATGGTGGAACTGCTCGAGCGGCGGCCCGCCCAGCTTTCCGGCGGACAGCGCCAGCGCGTCGCCATCGGCCGGGCGATCGTCAAGGAGCCGAAGGCCTTCCTGTTTGACGAGCCGCTCTCCAATCTGGATGCGGCGCTGCGCGTCAGGACCCGCGTCGAGCTTGCGCAATTGCACAATCGCATGAAGGCGACGATGATCTATGTGACCCACGACCAGACCGAGGCGATGACGCTTGCCGACCGGATCGTGGTGCTCAACAATTGCCGGATCGAACAGATCGGCACGCCGATGGAGGTCTATCTGCGGCCGGCCTCGCGCTTCGTGGCGGGCTTTGTCGGTTCGCCGGGCATGAATTTTCTCGAGGCCGATCTGGCCGGAGACGGTACGCGGGCGGCGCGCCTCAATGATGGTTCGACATTGAAAATCGACATCCCCGAGATCGCGCCCGGGCGCTACGAGATCGGCATTCGCCCGGAAGCCGTGCGGGTGGTGGCGGAGGACCGCGAGGCGGTCACCACCACGGCGACGGTCGGCGTCGTCGAGCGGCTCGGCGAGCGGACCCTGCTTTACTGCACCCTTGCCGACGGCACGGAACTGATCGCCACCGACGGTGGGCGCTCCGAGGCCAGGAGCGGCGATCAGGTGCAACTCGCCTTCGATGCGACCGCCCTGCACCTCTTCGATGAGGCGGGCAACGCCTACCACGTGCACTGAACCGCACGACATTCAGCCCAAACAGAAACGCCGCAGTGTTTTCACCGCGGCGTTTTCGTTTGGGCGGGATCGCCCGACTTCGGGCGGACTATCCCTTGATGCCGGCGGAGAGCGTGATCGCCTGCGTCACCTTGCGCTGGAACAGCAGATAGGCGACCGCGACCGGCAGGCCAGCCAGGACGGCGGCGGAGAGTTCGCGGGCATAATAGACGCCGAAGGCGTCGTTGACCTGGGTTATGCCGACGGTGATCGTCATCATCTCGGTCTTGGTCACCGCCAGGAACGGCCACAGAAACGCATTCCAGGACCAGATGAAGGTGACGATCGCAAGCGCGGTGGTCACGCCCCAGTTCATCGGCATGTAAATGCGGGTGAGAATGCGCCATTCGGAGGCATTGTCCATGGCCGCCGCCTCGCGGAAATCCTTCGGCACATTGTCGAAGAACTGCTTGTAGACGATGATCACCACCGGGTGGATCAGTTGCGGCAGCACGATCCCGGCCCAGGTGTTGATGAGGCCGAAACGCGCCATCAGTTCGAAGTGGTTCACGATCAGCACCTGCATCGGCACCATGAAGCTTGCCAGGATCAGCCACCACAGAACCCGGCGGAACGGGAACTGAAGCTGCGAGATGGCATAGCCGCAAAACATCGACGAACCGACGGTCAGCACCGTGATTGCCACCGCCGTGACGATCGAATTCAGATACCAGATGCCGATCTGGGTCTGGGTCAGCGCGAAGTAATAATGCGAGAAGGTCAGGGTTTCCGGCCATAATTCGATATAGCGGCGCACCACCTCGTCTTCCGGCTTGAGCGAGGAAATCACCCCCCAATAGAGCGGGAACGCCCATAATACCGCGATAGAAACCGTCAGTAGCGTGATCACGAGACCGGCGAGATTGAGGCGTCTTGCTGTTGTCGCGTTCATCATTCGCGCCCCTTCGAAAGCCGGGTCAGCTGGAAATTCAGCACCGACACCACGATAACGAGGATGAACAGGACCACGGCCGCCGCGGCCGCGCGCCCGCCCTGGTCATACTGGAAGGCCCGCTGAAACACGTAATAGACCAGCACCAGATTGTCGTTCGGCCGGCCGCCGACCGAAAACAGATAGACCTGGTCGAAAATCTTGAGCTGCAGGATCAGCTGGATCGTCAGCACCAGCGCCGTGATCGGCCACATCAGCGGCCAGGTGAGTTGCCGGAATGTCGTCAGCCGCGACGCATTGTCGAGCGCCGCCGCCTCGTAGATCTCGACGGGAATGGCGCGCAGCCCGGCCAGGAACAGCAGGATCGAAAACCCGGCGGTCCACCAGATCGTAATGACGCCGACAGCCGGCATGAACCAGACGGTCGACTTGAACACCGGCACCCGATCGAGACCCAGCATGTCGAACACATACATGGCGATGCCGAACTGGAAGTTCAGCGTCCAGTCCCAGATCAGATAGACCACCGACACCGGCAGGATATAGGGCAGGAAGAACAGCGCCAGCACCAGCGCCTGTACCCGGCCTTTCAGCCGGTTGACGCCGAGCGCGATGGCAAAGGCTGCAAGCGTGCCGGGAATGACGGTGATGGCGACGAAATAGATGGTGTTCCAGAAGGCGGTGTTGAAGCGCCGGTCACCCCAAAGTCTGGTGTAGTTGTCGAGGCCGACAAACTCGCCGCTGCCGATCAGCGGCGCATCCTGAAACGAGGTGATGAACAGCCGGACGGTCGGATAGACGAAGATCAATCCGTAGATAGCGACGAACGGCGCGACCAGCAGCAGGGCGACGATCGCTTCGTTCCGTTTGTTGCGGAGCATCATGGTGGCCTCAAATCACGTTCGGCTGCGGGGCGGAATGACCGCCGGCGCTTGCGGAAAAGCAAGAGGTCGGAGCGTATCCGCGATTCCATGAAACGCGGATACGCTCCGACGCCGGCGGCCCGCAACGATCACTGCAGATCGTTCAGCTCGTACTTGATTTCCTCCACCGCCTCCGCCGGCTCCATCTCGCCGTTGAGCGTCGGCACGAAATAGGTCGACATGACGTCATAGATCGGACCAGCAACGCCCGCGAGCGGCGATTTGGGGTCGAAGATCATGTTCTCGGTCACGCTCGAATAGGTGGCGTTCGGCTGCATGTCCTGATACTCGGCGGACTGCGTCACCGGCCCGTAGGCGGGGATATGACCTGCCGTTGCCCAGAACAGCGAATTGTTCGCCATCCACGACATCACTTCCAGCACGGCCGCCTTCTTCTCGGGGCTCATCTCCTCGCCCGCATTGGCGGGGATGGCAAATGTATGGCTGTCGGCATAGGTTCCGGGATGGTCGAAGATCACCGGAAGTTCCACGGCGCCCCACTCGAACAGCTTGCCCTGGTCCTTCAGGTCGATCATGGTCGGGACTTCCCAGACGCCATTGATCATCATCGGCGATTCGCCGGAGGTGAACAGCGCGACGGTCGCGGGATAATCGGTATAGGTGGTCTGCAGGCCGTCATTGGTCCAGCCCTGCAGCACGGCCAGCGCATTCTGCAGCTTTTCGGCATTGTCGCCGGCGAGGAACTCGCCATCGGTCATCAGCTCGCCGTCCTGCTGCCCCATGAAGGAATAGACGGTGCGGAACATGAACGTACCGTCCGCGGTGGTTGAAGCAAGAGGAAACTTGGCGCCTGCTTCCTTGAGGCCATTCAGCGTGGCTTCAAAGCCTTCGCGGGAATCAAGGCCTTTCGGCTTGCCGTCCTCGGTCAGCAGACCGGCTTCGGCCAGCGCATCCTTGTTGTAGTAGAGCACGATCGGATGGGTATCGAAGGGAACGGCGTACTGCTTGCCGTCCACCGTCACCGCGTCCCAGGTCGCCGGCGCATAATCGGCCTCCGAAAGGCCCATCGTCGTCCAGTCCTCGGGCGTGATCTGCTGCAGGATGCCCTGGCTGACGGCAAGCGGAATGCGGCTTGCGTGATAGGTCATGATATCGGGACCTTCGCCGATCGCCGTCGAGGTGCGGATCTTCGAGTAGAACGGCGTACCCCATTCCAGCGTCGTGGCGTCGATGGTGATTTCACCTTCGTGCGCAGCGTTGAAATCGGAGATCAGCTGCTTCATGCGAACGCCGTCGCCACCGGCGAGAAAATCCCACCAGGTGACAGTTTCCTGAGCCTGTGCGGCGGTGGCAAACACCCCCGCGGCGACAATCGCGCCCATGGCTACACCAAACATTCTTGCCATCTTATTCTCCTCCTCGTTTCAATACGGCCTCCCGCCGCATGGTTGGTACTTCCGGAGCGCCGCGCCCCGTTCAGGAGAAATAGCGGCGCACCGGCATTTTGGAACCGCGCACTGAGCGCTACAGCGTCACCCGGATCATCGAGTAGGAATACGGAGGCACCGTCACCGAGACCTTGTCGCCCGACAGGCTCGCGCCGTCCTGTTTCACGGGCTTCACGTTCTCCGGATTGTCCTTCGTGTTCACCGCTTCGAGATCGTCATGCTTGATCAGGATGTGCTCGACCGATTTGGCTGCGCCGAACCGTTCGAGCGCGAGATCGATCGTCATCGGCTCCTCTCCGTGACGATTGACCGCGAAGAAGGTCAGCGTGCCGGCATCGAAGTCGTGGACGCCGGTAATGTCGAGATAGGGCACATCGGCCGCAATATCGGCATTATAGGTGGCGCAGTCGACATCAAGGTCGAGCGCCGTTCCCCGTCCATAACGCGAGGCGAACTGGAACGGGTAGTAGATCGTCTGCTTCCAGGCAGCGCCTCCGGGCGCCGTCATGATCGGCGCGATCACGTTGACGAGCTGGGCGATGCAGGCAATGCGCACCACATCGGAACGGCGGATGAAGGTGTTGAGGATGCAGCCGACCTGAAGCACGTCCTCGAAATTATAGACGTCCTCGAGAAGCACCGGCGCGTGCGGCCAGTCCCACTCCTTCATGCGCTTTTCGTCCGCCTCGCGCTCATGATACCAGACATTCCACTCGTCGAAAGAGATCTTGACGTCTTTTTTCGAACGCTTCTTCGCCTTCACATAGTCGATCACGCCGCTGACCGTGCCGATATAACGGTCGAGCTTTTCCGGCAGCGCCAGATATTCGCGCGTGTTCTTCTCGTAGTTCATGAAATACATGTGCAGCGAGATATAGTCGACCTGATCATAGGTCTCGTCCAGAACCGTTGCCTCCCATTGCGGGAAGGTCGGCATGTCCGAATGGGACGAGCCGCAGACCACCAGTTCCAGCCTGTCGTCGAAGGCGCGGATCGCCTTGGCGGTCTCGTTGGCGAGGTGGCCGTATTCGGCGGCGGATTTGTGGCCGACCTGCCATGGTCCGTCCATCTCGTTGCCGAGGCACCAGAGCTTGACGTTCCACGGGTCGGCCTGGCCGTTCCTGCGGCGCAGGTCGGACCAGTAGCTGCCGCCCGGATGATTGACATATTCGACGAAATTGCGGGCGTCATCGAGCCCGCGCGAGCCGAGATTGACGGCCAGCATCATCTCGGTATTGGCGGCTTTCGCCCATTTCGCGAATTCGTGGATGCCGACCTGGTTGGATTCCGCCGTCCGCCAGGCAAGGTCGAGGCGGGTGGGACGTTCGCTCCGCGGGCCGATCCCGTCTTCCCAGTTGTAGGCCGAGACGAAATTGCCGCCGGGATAGCGGCAGATCGGGGTATCGAGTTCGCGCACAAGGTCGATGACGTCGCGGCGCATGCCGTTTTCATCCGCGGTGGGATGGTCAGGCTCATAGATGCCGGTGTATACTGCGCGTCCAAGATGCTCGAGAAACGAGCCGTAGAGCCTTGGATCGATCGTGGAAATGGTGAAGTTCTTGTGCGCGGTAACGCGGGCCTGCATGCATCCTCCTCCGGATTTGTTTTTTTGGTACAAACCAATTTTTATGGATAATAAAGACCTGATCGAACCGTTCGTCAAGCGGTTTCCTGAGATCGGGCGGTTTTCTGAGATCGGGATTGACCGGGGAAGTTCGGAGGCTATCTGGTCGTCAGGCGCAGCACGATGTCCTGATCGTAATTGCCGAAACCCTTGCCGAAAATGTTGATGCCGCCGGGGTGGCGGGCGTCGTCGCGAACGCTCAGGCAGAGGCGGATCGAATGTCTCTGATCGAGCCTGAGATCGGCAAGACAGACATCCGACATCCTGACGCCGTCGACAAACGAGCCGGCGTCGGTCACCCGAAAGCGCTTCAGCATGCCGTATTGAGAGCCCTTCAGTTTCCACCAGTCGGGGGTGAATACGCCGCGGCGGTCGCCGAAATCGCCGGGCGAGGTCCACTGGCCGATATCGACGCCATTGACGGTGACGGTGATATCCGAGGGCCAGTCCGGATTGGTGCCGGGCATTTCGGAGGAAAGCTCCATCGAGAATTCGATCTCGGCGACGGCGCGGTTGTCGAGCCGGGCGTTGTTGGGGAACTGGTATTCCACGGAGCCGCGCGTGAACCAGATCAGCCCCGCCTTCATCCGGGCCGGGTCAAGGAAGCTGTCGGGCACGTCCAGAAGCCCGATAATTCCCTCGTCGGTGCAAAGCCCGCAGGGCGCGCTGACGTCGCAGGCGGTATAGAGGCCCACCGGCATGGCGACCTCGATGCCGTCATTGCGACGTTCCTCCGCCGCATCGCCGAACAGGATGACGATCTCATCATAGATGCTCGTGCAGACCTTCTGATTGCCCTTGCGCGCGCGCTGGCTTTCAGTCCGGATCAGCCCGGCATCCTCCAGCAATTGCACGCTGAGAGAGACAGTCGACTGCGGCAGACCGAGGATTTCACCGATTTCCTTGACATTGAGCGCGCCCTTGCGGCGCAGCAGCTTGAGGACGGAAATGCGCGCGGGCGCCGCCAGCCCTTTGATGACATGCATGTCCTTTTCAGGATCTACGACAAGGAATTTACGTGGCATGGATATGTTCGCTGCTGGGAGGCGTTTGTCAAGAAACGTTCATATCAGGATTCTTGGCTTGGTCAAATTCCCATGCAGACGGGGGAGGCAGGCCAGGCTTGCAGCCGCGGGGCCGGCGAAGGCGGCCAGCCCCGAAAGCGCGTCGTCCTTCAGCGGCCGCCTTCAATCTTGCGGAAACGCTGTGCAGCACCGGCGATCCCGTAAGGGTAATCCGGCATTGGCTGGGTCGAGACGTCCGACAGGCGCTTCAGTTCATCCGTGGAAAGCTGAAGCTCTGCTGCGCCGAGATTGTCGGCGAGCTGCGCTTCGGTGCGGGCGCCGAGGATGACGGAGGTGACCGCCGGCTGGGCCGCAAGCCAGGCCAGCGCCACCTGCGCCATGCTGGCATTATGCGCGCCCGCGATCTCCTCCAGCGCGTCCAGCACCGCCCAGGTCGCGGATCTGGCATTGTGCTTGTCATAGGCTTCCATGCCGCGCTCGGGGTTTTCGCCAAGCCTTGTGGCGCCGGTCGGCATCTGGTCGCGCTTGTATTTGCCCGAAAGCCAGCCGCCGGCAAGCGGCGACCACGGCAGCAGCCCCATGCCGGCATCCTCGCAGGCGGGCACGATCTCGTGTTCGATGCCGCGGGCAAGCAGGTTATATTGCGGCTGCAGCGTCACGGGTGCCGCAAAGCCGTTCGATTTCGCGATCCAGACCGCCTTGGTCAGCTGCCAGCCGAGAAAGTTCGAGAAGCCATAATAGGCGATCTTGCCGCTCGAGACAGCATCATCGAGGAAGCGCAGGGTTTCTTCCAGCGGCGTCAGCGCGTCAAAGGCATGAAGCTGGTAGAGGTCGACCTGCTCGACGCCAAGCCGGACAAGCGAGGCGTCGAGCGCTTCGGCAAGGTTCTTGCGCGACAGTCCGATGCGGTTCGGGCCGTCTCCCATCGGAAAGCGCGCCTTGGTGGCGATCACGAGTTCCTTTGTGATGCCGGGTTTCTGTTTCAGCCAGCGACCGATGATCTCCTCGGAAATACCGGTCGAGTAGACATTGGCGGTATCGATGAAATTACCGCCCGCTTCGACATAGGCGTCCATCAGCCGGAAGGATGTCTCCTCATCGGCCTCGTCGCCGAAGGTCATGGTGCCGAGGCACAGATTGGTGACCACGGTGCCGCTGTTTCCAAGTCTGCGATATTCCATGATGCTCTCCTGTTTATTGTGCGCAGATCAGGCGTGATCTCCGCCGGTTGCAGGTTCAGCGCGCCGCCCAGTTGGCGCCGCGGCGGAAGATGGTCGCCATCTCCGGGACCTGGAACTCGCTGGCAACGTGTCCGAGCGAGGAATAGAACACCCGGCCCTTGCCGTGACGGCGTTTCCACGCAACCGGCATGACGACGCCGTCGATCCATTCGGCATGGTCGCCGGCAAAGGTGGTTGTCGCCAGAACCTCGTTCGAGGGGTCGACATGCATGTAATATTGTTCCGAAGTGTATGGGAAATCCGAAATCCCCTCCATGATCGGGTCATCCGGCTTCGTGACGTTCACCCGGTAATCGATGATGTTGCCGGGGTGGGCGACCCACTGGCCGCCGATGATGAACTGATAGTCGACCGAATCGCGGAAGGCATCGCCGGCGCCGCCGTGATAGCCGGCAATACCGACGCCGCCCTCGACGGCAGCGGAGAGGTTCTTCACCTCCTCGTTCTCGATCTTCGACATGGTCATGATCGGCACGATCAGGCTCAGATCCTTGATCTGCGGATCGGCGAAGGCCTCGGTGGAATGTTCCAGATAGACCTTGAACCCGTCCTCCTGCAGCATGTCGCGGATGATATGGGCGCATTCCTCCGGCTCATGGCCGCTCCAGCCGCCCCAGACGATGAGTGCTTCGCGCATGATCATTCTCCTCTTGCATCAGCCGGCGATGGCTGCCGGCCGGGTTTGAAATCCCTGAGTTCGCGGCCTATTGGCCGAGAACGCCGTTGACGAGCGAGACCGAGAGCGGCGCCGGCCGCTCGGCGGTCGTTGTGATCTCGACCGTCCGGCCGGTCTCCGCGGCAATCTCGAAAGCTTCCATCACCTCCAGCACGTGCAGCGCCAGATCGCCGTTGGCCCGGTGCGGCCTGTCGTTGCGGATCGCATAGGCCATGTCTGCAAGGCCGATCGAACGGTAATTGCCGTCGGCATAGGGTTGGTCGACGGGATGGTCCTCGAAGTCTCCGCCCTTTTTCAGAAGCGAGACCGGGCCGGCGAAGAAATTGGGGTCGGGAACCAGCAGCGTTCCCTCGGTGCCGTAGATCTCGATCGGCAGATGCTTGTGGCCGGCCACATCGAAGCTCATCGTCACCTGCACCACGGCGCCGTTTGCAAAGGAAAGCACGCCGGCGATATGGGTCGGGACCTGCACCGAAATCGTGTCGCCCCGGCGCGGTTCGCTGGTGATCTCGCGTTCCTTGCGCAGCATGGTCGCAAAGCCCGCGACCTTCTTCACCGGCCCGAACAGGTTGACGAGATCGGTGATGTAATAGGGGCCCATGTCGAGCATCGGCCCGCCGCCGATATCATAGTAGAAATCGGGATTGGGGTGCCAGGATTCATGCCCCGGCCGCATGAAGCTCGCCGTGCCGCCGACGGCAAGGCCAAGCGCGCCGCTGTCGACGATCGCGCGGGACGTCTGGTGGCCGCCGCCGAGAAACGTATCGGGAGCCGCGCCGATCCTGAGCCCTGCACGCGCGGCGGCCTCGGCGAGCTTCTTGCCCTCGGCGAAATTAATGCCGAGCGGCTTTTCCGAATAGGTATGCTTGCCCGCCGCAAGCGCCCGCATTGCCACCTCGACATGGGCGCGCGGGATGGTGAGGTTGAGGATGATCTCGACCTTGGGGTCGGCCATCAGCGCGTCGATGGTGCTGGCGGGCACATTGAATTCGGCCGCCTTCGCCTCGGCCGCCGCCTGGTTGAGGTCGGCGATGCCGCGGATGTCGAGAATGTCGAATCCGGCCATCGCCTTCAGATAGGCGGCCGAAATATTGCCGCATCCGATGATGCCGATACCGATTTTTTCCATTTTTCACTCCTCCCGAAAGCGTGAAGCTCAAAGCGCCGGACCGGTTGTGCTCCATGGCGATTCATACAGTTCGTAAAGCGCGACGGCGGCCGCTCCCCGCGCCCAGAAGAAATCCGTCGCGTCATCGAAGATCAGTTCGCTCACATCGGCGAGCGATGGCGGTATCGCGCTATTGAAGGCCTTGGTCAGCCGGTCGATGAACGGTTTGCCAAGCGCGAGGCTGGAGCCCACCAGAATGACGCGCGGCGGGGCGAACAGCGTGACGATATTGGCGACTGTCACCCCGACGGCATCGCCGGCGCGCTCTGCCGCCGACATGATCTGCGCATCCTTGGCCTCGATCAGCGTCTGGGCATGGGAAATGCCCCGGCCGAGCCGAACGGCATCGGCGTAAAGCCCTTCGCGCGGTCCGTCGCCGAGGATCGCGCTTTCGCCGGCAAGGCTTGCCAGCCGCGACATGCTGTCGGCGCTGCTGCCGAGCACGAGGTCGCCGAGATTGTGGCTGAGCCCGCCGGCCCCGCGAAACAGCTGGCTGTTGTGCAGCACGCCGAGACCCAGCGTCCGCTCCAGCGATATCAGCACCATGTCCTCGAGGTGGCGCGCCTTGCCGAACCAGTGATGGGCAAGGGTGACGGCGTGGACATCGCTTTCGATGATGGTCCGGATGCCGAAGCGCGGCGACATGACGGCTGCGAAATCGACGTTCTCGTCCCTGAAGATCGGGCTGGAGCGCACGATGCCGGTGCGGTGCTCGACCACGCCGGGAATGCCGAGGCAGATCATGTCGATCTCGGAAAGCGTCAGCCCGGTATCCATCACGCAGGCGCGCACGCCGTCCTCCACCAGATCGGCGATGACATCGATCGGCATCCGGTCGATGCGCACCGGCAGCGAAAATTCCGAAAGCACCTCGCCGCAGAAATCGGAGACCACGAAGGTCATCCGCGTTGCCGCGATCTTGGCGCCGACAACCCTCGACGCATCGGGGTTGAGCTCGAGCATCACCCGGGGGCGGCCGCGCGCCGCGGCATTGCGCAGATCGCCTTCGTGACGCGACAGGATCAGGCCATCGTCGATCAGCGACCCCGTGATCGCGGAGACCGTGCTGGTCGACAATTCGGTGCGCTTGCTGATTTCGATGCGCGCGATCGGGCCATTGCGCCGGATCGTATCCAGCACGCTCAACCGGTTGATTGCTCGCATCAATTCAGGATCAGCGGTCTTCATGAAGGCTCGTCGGGCAGGTTCAGGACAGGGTTTAATTTTTCCGCGTTGCGAAATAATTGATGTTCGTTTCTAGTCCTGCGCCCGCGGCGGATGCAAGCTGTTTTTGCAGGGTATGGCTATTTTTAAGGCGGTTTGCCTCGTCGTTGGCAGATTCGGGTTGACAAAACTCAGGTACCGACATTTATTTAATCCGGAGTGTGCAAAAAGTACTTTGGGAGGAGTGCGATATGTCAATTACTGCCAAATGGCTTCGTTATGGCGCTGCCGCCGCCGGCTTTGCGGCCCTTGCGGCGACGGCAAATACGGCATCCGCCGAGACCGTCATCAAATGGCTGCACCTGGAAAACCAGGAGCCGGTCGTGGAAGTCTGGCGCCAGGTGGCCGACGAATTCGAACAGGCCAATCCCGGCGTCACGATCGAGATGCAGTTTCTCGAAAACCAGGCTTTCAAGGCCAAGCTTCCGACATTGCTGCAATCGTCCGAAATCCCCAGCCTGTTCTACACCTGGGGCGGCGGCGTCCTGAAAGCCCAGTCGGAAACCGGCGTTCTGCGCGACATCTCGCCGGCGCTCGACGCCGACAACAACACATGGCGCGACACGCTGAAGCCGTCTTCCATTGCCGGGATGACGTTTGACGACAAGGTCTGGGCCGCTCCGGTCCTCAATGGCGTCGTCTCGTTCTTCTACAACAAGGAACTGTTCGACAAGGCGGGCGTGGACGGCGCCTCGATCCAGACCTGGGACGACTTCATGGGCGCCGTGAAGACGCTGAAGGATGCCGGGATCACGCCGATTGCCGGCGGCGGCGGCGACAAGTGGCCGATCCATTTCTACTGGGGCTATCTCGCCATGCGCGAGGCCGGCCATGACGGTTTCATGGCCGCAAAGGCCGGCGAAAATGGCGGCTTTGCGGGCGAGCCATTCGTCGCGGCCGGCGAGAAACTGGCAGCCCTCGGCGCGCTTGAGCCCTTCCAGAACGGCTATCTCGGCGCGACCTGGAACGATGCGCTCGCAACCTTCGGCGACGGTCGCGCGGCGATGATCCTGTCCTTTGAAAACACCGGCCGGACGCAGATCAGCAATTCCACCGATGGCAAGGGGCTTGCGGAAGACAATATCGGCCGCTTTGCGTTTCCCGTCATTGAAGGCGCGCCGGGTCTTGTCACCGACAATATGGGTGGCCTGACCGGCTGGGCCGTCACCCGCGATGCGCCGCCCGAGACCGAAAAGTTCCTCGAATATTACACCAGTCCGGATGTCGCCCGCAGGGTATCGGCGGTTCAGAAGGTCATTCCGGTCACGATCGGCGTTGCCGATTCGATCACCGATCCGCTTCTGAAGAGCAGTGCCGAGGCGCTGGCCGAGGAAACCTGGCACCAGAACTATCTCGATCAGGATCTGGGCCCGAATGTCGGCGCGGTGGTCAACGACATGAGCGCCGCGATCGTTTCCGGGGCGACCTCGCCGGAGGACGCCGCCCAGCAGATCCAGGACACCTACGAACTGGAAAACATGTAGCGCTGTTCCGGGCGCCGCTTCGGCGGTGCCCGGACATCAAGGCTCCTGATGTCCGGGGATCCGGCAAGCCGGCGGTTTTTCACGCCAACCGGCTATGATCGGCAATCCCCGGCCGCACGGGCAAGGCGGCAGACCGCCGCCGCATTGCATGCGGGAAAAATACCAATGACGACCACCGATTCCATTCTGCCCGCGCCGGTCGGGCCTGCCCCCGGCAGGCGCAGAAGGCGGCGATCGCTGGCCCATACCAAATGGCCGGTGCTGATCATCTTCATGCCGCCGGCGCTGGTGTTGTTCACGCTGCTCGTCATCCTGCCGATGGGCGAGGCGGCCTGGTATTCCTTCTTCCACTGGAATGGCTATGGAGAGCCGAGCAAGTGGGTCGATTTCCGCAATTATCGGCTGATCTTCCGCAACAGCGCCTTCACCACGGCGCTCATCAATAACGGCCTCATCATCGCCGTGTCGATCGTCATCCAGCTGCCGCTGGCGCTGTGGCTTGCCTCGATGGTGACGAAACGGATCGGGGGCGCGCTGTTCTTCCGGCTGATCTTCTTCCTGCCCTATGTGCTGGCCGATGTCGCCGCCGGCATGATCTGGCGCTTCGTCTATGACGGCGATTTCGGGCTGGTGGCCGGCATCTGGCATTTCTTCGGCGCCGAACCGCCGTTTCTCCTGGCCAATCCCGATACCGCCATGTCGGCGATCCTTGGCGTCGTGGTGTGGAAATATTTCGGCTTCCACATGATGCTGTTCATCGCCGGCCTGCAGGCGATCGACAATTCCATTCTGGAGGCGGCCGATATCGACGGCGCGACCGGCTGGCAGAAATTCAGGCTGGTGACACTGCCGATGCTGGGCTCCACCGTCCGGCTGTCGGTGTTTTTCGCCGTTATCGGCTCGCTTCAGCTTTTCGATCTCATCATGCCGCTCACCGGCGGCGGCCCGGCCAACTCGACCCAGACCATGGTGACCTTCCTTTACAATTTCGGCGTCACCCGCATGCAGGTCGGCTTCGGCAGCGCCGTCGGCGTCATTCTGTTCATCATCTGCGTCACGCTGGCCTTCAGCTACAAACGGATATTCATGAAAAATGACTGAGATCTCCGAAAGCGCGCCGATCGATGCGGCAAAATCCGGCGGGGAAGGCCGCAAGCTGAATGTCGGCACGCAGACCTATCTCTATGTCTCGCTGCTGCTGGTCGCCGGCATTGTCATCATCCCGCTTCTGACCACCGCGCTTGGCGGCTTCAAGACGCTGCCGGATCTGCGCGGTTCTCCCTTCGGCCTGCCTGACCAGTGGCAGTGGAGCAATTACACCGATATCCTGGTGTCGAAGCGGTACTGGCTGCAGATGGGCAATTCGCTGCTGATCGCGGTGTTCACCGTGTTTCTCACGATCGTGTTTGCCGCCTGCGCCGCGTTCTGCTTCGCCCATATCCGGTTCTTCGGCTCGGATTACCTGCTCAATTACTTTCTGATCGGGCTGATGTTTCCGGCGGCGACCGCGATCCTGCCGCTCTATATCCGCATCCGCGATCTCGGCCTGCTCGATACCTATTGGGGCGTGATCCTGCCGCAGGTGGCCTTCGGGCTCGGCATGAGCATTCTTCTGTTCCGCAATTACTTTCGCAACCTGCCGGAGGAGCTGTTCGATGCCGCCTTTGTCGATGGCTGCGGCTATATCGGCTTCTTCTGGCACGTGACCATGCCGCTGTCGCGGCCGATCATCGCCACGGTCGGCATCATCGCCTTCGTGCAGAGCTGGAACAGCTACATCATCCCGCTGATCATGCTGAACACGGAGGACCGCTATCCCTGGCCACTCGGCATCATGGTCTACAAGGGCGAATTCGCGACTGAATGGCAGTTGGTGTTGGCCTTCATCACGCTCACCATCCTGCCGACGATCATCGCCTTCTTCGTCGCCCAGAAACACATCATCGCCGGGCTTACCGCCGGCGCCGTGAAATCGTGAAACCTCGGGGAGCTTGTCGAAAATGGCATCCGTCGAACTCAGCAATATCAGAAAGTCCTACGGCGCTCTCGAGGTCATCCACGGCGTTTCGCTGGCGATCGAGGATGGCGAATTCGTCGCCCTCGTCGGCCCGTCCGGCTGCGGCAAGTCCACGCTGCTGCGCATGATCGCCGGCCTTGAGGAAATCACCAGCGGCGAAATCTCGATCGGCGGAGAGGTGGTCAACGCGCTCACCCCGCGCGAGCGCAACATCGCCATGGTGTTCCAGTCCTATGCGCTCTATCCGCATATGACGGTCAAGGAGAATATGGGCTTCAACCTGCGTCTGGCCAAACGCCCGAAGGCCGAGATCGAGGAGCGGGTGGGAGAGGCGGCGCGGATGCTGGACCTCACCGCGCTGCTCGACCGCAAGCCCTCGCAGCTTTCCGGCGGCCAGCGCCAGCGCGTTGCCATGGGCCGCGCGGTGGTGCGCAATCCGGCGGTGTTCCTGTTCGACGAGCCGCTGTCGAACCTCGACGCGAAACTCCGCGTGCAGATGCGCGCGGAGATCAAGACGCTGCATCAGCGCGTCGAGACCACCTCGGTTTATGTGACGCATGACCAGATCGAGGCGATGACCCTTGCAGACCGGGTGGTGGTGCTCAACCAGGGCCATATCGAGCAGCAGGGCACGCCGATCGAGCTTTACCGCAAGCCGGCCAACCTGTTCGTCGCAGCCTTCATCGGCTCGCCGGCGATGAACCTTCTGCCCGGCATCATTATTGCGGCAGACGGCGGCCCGGCGGTGGGCTTTGTCGATGGAACGGTGCTGGCGATCTCCGGCAACCATGCCGGCCTCAAGGCGGACAGGAAGGTCACCGTCGGCCTTCGCCCCGAACACCTCAATCCCGATATCGGCACGGGATCGGTGATCAACGGCACGGCGCTGCTGGTGGAGCCGACCGGCGCCCAGAGCCATGTCCTCTTCGAACTTGGCGGCCAGCATGTGACGGCGATCGTCGATGGCGAACACGAGATCCATCACGGCCAGCCGTTCGCGGCAAAGATCGATCCGGAACGCGTCCACATCTTCGACAGCGAGACCGGCGCAGCACTGTAATGGGCGCCGGCGGGTTGCGGCAGGACCGAGTTCAAATCCCGGCCTCACGCTATGGCGGGCAGCGCGTGTCGCTTGCACCTTGCCGTCAATGTGATTTTGGCGCATTATAGATCGGCAGCCGGATTTGAAATGGGCGCGACTGCCGGGGAAGAATTCCTTGCCTTCGTAACTGGAAGGGTGAGGGGCATTTCCCAAACCATTCCCTCTATTCATTGCTGGTTTGCCTGCTCGCCATGATAATGAGCATGAGGCCGCCTGCCCGATGGCAGACAGTGACAGGTCCGGGATGATTTTCAGATGCGTGATCGGAGCGCGCTTTTTCGCGCCGGCGCAGAGGTCTCGCTGACAATCGCCAAGGTCAGCAGATCGCCCGGTTTACTTTCGCTTTAATGGGAAATAACACAATGAACGAATTCGACTACATGGTCGAAGCTGCACTCTATCCCGGCCGAAAGGCCAAGGGTCATCGCAGCCCCCGCTACAAGCGGTTTGAAACAGTCGCGGAAGCGGTGCGCTTCGCCGTCGAGGAAAGGGATGGGTGCCAGCTGCGCGGCTCGGTGCTGGAAGTCGAGGAAAGCCGCTATGACGACCGGCAGATCCGGATGCTTTATGATGCACCGGGCTATCCGCTCGATCGCGATCAGAAATGATGCGCCGGGCGCGCCGCCGGTAGATCATGCCACGCATCGGCCGCATCCCTTGGGTGCCGCCGATGTGGCGCTTTCGAGAGCCTCTGCCGGGAAGAGAGATTCACCTCTCACAATGCGCCCGGATCAGGCGAAATCAGCAGCCGAAAGAACATAAACGGCCTTACGGCCCTTCAGGTAGAGCTTGCGCGCCGTGTTGTAGATTTTCTCGCGCGCCGCATCGAATGCGGCGAGGTAGCTCGCTTCGCCGTCGGCCGGGTCGCTGAGCGCATCGGCATTGACGAAAAACATCACTTCGAACATGCCGTCATGACCTGTGAAGCGGACGCGTTTGCCGCCTTTGTCGTAACTGCGGCTTTGGTTGGGAAAGGCGAGTGCCATGATCGAATATCTCCTTGAGAACGGCGTAGGAACGCCACCGGCTGCAAATTTCCGGACGATGGATCGGGTCCGCCTTCCACGGTAACGCGGACCTGCTCCAGCTATTGTGCTGACGCATCTTCGTGGACGTCAGGCGGTTCCGCCCGACTGCGAAATGCGCTCGCCGGGGATCAGCCTTTCGGCTTGCCGAACGTCGCATTGCCTTTTCCGGCATTTTTGACCAGTGAGCCGGAAAGCGGCGCATCGACAACGGCCGGACCCTTTTCCTTTTTGGGCTTTCTGATTTCGCGATTGCTTTTCTTTTGACCTTTGGCCATGTGTGAACTCCCTGTATCGAGCGCGCCTTGTTGCGATGGCGCCTCATGTTTGTCTGTCGAAGATGCGAGGTCTGTAGCTGGAGGCGCACCCGATTGCCTCGCCGGCAAGCTAGAGCGTCGGGCGAAAAAGTGGTTACCGGTTTTCGGGCAGCACGACGCGCAGATTCAATAAGTCAGAGCGTCCTTTGTGCGTTCCGAATGGACCCACGGCGCTCCAGGGCCTGAACCGTTCCACACGACGAACGCGTCGGCACAGTCTGCTGCCTCGCTCCGGACTGAAGGCAGGGGCATTTCGGTGCAGGTGATTTCATGGGCAGGTTCAGAGATTTGCAACGCTAAATATACATATTTTTTTGAGAAAAACATAGGCCTTTGAAGGGATTTTATTTCAGAATCATCGCTTTTATTTGCACTTTTATTTTAAAAAATTACCGAAATGCCTTGTTTTAACCGCAAAAGAAGTGCATATGAGTTTCATCGACCTTGCTACCTGATGTTTGTTCGCGCCTTGGCGCCCCGATAAATTTCCCATCAAAGTCGACTATTTCGAGCCGTCGCGGTCGTTGCGCGTGACGGGCGTTCTCTCTGTGATCGATTGAAAGGAAATCATCATGAGCACTGGTACAGTAAAATTTTTCAATTCCACCAAGGGTTTCGGCTTCATTGAAACCGATGCCGGCGGTTCGGACGTTTTCGTCCATATCTCCGCTGTCGAGCGCGCCGGCATGACCACCATCGTTGAAGGCCAGAAGCTCAGCTTCGACGTCGTCACCGACAGCAGGTCGGGCAAGAGCGCTGCGGAAAACCTGCAGTCTGCATAATCCACGTCTGCGTTTCGTGACCACGGATGTACTGGCACGGAATGTTTGAGACGGACGGAATGGCCGGGCATGCGTCCGGCCTTTCTTGCGTTGTGGGCCACGCGCGAAAGGCCGCCGGCGCTATCTGTGACAGGTTAAACGCGCGTCGCGAACGGGCGCATATCGGTATTGGGAAACCCCTTGGAAAGCAGCACCGCGAAGGCCGCAGTCGAACGTAGCAAACGCTCCTGGACGGCGGCGCTTGCACAATACCGGAGCCCAAATCTGCTCCGCAGCACGATCGAGATCGCCGTAACGGCCGTGCCTTTCGTCGGTTTGTGGACATTGATTGCGCTCGCCGTGACACACGGTCATTGGTGGGCGCTGGCGCTGACGGTTCCGGCGGCTGGTTTCCTGGTTCGCCTGTTTGTCCTGCAGCATGATTGCGGACATGGCGCCCTTTTCGGTCAACGCCGCGTCAACGACTGGACCGGCCGCGTCATCGGCGTCTTCACCCTGACCCCATACGATTACTGGCGCCGGACCCACGCCGTCCATCACGCCACCACCGGCAATCTCGACAAGCGCGGCATCGGCGATGTCGATACGCTGACGGTCAGGGAATACCGCGCTTTGTCCCTTATGGGGCGGTTGCGCTATCGTCTTTATCGCCATCCGACCGTGATGTTCGGTTTCGGTCCCGCGTGGCTGTTCATCTGCCAGTACCGATTGCCGGTCGGTCTGATGCGCGCGGGCGTCGAACCGTGGACTTCGACGGTCGCAACCACGCTCGGCGCGGCCATTCCCGTCGTGCTGCTGATGTGGCTGATGGGGCCGCTCGCCTTCCTGGCGGTGCAATTGCCGATCACGCTGATGGCCGCGACCGCGGGGGTGTGGCTGTTCTATGTCCAGCACCAGTTCGAGGAGACGTATTGGTCCAAGGGCCGAAGCTGGGACTTCCAGAACGCCGCGCTGCACGGCAGTTCGCATTATGACCTTCCGTTTCCGCTTAGATGGATCACCGGCAATATCGGAATCCACCACGTTCACCATCTCGCGGCGAAGGTGCCGTTCTATCGGTTGCCGGAGATCCTGCGTGACTATCCGGAACTGCGCGACATCGGCAGAATTACATTACTGGAGAGCCTGCGTTGTGTTAAGTTGGTTTTGTGGGATGAGGCCGCCAACCGGCTGGTCTCGTTCAGGCAGGCGCGGCTTTGTGTGTGACGCGCGAAGGTGATGGTTTTCACACGTCTCTCGTTTCGACAGTACCGTCCGGTGGCTGACGCTCATGCGTCGCATTGCTCCGGCAGGTCTTTCGCTCGCTTCGTTTCGCTCGTCTGATGCCAAACCAAAGGAGATCCAAATGATACGTTTTACCAGCAATAAGGACGCTGTTGCGGCCAAGCCGGTCGAGACCGGCAAAGGTGCGGACTCCGACCAGCCTTCCGATGCCGCCGTCAAGTCCAAGACCGGCAAAAAGCTGCGCAAGGCTTCGGCCGATGCGAGCCAGAATGATGAAGGCAGCAACAAGCTGCTCTGAATTTTCTCGGCGCTCCAAAGTCGGCCGGGTCATACCGGCCGGTGTCTTACCAAAATCGATGATGCATGCGGCGGCGAATGTCGCGTACGCCAACGACGGTTTCGCTCAGGAGCGATTCCACAGCCCGACGCGCCAATTTCATGCGCGGCGCATCGACATGCGGGAGAGGGCGGCCAAGCCGTGTACCTATGTCGTTGTCGACCAGAACCGTAATGCCGGTGCGCCTGGTCCCCGGACGCTCATGTTTCCAGCAGGCGTTCGGCGGTGAACCTGTCGGTGATCAGCAGATCGATGACGCCGGTTCGCAGCGCGCCGCGAATGGCTTCGGTCTTGGACCGGCCGCCGGCAAGCGCGATGACGCGTTCGACCTTCGACAATTCCTCGAGCGTCATGCCGATGACCCGGTCATGCAGCGGCGTCTTCACGAAGCCGCCCTCGGCATCGAAGAAGCGCAGGCTGATATCGCCGACGCCGCCGGCCTCGGCGACTTCGGCAAGCTCGCGCGAGGAGAACACGTTGCCGCTGCGCGCCAGCATGCCCGACGGCTCCATCGCGCCGATGCCGACAATCGCCAGCGTGATCCTTGAAAAAAGCTCCATGGTCTGGCGCACATAGGTGTCGCCGAGCAGCACCAGCTTGGCCTCCCGCGATTGCGCCACGCCCGGCGCGCTCAAGAGATGGGCTTCCGCGCCCGTCAGCCGCGCCAGCCGGGTGGTGAGCTGGTTGGCGTGGATCTGGACCGTCGGATCGCCCATGCCGCCGAGCGTCTGCACCACGTAGCGGGCCTTGCCGGTTTTCATCGGATGGATGTTGTCCACCATCCGCAGGATCGTTTCCGACCAACTCGAAACCCCGATGATCTCGCCGGACTGCAGCGTCGCCTCCAGGAAATGCGCCGCCGCCTCGCCGATCCGCGCCATGATCGCGCCGTCGCGGTCCTCCGAACATTCGACCACGATCGCCTCTGAAATTCCGAACCGGCTCCTGAGGCCCGATTCCAGTTCGGCATAGGTGCCGGAAGGCGCGACCACGGTGGTGCGCACGATCTCTTCTTCCTGGGCGCGCTTCAGCATGCGCGAAACCGTTGCCTGCGAGATCCGCAGGTGCTTCGCGATCTCCGACTGACGCTGCCCCTCGGTGTGATACATCTGCGCCACGCGGGCGATCATCCGAAGTTCGTTGAGACGGGACATAGCGTTTTGGGTACTCGTCGCTGCTGGTGTGAATATTTATTCTCTACACCGGCAATGTGGTTCGGGCAATCGCTTTTGTCCATGATGCAATGGAAGCATTGCGCCTGGCTGCCGTTGTCGCCGGTCTGATTTCCGGCTCCCGGCTGGCGAGTTCGGCCAGCGCCTCGATATCCGGCCAGAAGCCGACGGCCAAGCCCGCAAGATGGGCGGCGCCCATCGCCGAAGCCTCGGCATTGCGGCAGGGCGTGACCGGCCGGTCGATATAATCGGCCACAAGCTGCATCAGGAACCGGTTGCGGCTCGGGCCGCCATCGACGGAGATGCGCCCGACATCGCCGCCGGCATCCGCCATGATCGAAAACACGTCATGAACCTGAAAGGCAAGGCTTTCGGCCGCCGCACGGGCGACATGGGCCGGCCGCGTGGAAAATGAAAGGCCGCAGACGAGGCCACGGGCGTCGGCATCCCAGTGCGGCGCGCCGAGGCCGACATGGGCCGGCACCAGGGTGACGCCGCCGGTATCGTCCACCGACCGGGCGAGCTCCAGCAGGGCCTCGACGCCGTCAAGGCCGAGCAGGTCCGCGGTCCATGGAAAGATCGAGGCGCTGACGAGGATATTGCCCTCGAAGGCATAGGTCGGGCGACCATCGAGCGACCATGCGATGGTGGTGGTGATGCCGTCCGGCGGGACGATATAGTCCGCGATCGTCTTCATCACCGAGGAGCCGGTGCCGAAGGTGATCTTGCCGTCGCCGCTTGAAAACGCGCCGTGTCCGAAAAGTGCTGCGTGGGAATCGCCGATGGCGGCCGCGATCGGGATTCCGTCCGGCAGTACGCCGACGCCGCTGGTCGCGCCGAATATATGGGAGGAATCGAAAACGTTCGGCAGCATCGCGGGATCGACGCCGAACAGGGAGCAAAGGTCTTCGTCCCATCGCCCTTCGGAGAGATTGAAAAGCTGGGTGCGCGCCGCGTTTGAGCAGTCGGTGGCGTGAACCTCGCCGGAAAGCTTCCATATCAGCCAGCTGTCGACCGTGCCGATGCAGATATCGGCCTGTTCGTGCCCGTGATTTTGCAGGAGCCAGGCGATTTTGGTCGCCGGAAACATCGGATCGAGCGGCAGGCCGGTGCGGGCAATCACATCGGCTTCATGGCCGGCTTCGCGCAGGCCCCGGCAGGCATCGGCGGTGCGCCGGCACTGCCAGCTGACAACGGGGCCGAGGGGCCGACCGGTGTTGCGGTCCCAGATCAGGATCGACTCGCGCTGGTTGGAGATGCCGAGTGCCGCGATTTCGGTATCCGGCGCCTTTTTCAGGCATTCGGCGATTGCTTTCGAGGTCGCCCGCCAGATCTCCCCGGCATCCTGTTCGACCCATCCGGAGCGCGGATGGCTGATGGGCACGGGGGCCGAGGCGCTGGCGATGATATCGCCTTCATGCGACACCAGCACCGCCTTGGAATTGGTGGTGCCCTCGTCGATCGCCAGGATCGCCTTGCCCATCATCTCATCCCTTTCGCGCGATCAGGGCGATCGCGCTGTCCGCGATGGCGGAAGGCGACATGCCGAAATCGTCCAGCAGCGTGTTGGCCGAACCGGTATGGGCGAAAACGCCCGGCACGCCAAGCCGCTTCATCGGAACCGGCGCGGTCTCGACCACGACCTCGGCGACGGCGCTTCCGAGGCCGCCGAAGATCGTGTGCTCCTCGCAGGTCAGGATCGCGCCCGTCTGACGGGCGGCCGCGATGATCGCGTCCTCGTCGATCGGCCGCACGCTCGCCATGTTGAGAACGCGGGCTGCAATGCCGCGCTCCTGAAGAATGGCGGCGGCAATCAGGGCGCGGTGGGTCAGGACGCCATTGGCGATGATGGTCAGGGCGTCGCCATCGCGCAGAATGTCGGCCTTGCCGAGCGTGAACCGATGGCCTTCCGGAAGCAGGTCCGGCACGCCGACGCGGCTCAGCCGCAGGAAGCAGCCGCCCTTGTGGGCCGCGGCCCAGCGCACGGCGGCGGCGGTCTCGATCCGGTCGGCAGGCGCAATCACCGGAACGTTCGGCAGCGCCCGGATCCAGGCGAAATCCTCGATCGAATGATGGGTCGGGCCGAGTTCGCCATAGGCCATGCCCGACGAGATGCCCACCAGTTTCACATTGGTTTCGGAATAGGCGACATCGGCCTTGATCTGTTCCAGCGCGCGTCCGGTCAGGAACGGGGCTGCGGCGCATACGAACGGGATCTTGCCGCCATTGGCAAGGCCGGCGCCGACGCCGACCATGTTCTGCTCGGCAATGCCGACATTGATCAGCCGCTCGGGAAACCTTTCGCCGAAGCCGCCAAGCTTGGACGAGCCGACGGAATCGTTGCACACCGCGACGATATTGTTGTCGAGCGCGGCGAGGTCTTCCAGCGTCTCGGTGAAGGCGTTGCGGCAATCATGCAGTTTCGCGGTCTCGAAAGTCATATTCATCGGATGGCCTCCTCCAGCTCGGCCATGGCCTGCCGGTATTGTTCCTCGCTGGGCACCTTGTGATGCCAGGCGACATTGTCGGACATGAACGAGATGCCGTGGCCCTTGTTGGTGTGCGCAACGATGCATTTCGGCCTGCCGGCGGTGACGGTCTCAGGCGACAGCGCCTTGCAGATCGCCTCCATGTCGTGGCCGTCGATTTCCTCGACCGCCCAGCCGAAGGCGCTGAGTTTCGGCGCAAGCGGCGCGATATCGTTGGTGTCGGCAAGCCGCGCGCCCTGCTGCAGACGGTTGTGGTCGATAACCAGCGTGAGGTTGTCGAGGCCGAAATGAGCGGCGGCCATGATCGCCTCCCAGTTCGACCCTTCCTGCATCTCGCCGTCGCCGGTGATCACGAAGGTGCGCCAGGACGCGCGGTCGAGCTTGGCCGCCTTGGCCATGCCGACCGCCACCGGAAGCCCGTGGCCGAGCGGGCCGGTATTGGTTTCGACGCCGGGAACCTTGACCCGGTTGGGATGGCCGTTGAGGCGGGAGCGATGCTTGAGGAAGGTCGCGATCTCATCCCTGTCGATGAAGCCCTTTTCGGAGAGCACGATATAGAGCGCCAGCGCCGTATGGCCCTTCGACAGCACCAGCCGGTCGCGCGCGGGATCGAGGGGGGCTTCCGGGTCGACGGACATCACGTGGAAATAGAGCGCGGTCAGCAGATCGGTGACCGACATTTCTCCGCCGATATGGCCGGCCCCCGCCTCGTAGACGGCCTTGAGATCGCGGCGTCGGATGCGATTGGCGATAACGCGCAGTTCATGGGGGTTCATGAGTCACCTATGCATAATTATTCGATAAGAAGTAAACATCCGGTTAGGGTATTTGTCAAGATGGGCGGGTTGCTTTCAGACCATATCCGAACGACATGCCCACGTTGTATGGGCTAAACCTGCGGGGCGCTAAAGTCGCGCTTTGCCGTATGACGGCTGCTTGACAGGCTTGCATCCATCCGTTATGGATTTTCCATCAGCTGTGAATACATATGCGTTGGAGGAGGAAAAAATGGCTGTTACACAGGAATCCCCTGCGCAAAAGCCGCGCCTGTCGGAAATCGTGTCGCTTTCCGGCGCCACCGGACCGCTGATCGGCCTGGTGTTGCTGTGCATCTTTCTGACGGTGGCGACCGATTCCTTTCTGTCCTTCCGCAATTTCCTGAACATTCTCGACCAGATCACCGTGCTCGGCATCATGGCCGTGGGCATGACCTTCGTCATCCTGATCGGCGGCATCGACCTGTCCGTCGGCTCGGTGCTGGCGCTCGCCATGATGGTGCTCGGCTATCTCAACGTCGAGGCCGGGATGCCGATGATGGTTGCGATCGCCGGCGCGCTCGCCGCCGCGGCAATCTGCGGCATCGTCTCGGGGCTGATGATCACCGAATTCAAGGTGCCGGCCTTCATTGCAACGCTTGCGATGATGTCGGTTGCGCGCGGGCTTGCCAACATGGTCACCAACGGCTCGCAGATCATCGGATTCGCGCCGTGGTTCAACATGAGCGCGATCATCCGCTATGGCGGTTTCCTGACGATGACCGTCGCTGTCATGCTGGTCGTTTTCGTGGTCGCGACCTTGTTCCTGCGTTACCGCGAGGGCGGACGGATGCTCTATGCGATCGGCGGCAGCCAGGAGGTCGCGCGCCTTGCCGGCATCAATGTCCGCCGCACGACGGTGCTGGTCTATATGAGCTGCGCATCGCTGGCGGGGCTCGCCGGCGTGCTGCTCGCCGCCCGTCTCGACTCCGTCCAGCCAAGCTCCGGCGTCTCCTATGAACTCGACGCCATCGCGGCGGTGGTGATCGGCGGAACCAGCCTTTCGGGCGGATCGGGCGGCGTCGTCGGCACGATCATCGGCGTCCTGATCATCGGCGTTCTGCGCAACGGCCTCAATCTTCTGTCCGTATCCCCGTTTCTTCAGGCCGTCATCATCGGCGCGGTCATCGTGCTCGCGGTCGCGGCCGAGACCTTCAAGCACAGGGGAAACTGAGCATTCGGCCGGGTCTGCGGCCAAACACCGAGCCCGCGCAACCGGGCTTCAACCGGGCCTGAAACATCTGGGCCCGAAACACCAGGAGGAGAAATATCATGAAAGCCTATCAGAAAGTCATGGCGGTTGCGCTTGCATCCGTCGCTCTGGCCGGTCCGTCGCTGGCCGACGAGGTAAAGAAGATCGGACTTGCGGTCCCGAACCTGCAGGCGGACTTCTTCAACCAGATCAAGCTCGGCGTTGAAGGCTATGGCGCCGAAAAGGGCATCGAGGTGATCGTGGTCGACGCCAAGAACGACACGGCAACCCAGGTCAGCCAGGTGCAGGACCTCATGACCCAAGGCATCGATGCGTTCATCTACATTCCCGCCGGCGCGGCCGCCGCAGCCGTGCCGACCCGTCTCGCCCGCGCCGAGGGCATTCCGGTCATCAATGTCGATCGCACGCCCGAAGGCGCGCCGGGCGATACCTTCATCGCCGGCGAAAGCATCGAATCCGCCTATCAGGTCTGCGCGCACATCATCGGCCTTGCCGGCGGCGAGGGCAAGATGGCGATGATCCACGGCCAGAAGGGCACGACGCCCGAGGTCGACCGCACCAAGGGCTGCATGCGCGCGATCGAGGAAAACCCGGGCGTTGAACTGGTCACCGAACAGTGGAGCCAGATGTGGTCGCCGGATGAGGGCTTCTCGATTGCCCAGAACATGCTGCAGGCCCACCCCGATATCAAACTCATCTTCGGCCAGGCCGATGGTCTCGCCATGGGCGCTGCCAAGGCGGTCGATGTTGCCGGCCTCGACGATCAGGTGATCATCGGCGGTTACGACGGCGATGTCGCGGCGCTGGAATATCTGGCAAAATGCGACGGTCCGTTTGTGGTGACCGCGACCCAGAGCACCCAGTTGATGGGCCGGCTTGCCGTCGATTCCGCGATCAAGGTCGCGGCCGGCGAGAGCGTTCCGGAACGCCAGACCCCGAATGCGGTGCTGACGACCTGCGAAACCGCTCCGGAATATGTCAAGAAGCATCCGTAACCCTTGCGGCTGACGCGACTTCGAGAAAGGGCGGCGCCATGACCGAAACCGGCAAGTCTCCAATCCTGTCCCTGAGGGGCATCCGAAAGTCCTACGGGCCTGTCGAGGTGCTGCACGGGATCGATCTGGATATCCATGCCGGCGAGGTGGTGGCGCTGCTCGGCGAGAACGGGGCCGGCAAGTCCACCGTTTCGAATGTCGTTTCCGGAACGGTGATGCCGACCTCCGGGACGATGACCTGGCAGGGCGCGCCCTACGCGCCCGCCAACCCGCGCGAGGCGATCGACGCCGGCGTCGGCATGATCCATCAGGAACTGCTGCTGCTGCCGCATCTGACGATTGCCGAGAACATCTTCGTCGGTCGCTATCCGATGAGGAACGGCCGGCTCGACCGCGCCGAGATGAACCGGCGCGCCCATCATGGCCTGGAGCGGCTCGGCCTCGACATATCGCCGCGCCGCAAGGTCGAAAACCTGTCGACGGCAAGCCAGCAGCTTATCGAGATCGCCAAGGCCCTGACGCTGAACGCGAAGTTGCTCATTCTCGACGAGCCGACCGCGGCGCTCGGGGGCGAGGAGACGCGGCTGTTGTTCAAGCAGATCGAGCGGCTGAAGGCCGAGGGCGTCGGGATCATCTACATTTCCCACCGGCTTGAGGAAATCAGGAAGATCGCCGACCGGATCGTGGTGATGCGCGACGGCGACAAGGTCCAGGAATTCGACACCGCCGATCTTCCCGTGCGCACCATTGTCGAGGCGATGGTCGGGCGCAGCATGGAGCAGATGTTTCCGCCGCTGCATACGCCGGGCACGGAGACCGTGCTGGAGGTCAGCAGGCTTTGCGCGCCGAGCGGGCGGTTTACCGATGTCAGCTTTTCCGTGCGCCGGGGCGAGATTTTCGGAATAGCGGGGCTCGTGGGCGCTGGCCGCACCGAACTGGTGCGCGCGATTGCCGGCGCCGATCCGATCGCGTCCGGAACGATCACGCTCAACGGCGAGGACATCACGCCGGCCTCGCCGGCGCAAGCGATTGCCAACGGCATCGTTCTCGTGCCCGAGGACCGCAAGCTGCAGGGCGTGATCCTCGATCATACCATCGCCGAGAACATCGCCTATTCGAATTTCGAGACGGTCAGCCGCGGCGGCTGGCTCAGCAAGGGCCGGGTCCGCGCGTTTGCCGATGACAATATCGCGAAGTTCGGGGTCAAGGGCAAAGGCCACCAGAAGGCCGGCGAGATGTCCGGCGGCAACCAGCAGAAAGTGGTGATCGCCAAATGGCTCGCCCGCAATCCGCGCGTGGTGCTGCTGGACGAGCCAACCCGGGGCATCGATGTCGGGGCGCGGTCCTCGATCTATGAAATCATTCACGGCCTGGCCGAAAACGGCGTCGCCGTGATCGTGGTCAGCTCCGATCTCGAGGAGGTGCTCGGCGTTTCCAACCGCATCCTCGTCATGGCGGCCGGCCGGCAGACAGGCATACTGGACCACAGCGAGGCAAATGACGTCTCGGTGATGGAACTGGCCACCGCCTGACACATAGAAGGAGATCACCATGAACAGGTTCAAGAACAAGACCGTCGTCGTCACCGGCGGCAACAAGGGGATCGGGCTTGCGATCGCCACCCGCTTTGCCGCCGAGGGCGCCAATATCGTCATCGCCTCCGTCGAGGCCGAAGTTGAGGCGGCAGCGAAGGCGCTGGCGAAAGAAACCGGGGCAAAGGCGGTCGGCGTCATCTGCGACGTGACCGATCCCGAGGCGGTGATCGCCCTTTACGATCGTGCGGAACAGGAGTTCGGCGGCGTGGATGTCTCCGTGCAGAATGCCGGGATCATCACCATCGCCAGGGTCGAGGACCTGACGGTCGCCGAATGGGACGCGACCATGGCGGTCAATACCAAGGGGGCGTTCCTGTGCTGCCAGCAGGCAATCCGCCACATGCGTGCATCGGGAAAGGGCGGGCGGCTGATCAATATCGCCTCCGGCCAGGCGCGCGACGGGTTCATCTACACCCCGCATTACGCCGCCTCGAAATTCGGCGTCATGGGCATGACCCAGAGCCTCGCCAAGGAGGTTGCGCCCGACAACATCACCGTCAACGCCATCTGCCCCGGCATCATCAGGACCGATATGTGGGACTATAACGACCGCGTCTGGGGCAGGATGCTCGGCGATTTCAAGCCCGGCGAACTGATGGCGAGCTGGGTCGAGAACATCCCCATGAAGCGGGCGGGCGAGGGCAAGGATGTCGCCGGCCTGATCGCCTTCCTCGCAAGCAACGATGCCGATTACATCACCGGCCAGACCATCAATGTCGATGGCGGGCTGATCATGTCGTGACAAAGGTCCGGCAGGGATGATGACCGCATAGCAGAAAGGCACGGACAATGAACGAGAACGCCGAAATCAGACTGAACGCGCCGGCCCTGTTCGATCTCACGGGCCGGGTCGCGCTCGTCACCGGGGCGGGCAGCGGCATCGGCCAGCGCATCGCCATGGGGCTTGCCCAGTGTGGCGCCGACGTCGCGCTCGTCGACCGGCGCACCGATGACGGCGTTGCAAACACCGCCGCTTTCATCGCCCGGACGGGACGTCGGTCATTGCAGATCGCGGCCGATGTGACTTCGGCCTCAGCGCTTGAAGACGCCGTTGCGAAAACCGAATCCGAACTCGGGCCGCTGCGTCTGGCGCTGAACGCGGCCGGCATCGCCAATGCCAGTCCATGCGAGGACATGCCCGAGGATCAGTACCAGACGCTGATGGATATCAACATGAAGGGCGTCTGGCTTTCCTGCCGGGCCGAGGCGCGCGCGATGCTGGCCCATGGCAAGGGCGGTTCGATCGTCAATATCGCCTCGATGTCCGGCGTCATCGTCAATCGTGGCCTCTCGCAGGCGCATTACAACGCCTCCAAGGCTGGCGTGATCCACATGTCGAAATCGATGGCGATGGAATGGGTGGATCGCGGCATCCGCGTCAACTCGATCAGCCCCGGCTATACCGCGACCCCGATGAATACCCGGCCCGAAATGGTGCACCAGACCAAGGAATTCGAGCGCCAGACGCCGATGCAGCGTATGGCGAGCGTGGACGAAATGGTCGGCCCGGCCGTGTTCCTTCTGTCCGATGCCGCCTCCTATTGCACCGGCGTCGACCTTCTCGTCGACGGCGGGTTCTGCTGCTGGTAGGGGGCGGCCACAGGCTCGGTGATCCTGCCGCAATAATTGTCGACATAGGCCGGTCGGCCGCCCGAGAGAATGAGGCCATAGCCGCCAGACAATGAAGGCTCAGCCCTGCTGTTCCCGAAACTGGCGGGAAACCTCGTCCGGTTCCATCATGCGAAACAGGTCCGCGACCGTTGCGTTGATTTCGGGTGCTGAGGCCCGCACGGCGCCGCCCTGGAGCAGCAGGTCGGGAAGGGCCGGCCGTTCGACGACGGCCCCGGCTTCCTCGGCGATCAGAATGCCGGCCATGACATCCCAGCAATTGAGGTGGGCCTCGTGGAAAAGCTCCGCCTTGCCCTCGGCCACCCGCAGCAGCCCGAGCGCCGCGGCGCCGATGCGGCGGTGGTCGAAGCCGTGCTCGTGAAGCCGCGAAAGAAGGTCGAGATAGGGCGCGATCGGGGTGCGGCGGGAGTGGCCGGTGATTGCCAGCGCCGTTTTCGGGTTGTCGTTTTTCGAGGCGGAAAGCGGTTTGTCGCCCTGGAACGCGCCATGGTTCCGGCGGGCGTGAAACACGGTTTTCGTGGTGGCGTCGAAAATCGCGCCGAGCGCGATGTCGCCATCGGCCACCAGCGCGATCGACACGCCCCAGTCGGGCAGAAGGCGCATGTAGTTATTGGTGCCGTCGATCGGATCGATCACCCATATCGGGCCACCGCCGCCTGCCTTGCCACCCGCCTTGCCGGTCTCCTCGCCCAGGAAGCCGTCCTCGGGAAAGGCATCGGCGATCGCCGCGCGGATCAGGGCTTCGCATTCCCGGTCGGCATTGGTGACGAAATCCTGAAGTCCCTTGTTGGATACCGAAAGCGCGGTGCCGCTTCGCTGAAGCTGAAGGGCGCGCTCGCCGGTGCTTTGGGCCAGCGCCCGCGCAAACGCATAGCGCTCGTCAAGATCATCTTCGGAAAAACTGGTCATCCGGCGGACACCCGCTCGACCAGCCGCACGGGCGTCGTCTCCAGCCGCGCCGGTACGTCTGGATCGGCAATCCGGCTCTCGAGGAAATCGATCGCCGCATCGGCCTGAAGATCGCAGGCCTGCGCAAAGGTGGTCAGTTGATAGGCATCCCAGCCTGCCTGCGGAATATCGTCATGGCCGATGATGCGGACGCCGAGCCCGTCGCGGCGTCGCCCGAGGCGCGCCAGCGCGTCTATGACGCCGCAGGCCATGTAGTCATTGACGCAGAACAGCGCTTCGGCGGCGCTGTCGGCCAATGCCATGCCATGCTCGAAGCCCGACTTGTAATCGTTGACCGGCACGTCGATCACCTGAAGTTCAGCGCCAAGTTCTTCCGCCCGCGCGATGAAGGCCCGTCTTCGGCTGCGGCCGGTGAACGACAGATGCGGCGACGCCATCACGGCGAGCCGCCGGCAGCCGGCATCGAAGAAATAATCGGCCGCCGCCCGGCCCGCGACATCGTCGTCATTGACCACGCGGTCGACCATCGGAATGTGCTCGCCCTTGTTGATCAGAACGATCGGGATGCCGTTGCCGGCGCATTCCTCGCAAAGCTCCGTCGGCGGGGCGTCGGACGTGATGATGACGCCGGAGACCGAATATTGCAGCAATTGCTGAATGAAGGTGGAGACGTCTTCCGAACGCGAGGTCGGCAGCAGGATCGGCCTCAGATCGCGCGCCAGAAGGCCGCGCGTCAGATGGTCGATCTGCATGGTGCGGAACGGGTTGTCGAGGCCGGCGGCGACGACGCCGACGAGATCGGAGCGCTTGTTGATCAGGCTGCGGGCCAGATAGTTGACGCGATAGCCAAGCGCGTTGGCGGATTTGATGACCTTTTGCCGGGTCTCTTCGGAGACCGAGGCATTGGGCGTGAAGGTGCGCGACACGGCGGCGCGCGAAACGCCGGCGTGCCGGGCGACATCATGGGATGTAACGGCTCGTTTCGGAAATACTGGATCAGTCATGTGATGTCGCTGGATACCCCGCCGGCCTGCATCATCTCCGGCCGGTTGGTGCAGATTCCCAGAACCGGAAGGTCGATCATGTCTTTCAGGATATCCGCCCGCTCCTCGTGCCAGAGAACAATCTGCCGTTGCGACCGGAAGATACTGTCGCGGAGTTCGACTGTCACCTTGTCCTGCGGTCGCGGCCCGTCTTTTTCCCAGCACAGATGGACGAGGTCCGCTCCGGCCTCTTCCGCCAGCGCCATCGGGTCTTTGCCCATGCCGACGAGAACGGCAAGCGGAAAGTCGCAGCCGGCATCCCGCAATTCGCGCACCTGGGCCGTGTCGAACGAGCCGAGCGCGGCAAAGCGCTGGTTATGATCCTTGAGCTCCTGCCAGCATTTCAGCCCGGTGCCCGGCGCCTTGAGCTCGATATAGAGCCCGGTCCCGAGTTCACGCGCCAAGGCCGCCACCGCCGCGAAGGTCGGAACCGCCACGCCGTCAAGACCGGCGAGTTGATCCGCCGTCATCTCCGAGATATGCGCGTCGACGCCGAACACCCGTTCGAGGTGATCGTCATGGGAGACGACCACGACGCCGTCACGCGTCAGTTGCGTGTCGAGTTCCCACATATGGGCGCCAAGCGCGCTTGCCATACGAAAGGCCGCGAGCGTGTTTTCGACCGCGTGGTCGCTTGCCCCGCGATGGGCGATGCAGAGCGGCGTCTGACCGGCCGGCCATGCATAACGCTGGATAAAGTCGGAAAGTCCGGGCGCGGCGCTCATAGTCGGGTTCCGTCTGCCTGAAACACCAGCAGGTCCTCCGGCCTGACGCCCCATTCGATCTCGTCACCCACCGAAATGTCGTGGCGGACGGGTTGGATGGATCTGAGCACCGCGCCCGATGGCAGGGCGACATCGTAGAGGTTTTCGCGGCCCTGGGTCTCGACGAAGCTGACGCGCCCGCTGACCGGGCTGCCGCCATTGGTGCCGAAGATTTCGGGGCGGATGCCGATGATGATCGGTTCGCCGTCCGCCGGCTTTTTGGCGTTGGAGGGCAGCGGCAGGGTTATGTCATCGTCGTTGAGGCGGATTGCCTCGCCGCTGGAGCGCCCGTTGACAAAGGCGATCGGCGGATTGCCGAGGAAGCCCGCGACGAACTGGGTTCGCGGGTTGCGGTACATGTCCGTCGGCGTGTCGATCTGGATGATCCGGCCCTCGTTCATGATCGCGATCCGGTCGCACATCGACATCGCTTCCACCTGGTCATGGGTGACGAGGATGGCGGTGATGCCGGTCTCCATCTGGATGCGGCGGATTTCCGAGCGCATTTCGAGCCTGAGCTTGGCATCGAGATTGGCGAGCGGCTCGTCGAACAGGAGAACGCCGGGCTTGCGCACCAGCGCCCGCGCCAGCGCCACGCGCTGCTGCTGGCCGCCGGAAAGCTGGCCGGGACGCCGGTCGAGATAGCGATCGATATGCACGAGTTCCGCGATCTGGCGGACCTCACGATCGATCTCCTGTCGGCTTGCATGGCGCACTTCCAGCGGGAAGGCGATGTTCTCATAGGCGTTCATATGCGGGTAGAGCGCGTAATTCTGGAACACGACACCGACATTGCGCTTCTGGCTGGGAACATTGGAGACATCCTTGTCGCCGAACAGGATCCCCCCGCCATTGATGCGGTGAATACCCGAAATGGCGAGCAGCGTCGTCGACTTGCCGCAGCCGGACGGCCCGAGCAGGGCCAGCATCTCGCCATCGTGAACCTCGAGGTTCATCTTGTCGATGACGGTGGTGTGGTCGAAGGTCTTGGTGAAATTCTCGAGCTTGATACGCATCAGCCTTTGGTGCCTCCGCTGAAGATGTTCATCAGCCGGTTCTGGAAGATGATGAAGATGATGATTACCGGCAGGGTGTAATAGAGCCCCACCGCCTTGAAGAGATTGAAGTCGTAGGAGATCGAATCCTTCTGCGATACCCGCTCCAGATAGACCGAGAGCACGCGATAATCCGCGGTCGGGGCCAGAATGCGCGGCAGCACATATTCGCCCCAGGCATCGAGGAAGGCAAAGACGATGAGCGCGACCAGCCCGGGCTTGACCTGCGGCAGGATCAGCCTGCGCCACACGGTAAAGCGCGACGCGCCGTCCTGGACGCCCGCCATTTCGATCTCCCAGGGCACGGTGTCGTAGAAACCCTTCATGATCCAGATGCCGAAGGGCAGCATCAGCGCCGACTTGACCAGCACCACGCCGATCAGGGTGTCGTAGAGGCCGACGAACTGCAGCACCAGAAACACCCCGATGATCAGCGTCACCGACGGGAAGGCATGCATCACCATGATCCCGGCCAGAAAGAAATGCCTGAACGGCATGTTGAGGCGCGACACCGCATAGCCGCCCATCGACGACAGCGAGACAACGATGGCTCCGATCGAGCAGGCGAAGATCAGCGTGTTGAGGGTCGCCGACCAGACATTGCCGGCAATGGCCGGATCGATCAGAAACTGCCAGTGTTCGAGCGTGAACTCGTTGGGTATCAGCGAGTCCGGCGGCGAATTGGTGAAGCTGTCGACGAACACGAAGACATACATGATCATAAGCGGAAGGCTGAGAAGCGCCAGCACCAGGATGAGCGGCCAGGCCGCGAAATTGCGTGACATGACGTTCCCTCCTAGAATTCGATCTTGGGCTTTTCCAGCATTTCCCCGAACTTGAAGAGACGCAGGAAAATGATGGAAAGGGTGAGACCGACGACAACCAGCACCAGCGCCATGGCCGCGCCGAGACCGTATTCGAGATTGCCGGTGAAGTTCGACAGCGCGATCCGGAAGGCTTCGAGCGCCCACACATTGGTGGTATTGCCCGGTCCGCCATTGGTGGTCAGCCAGATTTCCTGGTAGGACGACAGCAGCGACAGCGACTGATAGCAGATCACGAACAGGATCGGCCATTTCAACTGCGGAAGGATGATCTTTCTGACCTGCTGCCAGCGGCTCGCGCCATCGACCTCGCTTGCCCAGAGCTGCTGGACCGGGATGGCCCTGAGCGCGCCGCTGAACAGGATCATGCCGAAGGATGCGCCGATGAAGCCGTTGAGCGTGATGATCGTCGCCCATGCCGTCGGCACGGAGCCCTTCATGTAGTTGAACGAGGGAAGGCCGAGATGACCGGCCAGGATCGGCAGAAACCCGTCATCCCAGGTGAACCATCGCCACATCACCGCGTAGAGAACGACCGGGGTGATGCGCGGCAGAAGCCATAACACGCTGAAAACCGACCCGCTCGTCTTCGGCATGTAGAAGATCGCGATTGCCAGAAACAGGCCGAGCCCGACATTGAAGATCGAAAGCGTCAGGCCGACATAGAGCGCGGTATTGGCCACCAGCCGCCCGGTTGCGGGGGCGCTGGCGAGCCGCTCGAAATTGTCGGTGGTCCAGACCCAGCCGGTATAGGCGGCGGTGAGAACCGTGTCGCGGTTCTCCGGCGAAAGGTCGGGAGCGACCGCATCGATCGCCGCCACCGCTTGGTCGCGGGTGGCAAAACGGGTGTTGAGGATCGACTGGCTGAAGGGTTCGGCCGCAAGCTTGAGATCGCGTATGCGGCGCGGGCGGTTCGGCAGCGTCTTCAGTTCGCGTTTGAAGCTGCGCGCATCATCGAAGTGCTCGCCCATCAACCGGCCTTCGATATCATCGAGGAAATCCGGGTCGACGCCGGCCTCGGCGGCGCGGGCAAGGGCCGGCCCGTCGACGGTGATGGAGGTGCCGCTCAGGCTCCCGGTAACCGCCTTGTCCATGCCCTGCCATTCGAGATTGCGCAGCGCATTGGGGCTGATCACATAGGCGCCGCCGGTAATGCCCGTGGCGCTCGTCATATTGGTGAAGGAAAAGATCGCCGTCAGCACCACCGGTGCGAAGAAGAAGGCGAGCAGCAACATAAGCGCCGGGGCCAGCATGATCAGCCCGAACGGGCTGACGCGCGTACGGCCCCTGCCGGCGGCGCGGACGGTCTCTTCATCGCCCGAGCGTGCGGACACGCTCGGGCGGAGACCTCTTTCGACGGAGGTTTTGTCGTTCATCATCGGTCCGTTCAGCGAACGATGATCTTGTCGCCGAGGCCGTTTTCGGCCGTCGCCTGGGCCTGATTAACGGCGTCCTCGACCGAGGTCGTGCCGGTCCAGGCCGCTTCCAGTCCCTTGAACATGGCTTCCCAGTAGACGCCGAAATCGGCATTGTTCGGGATCGAGTTGGCATAGGGAAGCAGCATTTCCGTTGCTTCGCTGGCCCAGCGGTCATTGGCGTAGAACGGAATGGCCGCTTCGGCTTCGCCGATGGCCAGATGGCCGGACTGGACCGCATGCAGCGCGTTGATGCGCGGCTCGGAGGCGACGGCGATGAGCTCGGCGGAGATCGCCGCGTCTTCGTCGGTGCCCTGGGTCGAGATCAGGTAGACCAGCGGGTGGGTGATGGTGTTCGGCCTGCCGTTTTCATTGCCGGCCGGGATCAGCGAGAACGAGACGTTGTCGAAGAAGTTCTCAAGGCCGTACTGGTTTTCCCATTGCAGCTTGTGCCAGGTGCCGCCATGCCAGGCGCCGTATTTGCCGGTCGCGACATTGGTGTGGAATGTGTCCCACTCGCCGCCGAGATAGGTCGCGGGCGTCACGCCCATGGCCACGGCATCGACGAAGAACTGGTACATGTCGGTCATGGCCTGCTTGTCGAAGACCAGCTTGCCGGTCTCGGGATCGACCATCTCGCCGCCGAAGGACTGATAGAATTGCCAGTAATCGGTGCCGTTATTGACGCGCGGGCCGAAGCCGTAACCGGGTTCGACGACACCTTCATCCTGCATTTTCTTGGCATCATCGAGCATGTCGTAAAGCGTATATTCGCCGCTTTCGATCTTGCCCGGAAGCGCATCGATATCGGCATCGGTGTAGCCGATCGCCTTCAGGTCCGGCTTGGACATGAAGAACGGGCGGGCTTCGGCGTCCTGCGGAATGCCCCAGATCATGCCGTCATAGCTCGACACCTTGATGAGGTTGTCATAGAGCTGGTTGAGCGGCCAGGCGTCGAAATCGACATAGTCCTCGATCGGGCGCAGAATGCCGGCCTGCGACCACGGGCCGATATCCTCATGGCCGGTGACGATGATGTTCGGGGCGGTGCCCGATTCGGCGGCAAGCGTCACCGCCTGCTTGAAATCGTCCCAGCCCGACCAGACCTGCTTTTCGACGGTGATGTTGAGTTCGTCGCCGCGAATGGCGGCCTCGCGTTCGAGATAGTCGGCCGCCATTTCGATGGCGTCGACGCGGTAGAGCGAGTTTTCGTCCGTTCCTCCCGACCAGACGGTGATGGTATAGTCTTCGGCAAGCGCCGCGCCGGATGTCGCGGCCATGATGGCAATGGTAGCGGTGCCGATAAATGCCCTGATACTCATACGGATCTCTCCAGGTCCCTGAGCATGAAGTCTTCCGAAAATGTCACGGAAGCCCTGCCCGTGTTGTCATATCGCATCGCCATAGGTGAAACCGGGCCTGCCGATTTTGAGCGATGCCGGTGAAGCGAAAACTACCCGCGCACGTCCTCCAAAACCGCGGAAACTAGCCTTCGCCGATCGGACGCAAGATATGACCTAAGTCCTCCTCATGACGCCCACATGACATTTTGTACACGTGTACATGACAATTGTACACGTGTACAAAAAAGAAAGGTTTCCGGCCGGTCTGGCGGCGAGCGCAAGCCCTTGCGCGTAAACAGCCTTGTCTGAAATTCAGCGCAGGCGGCCCATCAGGCCAACTCGGGACCGGCATAACGGACGAACTCGGCAGGGATTTTGTCAGGAACCTGGACGGCGTTTCCGTGAAACGCGGTTCTCTGTTCCAAGCGGACGGCAAACCGTTCCCGCTCTACCCCGACCTATTCCAGCGTCAACCGGAAGCGGGTTCCCGCGCCGCGCGCCAGGCGGCTTCAAGGGCCGGGGCCTCATCGGTGGTTATCTGGTCGGCGCCGAGTTCGAGGAGGCGTCGCACCGTTTCAAGCTCTCCCGCCGCCAGGCCGTGCTCCGGATGGGCGGGATTGAAAGTCCAGGCATCGACCAGCATGCCGGCGTCATGGCAGGCGGCGATCATGTCGAGCCCGCTGTCGGCGGCTTTCAGGACCAGCGGGTAGTGCAGGTAAATGGTGCCGGCGCCGGTCGGTCCGGCAAGCGCCGCATCGAGCACGTCCCTGGCGGCCGAAAACCCGTCTTTCAGCCAGGCCTCGGCGATATCCTCGGAAGGATCGATACCGCGCGCGACCGCGGGGAGGGTCTCGCGCATCGCGGCGATCAGGTCGAGATCGGTCGCCGAGATGATGATATTGCCGGTATTGGCGCCGATGATCTGGCCGAGATGCGCAATGCCGGCTTCTCCGACCTCATCGAGATCCGATTTCATATCGAACTGCAAGAGCGCGTCCGGATGGGCGCTGCGCAGCAGCCGGCCGAGATCTTCGGAGAGGATAAGCGGCTCGCCGCCCGGGGCGTAGCGTATGCTGGCCAGATCATCGCGGGTCAGCGCGGAGACCAGGCCCCGGGCATCGGTCTCGCTTTCGAGCGTGTCATCATGAACGACGGCGAAACCGCCATCGGCGCGCACCCTGAGATCGAGCTCCATCGAGGCTCCGATCTCGAAGCCCTCCGTCATCACGGCGAGCGAAAAGGTGGGATCGGCGACCCGCTTGCGCAATTGGTGCCATTTCAGCCGCGTCTTGCGGCCATTCAGCTCAAGGTGAAGTCCCTGCATATCCGACATGGTATAGTTTCGCTTTCATCCGCTCCGACATGCCGCCGACGCGGCCCGCCACCTCTATCCGGCATTCTTGAAGGCTGGATGAAAGCCGGGAAGCTTCGATCCGCTGGCCAAGCAGTGCCACGGCCTTTCGATATCACAGCTTGGGCTCGTGAAAAGCCCTCTTTCCGTGCCGCTGATTGCTGCCCGCGAACCTCAGATCGGGCACATGTCCTGCAGCAGGCTCTGCGTCGCCTCGATATCCTTGACCATCAGCGCGGAGGCCGTCTCTGCATCGCCGCGCCGGAAGGCCTCGATCATTTCGTAGTGATAGGTTGAATAGGGGTGGATGGTGCCCGCATTGAGCTGCTGGATCACCAGGTCGGAGAGCATGCGCATATAGGGGCCGAAGCGCAGCCAGAGCGTCTCGATCATCTGCGGCAGGACTTCGGAGCCGGAAAGCTCGTAGATCGCGAAGTGGAACTCCTGGTTCTTGCGCAGCATCTCGTGGACATGGCCCTCCCGGCCGAGCGCCTCGTGATCGCGGGCAAGCGCGAGGCAGCGGTCGATGTCGGCCTTGCTCATGCGCGGCGTCGCCAGCCTGGTCGCCAGCCCCTCGAGCGCCGTGCGCGCGCAGCACAGATCGTCGAGCCGCTGACGCGAGACGGCGGGCACACGGGCCGAGCCGCTGCGGCTGATCTCGAGACCCTTTTCGGCGGCAAGCCGGCGCAGCGCCTCGCGCACCGGCATATGGCTGGTGCCGAATTCGGCGGCGAGCGAGGAGATCGTGGTCACCTGTTCGGGCTCGAACTGGCCCCACATCAATGCGTGGCGCAATTGCTCGTAGACCCCGTCCTGCACGGTCATCCTCGACGAAATCCTGGAAAGCCCGTTGTTGATCATTGCGCCTCTCTTCAAGGTGGTGCGAGCCTGTCACCGTCTGTCGGGGCAAGAGGCGGCAAAGTCAAGCGGCGAGCCCGCCGGTCAGCGGGTTTTCGCCCTGCGGAACCGCTGTTCCAGTACGGCGACGAGACGCACCAGCGGCAGCAGAAACACCAGATAGATGATCGCCGCGCCGATCAGCGGCGTCGGATTGGCGTAAAACGCCTGGGCGTCCTGCGCCTCCTTCAGGAGTTCGGGCATCGCGACGGTGGAGGCAAGTGCTGTATCCTTGAACATCGAGACGCAATTGCTGGTGGTCGGCGGGATCACGATCCGGATCGCCTGCGGCAGGATCACCTTCCACAAGGTGACGGGAAAGGAAAGGCCAAGGGCGGCCGCCGCCTCGAACTGGCCGTCCGGCACGCTTTCGATGCCGGAGCGGAACACCTCCGCCGAATAGGCGGCCATCACCATCGAGAACGACAGGATCGCCGAGGTCCAGGCCGAGAAGCGGATGCCGACAAAGGGAAGCGCGTAGTAGACGAGGATCAGCACCACCAGCACCGGCATGGCGCGGAACACGTCGATATAGGCGACGGTCAGAAACCGGATCGGCCTCGGCGCGTAGAGCCGGAACACGCAGATCAGCAGGCCCGCGCTGACGCCGATCAGGATGGCGAGCACGCCGAGGATCAACGTGTTCGTCAGCCCGCGCAGCAGCAACGGAATACTCGCGACGAGCACTTCGGTATTGAAGAAGGTTTCGACCAGGGTCATTGGCGGCAACTTTCGGTGAGCGCGGCATGCGTTCGCCCGCGCCTCGCGGAAACAAAAGCGGTAGCAAGCGGTAGAGGGCGCTGTATTGCGCCCTCTGGGTTTCCGGTCAGGGGATGGCGAAGACCGTGACGGTGGAGGAGCCTGCCGGCGGCGCAGAGCCGAACCACTTTTCGTGGATCCCGGCCATCGTGCCGTCTTCCTTCATCGTGGTGATCGCCTCGTTGATGGCGTCGAGCTGCGGATGGTCCTTTGACATCATCATGCCATACTGCTCGCCGGTCTTGATCCGGCCTGCGACCGCGAAGCCCTTCATCTTGGTGAACAGGTATTCCATGCCCGGAATGTCGGAGACGGCGGCATCGACGCGGCCGGCGCCGAGATCGAGGAACATGTCCTGCTGGGCGTTGTAGCCCTTGACCGCCTTGATGCCGAGGCCGGCTTCGTTGTCGCTGACCCACTTCGCGCCGGTCGAGCCGGAGAGCACGCCGACGATCTTGCCCTTCAGGTCTTCGGTGCCGGAGAGTTCGACGCCCTCCTTGACGGCAATGCCCATGTCGGAATCGTAATAGGGCTGGGTGAAGGACTGCGACTGCAGGCGCTCTTCGGTGATCGTGATCGACGAGATCGCGCCATCGATACGGCCCGACGTGGTGGCCGCGAACAGCGCCTGGAAACCGTAATCGGCGATTTCCGGCTCGAGGCCGGCGCGCCTGGCGGCTTCGGTGGCGATATCGACCTCGAAGCCCTCGAAGGCGCCGCTGGCATTCTTGTATTCGAATGGCGGGTTGCTGGGATAGGCGCCGATCTGGAAGGTTTCGGCGGCGGCGGCGGAAAGACCTCCGGCGGCAAGGCCGATTGCCGTTGCAAGCATGATGGCGTGGCGGCGGGTAAGCATCATTTTTTATTCTCCCTCTGGTGGTGACCGCATGCGGTTGGGTGGCGGCGTATTTTTATGCCGCCGGCATCATGACGCTTCATCTTGCGTGGGCGGCGATGACTTCGCCCAGCACGGCGTCGAAGCGTCCGATTTCTTCAAGCGTATTGTAGTGCAGAAGCGAAACGCGCACGGCGCCGCTGTCCATCGTGAGGCCAAGGCGCGCCATCAGGCGCGGCGCGAACATGTGGCCGTCGCGGATGCCGATGCGCCTCTTGCCCATCTCCACCGAAAGCGTTTTCGGCTTCAGGCCGGGGATGTTGAAGCAGATCGTCGGTACCCGGCGCTCCAGCCTGTCGCTGTCGGAAATGCCGTAGATCACCGCGCCGTGGCGCTTCAGAACGGAAATCATTTCCTTCGCCAGGATCATCTCGTAGTCGCGGATCGCGCCCATCGCAGCGGCAATCGTCTGGCGGCGGCTGTGCTCGCCCGATGGCAGGAACCGCTCGCCGACGCTTTCGAGGTAGCGCACGGCGGCATCCATGCCCGCGACATTCTCGTAGGGGAAGGTGCCGACCTCGATCTTGTAGGGCGGAACGTCAGGGATGAAATCCTCCTTGAAGGTCGGAAGCCTGCAGAGCGCCTCATATCGCCCCCACAGAAACCCCATATGCGGGGAGAAGTTCTTGTAGCCGGAGCAGACCAGATAATCGCAATCCCAGGCCTTGACGTCGATCAGCCCGTGCGGCCCGAAATGGACGCTGTCGAGGAACACCTCTGCGCCCGCGGCATGGGCGATGCGGCCGACGGCGGCGACATCGACGATCGTGCCGATCGCATGGGAGGTGGCCGTGCAGGCCACCAGCCGGGTGCGTTCGTTGACCAGCGGCTTCAGGTCTTCGGGATCGAGCGTTCCGTCGTCCCGCATCCGCCACCAGACGATTTTCGCGCCGTCTTCCTCCAGCGCCAGCCAGGTGGCGATATTGGCGTCGTGGTCCATGTCGGTGACCACGATCTCGTGGCGCTCACCCAGCATTCTGGCGATGCCGAGGCTGACGAGGCGGATGAACGAGGTGGCGTTGAGGCCGAAGGAAATCTCCTCCGGACGATCGGCATTGATGAGCACGGCAACGCTTTCGCGCGCGGCCTCCAGGCCGGCATCGACGCGGGCGCTGTGCTCGTAGCTTGCCATGCGCTGGACGTTGCTGTCGATCAGATGGTTGGTGACCGCGTCCACCACGCTCTGCGGCACCTGCGCGCCGCCGGCGTTTTCGAGGAAGATGAAATCGCCCGCTTTGGCGATCGCCGGAAACAGGCGGCGAATCTCGTCGACCGGAAAGCTGTTGCTGAGCGGGGGGGATTCGGTCTGCATATTCATTGGGTTACCCTGTGTCGTTCCCGGCCGGCGACGCACTGCCGCCTGCCTGCATGTTTTTATTTTGATTATTTGATCACAGGATATTTCAAATTTCAACTATCTCTTTCGAGAGCATGCGCGAGCAAGTCCACGAAAACTGGCCAGCGGATTTCCGTCCGGGCGCGCGAACAACAAAGCCAGAGCCTGTTTGCGCTTCGACGTAATGCGAACAGGCTCCGGCAGGCATAGAGCATTTCACAGTCAGGTGGAATCATCCGACGTCCGTGAAAATGCGTCAAAGCAAATAGACGGAGCGGGTCTGCGTTTGCGTGAAACGCGGTGCCGCTCCAGTCGATTCTCTATCGTTCAGGCCGCTTTCGGCTTGGCGAAAACGTCGAGGCCGCGTCCGGTTTCGAGATATGACTTCATGCTCGACAGCACGATTGGCCAACCCTTGGTCACGCCGGTTTCCATGCCGCTGCCGATCACAAGGTCATCATGGGTCACGGTGAGCTTCACCATTTCCTCATAGGGTTCGATGTCGAAGGTCACCCGGCTATAGGCCTCGGGGTCCTGCGCCTCGGATTCATTTGCCCAGCTTATGACCAGGCGAGACGGCGGGCTGCTTTCGATCACCTCGCCGACGAGCTGGACCTTGCGGGTCTCGCTGGCGCTGACATGCTGCCATCGCGATCCCGGCCGCCAGTCGTCGGACACGTTTTCGTGGCCCCAGTATCGGCGCGTCACGTCAGGCTTGGTAATAGCCTCGAACACTTTTTCCGGCGTCGAGACGATATAGGTCACATAGACGAAGCGGGTCTTTTCCTTGGTCATTCGCTGTCTCCTTCGAGTTCTGTCTTGAGGTCATGCAGCAGGCCGAGTCGCTGGTGCTCGAACTTGCGTATCCACCGCTCGTAGACTTCGTAGAGCGGAACCGGGTTGATGAAATGGAGCCGCTCCCGCCCGCGCCGGACGCTGGTGACGAGATTGGCGCGCTCCAGCAGGCCGAGATGCTGCGTGGCCGACTGGCGGGTCATGTCGAGGTTTTCGCAGAGCTGGCCGAGGGTCTGGCCGTTCCGCTCGCACAGAAGATCGAGCAGTTTGCGGCGTGTCGGATCGGCCAGCGCCTTGAAAACGGTGTCGGTATCCATGGGTCTCACTTTCAACATTCATCATTATGCAGGTATTTGCCTGCATGTAAAGCGCAGTTTTTTACCTGCCTTTTAGCTCGGCTCCACGGAATCCGGTTTCGTCAAATCGGTGCGCAAAAATCCAGAACATTGGACAATGCCGTCCGATCGCCCGACATTCCAGACTGGCATATCCGCGACAGGAAGTCGGAAAACGCGATGGCCGAGGCTCACGTCGGGTTTTGAGACTATTCGGCCGCCCGCGCCTGCTTCAGCCCGGCGGCAACGCCGGCCGAAAGCACCATCGCATCCGAGGCGATGAGATAGAAGCTGATGCCCGCCGCTGACCATTTGCCGATGTCGGCGCCATCGGGCCGGAAAATGCCGACCGTCTTGCCGGCGGCGCGCGCGGCATCAGTGATCCGGCGGATCGCGGCGTCGAGCCTGTCGGCGTTTTCCGGTCCCATGGCATCGATCGAGACCGACAGGTCGCCGGGGCCGATGAAAATCACGTCCACCCCTTCGACAGCCGCGATCTCCCCGATATCGGCGAGCCCCTCGGCGGTTTCGATCTGGATGGCGAGGACGATTGTGTCATTGGCCGATTTCAGGAGTTCAGAAATGCGGTAGCCGTAGCCCGCTGCCCGTCCCGGCCCGACGCCGCGCCGACCCGCTGGCGGGAACCGGGTCGCGGCAACGGCGGCCCGCGCCTCATCGGCGCTCGAGACGCGCGGCACCAGCACGCCGGCCGCCCCCGCATCGAGCGCGCTGGCGATCGCTTCGGGCGCATGACCCGGCACCCGCACCATGGCGGGGACGCGGTGCAGGTCGGCGGCGCGGATCATCTCCTCCACCCGTTCGCGGCCGATCTGGGCATGCTCGCAGTCTATGCAGATGAAATCCGGTCCGGCCGCGGCGGTGATTTCCACCGCCACCGGATGCGGGATCGCCGCGAATGTCCCGACCACGCGGTCGAACGCGATGCATGTCTGGCGAAAGCCGCTCATGATGTCCTCCGGAATGCGAATTGTCGCGGTGTTATGCCTCGTCTGCCGGCACCCGGTCCAGCCAGCCGGGATCGATTTCCGGCAGCGGTATGGCGTCGAGCAGGGTGCGGGTATAGGCCGATTGCGGAGTGTCGAACACCTGCGAGCAAGGCCCGTGCTCGACAATCGTGCCGAACTGCATGACATAGACCCGGTCGCAGACCGCGCGGATGACCGAGAGATCATGACTGATGAAGGCCATGGAAAGCCCCATCTCGCGGCTGAGATCCTTCAGCAGGTTCAGCACCTGCGCCTGTGTTGAGACATCGAGGCCGGAGACGATCTCGTCGGCAAGTACGAAATCTGGCCTCAGAAGGGCGGCGCGGGCAATGCCGATGCGCTGGCGCTGGCCGCCGGAAAGCTCGTGCGGGCTGCGCGCCAGCACCTCGCTCGGCAACGACACCCGCTGCAGCATGGCGGCTGCCTGGTCCCTTGCCGCCTTCCGGTTTTCCGCCAGCCCGTGCAGGATCAGCGGCTCGCAGAGAATTCGGCCGATCGAGTGGCGCGGATTGAGGGAGGCCATCGGGTCCTGGAAGATCATCTGCATGCGCCGCCTGAGCGGTCGCATCGCGGCATCGTCGAGCCGGGTGATGTCCCGCCCGTCGAAACGGATTTCACCGGCGGCGACATCGACCAGCCTGAGCAGCGCCCGGCCGAGCGTGGTCTTGCCCGAGCCGCTCTCGCCGACAATGCCGACGGTCTCGCCGGGCGCGATCTCGATATCGACGCCGTGGAGCACCGTATTGCCCGGCTTTCTGCCGAACAATGACGCGCCGGCGCCGTAGGTGACCTTGATGCCGGTCGCGGCAAGCAGCGGTTCCGTCATCGCGAAACCTCCCCGATCTCGGCGCGTAACTGCGCAAAAACCGCGTCGGGCACCGGCGTCAGCCCCGCATCCGGCCGGTCGTAGCGCGGGCCTGCGGCAATCAGCGCGCGCGTATAGGCATGGGCGGGCGCGGTCAGCACCTGCGCCGTCGGCCCGGCCTCGATCACCCGGCCGGCATAAAGCAGGGTGACGCTGTCGCAGATCTGCGCGACCACGCCGAGATCGTGGGTGACGAACAGCACGGCGGTTCCGTGCGCCTGCTGCATCTGCCGGATCAGGCGGAGGATCTGCTTTTGCACGGTGACGTCGAGGGCCGTCGTCGGCTCGTCGGCAACCACCAGCTTCGGCCGCATGGCAAAGGCCGCGGCAATCAGCACGCGCTGGCGCATGCCGCCGGAAAGCTCGTGCGGGAAGGCGCGCATCACCCGTTCCGGGTCGCGGATATAGACTTCCTCCAGCATTGAAAGCGCGGTTGTGCGGGCGTCCTTGCCGCTCATGCCGCGCTTCAGCCGCAGCCCGTCGGTCAGTTGCGCCTCGATCCGGCGGCCGGGATTGAGCGCGGTCTGTGGGTCCTGCGGGATCAGGGTGATCTCGTTGCCCATGATCTCCCGCAGCGCGCGGCCCGGCAGCGACAGCAGGTCGCGGCCCTCGAAGCGGATATGCCCGCCGGTGACCTTCACGGTCGCCGGCAGCATGGCGAGCAGCGCCTTGGCGATGGTCGACTTGCCGGCCCCGCTTTCGCCCACAAGCCCGCGCACCTCGCCGGGCGCAAGGCTCAGCGAAACATCGGAGAGGACGGGGCGGTTGCCGTCGCGGAGCGAAACAGCGCTCAGCGCCTCAATGGTTAGCAAGGTCATCGCCGCATCACCGGATCGAGCGCCCGGCGCAAGCCGTTGCCGAGCTGGTTGAAGGAAAGCACGGTGACGAGCAGCATGCAGAGCGGCGCCACCAGCACCCACGGCGTGTGATGGATGGTCTGGCGGCCGGCCGCGATCATGCCGCCCCAGGTCGGGCTGTCTGAGGAAACGGAGAGGCCGACAAAGGAAAGTATAGCTTCGACCACTACCGCAATCCCCATTTCGAGGCTCAGAAGTGCCACGAAGACCGGCATGATATTGGGCACGATCTCCTTGACGAGGATCTGCATGCGCGAAAAGCCGACCGTGCGCGCCGCCGTCACGTAATCCATGCCGCCCTGCGCGATGGTCTCGGCGCGCACCACCCGACAGAAACGGGTCCAGTCGATGATCACGATCGCCGCGATCACCGAATGGAGGCCTGCGCCAAGGACGGCGACCAGCAGCACCGAGAGCAGGACCGGCGGAAACGCCATCCAGATATCGACGAGGCGGGAGATCACCCGGTCGGTCCAGCCGCCATACCAGCCGGCAAGCAGGCCGAGCAGCGAACCCAGTATCGCGGCAAGGCCGGCAGCGATCACGGCGACCGTGAGTGCGGTTCGGGTGCCGTAGATCAGCCGGGACAGCACATCGCGGCCAAGATCGTCGGTGCCGAGATAATAGCCGGGCTCGGCGCCCGGCCAGGTGACCGGCGGCACCCGCGAGAGCATCAGGTCCTGTTCCAGCGGGTTGTGCGGGGCGATCAGCGGCGCGAACACGGCGATCAGGAACAAGAGCGCGATCACGCCGCCGCCCCACAGCACGCGCTGTTCGCCGAGAAGGGCGGACAGCAGGGGATGCCGTTTCTTGAGCGCCGCGCTGGTAGCAAGCGTGGTGTCAGCCATGTTTCAGCCTCGGATTGAAGAAATTGCCGGCAAGATCGATGGCGATGTTGATCAGCACGAAGATCAGGCCGAACATCAGCACGATCCCCTGGATCAGCGGCAGGTCGCGGTTGATGACCGCGTCGATCGCCATATTGCCGATGCCAGGATAGGAAAATATTCTCTCCACGATCACCGTGCCGCCGATCATGAAGGTGAACTGCACCCCGGTCAGCGTCAGGGTGGGGCCGATGGCGTTGCGCAGCGTCTCCTGCACCACGAGCCGGGTTTCGGACATGCCCTTCAGCCGCGCCAGCAGCACGTAATCCTGCAGCATCGCCTCGTTCAGCGCTTCTTTCAGCGTGCGGATGATCACCGCGGCAAGCGGCAGGCCGAGCGCCAGCACCGGCATGACCATATGCGACAGCACATTGGCAAACAGCGAGAACCGCAGCGTCACAAGGCTTTCGATCAGATAGAAATTGGTGGTGAAATCGCCCGAAAGCGATGGGTCGACGCGCCCGGATGTCGGGAAGATCGGAAAAGCGACGCCGAGCACCAGCACCAGAAGCAGCGCCCAGACGAAATCCGGCACGGCCAGAAACAGCCCGTTCAGCACGTCGATGAACGATTCCAGCGGCGTGCGGCGGGCAAGGGTCGCGAGGATGGCGATCAGCCCGCCGCCGGCCACGCCGAAGACCAGCGCGGCGAAGGCAAGCTCCAGCGTCGCGGGAAGGCGTTCCATCAGCAGCGACAGCACCGGCCGCTTCAGCGAGATCGAGGTGCCGAAATCGCCCGAGACCATCTCCCGCATCCACACGCCGAACTGCACCGGAATGCTCGAATCGAGACCGTATTTGACCCGGAGCGCCAGAATGTCATCGGCCGATGCGCCCGGCGATATCATCATCGCGATCGGATCGCCCGGAACGACCCTGAGCAGACAGAAGACGATGACCGCGACGCCGAACAGCGTCACGGCCGCCATCATGGCCCGGTTGAAAATTCCGGTGACAGACATGAATACTCCGCCGCATTTCTTCAAGTTTAAAGGAGGAGAGCGGTGCTCTGCTCCAGCCTTGTTCTAAAACCCTCTCCCCCTCTCCGCGTCACCCTCGGGCTTGACCCGAGGGTCCAGGCAGCACTTTCCGTGTGGCCTGGATGCTCGGGTCAAGCCCGAGCATGACTCATGAGAAGGTGGCGTCTGTTGAGACACTGGGACAGGCGGCACCATGCCTGCAGCCCGTGCCTAAAAGCTTACTTCGGCGCGACCAGCGTCGGCTGCAGCGCGCCGGAAAGGTTCGGCGTCACCGTCAGCGTGTCCCTGAACACGATCGGCTGGACATATTGCAGGAGCGGGATCACATAGCCCTGTTCGGCGATGTATTTGCTGACGGCCTTCCAGCCCTCGATCCGCTTGTCCTCGTCCATCTCGCCCCAGAGTGGGCCGATCATGGCGTCGAGGTCGTCGGTGTTCCAGACCGAATGCGGCGACGGGCCGAACATCGCAAACCCGGTCGAGGTGGTCGGATCGCCGATTGCATTGCCCCAGTTGTAGAAGGCGGCGGGTGCCAACTGGTCGGCGGCGCGCAGTTCGTAATGCTTGGCGATCTCGTAGACCTCGATATCGGCCTCGATGCCGACCTTGCGCCACATGCCGACGATCGCCTGGATCATCTCGTAATCCTTGGGCTTCAGCCCGCGCGTCGTCTGGATCGTGAACTTCACCGGATTGTCGACGGAATAGCCGGATTCGGCCAGAAGCTTGACGGCGAGCTCGGGATCGTACGGCACCTTGATATCGGGATCGAAGGCCGAATATTCCGGCGCTTCCAGCGTGTCGAGCGCAACGCCGTAACCCGACAGCAGCCGGTCGATGATCGCCTGCTTGTTGATCGCGTAATTGGCGGCAAGCCGCACATTCCTGTCGTTCATCACGTCGATATTGTTGAGGAAGATCATGCCGATGTCGGAGACCGGCTCGGCCACGCCCGAAAGACCCGGCTTGGCGATCAGGCGGTCATATTCCTCATAGGGAATTTCCAGCGTCACGTCCGAGGAGCCGGATTCGATCTCGGCGACGCGGCTCGTGGTATCGGGCACGAATTTGAAGATCACGGTGTCGAAGGCCGGCTTGTCGCCGTAATAGCCCGGATAGGCCTTGAGCTTGAGGAACGCATTGCCTTCGTAACCCTCGACCATATAGGGGCCGGAACCGATCGGCGCCTTCTCGAAGCCTTCCGCGCCGACCTTTTCGTAATAGGCCTTCGGCATCACATAGCCGGTCAGGAACGCCATCCACATGAACAATGTCGGCTCGAAGCGCAGCACGTCGGCGGTCACCTTGCTGCCGTCAATCGAAAAATTGCCGATCGTCGACCAGACGAACTGGCCCGGGTTGCCGGTCTCCGGATTGGCGGCGCGCTCCAGCGACCAGACGACGTCTTCGGGCGTCAGGGCGGAGCCGTCATGCCAGGTCACGCCCTCGCGGACATCCATCCACACCTTGGTCTTGTCCTCGTTCCAGCCCCAGTCCGTCAGAACGCCGGGCTCGAAGGAGAGGTCGGTCTTCTGGCCGACGAACTGGCTGAAGATCGAACGGTAGATCGCCTGGATGGTCGGGTTGACGGCGGAAGCGCCGACGGTCGGGTCGAAGGACGGCAGGTTGACGTTGAATGCAATGGTAAGCGTATCGGTCTCAGCCGCGCTGACCGGCAAGCGGCCCGCAAGGATGCCAGAGACGAATGCGGCTGCGCCAAGGCCAAGTGTCTGGCGACGGGTAAAGGTCGTCATGGTGATGCTCCAGTTGTTCCCCAGCCCCGTCGGATCGTTTCCGCGGGGGCATGCTTGTTGTCTGGGTCAACTCTAAGAGTAAATCGGGCCGCCCGGCAAGGCAAATATTTGAGGTTTAAAGTTTTGGATGCAGATTTTTGCGACTGTGACGCTTAAATATGCAATTGCATGCCTTTTGGCGTGCAGCTTTGTCGTCTTCAGGCAATTTAGGCCTAAAACAGCTAATTCAGTTGACATTTCAAGAAAGCCAAAAATATGCTAATGCATGTTAATTCGAATTTCCGGGCAACGGAAAAGGGGAAGTCGAGATGGCTGAGCGGTCATTCGCGCGTGAGGTCGAGGACCTGAAACTGGGTGAGGGCGACACCTTCCGGGGTGAGGGTATTCTGGCCATCACCAAGGCGCTGCTGCAATCCGGCGTCTCCTATGTCGGCGGCTATCAGGGCTCGCCGATTTCGCATTTGATGGATGTGCTCGCCGACGCCAGGGACGTGATGGCCGATCTCGGCGTTCACTTCGAATCCTCGGCCTCGGAGGCGGCGGCCGCCGCCATGCTGTCGGCCTCGGTGATGTATCCTGTGCGCGGCGCGGTGACGTGGAAATCGACCGCCGGCACCAATGTCGCCTCCGATGCGCTCTCCAATCTCTCCTCCGGCGGGGTCACCGGCGGCGCGCTCATCATCATCGGCGAGGATTTCGGCGAGGGCTCCTCGATCATGCAGGAGCGCAGCCACGCCTTCGCGATGAAATCGCAGATGTGGCTTCTGACGCCGCGCCCCAACCTGCCCGCAATCGTCGATGCGGTCGAAAAGGGCTTCGAGCTGTCGGAGGCCTCCAATACGCCGGTCATGCTGCAGGTCGGCATCCGCTCCTGCCATGTCCACGGCCAGTTCGCCGCCAGGGACAACAAGCGCCCGGCCTTTACGCTGCGCGAGGCGCTGGAAAACCCCAGGCGCGATGTCAGCCGCATCGTCCTGCCGCCCGCAAGCTTCCAGCACGAGAAGGAAAAGCTGGAACAGCGCTGGCCGGCGGCTGTCGAATTCGTCAAAGAAAACAAACTCAACGAATATTTCGGCCCGGAAGAGGGCGATGTCGGCATCATCATGCAGGGCGGGCTTTACAACAGCGCCATGCGCGCTTTGCAACAGCTCGGCCTTGCCGATGTCTACGGCAATTCTCGGGTGCCGATCTATTGCATGAATGTCGCCTATCCGATGATCGACGAGGAGGTCGTCGCTTTCGCCGCCGGCAAGAAGGCGGTGATCATGCTGGAGGAGGGCGCGCCGGAATATATCGAGCAGGCGCTGCACACCCTGATGCGCCGCCGCGATCTCCAGACCAGGGTCTCCGGCAAGGATATCCTGCCGCGCGGCGGCGAATATACCACCCCGGTTCTGGTGAACGGGCTGACCGCGTTCTTCGAGGCCAATGCGCCGCAGATCCTCGGCAATCGTCCGCCGGTGCCGGATGCCGGTCCCGTGCTTGCCGATCCCAAGGTCAAGGCGCTGGCCGAGGTCGTGCCGCCGCGCCCGGCGGGGTTCTGCACCGGTTGTCCGGAGCGGCCGATCTTCGCGGCGATGAAACTGGTGGAAAAGGAGCTCGGCGAACATCACGTCTCCGCCGATATCGGCTGCCACCTGTTTTCGATCCTGCCGCCGTTCAATATCGGCGGCACCACCATGGGATATGGTCTCGGTCCGGCCTCGGCCTCGGCCTTCAATGTCGATGCCGACAAGCGGTCGATCTCGGTGATGGGCGATGGCGGGTTCTGGCACAACGGGCTTGCCACCTCCGTCGGCAATGCCGTGTTCAACAAGCAGGACGGCGTCATCCTGGTGGTCGACAACTACTATTCGGCGGCCACCGGCGGGCAGGACATTCTCTCGTCCCGCGCCGATAATGCGCGGCGCAAGACCAACAATTCGATCGTCGACGCGGTCAAGGGCGTCGGCGCGAAATGGGTGCGCCAGATCGACCGCACCTATGATGTCGCCAGGATGCGCGACACGCTGCGCGAGGCGCTGACGACGGAGGAAAAAGGCCCGAAGATCATCGTCGCCTCGTCCGAATGCATGCTGAACAAGCAGCGCCGGGTGAAGCCGCAATTCGCCAAGGCGGTGAAGGACGGCAAGCGCATGGTCAGGGAACGCTTCGGCGTCGACGAGGATGTCTGCACCGGCGATCACGCCTGCATCCGGCTTTCGGGCTGTCCGTCGCTCTCGGTCAAGCACACCGATGACCCGCTGAAGGACGATCCGGTGGCCGCGATCGACAATTCCTGCGTCGGCTGCGGCAATTGCGGCGAGGTCTCGGAGGCGGCTGTTCTCTGTCCCTCCTTCTACCGCGCCGATGTCATCCATAACCCGACCGGCTGGGACCGCTTCCTGTACCGCGCCCGCATAGCCGTGATCGGCTGGCTTCAGAGCCGCCGTCAGGCCCGCCGTATCGTTTTTGCCGAGTAGGACCATGATGACCACCGCGCCGCTTTCCGCCGACAAGCCGTTTTCGATCGCCATCCTCGCCATGGGCGGGCAGGGCGGCGGCGTGCTCGCCGACTGGATCGTGCATCTGGCCGAAAGCCAGGGCTGGGTCGCCCAGACCTCATCCGTGCCGGGCGTCGCCCAGCGCACCGGAGCGACGATCTATTATCTGGAACTGATCCCGGCGCGCGAAGGGGAAAGCCCGATCCTGTCGCTGATGCCGACGCCCGGCGATGTCGATGTCGTGATCGCCGCCGAGCTGATGGAAGCCGGCCGCTCGGTGATGCGCGGTCTGGTGACGCCGGACAAGACGCTGCTGATCGCGTCCACCCATCGCTCCTTTGCCGTCGGCGAGAAGGAGAAGCCGGGCGATGGCATCGGCAATCCCGAAACCGTGGTTGACGCCACCGATTTCGCCGCCCGCAAGACCATCGCCTTCGACATGGATACGCTGGCGGTGAAAAACGGCAGCGTCATCTCCTCCTCGATGTTCGGCGCATTCGCCGCCTCGAAGGCGCTGCCGTTCGCGAAGGAGGTCTATGAGGAAACCATCAGGGCCGGCGGGCGCGGCGTTGCCGCCAGCCTCAAGGCGTTCGAGGCCGCCTATGCCCGCGCGCTCCAGGGCGAAAATGACAGGGTTTCGGCGACGCCGGCAAAGCGGCTCGACGCCCTGCCTGAAACGGCGGGTCACGCGAAGCTGGACGGGCTTTTGAACCGCATCCGCACCGAATTTCCCGAGGTCGCCCATGCCATGCTCTATGCCGGCGTGAAGAAGCTCACCGATTTTCAGGACCCGGCCTATGCCGATGAATATCTGAGCCGGATGGCCGCGCTTGTTGCCGCCGACCGCGCAAATGGCGGCGAGGCGAAGGGCTTTGCGTTCACCGTCGCGGCTGCCAAATATCTTGCCGTCGCCATGGCCTATGACGATGTCGTGCGGGTCGCAGACCTGAAGGCGCGCGGCTCCCGTTTCGAGCGCGTCCATAACGAGGTCGGCGTCAAGGACGGCCAGATCCTCTACATGACGGAATATATGCATCCGCGCATGGACGAGGTCTGCGGCACATTGCCGAAGGGGCTCGGGCTCTGGATCGAGGCGCGGCCGAAGCTGTTCGCCTTTCTCGACCGGCGGGTCAACAAGGGCAGGCGGGTGAAGACCAACACGCTGTTCTGGTTCTCCTCGCTTTATCTTCTCTCCGCCATGCGCCGCATCCGTCGCGGCAGCCTGCGCCATTTTCGCGAAGTCCAGCACCGCGAGGCCTGGCTTGAAACCGCACTTGCCGTGCTGCCGGTCAATTACGATCTTGCCGCGGAAGTGATCGCGACCCGGCGGCTGGTCAAGGGCTATTCGGATACCCATGTCCGCGGGCTTTCGAAATTCGACCGGGTGCTTTCCGCCGTGCCGATGCTGCAACCCCGCGAGGACGGCGCCGACTGGCTCCGACGCCTGCGCCAGGCCGCCCTTCTCGACGAGACCGGTATTGCGCTGGACGGCGCATTGAAGACGGTGGCGACGCTGTAAGGGCTGCCATCATTACGACATGCTCGGGGCGCCCATGTGCGCCCCTTTGCTTCGTGTTGTCCTCTACAACAAAACCCGTTCACCGGATTTCGCGCTCGCAATCACCGCTTCCAGCAGGGCTGCGGTGTCGATCATCTCGGCGGTGGTGATCGGGTATGCGGCCCCGCCGCGGATGGCGCGGGCGAAGGCGATGATGTTGTCGCGCACCGGTTCGGCGGGGGCGATTTCCTTGACAGCGATCTTGCTGCCTGTCGAAGCGCTGGTGACGATCCAGCCGTCGGGGGCCTCGACATGGGCCTTGTCGCGGATATCGACCCAGCCGGCGGAGCCGAACAGCGAGCAGCGCGACACGAACGGCATAGCGAGATTGGCCGAGATCGTGGCCGTGCCGCCGCCTTCAAAGCAGATGAAGGTCGCGATGGTATCGCCCTGCGGCAGCGACGAGGCGAGCGTTTCGCACGAGGCGACCACGCTTTTGGCCGGACCCATCAGCCGAACGGCAAGGTCGAGAAGGTGTATGCCGGTCGCGGTCATGCCGGCGGCCGGCGCATCTTCCGCCCCGAGCCGCCAGTTGGTCGGGTCGAGGTCCAGGAACTTGTCGTGACTGAAGGTCGCGTCGAACTGCATCAGCCGGCCCATATCGCCGGCATCGGCCGCCTTGATCATCGCGGCAATCGGCGGTTCGTAGCGGCGCTCATGGCCGGTCGCCAGTATCAGCCCCGCCGCCTCGACGGCGCTGACGGCGGCTTCCGCGCCGGCACGGGTCATGGCCAGCGGCTTTTCGCAGAACACATGCTTGCCGGCGGCAGCCGTCGCGGCGATCTGGCGCGCATGCAGCTTGTGGGGGGTGACCAGCAGCACGGCTTCGACGTCCGGATCGGCAAGCGCGGTTTCAAGATCGGCGCTTACCGGCACATTATGGGCGGCGGCAAAGGCGCTGGCGATCTCGCTGTTCGGCTCGACGGCGCGGACAATGGCGACGTCCTCGGGGGCGGCCTTCAGCACGGCGGCGATTTTCTGGCCCCACCAGCCAAGGCCGACAAGCGCGACGCGGACTGGGGCGGCAACGCGGACCGGGGCGCTCATGAGCGGTTGTCCACGCGCTTGCTGAACGGGCGGATCGAGACCTTTTCCCAGATGCCGGCGGCATAAAAGGGGTCGTTTTCATGAAATTTCATGACCGCGTCGATGCTGTCGGCCTCCACCAGAAAGCAGGAGCCAATCATGGTTTCCTCGTCATCGGCCAGAAGCGGACCCGAGATCAGCGTCTTGATCGGGTTTGTGGCGAGATAGGCCTTGTGGTCCTCGTAATGGTCCAGCCGTTTCTGGACGTTGCCCTCGTAATCGAGGCAATGGACGATATAGTGCATGAAAATCAATCCCTTTCATGGATTTGCGCCGCGCCGAGACGGGCGGCGAAGGCTTCGATGGCGGGGGCAGCGGGCGCGCGGGCGATGATCACGATCCGGCTTATGCCGCCGCCCGCTTCCGGGGCAAGCCGGACCGGCCGGTAGATCTGGTCGCGCACCATCTGGATGGCGAGCGGGCGCGGGTCGTCGCGATCGGCGACGATCCCCTTCAGCCGCAGCAGCGCTGTTCCTGCCGCCCGGCTCATGCGCGCGATCTGCTCGGAGAGCGCCGTCCATCGCAGCGGCGCAAATTCGATCACCCAGGACCGGATCGCGTCCTCATCATGGACATGGATGGTTCCGATGGCGCGCAGCCAGCGGTTCGGCTGGATTGCGCCGGTCCGGCTGTCGATCAGCCCGGCATTGAACAAGTCGTCGGCCGGGGGCAGCGCCGCCGCATCGAAAAGCGGCGCGGTCGAGTTCATTCCGGCAAGCCTGCGGCGAAGCTGGTCGGCAACGGCGGAAGAGACCAGATCGGTCTTGGTCAGCACGATCCGGTCGGCCGAGGCGAGATGTTCCGGGCGCGCATCATCCGGCGCGGTTGCATCGACCACCGCCACCGCCGCATCGAGACGCACCAGCGCGCGCAGCGCATGATCGGCGCCGATGCGGGCGATCACGGCGGACAGATCGGCGACGCCGGAGGTCTCGACCAGAATTCGCCGCAGCGGCGCATCTGCCGCAGCGATCATCTTGCGAACCGCCTCCGACAGATCGTTTCCCGGACGGCAGCAGACGCAGCCGTTTTGCAGCAACGCCACGCTTGTCTTCGGCGCTGCGGCGGAGATCAGCAGATCGTCGACGCCGAAGGCGCCGAACTCGTTCACCACCACGCCGGTTTGCGCGATGTCGGGCCGCGAAAGCAGGCCGGCGATCAGCGTCGTCTTGCCGGCGCCAAGCCCGCCGCCGATCACGGAAAGCGCGGGACGGTCACGCGCCATCGCCTAGAACTCGCTGTCGGCGGCGGCCTCGAACGGGCGCGGCAGCCAGGAGCCGTCGGCGGGAACGCCGGCGCGTTCGAACAGCCCATCGCGGGCCGCTTCCACGCGGGTCTTGAAGCCAGCATGGTCGAAATCGACCAGCCTGAAATCGCGCTTGCGCACCGTGCCGCCGACAATCACGGTTTCGACATTGCCGGCATGGGCGGCCTCGACCACGATGCCATAGGCGTTGTTCATCGGCATGGTGTTGAGCGACATGCAGTTGACCAGCACGATATCGGCTTCCTTGCCGACGGTCAGCGAGCCGGTCCTGTCGCCAAGCCCGCAGGCGATCGCGCCCTGAAGGGTTGCGAATTCAAGCACGTCGGTCGCCATCAGCGGCAGCGGGTCGACGATCACCTTGTCGATCAGCGCCTGATTGTTGACCACCGCCCGCGTGCTGGAAAGCAGCGCCCGCATTGCCGAGAACATGTCGTCGGGCACGGTGGTCACCACGTCGATCGAGATCGACGGGCGCACGCCGACGCCGAGCAGGGAAAGGGTCGCCGGAAAACCGTGGCCCATGTGAAGTTCGAGCTCGGGCGAGATCGAGGCGGTGCCGCCGGTATCGCCGATGACCCGGAAATCCTCGTCATGCAGCGCGTTGCAGTGCACATAGGTGATATCGGGTCCGGCAAGGCCCTCGCCATGGAGCTCGACCACCGGCTTGTTCATGCCCCAGAGCCCGTCGCCCATATGGACGCTGATCCTGAGGCCGAGCTCGCGCGCCTTGATGAAATCCTCGCGGGTCACGCGCATGGTGGCGAACTGGTTGCCCCGGGCGGCAAAGCCCATGGTGACGAGCTGGTCGTCGGAGGCGAAATATTCGCGCCTGACGCGGGCGACGTCGGCAAAGTCGGTCGGCTTGTCGCTGACCGGCACCCATTCGGCGTTTGAATTGCCGTAGCCGAACACCGCGCGCATGCCGGCGGCTTTCAGACCCTCGACCGCGGCGGAGGCATGATCCGGCGTGTTGTTGTTGTGCGACCAGTCGTAAAGCGTGGTGATGCCGGCATCGAGTGCGGCGATCGCGCCGAGATGATTGCCGATCTTCATATCGTCGGGCGTGTAGAGATCGCCCATCACGCCGCGCACGCCGGCGAAATACTGCGCCAGCGTCCAGTCGGCGCCGGTCGCGCGCAAAAGCGCCTGCCAGGTGTGGCGGTGGGTATCGACGAAGCCCGGAATGGCGATCCGGCCCTCGCCGTCGATCACCTCGGCGTCGCCGGCGTCGAGATCGGAGCCGATTGCGGCGATCTTCGAACCTTCGATCAGAATATCGCCGCGCGGCACCACGCCGATTTCGGGATCGATCGAGATGATGTGCGCGTTCCTGATGACCTTGCGTGACATGCGGGCCTCCTCCATAGCCGAATTGTTCTTCATGGCCGGCAGCGTGACGGTCCTCCCCGCCAACGCCAGCCTTGCTCACCCCATCAATGGCCGGTCCGGACGCGATACTGCCCGAAAAAATTACCGAAATGAAAATAAGCGGCCGGTATGGCCTGCCCGAAAACGCAAAAGCCGCCGGGATGGCGGCTCAGGCTGTTGAATGGGCATGTCGGAAAACCGGAAGGCTTACTCCGCCGCGCGGGCCCGGATGGCGAAGATGTCGAGCGGCGTTCCGGAACCGTTCAGGTCGCTCTGTATCATCAGCCGGCTCGGCAGCACGCCCTGGCTCGGATCGAGCCGGATGACCATGCTGTCGCGATGGGTTGTGGCGGTGAAGCGGTGGCGCTGACAGCCCTCGATCGTGCCGTCGGCGCAATAGATCCCGACCGGCTGGCCGCCGCCATCGGGCGCAACCGCGCTGATCTCGATCAGCACCGGGCCGTTCTCCAGCATGCCGCGCACGGAGACGGGCAGCGCGATCGTCACGGCGCCGGCATCGCCGGTGGCATTGGAGGCAATCTCGACGACAGGCGTGTTGTCGAAGGTGGCGTTCCCAAGACTTGCCTGCGGGCCGGGCGTCAGCACATTCGCCGTCCCCGGCTGGAAGATCGTGGTCCACCCGGACGCCCCTTCGAAATCCTCGGCCTCGATGCGCGGGGCGGGATTGGGAACGGACGTGTCAAGGTTTTCGGGATTGAACGCGAAATTGGAATCGACCATCCACCAGCCGCCGAGCAGCAGGAAGGCGATGACGATCACGCCGATCATCATCGCGGTCAGGGTCCGCCGCCGCCGCACCGGCTTCCGGGTTCTTGCGGCCTTCGCCGCCGCCTTGCGCTGTTTCCTGGACATCCGGCGCGGACGGGAATCATCGGCCTTTACCCCGCCGGCAAGCGGCATGCGATCTTCGTCCGAGACGGCGATATCGTCCATCGGCGAAAGCGCCTCGCGGTCGAGATGACCGCTTTCGACCTGGGGCGCCATGGTAAAGCCGGCTTCGGTAAAATCGACATTGTCGGCATCTTCGGAAGCGATCACCGGGCTTTCGGGGTAGGCGAAGCGGGCGTCCGGCTCGACCTCGAAGGCCGGTTCGTCCGCCATGCTTTCGCCGGGCGTGATCGCGCCGATCTCGTCTTCGAGCGAAGGCGCCGGCCTTTCCGGCGCGCGGCCGACGGCGAAGGGGTCGTCGAAGACGGGCCGGCCGGTTACGGTGTCGCGCGCCTTGCGGGCGGCGGCCGCCTCTTCCTGTTCGATCGCGGTGATGATGTCGTCGAGCCTGCGGCGCTGGCGCGCAACGGCGCCGGGTTCGGTTATGTTCTGGTTGGCAAGGCCCTTTTCGAGCGCCTGGCGTGCGGATTGATAGACCCTGGCGCGCTGATTGGCGTCCCGCCGGTCCGTGTTTTCCAGCGCTGTCCGGATGGCTGTTTCAAGTCCGCTCACTGTATCTTCCCGTCCGTTAAGGTGGCATTATCGCTTTTGACAGTGTTTCAGCCGCCCGATCAAGGCAAAATACCGTCAGACCCTCCGTTCAACGCATAACCGGTTCAAACCGTTGCAAATCGCGGCGAAAAATGCCTCTTTTGCGGGGAACAGTGAACGCGCCGTGGAGGTCACGGCCAAACCGGGGAAGGCCGTGTCGCAAACGTTCCGCCTTGATGACCTGATGCAGATGGCCCGTGAAGAGGGCCGGATTGTGGCCGAAGACGCCGCCAGACGTCTCGGCGTCACCGTCCAGACCATCCGCCGCGACCTCCTGACGCTCGCCGAAAGGGGCAAGCTCACCCGCGTTCATGGCGGCGCCGTGCTGCCATCTGGAACCGCCAATATCGGCTATGACGACCGGCGGGCGCTGAATGCTGCGGAAAAGGCGGCGATCGCCGAGGCCTGCGCCGCCGCAGTCCCGGAAAACGCGGCGATCTTCATGAATATCGGCACGACGATGGAAGCGGTGGCGCAAAGGCTGCTTGGCCACAAGAACCTCGTCGTCGTCACCAACAACATCAATGTCGCCAATATCCTGGTCGCCAATCCGGGTTGCGAGATCGTGGTGGCCGGGGGGCAGTTGCGCCGCGCCGATGGCGGGCTGGTGGGGCCGCTCGCCAACCGCATCGTCGAGCAGTTCAAGTTCGATCTCGCGGTGATCGGCTGCTCGGCGATCGACGGCGACGGCGACCTGCTGGATTTCGACATGATGGAGGTCGGCGTCAGCCAGGCGGCGATCCGGCGGGCCAGGAAAACGGTGCTGGTCGCCGATCATTCCAAATTCGCCCGCACCGCGCCGGCGCGCATCGCCGGCCTTGGCGATATCGCCGCGTTCTTCACCGACCAGCCGCTCGCCGCTCCCCTTGCCGAGCGCTGCCGGGAATGGGGGACGGAGGTGGTGGTGTCGGGCAGGCGTTAAACCGGCGCTGGGCTGGAGGTCTGCGAAGGCGCCGCGCAGCCTATAATACCGGCGCTTTGGAACATTCCGCTCCCGATCGGCTTTCTTCTGCAGCGAACGACATTTCTGAAACCGTTATTTTTTGCAGGATCGCGCTTGCCGGTGCGGCGCTGGTTTGGAGTTTGACTGTATGACGACCTTGAAGGGCATGACCTGGACCCATCCGCGCGGTTTCGAACCTCTGGCGGCCAGCGCCGGAAAATGGCAGGAGAAAACCGGCATCGAGGTCAAATGGGAAAAGCCCGGCCTGGAGGACCTTGAAAACCTCACGCCGGCCGATATTGCCCGCGAATACGACCTGATCGTCATCGATCATCCGCATCTCGGCCAGATCACCGCCGAAAATTGCCTTGTCCCGCTCGATATCGAGGGGCGGGAGGACGAGCGCGAGAAGCTGGAAAAGGGATCGATCGGCGGCGCCTTCGAGGCGTTCCGCTACAAGGGGCATCAATGGGCATTTCCGATCGATGTCGACGCGCAGGTCATGGCCTATCGCCCGGACCGCGCACCCGGCCTGCCGGGCAACTGGGACGAACTTGTCGCGCTTGCCGAGGACGGCCACGTCATGCTGCCGCTCAGGCCTCCGCACAACCTGCTGACATTCTTCACGCTCGCCGCCAATGCCGGCACGCCCTGCCGCAATGACGCACCCGGAAAGCTGATTGCCGAAGATGATGGTATCGCTGCCTATGAACGGCTGGCGGAGCTTGCGCGTCTGGTTCCCGAGGACAATCAGGCAATGGACCCCGTGGCGGTTCTCGAGGCGCTTGCCGCTCCCGATACCAGGGCCAGCATCTCGCCCTATGTGGCCGGTTACGCGCACTATGCGCGGGATGGATTTCGCCATCATCGGCTCGGCTTTGCCGATATTCCAGGGCTTAGCGAGCGCGGCCCTGCGGGCTCGGTGCTCGGCGGCACGGGGATTGCCGTCTCGGCCTTCAGCGAAAACACCGGGGCTGCGATCGACTATGCCTACTGGATCGCCAGCGGCCCGGTGCAGGCGACGCTTTACGCAGAGGCCGGCGGCCAGCCCGGCCACGCCGATGGCTGGAACAGCGCCGAGGTCAACAGCGCGGTCAACGGGTTCTATCGAAACACCGCCGATACCGTTGCCCACGCCTATAGGCGTCCGCGTCACAACGGCTATATCCGCTTCCAGCAGCAGGCCTCCGACGTGCTGAACGAGGCGCTGCGCACCGATGCGCCCGCCATCGCCGTTATCGGCCGGCTCAACAAGCTGTTCGAGGACAGTTTCTGACCCGGTTTGTGAGCCAAGCAATTCCACACGGACTTTTTGATTTACGTACATCAAAGCGCGCGCTATAAGGGAGGCAGAACAAGATCCGGGGAGCGGATCGTGGGGGAGCGAGCCAGGCGGGAGGAAAAATGCGCCCGACAGTCCATGACATAGCCTTGCAGGCAGGCGTCAGTCTGGCGACCGTGGACCGCGTCATGAACGGCCGGCCCGGCGTGCGCGAGAAGACCAAGGTCAAGGTCGAGGAGGCGATCCGCTCGCTCGGCTATGTCCGCGATGTCGCCGCCGCCAATCTTGCCAAGAGCCGGGTCTATCCCTTCACCTTCATCCTGCCGCAAAACGACAACGCCTTCATGGCCGAACTGCGCGCCGCCGTTCAGCAGGCAGGCGAGCGCGGGCGGATCGAACGAACCGAAATCCGGATCATCGACGTGCCGGCCTTCGACGGCGAGGCGCTGGCAAACGCGCTGATCGCCGCGGGCGAGGAGGAGCCGGCCGGCGTCGCGGTGGTCGCGATCGATGCCGATCCGGTGCGCGCCGCCGTCGCCGCCCTGAAGAAGAAGGGCATTCCGGTCGTCACCCTGGTGTCCGACCTGGAGGATAGCGGCCGCGATCACTATGCCGGCGTCGACAATCAGGCGGCGGGCCGCACGGCTGCCACCCTGCTCGGCCGGTTCATCGGTCCGCGCGCCGGGCGTATTGCCATTCTCGTCGGCTCGCTTTCGGTGCGCGACCATCAGAACCGGCTCTCCGGGTTTTCGGAGGGCATGGCGCTCGATTTTCCGAACCTCGAGCTGACCCCGCCCATGGAAGGCCGCGACGACGCGAAGGTTGCGGAGCGGCTGGTGACCGAAGCGCTTGCCGCCGATCCCGATATCATCGGCATCTACAGTCTGGGCGCGGGCAATCGCGGCCTGATCGCGGCGCTTGAAAAGGCGCGCGGCGACGGCCGTGAAATCGTCACGATCGGGCACGAGCTTTCCGACCATTCGCGCGCGGCACTGGAGAACGGCCTGTTCGACGCGGTGCTCAACCAGGATGCGGGCCACGAGGTCAGAAGCGCGATCCGGGTGCTGAAGGCCGAGGCCGACGGCATGCCGGTGATTGCCGCGCAGGAGCGCATCCGCATCGACATCTTTATCAGGAACAATCTGCCCTGACGGGCGGGAAAGGGAAGAACGCCATGTATCTCGGGCTCGACCTCGGAACCTCCAGCTTGAAGGCGATGCTGATCGATGACAGCCAGAAGGTGATCGCCAGCGCCGACGCGCCGCTGGAGGTCTCGCGGCCCCATCACGGCTGGTCGGAGCAGGATCCGGCCGACTGGATCGACGCCTGCAGGATCGCCGTTGGCCGCCTTGCCGAACGTCATCCGGGCGAGCTTGCCGCGGTCAGGGGCATCGGCCTTTCCGGCCATATGCATGGGGCGACGATTCTGGATAAAGACGGCGCGGTGCTGCGTCCCTGCATTCTCTGGAACGACACCCGTTCCCATGTCGAGGCCGCCCAGCTCGACGACGATCCGCTTTTCCGCGCGATCACCGGCAATATCGTGTTTCCGGGCTTTACCGCGCCGAAGCTGGTGTGGGTGAGGAAAAATGAGCCGGCGATCTTCGACAAGGTCGCGAAGGTGCTGCTGCCGAAGGATTATCTGCGGTTCTGGCTGACCGGCGAATATATCTCCGAAATGTCGGACTCGGCGGGCACTTCATGGCTCTACACCGAAAAGCGCGACTGGTCCGACGAACTTCTCGCCGCGACCGGCCTCACCCGTTCGCAGATGCCGGCGCTGGTGGAAGGCTCCGAAGTCGGCGGCACGCTGAAGCCCGCGCTTGCCGCCGAATGGGGCATGACCGGCCCGGTCGTGATTGCCGGCGGCGCTGGCGACAACGCGGCGTCCGCCTGCGGCATGGGCACGGTCGCCGATGGCGCGGCGTTCGTCTCGCTCGGCACGTCCGGCGTACTGTTTGCGGCCAATGACCGCTACCGTCCCAAGCCCGAGAGCGCGGTCCACGCCTTCTGCCACGCGCTGCCCGGCACCTGGCACCAGATGGGCGTGATCCTGTCGGCGACCGACACGCTGAACTGGTATGCGACGATCACCGACAAAAGCCCGGCCGAACTTGCGACCGAGGTCGGCGATACGCTGCAAGCGCCGGGCGATGTCACCTTCCTGCCCTATCTTTCCGGCGAGCGCACGCCGCACAATGACGCCGCGATCCGCGGCGCTTTCATCGGCCTTGCCCATGAGAGCGACCGGCCGGCCATGACCCGCGCGGTGATGGAAGGCGTTGCCTTCGCGCTGCGCGACAATCTCGAGGCGCTGCGCTCCGCCGGAACCGAGCTTTCCCGGATCACCGCGATCGGCGGTGGCTCGCGGTCGCGCTACTGGCTGAAGGCGGTGGCGACCGCGCTCGACCTGCCGATCGACATTCCCGCCGACGGCGATTTCGGCGCGGCCTTCGGGGCCGCCCGGCTCGGCATGCTTGCGGCCACCGGCGCCGATCCGCTTTCCGTCTGCACTCCGCCGAAGACGGCGGAAACCATCGAGCCGGAAGCTGCCCACAGAGCCGCGTTCGAGGATGCCTATCAGCGCTTCCGGGCGCTCTACCCGGCGATCAGAACGCTGAGCGCCCAGTCATGAGACCTGTCGACCTCGCCCTTGTCGAGACGACCTTACCGGACGGATTCGAGCGCCTGCGAAAAGAAGCCAGCCGTGAGGGCTTTCGGCACATGGAGCGATTGGCCAGCGAGTGGAACGAAGACTTTCGATATGACCGTAAGGGCGAATGCCTGATGGCGGCCTGGTCGGAAGGCCGGTTGCAGGCTATCGGCGGCGTAAGCCTCGATCCGGTGGTGGCCGATGCGACGCGGATGCGCCGTTTCTATGTTCACCCAGCCTCTCGTCGCCATGGCGTTGGCCGGGCGCTTGCAAGTTTGCTCGTCGCCCATGCCTCCGTCTCAAGCCGCTTCATCTTCGTCAATGCGGGAACGGAGCTTGCCGCCGCCTTCTGGGAAGCCGTTGGCTTTGCGAGGCAGAACGAGAACGGTCATTCACACGTGATGACCTGCAAAGTGCAACCAGTAGAATGTGGCCGCGAATTGTCGTGAGACAATCACCGGGCCTGAGAACAACCGAATGGGAGAATTGACATGAGCACCGGTTTTTTCGGCGATATCGCCAAAATCAAGTATGAAGGCCCCGACAGCGATAACCCGCTGGCCTTCAAGCACTACAACCCCGACGAGGTTGTCCTGGGCAAACCGCTGAAGGACCATTTGCGCTTTGCCGTCGCCTATTGGCATTCGCTGGCATGGGAGGGCGGCGACCCCTTTGGCGGACGCACCTTCGACCGGCCCTGGTATGACGGCGGCATGGACAAGGCCAAATTGAAAGCCGATGTCGCCTTCGAACTGTTTTCGCTGCTCGGCGCGCCCTATTACTGCTTCCACGATGCCGATGTGCGCCCGGAAGGCAAAAATTTCGCGGAGAATACGAAGAACCTCAACGAGATCGTCGATCATTTCGCCGAAAAGCAGGAGGAGACCGGCGTCAAGCTTCTGTGGGGCACGGCCAATCTGTTCTCCCACCGCCGCTTCATGTCGGGGGCCTCGACCAATCCGGACCCGGATGTGTTCGCGTTTTCGGCCGCGACCATCAAGACCTGCATGGATGCGACCATGAAGCTCGGCGGCGAGAACTATGTGCTGTGGGGCGGCCGCGAGGGTTACGAGACCCTGCTCAACACCGACATGGGTCGCGAATTCGACCAGATGGCGCGCATGCTGTCGATGGTGGTCGAGTACAAGCACAAGATCGGCTTCAAAGGCACGATCCTGGTCGAGCCGAAGCCGCAGGAGCCGACCAAGCACCAGTATGATTACGACGTCGCCACGGTGTACGGCTTCCTGCAGAAATACGGTCTGGAAAAGGAAGTGAAGGTCAATATCGAGCAGGGCCATGCCATTCTTGCCGGCCACACATTCGAGCACGAACTGGCGCTTGCCCGCACGCTCGGCGTCCTCGGCTCGATCGACATGAACCGCAACGACTACCAGTCCGGCTGGGATACCGACCAGTTCCCCAACAATGTGCCGGAAATGGCGCTCGCCTACTATCAGGTGCTGCTTGCCGGCGGGCTCGGTACCGGCGGCACCAATTTCGACGCCAAGCTGCGCCGCCAGTCGATCGATCCGGCGGATCTGCTTTACGGCCATATCGGCGGCATGGACAGCTGCGCGCGCGGGCTCAAGGCCGCCGCCCGGATGATCGAGGACGGCGCATTGTCGAAGCCGCTGGACGAGCGTTATGCCGGCTGGAACGACGACGCCGCCAAAAAGATGCTCTCGGGCGAAATGACGCTCGGGGACATCGCCGCCATGGTGGAGAAGGACGACATCAACCCCGAACCGAAATCGGGCCGTCAGGAATATCTGGAGAATGTCGTCAACAAGTATGTGTGAGGGCTGACTCGGCCCAAGCCAGATGATGCGGCTTCCCGCCCGCATCGACCGGGATGTGCATCCTGGCCGATGTGGGCCGCGAGCCACAATTCATCCACACAAGCCGGAGGAGCAGGGGAGTGCGATGCGCTTCCCCCGAAAGGGAGCCCGATCGGCCCGCCGGCAGGGCATAAGCCGCCGCTCAGATATCGTTCACCCGCACATTGCGCAGCATCTTCTGCAGCGTGGTGACGAAGGCGCGGTGTTCGTCCTCGTCGATGCCGTCGAACATCTGCAGCAGGAAGCCGTACATGGTCGGCCAGGCGGCGTCGAAGGCGATGCGGCCTTCCTCCGTGATGGAAACATCGCGCACCCGCATATCCTCATTGCGCGACTGGCGGCGGATATAGCCCTGCTCCTCCAGCGAATCGAGCGTGCGGCTCATCGTCGATTGCTCGATCACGGCGAAAACAGACAGTTCGTTGATCGTGGCCGATGAGGTGACCGAAAGCACGGCAAGGGTGCGCACCTTGGCGGTGCTCATGCCGAGATGTTTCAGCTCCTCGGCGAGATTGGCGTTATAGCGCGCCATCACCCGGTTCATCAGATAGGGCGAAAACGCGTTGAGGCCGATTTCTCCGAGGCTGCGGACGATCTCGCCCGCTTCTCCGTCATCGTTCAGAACCGAGCCCGAAAACCGCTCACCCATAGACCCACTCCGTTATTTCAGCGAGGATGCCAGCAGAAAGCCCGAGCCGCCGGCAAGGCCCGGACCCGGATGGGTCGAGGCGCCGATATGATAGAGACCGGGCACGTGGGTCCTGTGGTTAACGGCAGCTTTGAACGGACGCCAGAGAAAAAACTGGTCCAGCCCGCAAAACCCGCCATAGGGATCGCCGCCGACGAGGTTCATGTTGATGGCCGCAAGATCGGCGGGCGAGCAGACGCTGCGGGCGATCACATTGTTCCCGAAATCCTCGATATGGGCGGAAAGCATGGCCTCGATACGGTCGGCAAAGGCCTCGCGCAGCGCCTCCGTCCAGTTGCCGCCCGCGGGGCAATCGATCAGGCCCGCCGCATCGCCCTTGATATGGCGGGGCGTGTCTGGAAGTTGCAGCCACAGGATCGCGCCACCGTCGGGCGCGCGGCCGGGATCAAGCACCGTCGGCTGGCCGACGCAGACGGTCGGTTCCGCCGGCAGCAGCCCGCGCTCGGCCTCGTTCGCCGAGCGCGACACCGCGTCGAGACCGTCGGTCAGATGCAGCAGCGCGACCTTGCCGAGCGCCGCGCCCGCCTTCCATTTCGGCGGCGTTTTCAGCGCGTAATGGATCTGCATGTTGCCCTTGCCGTAGCGGAAGGTTTTCAGGCCCTTTTCGACATCGGCGGGAAGCGGCTTGCCTCTGTCGTCGAGCAGGCGTCCGTAAAGCTGGCCGGGGGTGACGGAGGCGATGATGCCGCGCCCGGCCTTCATTTCCGTGCCATCGGCAAGCCGCACGCCCGTCGCCTTGCCGTCCTTGTCGAGGATGATGCCGGCGACATCGCATCCGGTGCGGATGTCGCCGCCATGGTCGCGGATCAGGCGCTCGAAACCGAGCGTCAGGTTGCGGGCGCCGCCCTTGACGATCGGGCAGCCGGCAAGCTCGATCGCAAAGCCGATCACCTTCAGCATCTGGGCCGAATAGCTCGCCTCCGGCGACAGGCCGCAATGCAGCACCCAGGGCGCCCACAGCGCCTTTGCCTCTTCGGATGCATAGGTCGTCTCGAGATAGCCGCGGGCGGGCGTCAGCGCTTCGCCGAACCACGCTGCAAGGCCGCGCGGTCCGCGTTTCCAGGCCTCGCGGAGCAGTTTCTTCGCCGTTGCGCCCGACCAGAGATTGCCGCCGAGCAGCGAGAACACGAAATCGGCATCGCCCGCCATTGCCGCCATTTCGGCGTCGAAGCTCTGGCCGTCGCCGTCGGCCTTGTCGTTGAACGCATCGATATTGCGGTTGCGGTCCATTGCGTAGATGAGGTGGCTACCATCCGGCCGCAACACGCCGGTCGGCGTTTCGCTATGGCAGAATTCCACGCCGCGCGCGGCAAGATCGTCGCCGAGGGCGGCAAAGGCCGGCGAGGTCAAAAACAGCACCATGGTGGTCGCCATCACATCGTGAAGGTAACCCGGCGCGGTCACCTCCGCGCTCATCAGGCAGCCGCCGATGGTCTCGTTGCGCTCCAGCACCAGCACGCGCTTGCCGGCCTTGCCGAGGAGAGAGGCGGCCACCAGTGCGTTGATGCCGCTGCCGATGATGATGTGATCGAAATCCGCCAAGTCAGTCCCCGCTTAAAGGTCGGTTTGAACCGGCGCGGCGACACAGTGGCCGCGCCGAACGATCGGTCCGCTGCGTCAGGCGATCAGCGCCAGCGCGCGCACCGGCGAGCCGGTGCCCTTGACGAATTTCAGCGGTGCAGCGATCAGGATCGCGCCCTTGGCCGGGAGCTGGTCGAGGTTCGAAAGGCTCGCGAGGCCGTATTTGTTGTGCTTGTGCATCAGATTATGCGCCGGGAAGGGCGGTTCCATGCCGCCGGCGGAACCGGCATCGGTGCCGACCGTTTCCTGACCCCAGCCGATAATGCCCTTGGAAAGCAGGTACTCGATCGCCTCCGCCGTCGGGCCGGGGGAATGCGGGCCGTTGTCGTCGGCGTTGAGGAAGGTCTCCGTCGAGCCGTTGCGCTTGTACCAGTCGGTGCGCATCACCACCCAGCTTCCGGCCTCGATCTCGCCATGCTCGGCTTCCCATTCCTTGATGCTGTCGACGGTGAGCAGGTAGTCGTGATCGGCTTCGGATTCTTTCGAGCGGTCGATGACGTTGACGGGGGCGACGAAATTCTGCGGCTTGATCGTGTCCGTGGTGTTGTCGGGATTGTCCTTGCCGGTGATCCAGTGACACGGCGCGTCGAAATGGGTGCCGGTGTGCTCGCCGAGCTCGATCCAGTTCCACGCCCAGAACGGACCGTTCTCGTCATATTCGGAAATCTTGTGGACCTTCACATTCGGCGTGTTCTGGCCGAATTGCGGCGGCAGGTACAGGACCGGGGTTTCCGGACCGAGCGGCGCTGTGATGTCGACAACCTTGACCGACCCCGACAGCAGGGCGGTGGCGAGGCTTCCAAGCACGGACGTGTCATTCATGATAAACTTCCCCTTCGTCGCCCGAAACCGGTGCCGGCGCTTCGCGCGGTCTTGATCAACCGGTCTTGCTGCGGACGTTGCCGACGAGCCTATGAAAGAAAATATGATAATGCAAGGATCATGCTGATGCGGAGGCAATTCTTCCGGCAATGGGAGCATGCCTGTCGCAAACGGAGGCAATTGCATAAATCGTTGGCATAGTGGCAATCTTGCCGCAGGTTATTGCGGTCTGTCCGGAAAAAATGCTCTTCTGGCGCCAAGGAATTATGTATGCATATAGGTATATCTGATCGAAGGGGACGCGGATGGCGACAATGACGGTTTATGATGCGGTGATCATCGGGGCAGGCCACAACGGTCTTGCTGCGGCCGTCCATCTCACCTCGAAGGGCTGGAAGGTCTGCGTCGTCGAGGCGGCCGACGAGGCCGGCGGCGCGGTCAAGACGCAGGACCTGACCGAGCCCGGCTTTCGCCACGATTTCGGCGCGATGAACCTGTCGATGTTTGCCGGCTCCGCCTTCTTCGCCGCCCATCGCGAGGCACTGACGGCGGCGGGGCTGGAACTGGTGCCGGCGCCGCATTGCTTTGCAAGCGTCTTCCGTGACGCAACCGCGCTCGGCGTCGGTCCCGACCTTGCCGAGACCAAAGCCGGCATCGCGGCGCTGTCGCAAAAGGACGCCGAGGCCTGGGAGCGGATGCTTGCCGATTTTTCCCGCGACGCGCTGCATATCTTCGCGCTGATGGGCGCGCCGATGCCCTCCTTCCAGACCGCAAAGGCGGTGTGGAAGGCCTGGCGGACGCTGGGCACGCAGGGGCTATACCGGCTGGCGCGCCTGCTGGTCGCAACCCCGCGTGATTTCCTCGACCGGCATTTCGAGAATGAAAAGCTCAAGGTGATGATGGCGACCTGGGGCCTGCACCTCGATTTCGCGCCGGATGTCGCGGGCGGCGCGCTGTTTCCCTATCTGGAATCGATGGCCAACCAGGCATTCGGCATGGTCATCGGCAAGGGCGGCGCCGATACCATCATTCGTGCGATGACCCAGGTGGTAAAAGACAGCGGCGGCGATATCGTGCTCGGCGAGCGGGTCGCGAACGTCGAACTGGACAAGGCCGGCAAGGCGACGGGCGTGACGCTCGCCTCAGGCCGGACGATTGCGGCCCGCAAGGCCGTGATCGCCAATGTCCATCCGAAACTGCTGTTTGCCGATCTCGTGCCTCGGAACGGGCCGAAGGGAAACCTTGCCGGCACGTTCGAGAAATTCCGCGCGGGGCCGGGCACGATGATGATCCATCTGGCGATGGACGACCTGCCGGCGTGGTCGGCGGGGAGCGATCTGCGTGACTACGCCTATATTCATATCGCGCCGGACATGCGGATGATGTCGCGGCTTTATGCCGAGGCGATGGACGGGCTGTTGCCGGGCGAACCTGCGCTCGTCGTCGGCCAGCCCACGGCGATCGATCCCGCGCGCGCTCCCGAGGGCAAGCATGTACTGTGGGTGCAGGTGCGGGTGCTGCCGGCCGAAATCCGGGGCGATGCCGCGGGCGAGATCACCGAGACCGACTGGGACGAGGCCAAGCATGTCTATGCCGAGCGGGTGCTCGATATCATCGAGGCCCATGCGCCGGGAACCCGGGCGAAAATCCGTTCTCGCGCGGTGTTCTCGCCGCGCGATCTGGAGCGGGCGAACCCGAACCTGATCGGCGGCGACAGCCTGTCCGGCTCGCACCATCTCGACCAGAACTTCCTGTTCCGCCCCGCCGCCGGCTATTCCCGCTACAACACGCCGGTGCCCGCGCTCTATATCTGCGGCGCGGCGACCTGGCCGGGCGCTGGAACCGGCGCCGGCTCGGGCTTCATGCTGGCGAAGATGCTGGCCGGCTGAGACAGGGCGGCTACGTCTTCAGGCGCTCCAGGATGAAATCGTGCTCTACGCGCCAGAACCAGCCTTCGCGTCCCGAGGCCGCGATCTCGCCGGCATCCTCGATCTTCCGGAACCCTGCCATCAGGCTTTCCTTCACGCCGAACACGGCGTCGGAGTTGATATAGGGGTCGTCGGGATCGAAAATGTGGGTGGTCAGCGTCTTGTAGCCGTCCGCCGACAAAATGTAGTGGAGATGGGCGGGGCGGTAGGGATGGCGTCCGAGCGCGCCCAGAAGCCTGCCCACCGGCCCGTCATCGGGGATGGCGTAATATTTCGGCCGCACCCCCCAGAACCGGTAGCGCCCGTCCGGGCCGGTGCGGAACCGGCCGCGCAGATTGAACTCCGGCTGAATGCCCTGCTGCTGGACGTCGTAAAATCCCTCGTCATTGGCCTGCCAGACATCGATCAGCACGTTGGCGACCGGATTGCCGGAAAGATCGCGGATCGTGCCGCGCACCTCCATCTGCTCGCCCTTGCCGTCGAGGCAGATATCGGCCCCCATCTCCATCAGCGGCGCGTCGTCGACATGGAAGGGGCCGAGCACGGTCGATTCGCTGGCCCCGGATGGTTTGCGGTTGTTGATCGCGTCGACCAGCATCGAGACGCCGAGAATGTCGGACAGGAGAATATATTCCTGTCGCCATTCATTGCAGATCTGGCCGGTCGCCGTCAGAAACCGGATCGCCTGCATCCATTCCTCTTCCGTCGGCTCGATTTCCTTGACCGCTTCATGGAGGTGGCGGGTGATCACCGCCATCACTTCGGCAAGGCGGGCGTCCTTCGCTTTCGCATTGCGGGCGATGACGACCTCGGCCGATTCCTCCTCGGTGAAATAGCCGCTTTCGGTGGTGTGCTCGTGCATGTCTGTGGCCTTTCAGAATGTCTCGGGGCGATCGCCGTGAAGGGCGGCCGTCAGGATGCGGGCGATATCGTCGGTGTCGAACGCGCGCGGGTTGTCATAGCGGTCCGTGCCGGCGATCTCGGCAGCGCGGGGAATATCGGCCGCGCTGAAACCGAAATCGGCAAGCGCAAGCGGCGCGCCGGCGGCCTTGGCGAAATCCCAGAGCCCGCCGCCGAGCGGATCGCCGAAGATGTCGCTTGCCGGCTTGAGGGCTGTCTTTGCCGCCATGGCGTTGAAGCCGGCGGTATGCGGCAGCAGGATCGCGTGGGTTTCGGAATGGGGCAGGTTGAAGGAGCCGCCGAGCACATGGCAGAGCTTGTGATGCAGCCCCATCGCCGCCTGTCCGAGAACGGTGGCGCAAAGCCATGCGCCATAGAGGGTTTCGCGTCGTCCCTCGTGATCGGCGCTGTCGGCGATGATGCGCGGCAGGCCGCGATGAAGGGCGGCAAGTCCGGCCGCCGCCATCTGGCTGATCACCGGATTGCCGTCCGGGGCGTAGAGCGCTTCCACGGCGTGGGCCGCGGCGTTGAGCGCGGAGCTGACGGTCAGCTTTTCCGGCAGCGACAGCGTCAGCGACACGTCGTAGATCACGGTATCGGGACGGATCGCGGGGTCGCGCCGCGTGGTCTTGTTGCCGTTCTCGGTCTCACCCAGAATGTCGGTCATCTCGGAACCGGCATAGGTCGTGGGGATCGCCAGATGCGGCATGCCGGTGCGGATCGAGATCGCCTTGCCGAGCCCGATCGTCGATCCGCCGCCGATGGAGACCACGCAGTCGGCCCCGGTCGATTTCGCGATTTCGAGCGCCTTTGCGGTCACGTCCGTCGGCGTGTGCATCGCTGCCTCTGAGAAGCGGCCGGCGGCAAGTTCGCCGAGATCCGAGACGAGTCGGTCGGCCTCCGCGCTCTGGTGGGCGGTGGACAGCACCAGCGCTGCCCGCCCGCCGAGCTTTTCCACCTCGTCGCGTGCCCTGGAAAGCGTACCGGTGCCGAACAGCACGCGGGTCGGAATGCCCTTGAAGACGAAGTCATCGATTGTCGACATGTTGGCCTCTTTTTGGTGGAAGGTCAGGCGTAGTTCTCTGTGGCCGTCTGGCGGGTTGAAAGCAGGCCGTCGATTGCGCGCTGGGCGCGCTCCAGCGCCTCGCGGTCGGTGATGTCGCCGCGTAGCGCTGTGTGGATTTCGCGGCCGAGCACGGCCTCGATCCCGTGATATTCCGGCACGGCGGGGCGCGACCAGGTGCAGACCGAGTTGGATTTCAAAAGCCTTGCGACCACGCCCATCACGGGTGAGCTTGCGGCGGCCTCGGGATCGGCGGCGACGGAAAAGCGCGGGGCGACCGGAAAGCCTTCCGACACATGCTCCTTCATCACCTCGGGCGAACACATCCAGCTGATCGCGTCGAAGGCGAGCGCGACCCGGTCTTCATCGAGATTGGTCGGGATCATCAGGTGGAAGCCGCCGACCGGATTGGCATGCATGCCGGCCTTGCCCTTGGGCTGTTCCAGGTAGCGCATCCGGCGCGAAACCACGGATTTGACGTGATATTCCATCAGCGCCGCATGCATCGACCAGCAATAGCCCATCACCGCCTTGCCGGTCAGCAGCGCCTCGACCCTTCGGTCCCAGTCCATTTCGAGAATGTTCGGTTCCGACACGTCGACGAGGCGGTGCATGTAGTCCAGCACCTCGAATGCCTGGTCGGTCAGCACCTGGCCGCGCAGCTTGTCGGAGACCAGATCATGCATCGGCATATGGATGCGGCGGCGCGGCAGATTGAGGCAGGCGGTGTTGCAGGAGCCGAGCAGCACCATGAAGGTGCTGGCGATCGGCATGCCTTCCGCCGCGTTCCAGGCGACGCCGTAAACGCCTTCGGACGGGCGCTGCAACGCGCGGGCGGCGTCGATCACCTGATCGAAGGTGCGGGGATAGGGATGGCCGGCGCGTTCGAAAATGTCCTGGCGGGCGAGAAACAGCTCGACCGTGGTGTAGATCGGCACGCCGTACTGGGTGCCCTGCCAGGCGCCGGAGTCCCAGACCATCGGCGAGAAATCGAGCGGCTGGATACGGCTTCCGGCGATCAGGTCGTCAAGCGGGCGCACCAGCCCGCGATCGACGAGGTCGCCGACCCACGGCTTGTTGACGCAGATGACGTCGAATTCGGAACTCCTGCGCGCGCCGTTTTCGATGATCCGGTCGTAAAGCTGGGGCAGCGGCAGGAGATCGACATTCTGGATCGAGCCGATATTGGCCCTGAGATCGGCCCAGGTATTGCGCAGCGCCTCGAAATAATTGTCCTTGCGGAACAGGAAGCGCAGTTCCTTGCCGCCGGAAACGTGGTGGCTCTGCAGGCGCGGCGGCGGGATCACGACGCGGGAGAAATTGGAGCCGCCGAAATAGAACCCGTCGACATCCTCGTCGGAATTGATGGTGCCGAAGGTGCGGCCGATCGTGGCCTTGACGCTGCGGCAATAGGCCATGAAGCGCTCCTGCAGCTTCTCGCTCGGGCGAACGTAGAAGCTGCGGCCGGTGGCGGTGCGCGGATCGAGCACGATATTGCCGTCCTCGATCATCTGGCTGATATGGCGCATCGCTGTGACGAAGGGAACGCCGCCGCTTTCGGCGAGCGCGCTCTTGGTGATGTCGCGGCCGGTCAGATGGGCCTGCATCAGCGACAGCGTCAGCGCGAAAACCGGGTCGCCCCTGCTTTCGGCCACGACCGCGCTGAACGGACCGTTGAGGTCGTTCAGGAAATCGATGATACGCAGCATCTCATATTCGGTCATTCGACGGTCCCCTCCCAAGGACCCTCCCATGCGCTGGCGCTTCAGCCGGGGCGTGACGAATGGTCCCTGATCCAGTCCACCAGCGCGAAGAAATCGCGCCCCTGCATGCCGTCCTCGGCGGCGGCCTCGTATTGCTTCAGGATCAGCGCGCTGACTTCCATATCTATATGCTCGCTGTTCGCCGCGGCAAGGATCAGCGAAAAATCCTTGACCATCTGGTCGAGCCGGAAGGCGGGGGTTGCCGCGTCGACCACCACGGTCTCCCGCTTGTAGCCGAGCAGCGGCGAACTGACCGCGCTTTTGAGGATGACATCCATCATCCGGGCGCGATCGAGGCCGCCATGTTCGCCGAGCAGGATGGCCTCGCCGAGGACGGAGGCGGATGCGCCGACAAGCGTGTTGAGCACGAGCTTCATGAACCGCGCCTCGTCCGCGGGGCCGAGATAGAAGCGCTCGTTCGAGAAATGGCTGACGAGCGGCTCGGCTTCCTTCCAGGCGCTTTCGTCACCCGAGACGAGCACGGTGAGGCCGGCGGCGGCCGCGATCGTGGTGCTGCCGGAAACCGGCGCCCGCAGATAGCGGATGCCATGATCGGCAAGCGCGCGCGCGGCCTCCTCGGAGGCTTTCGGGCTCACGGTGCTGGTGTCGATCAGGATCGCGTTCTTTGCCATTGCGGGCGCAAGCGCTGCGACCACGCTTGAAAGGGCCGCGTCGTCGGGGATCGAGGTGAAAATCACGCCGCATGCGCCGCCGACCGCCTCGATGCTCGCCGCCGCCCGCGCGCCGGCCTCTTCCATCGCCGCGATGTTTTCGGCCCGGGCGTCGAACACGGTCACGCCGACGCCGGCGTCCAGAAGATGACCCGCCATCGGCGCGCCCATTTTTCCGACGCCGATCCAGCCGACCGCTTTTGTGGCAGACATAACTACCTCCCTCGATTCCGTTTTCGTGAAACTACGGCCACGGCTTTGGCCTTGGGCGCGCAGTTTCGACCAATCTGGAAAAATTTCATCGCGGGCGCGGCAAAACTTGCGCTGAACTGTTCCGGATCGGGGCTTTCGCGTCGTATCATAATACGGTATTACACGAATATCATGCGCGGAGGCGCTACAAAATCAATCGGGAGGAGAATTTATGCGGCTTGAAGGAAAAGTGGCGCTTGTGACCGGCACATCGCGCGGCATCGGGCTCGGCGTTGTCGAGCGTTTCAGCGAGGAGGGTGCGATCGTCTATGCCGGCAGCAGCAGCAATCCGTCGGGGGTTTACCCCGAGGGGGTGACCGGGCTGAAGCTCGATGTCGCAAGCGAGGATGACTGGGCCGATGCGATCGCGCGGATCATCGCCGAGCGGGGCCGGATCGACTGCCTCGTCAACAATGCCGGCATCGCCGTCTATGACGGGGTCGTCGACGGCTCGACGGAGAACTGGCGCAAGGTTCTGGGCGTCAATCAGGACGGCGTGTTCTTCGGCATGCGCGCTGCGATCCCGCACATGCAGGCGAAAAAGTCCGGGTCGATCATCAATATTTCCTCGATCTGGGGCAAGGGCGCGGTGCCCGGCGCCCACGCCTATCACGCCTCAAAGGGCGCGGTGATCATGATGTCCAAGAACGCTGCGATCACCTATGTCGGCGACGGCATCCGCGTGAATTCAGTCCATCCCGGCTTCATCGATACGCCGTTGACCCAGGCCCAGGACCCCGAAATCAACAGGTTCGTCATCGGCATGACGCCGATGGGCCGGGCCGGCACGCCGCGCGAGATCGCCAATGGTTGCCTGTTCCTGGCGTCTGATGAATCGAGTTTCGTCACCGGTTCCGAACTCGTCATCGATGGCGGCTATCTGGCGCAGTAGCCCGCCGGAGCCGGAAAAATTCCAGAATGGGAATCTTGCGCCGCCGCAATGCCGGCGGCGTTGGCACATTCAGGGATACCGGCCAGTGATGCCAGCCGGCGGGAGGGTTTAAAGCATATTGACGTATGACCGTAATACCGTAATATAGTATTCGCAATTAACGCCGGTCACCCGAGGAGCGTGGCCGTGCGGTTCCCGGCACGTCATCAAGGCGATGCGGGCGGCGATTTTGGGACGGGCGGATGTCCGGCCTTCAAACCAGGGAGAGGAAATAGCAATGACACGTTCTAACGGCCTGAAATGGCCTGCCCGCGCGGCGGCGCTCGCGATGGTGGCTTTGGGTCTGCCGATGACGGCCGGCGCGCAGTCCGCCAATGATTTGTTGATGTCGCGTCTCGGTACCACCGATGTCGGGCCGGTGTTCGTGGAGACCTTCGACAGGGCGGCACTTCCGGTGAGCGACGAGATGCGCGCCAAGGCCATCGAGTGCTGGAACAGCAACCAGTGCGACACCGGTACCGGCGGCGATCTGACGGTGGCCTATGCCGACGGCTTCGGCGAGAACGTCTGGCGCGAAGTCACCAAGATGGAATTCATCATGCAGGCGCTCACCTATCCGGAGATCGGCAGGATCGTCTATACCTCGGCGCGCGGCGATGCCGCCAAGGCGCTGTCCGATTTCCGCGCCTATATCGCGCAGGGCGTCGACGTGATCGTCACCTTCGCCGACCATGGCGAGGCGCTTGCGCCCTCGATCCGGGAAGCGACCGAGGCCGGTATCACCGTGGTGCTCCACAACGGCACGGTCGCCGGCACGCCGGGCGTCGATTACGTCACCAATATTTCCGAAAATATCTGCGATCTCGGCAAGGAATTCGTCAAGGCGGTGCGCACCGGCAATCCCGATGCGGCCAGTATCGCAGCCCTTGGCGGCACCCCCGGCAACCCGCTGTCCTCGACATGGCAGGGCTGCGCCAAGGCAGAGGCGGCAGCGGTCGGCGGACTTGATATCGTCGCAACCGAAGACACCAACTGGACCCAGGAAGGCACGTTTTCGGCGGTCTCCGCGATCCTGTCGCGCTTCGATGATATCGACGGTTATATCTACGATTATGCCGATGGTTTTCGGGGCGGCGTGCGCGCCTACCAGTCGGCGGGCAGGCCGCTCGACATCGTCGTGGCGCTGCGCACCGACGAGCAGGGCCTGTTCTGCGACATGAAGGCGGCCGGGAACCCGAACTTCAAGATCTTCTATTCGTCCGGCCAGAACTACCAGGCTCGTCTGGCGCTGACGGCGGCGATGATGTCGCTTGCCGGTGACGAAATCCCGGCCAATCTCGACGTGCCGTTCTCCATGAAACAGGCCTCCGCCGACCAGTGCGACCCGAGCCTGCCCGACGAGGTTTCGGTTTCGACCATGGTCGATCCCGATACGCTGCGGGCAATGTTCAACTGATCTTCGCATCCGGCATGGCGGGCGGTCTCTGCCCGCCATGCGCTTTGTTCATGAGGGGAGGATAACCCATGTCCGAAATCGTCCTGTCGATGCGTGACGTTTCGAAAACCTATCCGGGCGTGAAAGCGCTGGATGGTTTCAGCTTTGACTGCCGCGCGGGCGAGGTTCACGCCATTCTCGGTGAAAACGGTTCGGGCAAGTCCACCCTGATGAAGATCGCCTCCGGCGCGATCGCGCCCAATGGCGGCACGGTCGAGATCGCGGGACGGATGCTGGAGCGCGCCGATCCGCGCAAGGCATTGTCCTGTGGCCTTGCGACCGTCTATCAGGATGACAGCCTGGTGCGCGAACTGACCGTTGCCCAGAACCTCTACCTCGCCACTGCCCCCGGCGAAGTGCCCTATCGCGCCATGACCGCCTGGGCGGAGGCAAAACTGGCTCCCTTCGGTCTCGGCATTTCTCCCAAAAGTCTGGTCGGCGACCTCACGCCCGCCCATCGCCAGTTCGTCGAGATCGTCAAGGCGCTGCTGTCGAAGCCGCGCGTTTTGCTGCTCGACGAGCCGACCTCGACGCTCGACCATGACGGCGTTGTGCATCTGAGCCGGATCGTGCGTGAACTCGTGGCGGAGGGAACCGGCATCGTCTATGTCAGCCACCGCCTGCCGGAAATCCTCGACCTCGCCGACCGCGTCACGATCCTCAGGGACGGTGTTCACGAGGGCACGTTCGAGGTCACCAGCGAGACCTCCGAACATGAACTGGTGTCGCGGATGATCGGCCGCGATGTCGCGAGCGAATATCCGGCAAAACCCGGCACAATCGTGCATGATCCGGTACTGGTCGTGGACGGCCTGAGCGGCAGCGGCTTCGACGATATTTCCTTTGTCGCCCATCGCGGCGAGATCGTCGGCTTCGCCGGCGCCGAAGGCAATGGCCAGCGCGAGGCGCTGCGCGCGATTGCCGGTCTCAATCCGAGCCGCGCCGGCACTGTCGCCTGTTTGGGCCGCCCCGTGGATGTGACCGAGCCGCGCCATGCATTGCGTTCGGGGGTGCTTTGCCTTTCGTCCGACCGGGCGGGGGAATCGATCTTTCCCGATCTCGGCGTGCGCAAGAACATGACGCTCCCCCGCCTTGGCGATTTCATCCGGCGCGGACTGGTTTCCTCCTGTGACGAGCAGCGCCATGCCGAGGAGATGCGCGATGAATTCGGCGTCGTCGCCGCCACGCTGGAGACCCCGGTGAGCGGCCTTTCCGGCGGCAACCAGCAAAAGGCGGTGCTGGCGCGCTCGTTCCGCACCGATGCCGATGCCGTGCTGATCGACGAGCCGACGCAAGGCGTCGATGCCGGCGCGCGCCACGACATCTATCAGGCGATCCGCGCCAATCTCGGCAAGAGCGGCACGCTGGTGATCAATTCCTCCGATGCCCAGGAGCTTGCCGGCATCTGCGACCGGGTGCTGGTGTTTTCGCGCGGGCGGATCGTTGCCGAGCTTGTCGGGAACGAGGTGACCGAGGAGAACATCGTCTCCGGCTTCCTGCGCGCCCGCGATGCCAAGCAGGCGGGGGAGGATGCGCCCGGCGCGCTGTCGCAGGTGTTCCGCACGCTGATTTCGGGTTCGAACATCTGGTGGGTGCCGCTGGTGTTCCTCGCCGTGCTGACGCTGATCGTCGGCGGCTATGCGGCGATGGAAAGCAAGGTGTTCCTGCGCACGGTCAACATCCGCTACATCCTGCTCGCGACAGCGCCGGCCGCTCTCGTCGCCATGGCGCAGCTCCACGTGCTGCTGGTGCGCGGTCTCGATGTCTCGGTCGGCTCGATGATGAGTCTGACCGTGGTCGCCGCCTCCTACATGATCGCGTTCCAGATGCCGATCCCGATGCAGATCCTCGGGGTTCTGGCCTGCCTTGCCATCGGTCTCGTCGTCGGGCTTGTCAATGGCAGCCTGATCCGCTTCGCCAATATCAACGCGGTGATCACCACCATTGCCATGCTGTCCGTGCTTCAGGGGGCAGCGCTTCTGGCGCGGCCGATCCCTGGCGGCATGATCTCGCAGGAATTCACCGGGTTGATGAAGGAACGGATCGGCTTTCTGCCGGCGTCGATCTTCGTGCTTATCGCCGTTGCCGCCGCGCTCGATTTCTGGCTGCACCGCACCCGGTCCGGGCTTGAGGCCAAGGCGGTGGGTTTTCGCGAGATCGCGGCCCAGCGCAACGGCGTCAGGGTCAATCTGGTGCATGTCCGCGCCTATGTGTTCGCAGCCCTGATGGCGACCGTCGCCGGCTTCTTCCTCGGCTCGGAAGTCGGCGTCGGCGCGCCGACCGTCGGCGCCAATTATGCGCTCACCTCGATCGCGGCTGCGGTTCTCGGCGGGGCGGCGCTTTCGGGCGGGCGCGGCTCGTTTGTCGGCGCGCTTTTCGGGGCGTTGTTCTTCGCGCTGATGGTCAATGTCATCACGCTTCTCGGGCTTTCCACCGCGTTCGGCATCATCGCCGGCGGCGTCATGACCCTGCTTGCGATCTTCCTTTATTCCGGCCTCGGCGAGCTTGAGGCGCTGCTGCTTTCGGCTCTGCGCCGGCGCAGGGTGCTGGCGTCGGCCGAAAAGAGGGCGGCCTGATGCCGGCCCGTGTTTCCAACAGCGATGAGGGTCATATGACCGATTCAACCGTGATCGCCACATATACGCCGACCTCGCGCGCCGGTCGCGGCGGCAGGGGGCGGGTACCGCTGATCCAGATGCAGTTCGCGGCGATCTGGATCGCGCTCGCCATTCTGGTGGCGCTGTGCGCGCTGTTTCTGCCGCGCAGCATTTCCGGCACGTCGGTGACCAGCATCCTGCCTTTCGCGAGCTTTCTGGCGATTGCCGCCATGGGGCAGGCGCTGGTGCTGATGGCGCGCGGCATCGATCTCTCGGTGCCGGCGATCGTGACGCTGTCGAGCACGGTGCTGCTCGGCACATCGGGCGGCGCGGATGGCTCGGCCGTCATCGGCACGGCGCTGGCGCTGGCGCTTGCCATGATGGTCGGCCTCGTCAATGGCGTACTGGTCGCCTGGCTGAAGCTGAACGCGCTGATCGTGACGCTTGCAACCGGCGCGATCGTTGCCGGCCTCACGCTCTGGTATCGCGGCTCGCTCCCGGCGGAAGCCGGGGTGCCGACGGTGCTGGCCGAATTCGGCGAGGCGCGCTTTCTCGGGCTCAACACCACGATCTGGATCACGATCGCGCTGACCGTGGTGCTGACGGTGCTGCTGCGCCGCACCCAGCTTGGCCGCCGGTTCGAGGCCGTCGGCGCCAATCCGCGCGCGGCCTATGCCACGGGCGTCGAGATCCGCCGCTATCAGGCGGGCGCCTTCGTCGCCGCCGCGCTGCTCTACGGCATTGTCGGCGTGCTGCTCTCGGCCTTCATCCGCAACCCGACGCTCGATGTCGGCAATCCCTATCTGCTGGCGCCGATCGCCGCGGCAGTGCTCGGCGGCACGGCAATCTCCGGCGGCATCGGCTCGATGATCGCGGTGGCGGGCGCGGCCCTGTTCCTCACGCAACTCGGCCAGGCGCTGAAGGTGCTGGGACTGGAGACCTCATGGCAGATGATGTTCCAGGGCGTCGCCATCGCGCTCGGCATGTTCCTCTCGGAAGTACAGACCCGCAAGCGGCGGGGTGGGTAGGGCTCTTCGGACGGCCGACAAGCCCGTCGATTTTCCAGTCGGATCTTTTTACCGGTTCTTGCCGATGCTTCAGCGTGGCTTCAAAAGCCGGGTGACCGGGATCGCGGGCCATGGACCTTTGCCGCCCGAGCGGCTATGGATTCGCCATGAAAAAAGACGACCACCTTTTCCTGATTGACGGCTCGGGCTTCATCTTCCGCGCCTTCCATGCGCTGCCGCCGCTGACCCGCAAGACAGACGGCCTGCCGGTTGGCGCCGTTTCCGGTTTCTGCAACATGTTGTGGAAGCTTCTGACCCAGGCGCGCGATACCTCCGTCGGGGTCACGCCGACGCATCTCGCGGTGATCTTCGACTATTCCTCGAAGACCTTCCGCAAGGAAATCTACCCGGATTACAAGGCCCACCGCCCGCCGCCGCCGGAAGACCTGGTGCCGCAATTCGCGCTGATCCGCGAGGCGACGCGCGCCTTCAACCTGCCCTGCATCGAGATGGAAGGCTACGAGGCCGACGACATCATCGCCACCTATGCAAGGATGGCGGTGGAGGCCGGGGGCGATGCCACCATCATTTCCTCCGACAAGGACCTGATGCAGCTCGTCGGGCCGAACGTCCACATGTATGACGGCATGAAGGACCGCCAGATCGGCGTTGCCGAGGTCGTCGAGAAATGGGGCGTGACGCCTGAAAAAATGATCGACCTGCAGGCGCTGACGGGCGATTCGGTCGACAATGTGCCGGGCGTTCCGGGTATCGGCCCGAAGACGGCGGCGACGCTGCTGGAGGAATTCGGCGATCTCGACAATCTTCTCGCCAATGCCGAGACGATCAAGCAGAACAAGCGCCGCGAAAACATCATCGCCAGCCGCGAACTGGTGCTGGTATCGCGAAAGCTGGTGACGCTGAAGCAGGATTGCCCGGTGGATCTGCCGCTCGATGCGCTCTCGCTGGAGCCGCAGGACGGGCCGAAGCTGGTCTCCTTCCTGAAGGCAATGGAGTTCAACTCGCTGACCCGGCGCGTGGCCGAGGCAACCGGGGCCGAGGCCCAGGCGATCGAGGCAGCGCCGGTCGACATCGAATGGGGTGCTGGCGCCCACGGTCCCGACCTCGATCCCGGCGAAGGCGGCGCGGCGACGCCTGCCGCGCCCGGATCGACGGACGGCAAGCGCCCGGGCGATCTGGCTGCTGCAAGGGCCGCGCGGTTTGCCGCTCTGCCGATCAACCGCGACAGCTACGAGACGATCCACGATCTCGCCGCGCTCGAAGGCTGGATAGAGGCGGCGCGCGAACGCGGCCTTGTCGCCTTCGATACCGAAACCACCTCGCTTGACGCGATGCAGGCCGAACTGGTCGGCTTTTCGCTGGCGCTCTACGACGAGGATGCGAAAGACGACGGCGCGGTGATCCGCGCCGCCTATGTGCCGCTCGCCCACAAGGCCGGCCAGGACGATCTGCTCGGCGGCGGGCTTGCCGAGGGGCAAATCCCGTTCGACAAGGCGCTTGAGGCGCTGAAGCGCCTGCTTGAGGACGAGGCGGTGCTGAAGATCGCCCAGAACCTCAAATATGATTACCTCGTGATGCTGCGCCACGGCATCACGGTGAAGAATTTCGACGACACCATGCTGCTGTCCTATGTGCTCGATTCCGGCATGGGCGGGCATGGCATGGACGCGCTTTCGGAAAAATGGCTCGGCCACCAGCCGATCCCCTACAAGGATGTTGCCGGCTCCGGCCGCAACATGGTCACTTTCGACTATGTCGATATCGACCGCGCCACCGCCTATGCGGCCGAAGACGCCGATGTGACGCTCAGGCTCTGGCTGGTGCTGAAGCCCCGGCTTGCCGCCGAGCGGGTGATGACCGTCTACGAACGGCTGGAGCGGCCGCTTCTGCCGGTGCTCGCCCGCATGGAAGAGCGCGGCATTTCGGTCGACCGGCAGATCCTGTCGCGGCTTTCCGGCGAACTGGCGCAGAAGGCGGCAGCCCTCGAGGATGAAATCTACGAGCTTGCCGGCGAACGCTTCAATATCGGCTCGCCCAAGCAGCTCGGCGATATTCTGTTCGGCAAGATGGGCCTTCCCGGCGGCAAGAAGACCAAGAGCGGGCAATGGTCCACCGCCGTGCAGGTGCTGGACGATCTCGCCGCCGAGGGCCTGCCGCTGCCGAGCAGGATCGTCGACTGGCGGCAGATGACCAAGCTGAAATCGACCTATACCGACGCGCTGCCGGGCTATATCCACCCGCAGACGAAGCGCGTCCACACCTCCTATTCGCTGGCGGCGACCACCACCGGACGGCTTTCCTCCTCCGAGCCGAACCTGCAGAACATTCCGGTGCGCACCGCCGAGGGCCGCAAGATCCGCACCGCCTTCATCGCCAATCCCGGCCACAAGCTGCTCTCGGCGGACTACAGCCAGATCGAGCTGCGCGTGCTCGCCCATGTCGCCGATATTCCGCAGCTCAAGCAGGCGTTTGCCGATGGCATCGACATCCACGCGATGACGGCATCGGAAATGTTCGGCGTGCCGGTGGAAGGCATGCCGGGCGATGTGCGCCGGCGCGCCAAGGCGATCAATTTCGGCATCATCTACGGCATTTCCGCCTTCGGGCTTTCCAACCAGCTGGGTATCGAGCGCTCGGAGGCGAGCGACTACATCAAGCGCTATTTCGAACGCTTCCCCGGCATTCGCGATTACATGGAAGCCACCAAGGAGCGGGCCCGGGACGTTGGCTATGTCGAGACGATCTTCGGCCGCAAGATCCACTATCCGGAAATCAGATCCTCCAACCATCAGGTCCGGAGCTTCAACGAACGCGCCGCCATCAACGCCCCGATCCAGGGCTCGGCCGCCGATATCATCCGCCGCGCGATGACCCGGATCGAGCCGGAGCTTGGCGAACGCGGGCTTGATGACCGGGCGAAGATGCTGCTTCAGGTCCATGACGAACTGATTTTCGAGGTGGAGGACGACGCGGTTGACAAGTCCCGCGCCGTGATCGTCGACATCATGGAAAACGCCGCCATGCCCGCCGTTTCGATGGCGGTCCCGCTCAAGGTCGATGCCCGCGCCGCCCATAACTGGGACGAGGCGCACTGAGTTTTTTTTAAGAGGATTGATGATGAACCCTGCACTCGCGGCCTATGGCGCGCTCGGTATCGCGATTGTCTGCGAGGTGGTCGGTTCGACGCTTCTGCAGAAATCCTACGGCTTCACCCGCCTGCTGCCCACGATCGGCGTTGCGGTGTTCTATCTTATCGCATTCTTCTGCCTGTCGCAGGCGCTGAAGACGATCCCGCTCGGCGTCGCCTATGCCATCTGGGCCGGTCTCGGCATCGTGCTGACGGCGGCCGTCAGCGTCGTCATCCTGCGCCAGAGCCTCGACCTCGCGGCCTGGCTCGGCATCGCCATGATCGTCGGCGGCGTACTGGTGATGAACCTGTTCTCCACTGCCGCGGGGCACTGATGATGGCGCCGCGCAATTTGAAACGGCGAACCGCGCGGTCGAAGGTAAGCCCGAAATTTTGCTCAGATTACTGATTTGTAACGAAACGGGCCCTCGGCTTCCCTTGAATCGACACATTTCAGAGTACATCTATCAGTCAACGGCGCTTGATCACGCCGCTGTTCGAAGAAGGCCCGTCCCCCGCCTCTTCGGACAAAAGGACAAAGGCTCCATCCCCCTCTCCGGCCTTTGTCCAAAAAAGCAGCCGCCATGGTCAGTCCCCCCCTCCAGGCCATGGCGGCTTTTTCTTGCCTGTTTCATACCTCGATCAAGGTTTTCAATCGCCGCTTGCTGGCCTATGGTCCTGCCATGATTTGCCCGCCTACCGGAGGTTCCCCCATGGCCCAGCTAGACGCGATTTTGAAGCGCGCCGACGACAACCTGCCCTCAAGCCTCGACAAGTTGTTTTCCCTTTTGAGAATCCCCTCGATTTCGACCGACCCGGCCTACAGGGAAAAATGCGCCGAGGCCGCCGACTGGCTGGTCGCGGAACTGAAGACGCTCGGCTTTCTGGCGCAAGCCCACAAGACCAAGGGCCACCCGATGGTAGTGGCAACCAGCGAGAACGCCCCGGACGGCGCGCCGCACGTGCTGTTTTACGGTCACTATGACGTTCAGCCCGTCGACCCGCTTTCGCTCTGGGAAGACGACCCCTTCGACCCGAAGATCAAGAACAGTGCTGCCGGCAGCAAGGTGATCACCGGGCGCGGCACCAGCGACGACAAGGGCCAGTTGATGACCTTTCTCCAGGCCTGCCGGGCCTATCGCGAGGAAAATGCGGAACTGCCGGTGAAGATCACGATCATGTTCGAGGGCGAGGAAGAATCCGGTTCGCCCTCGCTTCCGGCCTTCATCGAGGAGCATGGCGATCTGATCAAGGCCGATTTCGCGCTGGTCTGCGACACCGGCATGTGGGATCGCGAGACACCCGCGATCGCCGCCACGCTGCGCGGTCTGGTGGGCGACGAGGTGGTGATCAAGGCCGCCGACCGCGATCTCCATTCCGGCTTTTTCGGCGGCGCGGCCGCCAACCCGATCCACATCCTCGCCGATATTCTCGCCGGCCTTCATGACGAGACCGGCCGGGTGACGCTGCCGGGCTTCTACGACGGCGTCGAGGAAACGCCCGAGGACGTCAAGAAGGGCTGGGAACAGCTTGGCGAGACCGATGGCCGGTTTCTCGGCGAGATCGGGCTTTCGGTGCCTGCCGGCGAAAAGGGCCGCTCGGTGCTGGAACTGACCTGGACCCGGCCGACGGCCGAGGTCAACGGCATTACCGGCGGCTATACCGGCGAGGGCTTCAAGACGGTGATCGCGGCAGAGGCTTCGGCGAAGGTCTCCTTCCGCCTCGTGGGCACGCAGGACCCGGTGAAGATCCGCGAGAGCTTCCGCGCCTATGTGCGCTCGAAACTGCCGGCGGATTGCAGCGCGGAATTCCATCCCCATGGCGGTTCGCCCGCGATCCAGCTCGATTACAACGCGCCGTTCCTGAAAAAGGCCCAGGCGGCGCTTTCCGAGGAATGGCCGAAGCCCGCGGTGGTGATCGGCATGGGCGGCTCGATCCCGATCGTCGGCGATTTCCAGAGAAAGCTCGGCATGGATTCGCTGCTGGTCGGCTTCGGCCTCAACGACGACCGCATCCATTCGCCGAACGAGAAATACGAGCTTGCCTCGTTCCACAAGGGCATCCGCTCCTGGATCCGGATACTCGACGCGCTTTCGCGCTGAGGGGGGCGGTGTGTTGCTGTTCGCGAACCTCTCAGCCAGTAATCTCTCCCCTTGAGGGAGAGATGCCCCGGCAGGGGCAGAGAGGGGTGAACCCTATCCGCAAGCACAGAGTGCGCGGCTTATGCCCATACCCCTCTCTGTCGCTTTCGCGACATCTCCCCCTCAAAGGGGGAGATTGTTTGCTGCATGAACTTCGGACAAAACCGGGGTCCAAGGCGGTTGCATGGTATGAGGCGAGCAAATTGAAAAGCTGGAACACAGAAGGATCGCAGCGCTTGTCGTATGAGAGCCGCCATCCCATTCAGCCTGCGTTAACCCTCGTTGATATCTTTTGCCCGGGATCCTGCCGGGTAATACCCGCGCCTTAATACCACCTTAAAGTGGCCCGGTTAGAACCGGAGACGGAAACGAAAAGGTGCTCGCGGCCCCGCCATGGCAAGCAAGAAGAACAAGCGCGAAAGAACCGAACCCTCGCTTTTCGGCCTTGGCGGCGGAGGGACGGCGAAGCCTGTCAAAAAACGCAGGAAGAAATCGCGGAAAAAGGCGCGTGCCGCTTCCGGCGGCGGGTTGATGCGCGTATTCCGCTTCGTGTTCTACTGGGGCTGCGTGGCAGCCGTGTGGGGCGGGATCGTTGCTGCCGGCATCGTCGTCTTTTACGGCTCCAAACTGCCGCCGGTGGATGAATGGGCGGTGCCCGAGCGGGCGCCCAATGTGAAGATCCTGGCCACCGACGGTTCGCTGATCGCCAATCGCGGCGCGACCGGCGGCGAGGCGCTGTCGCTCGACGAGATGTCGCCCTATATTCCGATGGCCGTGGTGGCGATCGAGGACAGGCGGTTCTATTCCCATATCGGCGTCGACCCGATCGGCCTCGTTCGCGCGCTTATCACCAATCTTCGCTACGGCGAGGTGGTGCAGGGCGGCTCCACGCTGACCCAGCAGCTAGCCAAGAACGTCGCGCTGTCCCATGCCCAGACGCTGGAGCGCAAGGTGCAGGAAGCGCTGATGGCGCTGTGGCTGGAGCATGAATACACCAAGGACCAGATACTGGCGATGTATCTGAACCGGGTCTATTTCGGATCCGGCGCCTATGGCGTGGAGGCGGCCTCGCGGCGCTATTTCCACAAATCCGCCCGCGAGGTGACGCTTGGCGAGGCGGCGCTTCTGGCGGGGCTGCTGAAAGCGCCGTCGCGGCTTTCGCCCGCCCGCGACCCGGAGGCGGCCGAGGCCCGCGCCCAGGTGGTGCTGGCCGCGATGCACGATCAGGACATGATCGACGACAGCGACATGGCCACCGCCATGGCCCGCGAACCGACGCGCGCGCCGAGCTACTGGACCGGGCCGGAAAACTATGTCGCCGATATGGTGATGCAGCGTCTCAAGCCGATGATCGGCGAGGTCGCCACCGATATCGTTGTCACCACCACCATCGATCCCGGCCTCGAGCGCGATGCCGGCGACAGTCTTGCAAAGGCGCTTGCCGCAAACGGCGAAAACGACCGGGTGGAGCAGGGCGCACTGGTTTCCGTCGATGCCACCGGCGCGATCCGGGCGCTGGTCGGCGGGCGCGACTATTCCAAGAGCCAGTTCAACCGGGCCGTGACCGCCAGACGCCAGCCGGGCTCCGCCTTCAAGCCGTTCGTCTATGCCGCGGCGCTGGAAATCGGCGACCGGCCGGGCTCTGTTCGAAACGATGCGCCGATCACGATCGACGACTGGACGCCGGAAAACTACGAAAAGACCTATTCCGGACCGATGACGCTGACCAACGCGCTCGCCCATTCCGTCAACACCATCGCCGCCCAGCTGGTGATGGAGGCAAGCCCCGGCTATGTGGTCAACCTCGCCCACAGGCTCGGCATCACCTCGGATATCACCGCCAACGCGTCGCTGGCGCTCGGCACCTCGGAGGTTTCGCTGCTGGAGCTGACCGGGGCCTATACCGCGTTCATGAATGGCGGCTTCAAGGCGACGCCCTATCTGATCGAAAGCGTCAGGACTGCGGGCGGTCAGCCGCTCTACCAGGCGGTTCCGCCGGCGCCGCAGCGGGTACTTTCACCACAGACGGCGGCGAACATGAACGGCATGCTGATGCGGGTGGTGACCGAGGGCACCGGCAAGGCCGCGCAGATCTCCGGCTGGCAGGTCGCCGGCAAGACCGGCACCACGCAATCCTCGCGCGATGCGCTGTTCGTCGGCTTCACCGCCAATCTCACGACCGGGGTATGGGTCGGCAATGACGACAATTCGCCGATGCGCAGGGTCACCGGCGGCAAGCTGCCCGCTCAGATATGGCAGGATTACATGGCCAAGGCCCATCGCGGCCTGAAGCCGCAGCCGCTTTACGGCGGTGGCAGGATTATCGAACCGAGGGCGCCGGCGAATGGCAACGAGCCGAAAACGCTGGTCGAACTTCTCGGCAGCCTCGATGGCGGCGGGACCGGCGCCTCGGCGACCCCGCCGGCCGATGTCGGGAACGGAAGTCCGCAGCCGCAACGCAAGCGTCGCACCTTGATGGATATCCTGAGCGGCGGCTGAGCGGGTGGAGACGGCCCGGTTATGTCTCTACGAGGCCACGTTGCGCTCGAAACGCCGGTCGCGCGCCCGCAACAGCCTGCGGGCTTTCTGGATCAGCCGTCGCTTGCGGGTCGCGCCGGCCGTTTCCGCCCACGGCGTCAGATTGCGATAATCCCAGTAGAGTTCCGTGAACGGATGGGTGCATTTGGTGTGCCATGGCTTTTTCACGTCGGTGAAATGCACGATCGAAGGCGCCCGCGCCGCCTCATAGGCCTCCTCCTCGCTATAGGAGGGCTCGAGCGGATTGGCGCGGTAGATCCGGGTGCCCGCATTCCACGACAGCGGCAGGATTTTCGTGTCGTTTTCGAACAGGATGTTGAGCAGGTCCTGGTCCTCTGACACGATCCACGCCCCCCTCCGGCGCAGGGCGCCGAGCACCCTGTCCTCGATGTTCATCGTTCTGAGTTGGGCGACATCAAAAACCATCACGCCCGAATTGAAATAGCGATGGTCGCTTGAGAGTTGTATGCGCCTGCCCTGATGAAAACCGGCATCATCCGGCGCGCCTGCGACCGGGTGGCCCTCCAGATCGATGTTCCAGAGGGTTTCGATCGGATCGACGACCACGGTATCTGCATCCAGATAAATGGCCTTCCCGACATCATCGGGCAGATAACGGTGCATCACCATGCGGTAATAGGCGGCGATGGTAAGGTAATTGCGCTTCAGCGGAAGCCATCGCAGAGCTTTTTCGTCAATATCGATGAAGGTAAGGCTCGCGCCTTTTGCGGAGACGAGGTCGGCGAGTTTCGTCCTGCTTTCCTCATCGACGCCGCCGCCATTGAGGATGAAGAAGCGCAGTCTTGACGGGACCGCTGTCGTTTCAAGCGCCGAGAGCATGGTGACTGCGCCGTGCGGCACATAGTTTTTATCGAGCGCGAGCACGATATTGATCGGTTTTGCATCCGGCGCGGATGGTGCCGAGGAGGTCCGGGCCCGCTTTTCGCGTGCCTCGCCGAGAACCTCATCGGGTGCCACAGGGGGACGCGGGCGGGTCCCCCAGGTCATTGGCAATTCCTTTACTTTCGCGCCGTGCACGGCGTGCGCGTAAAGTGTGTAGGCATAGGTGAGATACTCCGAAAGGAAACCACACAAGCGCCGCTGGTGCGAATCGTAGGCCGACGTGTCGATCTGCTTTTCGGCCTGTTCCAGAATATCGATCAGCCAGTCCGCATATTCCTCGAAATAGCGCTTGCGCATCACGGTGACGCTGTTGAAGAAGATGCGCCGGCCGGTAAGCGCTGCCACAAGATAGGGATAAATGTGGGGAGAGCGTTCTTTCACGATCGCCTCGACGATCTCCATATCCTCGCCGTGGTGCTGATGGGCATAGAATTCGCCCGCCGACATCAGCACTTCCGGAAGGCCCGGCAGATAGATATCGCGCGTCTGCGGCGTCAGGATATCGGCGCCTTCGCAGGCCTTTTCGATCAGATCATCCTTCCAGCCATAACGCTCGATCTCGCGCTCGGTGACTTCGGAAAAGGCCAGCCGCTTTGGCGGTTTTTCAGCAAACACCAGCAGGCGGCGATAGTGCATCAGGCCGTAGAACTCGGCGTCGACATTGTGCCGCATCCAGTAAAGCACGGTCAGCTCGTTCCAGCTGACGTTCTTTTCCGAGATATTGACGCCGGTATCATCGCCGATCACCTCCGGAAACGCATATCGCCCCAGCGCCCTGCCGGCCTGGACGGGCTTGAGATACTGGGTTTTAATCAGCGGCGCCGCTTTGAAATAGACGACGGAGATGAAGATGTTTTTCAATGACGAGCCCGTTCCTAAGTTTGCTGATACTCCCTTACAGGATTTCACACCTGTCTGCCTATCGCCAGACGGGATAAAGTCGATGGTCCAATACGCGCCTCTCCCGGCTCCACAGCCCAAGCCATGTCCCTGACTTGTTCCTGAAACACAGTGACGCGACTTACCGAAGACAACTTGTCCCATGTTGCCGCCTCGTGTAATCGGAAGCACAAGAATTTTACGCGCGACGGGGGTGCAGGCCATGGATATGCAGAAACTCGAAATTCCGGGGTTGTTGCTCCTCACTCCCCGCCGCTTCGGGGACGAGCGCGGGTTTTTCAGCGAGAGCTGGAACCGCAAGGCGCTTGCCGAGAAAGGCGTCGATGTCGATTTCGTGCAGGACAATCATTCGCTCTCCAAAACCGTTGGCACCGTGCGGGGCTTGCATTTCCAGGCGCCGCCGCATGCGCAGGCGAAGCTGGTGCGGTGCGGGCGCGGTCGGCTTTTCGATGTCGCGGTCGATGCCCGCAAGGACTCTCCCACCTTCGGCAAGTGGTTCGGGGTGGAGCTTTCCTTCGACAATGGCAAGCAGTTGCTGATCCCGGAAGGCTTCCTGCATGGCTTCATGACGCTGGGGCCCGATACCGAGATCATCTACAAATGCTCGGATTATTATGCGCCGGAATGCGATGGCAGCGTGCGCTTCGACGATCCCGATATCGGCATCGACTGGCCGCTGAAGGATATCGATCCGGTGGTCTCCGCGAAAGACAGGGATGCGCCGTCCTTCAGCGCATTTTCAAACCCCTTCACATATTGAGGTCCAGTCATGAAACTCCTCGTCACGGGTGGGGCAGGCTTTATCGGTTCGGCCGTCGTGCGGCTCGCGGTCGCGCGCGGCTTTGACGTCGTCAATCTCGATGCGCTGACCTATGCCGCCTGCCTTGATAATGTCGCACGCGTTGCCGACAGCCCGCTTTATGCCTTCGAGCAGGCCGATATCCGCGATCGCGCAGCACTCGACCGGGTGTTCGCCAAGCATCAGCCCGACGCGGTCATGCATCTGGCGGCCGAAAGCCATGTCGACCGCTCGATCGACGGGCCTGGCGACTTCATCGAGACCAATATCAACGGCACCTACAACATGCTGGAGGCCGCGCGCGCCTACTGGGTCGCCCGCGGCCGGCCGGAGGGGTTCCGCTTCCACCATATTTCCACGGATGAGGTGTTCGGCTCGCTCGGCCCGGACGGTGCATTCACCGAGGAAACGCCGTATGACCCGCGCTCGCCCTATTCCTCCTCGAAGGCCGCGTCGGACCATCTGGTCCGCGCCTGGCACGAGACCTACGGCCTGCCGGTTCTGGTCACCAACTGCTCCAATAATTACGGCCCCTATCACTTCCCCGAAAAGCTGATCCCGGTGGTGATCCTCAATGCGCTCGCCGGTAGAGATATCCCGGTCTACGGCAAGGGCGAGAATGTGCGCGACTGGCTCTATGTCGAGGACCATGCCGATGCGCTTTTGACCGTGATCACCAAAGGCAGGGTCGGCCGCAGCTACAATGTCGGCGGAAACAACGAGCGCACCAATCTGGAACTGGTGCGCACGATCTGCGCGATCCTCGACGAAAAGCGGCCGCGCGAGAACGGCAGCTATGCCGATCTCATCACCTTCGTGAGCGACCGGCCGGGGCACGATCTGCGCTACGCGATCGACCCGTCCCGGATCGGCGCGGAACTCGGCTGGCAGCCATCCGTCAGCGTCGAGGAGGGGCTTGCCCAAACCGTTCAGTGGTATCTCGACAATGAGGCGTGGTGGCGGGCGCTGCAGAGCCGGAAGGGCGTCGGCGAGCGGCTCGGGGTGAAGGCATGATCCTGGTTTTCGGACACTCCGGCCAGGTTGCGACCGAGCTGAAGAAAATACTGCCCGACGCCGTGTTCCTGTCACGGCAGGAGGCCGATCTGAGCAATCCCGCCGCATGTGCTGCAGCGATTGCGGAGCGCAGGCCGACAGCCGTCATCAACGCCGCCGCCTATACCGCCGTCGACAAGGCCGAAAGCGACGAGGAAACGGCGCTGAACGTCAATGCCGCAGCGCCCGGCGCCATGGCGCGGGCGGCGGCCGAACGCGGCATTCCGTTCGTTCATATCTCGACCGATTATGTTTTCGCCGGCACTGGCGACAAACCGTTCTCGCCCGACGACGCGACCGCGCCGCTCGGCGCCTATGGCCGCACCAAGCTTGCCGGAGAACAGCTCGTGGCGCGCGCCGGCGGCGCGTTCGCGGTGCTCAGAACGAGCTGGGTGTTTTCCGCCCATGGCGGCAATTTCGTCAAGACCATGCTGCGGCTTGCCGAGACCCGCGACAGCCTGAACATCGTCGCCGATCAGATCGGCGGGCCGACTTCGGCGCGCGCGATCGCCTTTGCCTGCCGGGTGATCGCCGAACAGCTGATGAAGGCCCCGGAAAAATCCGGCATCTATCATTTCTCCGGAGCGCCGGATACGAGCTGGGCCGATTTCGCCCGCGCCATTTTCGAATTGGCGGGCAAGTCCGTAACGGTCACCGACATTTTGACCTCGGCCTATCCGACGCCGGCGGCGCGGCCGCTGAATTCGCGGCTCGATTGCACGACGCTTTCCGTCTTCGGCCTTGCGCGACCGGACTGGCGGGTTGATCTGGCAGAGGTCTTGCAGGAACTGGGGGCGATATCATGAAGGCACGCAAGGGTATTATTCTGGCCGGCGGGTCGGGCACGCGGCTTTATCCGCTGACGATGGCGATTTCGAAGCAGCTGATGCCGATCTACGACAAGCCGATGATCTATTATCCGCTGTCGGTGCTGATGCTGACGGGGATCCGCGAAATCGCGATCATCACCACGCCGGAGGATCAGGATCAGTTCAGGCGGCTTCTGGGAGACGGTAGCCAGTGGGGTCTGAGCCTGACCTTCATTACCCAGCCGTCCCCGGACGGGCTGGCCCAGGCCTATATCCTGGCGGAGGAATTCCTCGATGGCGCGCCGTCGGCGATGACGCTCGGCGACAACATCTTCTTCGGCCACGGACTGCCGGAACTGCTGGCCGCCGCCGATGCCAAGACATCCGGCGGCACTGTGTTCGGCTATCACGTTGCCGATCCCGAGCGCTACGGCGTGGTCGCCTTCGACAGGCAAGGCAAGGCGAGCCAGATCATCGAGAAGCCGGAGGTTCCGCCGTCGCACTATGCCGTCACGGGACTTTATTTTCTCGACGGCGAGGCCCCGGAACGCGCCCGCGCGGTCAAGCCTTCGCCGCGCGGGGAACTCGAGATCGTGACGCTGCTGGAGAGCTACCTTCACGAGGGCAGGCTGGCGGTGGAGCGGATGGGGCGCGGCTATGCCTGGCTCGATACCGGCACGCATTCGAGCCTGCTCGACGCCGGCAATTTCGTGCGCACCCTTTCGGTGCGCCAGGGCATGCAGTCCGGCTGCCCGGAAGAGATCGCCTATCGCAACGGCTGGATCGACGCAGCGCTGTTACGCCAGCACGCCGAAACCTTCCGCAAGACCGATTATGGGAAATATCTGTCCGAATTGCTGGCAGACGGTCCTTCCGCAGGCTGAATCACGCCGATGCCAATGCCTGCTCCAGGCCGCCGCCCAGAACATCAAGAAGATCGCAATGGCCCTGACACAGGCGCCCAGACCAGCATTCGGATGAGGCAACAAAGGCCGTTTTATCCCACGCCGAAAAGCTTCAGAAAAACAGCCGAGAATTGGCTACCAACACAAAACGTAAAACCCGTCGAAAAATCGACGGGTTTGTCAGCAGTCTGAAGACGCGCGGCAATCTTGCCGGACGTGTTTTCGTCTGCGAAAGCGGGAGGAAAGGCTGCGGGTCCCGATCAGCCGCCGAAGCCGAAGCCGGGGGGCATGTCGGTCAGCGAGATGCCGAACGGCTCAAGGCTCTTCAGGATCCAGGTCTGATTGTTGCCGATGCGGCGGTTATACTCGGCCCAGGCGGATACGAAGCTCTTGAAGGTCTCGTCCGCGCCGTAGTTCACGGCAATGACCGAAGGCGTGGACAGAACCGGGGTCGGCACCTTGACGCTGCCGACATTGGCGGCCTTCTTGGAAATTACCAGCCCGTTGAGCATGGTGTTGATCAGCCCCTGCGCCTTGCCGGTGGTGACGGCGACAATCGCCTCGTCGCGGGTCTTGAAACGAAGAATGTTGGCCTTCGGCAGGTATTGCTGCGCCATCAGGTCCTGCGCGGAGCCGAGATCGACCGCGAAAGTGTATTGCGGGTCGTTGAGCTCGTTCCAGCTCTTGCCCTCAAGCGTTTCATCGGCGGAGATCAGCACGAAACTGTTGTAATAGGTCGGGTCGGAGAACGAAACGGACAGTGCGCGCACCGGCGTCGCGGTGACGGCGAACGCCATGTCGACCTTGCCGCTCTGGACATCCAGGATGGCGTTGGACCAGCTCGATTCAACGACTTCAAGCTCGACATCGAGCGTCTTGGCGATGTCCCCGGCCATATCGATGACGAAGCCCGTCCATTCACCTGTGCGCGGGTCCTTGTTGAAATAGGGTACCTCGTTCAGGATCGCCGGAATACGCAGCTTGCCGCGCTCGCGAATTTCACTGACCGTGTCGGCGCTGGCGGCGGATGATAACAGCGAAAGCGCCACGGCTGTCGCGCCACAGATCTTGGCAAACAAGTTCATTGAGAGATCTCCATAATTCCCCGGATTGATCGTTTTATTGAACCGCAACCCCCATCGGTCACGTCCAGGAACAGGCTAGCGACTGCGCCGACGTAGACAATGCTAGAGAAACAACGGCGCTTGTGCGCTTTTTTGTATGTTCGGATCATAGGGATGGCAGGGCATCGCCGCTCGGCGGGTCCAGAACCGGCCCCACCAGTTCGCGCTGGCAATCCTCAAGAAGCTGCTGGACCATGGGATGGGTCTGCAGGAATCCGGCGCTTCCGAAATAGACCCGTATTTCCGGCAGGCTGGTGAGGCGGAGCGAGGCGATCTTTTCATCATCGGCAGCCACGCACCATGAGGGAATGATTGAAAAGCCGAGCCCTTCCTCGACACACCGCTTCACGCTGGAACTGCCCGACGTCGAAATCGAGGGGTGAATGGTCCTGCCTCCACGGCCGAGAAAATCGACCGAGACATTGCGCAGGGTCTGCCCGGGTTCATACGTCACGAACGGCTTGTCCGCGGCCCAGCCCGGAATATCCTCCTGCGCCGGCAATTCGCCCCAGGCGCGCGGAAATACGAGCGATAGCCGGTAACTTCCCAGCATGCGCTGCGGCACGACGGGATCGCCGAAATAGCGTTCCGAGATACAGACATCAAGGCTACCGTTCTTGACCAGTTCCGCAAGCACCGTATCGCGCTCGTAGACGGAAAACTCCATCTCGGGAAAAGCCTCGCGGAAGCGGGCCAGAACCTTCGGAAACAGATAGAAGAAGATCGCCTGCGGCATTCCGACCCTGAGCGAGGAGCGCTGGTTCTCGATCAGCTTCGTCAGCCGTTCCAGCATGATGTCGAGTTCGGGATGCAGCAGATTATACAAGGCGCGGCCGCGCGGCGTGAGCGTTATGCGCTTGGCGCCCTGTTCGGACTCGATCAGTTTGCTCTTCAGTATCTGCTCAAGCCGGCGCACATGGTTGGCAGCGGACTGATAGGACAGGTTCAGCTCGCGCGCAGCCGCCGAGAACGAGCCGTAGCGCGCCACATGATAGAATGTCTGCACCAGCGTAAGACTGATCTTTGCCATCGAGAAAATCCCCTTTCTTTTCCTTTAAAGGGTGGCTGCCCGCAAGCCTGATACAAAAAACATGACCTTTGAAGGCCATTCTCTTGTATCGACGCCCGAAGCCGGCAGCGATCAATATGATCGATATCGAACGCTATCAGACCGGTCAAACCAAATGCCCTCCCGCTCATCACCATCCGCGATTGTAATCGGTTCCGGCATCGTCGGCGCGGCAACCGCCTATTTTCTGGCGAAAAAGGGCGTCAGCGTCACCCTGATCGACAGCAGCGCGCCGGCGGCGGAAGCAACCGGCGCGGCCGATGGCGCGGTCTCCGTGGCCAGCAAGCATCCCGGCCCGATGATGAACACGGCCTTGAAGGGCATCGCGCTTTATCGGGAGCTTGCCGAAGACGGCCTGCTCGCCGGCCTGTTCAAACAGCGCTCAACCTTCATCGTCGCCACCAGCGCCGAAGAATGCGCGGTGCTCGAGGCTCACGCAGCAGCCCTTTCGTCTGCCGGCGTGAACGTCGAGCACCTCAACAGCTGCGCGCTGCACCGTCGCTTTCCGGTCCTTTCCGACAGTGCGTCGCTTGCCGTCGAAGTCCATGCAGAGGGACACGCTATCGGCTACCAGATCGTTCATCGGCTGATCACGGCCGCCGGCATTGCCGTACACCGCAACACCCGCGCCAACCGTCTGCGGCTTGCCGGCAATGGCGAACGGTTCGAAGGCGTTGAAACCGAAAACGGGTTTCTCGCCGCCGACGCGGTCGTCATCAGCGCGGGCTCCGGATCCGAGCATCTGGTGAATGTCGGGGCCGGCCTCATTCCGCGCAAGGGGCAGTTGCTTGTTACCGAACGGGCCGTCGCCCTCAACGCATCCATGCCCGGCGCGATCATGTCGGGCCGCTACCTGCTCTCCAAGCGCACCGGCAACGGCAAAACCGCACGGCCCGAGCGCGGCTTTGGCCTTGTAATCGATCCACTGCAAACGGGACAATTCCTGATCGGCGGCACGCGCGAGGCCTTCGGCGACCGCAAGGTCAACGATCTGCAGGCCGTATCCCGGATCCTGAGCGACGCCGTCGCGCTGGTGCCGGGCCTTGCCAGGCTGCGGCTTCTCAGAGCCTTTGCCGGCGCACGCACCGCCGTTTCAGACGGATTGCCGCTGATCGGGCGGCTGCCCGGCATAGAAAACGGATTCATCGCCACCGGTTTTGAAGGCGACGGCATCTGCCTTGGACCGGTCACGGGCAAGGCGATCGCCGAACTTGTCACCGGCCAGCTCCCGTCGATCGATCTCGGCCCGTTCGATCCTGCGCGCTTCGGCATCTGCGAGGTGGCGGCATGAGCCAGGGATCATTCTTCTTCATGGGGCGCGAAATCTTCTTCCGTCCGGGCGAAACCATCGCAGCCGCTCTTGCCGCCGAAGGCGTGATGCAGTTTGGCGTCGACGGGCTCGGCCAGCCGACCCGCTATTTCTGCGGCATCGGCGCATGCCAGTGCTGCATCGCGCGGGTCGACGGGATCGTGCGCGAAACCTGCCTGACCCCTGCCCGCGACGGCATGCAGGTGGAGAGTATGGAGGGCGGTTATGTCTGAGCCCGCGGCAATGGCCGAAGTGCTTGTCATCGGCGCCGGTCCGGCGGGGCTGTCAGCCGCCGTGACGCTGAAGCGCGCCGGTGTCTCGGTCGAGATCCTCGAACAGCGGCCGACGATCGGCGGCGCGATCTTCCGCCAGCCCATCGACGGCGTCGCGCCGGTTCCGCAACCGCGCGCCGCCAGGGCGCGTTTTGCACGGCTGAGAAAAGCCGTGACCGCCGAAAACATCACGATACACCACGAGCAGGTCTTCATCGCGGTGGATGGCGAAGGTTGCGTGGTTTCCGAAAACCGCCGGACAGGGCGTATCGAAACACGGCGGCCAAGGGCGGTCATCATCGCAACCGGCGCGCTCGAGAAGGTCCTGCCGCGTCCGGGCTGGCACCTGCCCGGCGTTGCAACCGCCGGCGGCCTGCAGGTGATGATGAAGGAAACCGGACGACCGCCCGCAGGCCGCGTTCTGCTTGCAGGCAACGGCCCGCTGCTTCTGGCGGTTGCAGCGCAGATGGCGCGACTCGGGAATCCACCGGTCGCCGTCGTCGAGGCGGGCGCGCCTTTTAAAGCGGTTTCCACCGGCCTGCAGCTTGTCCGGTTCCCCTATCTGCTGATGGAATCCCTCGGCTACATGGCGACGCTCTTCACCCGGCAGGTAACGCTTCTGCAGGCGACAACGGTGCAGGATATCCGCCAGACCGATGACGGTCTTGCCGTCACGCTTTCCGGGCGGAAAGGCCACCTCAGGACAATCATCGTCGATCGCGTTGGCCTGCATGACGGTATCCGGCCCAATGACTTCGGATTGCCGCCGCAGGGTCAACCTTCCGCGAACCGCCCCCTGATCCTTTATGCCGGCGACGGGCGCGAGGCGCTGGGCAGCAACGCCGCCGAAGCCGACGGGCGCAATGCCGCAGGCGAAGTGATTTCCGTCATGTCCGGCAGAGCATCGAAACCCGAACCGATGTTGGCGCGCATGCGCGCGGCCCAGGCGGTGCTCAACCGGATTTTTGCACCGGTCGCGGACGCTCCGCCATTCGCGACGCTGCCGGATGACACGATCCTCTGCCGTTGCGAAGGCAGAACCGCGGGTGATCTGAAGAGGCTCGTGCTCGGCGTCGATGCACCCTCCGAGCGCGAGATCAAGCACAATGGCCGCTTCGCCATGGGCGCCTGCCAGGGGCGTTTCTGCGCCCATAATACCGCAGCATTCATGGCCGAGCTCAGAGCGGACCGGAACATCCCCGCAGCCGAGAAACTTGCCGGCAGGCGCTGGCCGGTCCGTCCGATCCCGATCGAAGCGATGATCACTGCGGATCCCTCCCCAATTGAACCGAAAGACTAGCGAGGCACCTATGGCACAGGCACAGGCGGCGATCCTGCCGCGAACAGAAACGATTTCCGTCCGCAACCCGTTTTCCGGCGCGCCGGTGGGCGAGCTTTGTGTCAATACGCCGGCCGAGATCAACGCCGTCGTGATCAAAGGCAAGGCTGCTGCCCGCGCGTTCCGCTTCTCGACGCCGGCCACGCGCCGTGCCCTTCTCGACGCCCTTGCCGCCGAGATGGCCGCGGATGCCGAGAACCTTGCGCGCATCGTGTCGTCGGAAATGGGCAAGACCATCCGGGAAGCCCGCAACGAAATCCGCCGGGCGCAGAACACGCTGAAGCTCTCGGGCGACGCCGCCACCTTCCTTGACGGCGAGGCCCTGCACTGCGCCATCGTCGAAGGCGGCGCCGACCGGCTCGCGACCGTCACCTATGAACCTGTCGGCGTTGTCGGTGCAGTCACACCCTTCAACTATCCGGTCAACCTCCTCTGCCACAAGCTCGGCCCGGCGATTGCCGCCGGAAACGCCGTCGTCGCCAAACCTTCGCCGAAGGCGCCTCTTGCGGCCAACAGGCTGTGCGAACTGGCCCGCAAGGCGGGCTGGCCGGACGACCTGTTCCAGGTCGTCAATGGCGCGGCGGAGGCAGCGCTTGCCCTTGCGCGCGCGCCGATCGATCTTCTGTCGTTCACAGGCGGGGCGGCGGCCGGGCTGGCGCTCAAGAACGCCAGCGGTCTGGTGCGTTGCCTGATGGAGCTTGGCGGCAATGATCCGCTGTTTGTCTTGCCCGATGCCGATCTGGACCGCGCCGTGGCCACCACGATCGGCCATCGCTTCGAGATCGCCGGGCAGAGTTGCGCCGCCGTCAAGAAGCTCTATCTCCATGCCGAAATCGAAAAGACCTTCACAGACAAGCTGATGGCTGCCGTGGACGGGGTAGAATTCGGCGACCCCTCGCGTGACGACACCGACATGGGAACCGTAATCGACCTCAATGCGGCCCGTATGGTCGCCGAAAGGATCGAAGCGACGATCAGCGCCGGCGGCGGCAGGCTTCTGGCCGGCGGCAATCATGATGGCACTGTTTTCGCGCCCACCGTCCTTGCCGATGTCGCCGCCAATGCCCCGGTCATTGCCGAGGAGACCTTCGGCCCCGTGATCGCGATCCGCCGCTTCAGCGACGCCGGCGAGGCGATCGCGGAGGTCAATGCCGGAGAATATGGGCTGCAGGCGGGCGTTTTCACCAACGACCACGCCCTGATCCGGATGTTTTCCCGCAACCTCGCCGTTGGCGGGGTGATGATCAATGAAGGTCCGGATTTTCGCGCCGAGCATGTGCCCTTCGGCGGCATCAAGCGTTCCGGCCTCGGCCGAGAAGGCGTGCGCGTCGCAATCAGGGAAATGTCGGAACAAAAGGTCGTGATCGACTGAGGAGTGCACAATGCGTATCGGAATTCTCGGCGCTTCGGGCCGTGTCGGAACCAGTCTGGTTGAACTGATCGTCTCCAATCCCGGCCTTGAGCTTGCTGCCGCTCTGGTGTCGCCGGGTTCAAGGCTTGTCGGCAAGCCTGTTGCAGGCAGCAGCATCGAATATCGCCCGGCCGATGCGGCGATGAAGAGCCATTGCGACGTCATCATCGATTTTTCGACCCCGCGGGCCAGCATGGCGCTTCAGGACGCCATCGGCCTCAAGACCATACCGGTGGTCATCGGCACGACCGGGTTCTCTGCGGAGGACGATGCTCGCCTGTCGGCCTGCTGCGCGCACCGGCCAATGCTCATCAGCGCGAATTTCGCCCGTGGTTTCGAAGCCTTTCGCCTGAATGTTCTCGGCTTTGCTCGGATGATGCCGGAGGGTGAACCGCGTGTGATCGAGACCTATCACGCCCGCAAGAAGGCTGAACCTTCCGGAACATCGAAATTGCTTGCCGGACAGATCGAGGAGGCCAGAAGTGCCGTCATGGGCTTTGCCGCCGCAAAAACGCCGGTCACCGTATTCCGCGAAGGCGATACCGTCGGCATCAACGCCGTCAGCTTCGATCTCGGCTCGGCCGAGGCCCGCTTCACCTACCACGTTCACACGCTATCGGCCTATGCCGAAGGCGCCATTGCCGCAGCCCAGTGGCTGATTTCCGGTCATCGTGAACCGCGCCGCTATACGCTCGCCGACAGCCTCGCGGCCCGGTGAATTCCCCAATCAGAGGAGAAGAAAATGAACGAACTCAGGAGCCGCTTCAACGGCGTTTTCACCGCCCTCGTCACCCCGTTTCGCGATGGAACGATCGATTTTGCCGCTTTCGATGCGCTTGTCGAGCGACAGATTGCGGCCGGCGTCGCCGGCCTCGTGCCCGTCGGCACCACCGGTGAGGCCGCAACCCTTTCCGATGACGAGGCCAATGCGCTGATTGCCCGCACGGTCGAAAAGGCCAGGGGCCGCGCACTGGTAATGGCAGGCGCCGGCGCCAACGACACGAACAAGGCGGTTGAAAAAGTCCGCCGCGCCGAAGCGGCCGGCGCCGATGCCGTGCTCGTCGTTACGCCCTATTACAACAAACCGACACAGGCAGGCCTCATCGCCCATTATGGCGCCGTGGCCGGGGCGACTTCGCTGCCCGTCATGCTCTATTCCGTGCCCGGCCGCTGCGGCATCGAGATCGCACCGGAAACCTGCGCGACGCTGATGCGCAATCACGCCAATATCTTCTCCATCAAGGAGGCCGGCGGCTCCGCGGCCCGCGTCAGCGACCTGCGCCGCGCCTGTGGCGACGAACTGATCGTGCATTCGGGCGATGATGGGCTGACATTGCCGTTCCTGTCACTCGGTGCTGTTGGGGTCACGTCCGTTGTCGCCAATGTCGCGCCGGAATCGATGGTCGCGATGGTCAGGGCATGGCATGAGGGCAACACCGCCCACGCTCTTGCGCTGCACGATCTGGTGGCGGAACTGACCGACGGCATGTTCGTCGAAAGCAATCCCGGCCCCGTCAAGGCGGCGCTGGCGCTGAACAACCTTTCGGGTCCGGAAATGCGGCTACCCATGGTGCCGGTTTCGGATGCCAACCGCGAGCGTCTCGCCGGCATCCTGAACCGTTATACCTGCGCTGCCTCTGCCGTGCTCGGCGCGCGCTGAGGCGTCGCAGGCGCATACGGCGGCAGACCAGCGCAGGTCCGGCAGGAAACCTCGCGGTTTTCGGTACGGATTTGCGCGAAGACAATTGATCGGCGCGAGACAGCGGCTAACAGAATGCCGGTTCAGCGCGCAGACATGAACGACAGACGGCCGGAACCGGCCGTCCGGGACACGACCAGGAACGGTTCCTTGTCTTGAGAGGAGCCGGGCTTCACCAAAACGAGGGGAACCCACATGGAAAGAAAACGGCATCAAGAGCAGTGTTCCGGGCAATCGCTGGCCCTGACAAGGCATCGGCATGACAGCCAGGGAGCAAGGTGATGCAGTATCACTGGGATTTTCATTCGGTATGGCAGTATCGCGACCTGTTCGTGTACGGCCTGGGTATCAGCATTGTCTACACGTTCGGATCGATCTTTTTCGGTGTGTTCCTCGGCTTCGTCACCTGTGCGGCCCGGCTGTCGCGGTTCAGGATATTCAACTGGATCGGACGAATCTATCAGGAAATCTTCCGCTGCAGTCCGCTTCTGGTGCAGTTGCTCTGGTTCTACTACGCCTTCCCGCTGCTGATCGGCGTCAATATCGACAACCGGTTTGCCGCCATGCTGACCCTGTCTCTCTATGTCGGCGCCTTTTACGCGGAGATCTTCCGCGGCGGGATCGTATCCATCGACAAGGGACAGCGCGAGGCGGCCGCCGCCATCGGCATGAGCCCGTTCCAGTCGATGCGTCGCATCATTCTCCCACAGGCGCTGAAACGGGTGCTGCCGTCCTTCATCAATCAGTCGGTCATCCAGTTCAAGAACACCTCGCTCGTCTCCGTCATTTCGGTTGCCGATCTCGCCTATATGGCCGCGGTGGTGAACGGACAGACCTACCGGCCACTGGAATCCTACACGGTGATGGCCGTGCTCTACATTGTCGTGCTGCTGCCTCTGATGCAGGCCGCGGACTGGTTTGAAAAACGGCTCAGGGTCAGCGACTGAGGGAACGGAGAAGAACATGACACAGCAAAGCCAGACCGGTGCGCCGGTTCTCGAAGCTGCCGGCCTTCAGAAAAGCTACGGCATTCACGAAGTTCTCAAGGGAATCGACCTGACATTGTCGCGTGGCGAGGTGGTCGCCCTGATCGGTCCCTCGGGGTCCGGCAAGTCCACCTTCATCCGCTGCCTCAACGTCATGGAGACGCCCACCGGCGGCACGATCCGTTTCCGCGGGCGCGATGTCGGCACCAGCTTCCGCGATGCCGGCGACACGGTCGGTATCGGCACGCTCAGGCGCCATGTCGGAATGGTGTTCCAGCATTTCAATCTGTTTCCGCACAAGACGGTCCTCGAAAACGTCATCGAAGGTCCGGTGATCGTCTGCCGCAAGCCGAAGAAAGAGGCCATCGCCCACGCGATGGAACTTCTGGCCCAGGTCGGACTCGCCGAAAAACACGCCGCTTATCCCAACCACCTCTCCGGCGGCCAGAAACAGCGCGTCGCGATTGCCCGCGCGTTGGCGATGGAGCCGGAGGTACTGCTGCTCGACGAGGTGACGAGCGCGCTTGATCCCGAACTCGTGGGCGAGGTTCTCGCCGTTATCCGAAAGCTCGTTGAAGACGGCATGACCATGGCGATCGTGACCCATGAGATGGCCTTTGCCGCCGATGTCTCGAGCCGGGTTCTGTTTCTGGACCAGGGCGTGATCGCGGAAACCGGTTCGCCCGATCAGGTGATCCTCAATCCGCGAAATCCCCGGCTTCAGGCCTTTGTTTCCCGCTTCAGGGGGTAGACCATGGACAAGTTCAAGATTGCGATCTTCGGCGCGGGCAAGGTCGGTTCGGCACTCGCGGCAACGCTTTGCCTGACAGGAGACATCGACGTCACGATCATCGACCCCTCGGAAGAGGCGCTCGACACGTTTGCGGCACTCGGCCTTCCGGTCAAGGCGATGCGCGCGCGCCAGAATGAAGGGATGCCCGCCGAGGCGCGCGGGAGCGATCTGATCGTTGCCGCCGCCCCCGATTGGGCGGCATCCGGCATTGCCGAGCTTGCCGGCGCCTCGAGCGCGCATTTTCTGGATTTCTCCCCAGCGCGGCCGGAAAATCTATCTCTGATGCAACAGCTTGCCCGAACACGCGTGGTGCTTTCGGGCGCCGGCGTGGCGCCGGGGCTGGTGGAAAACATTGCCTGCGGGCTGATGGACCCCGGACGGGCGATCAGCGATCTGACGATCCGGGTGGGATCGCTTCCGCGCTATCCCACCAACCGGTTGGGTTATGGCCAGATCTGGGACATCGACGCGATGATCGAGGAATATACCCAGGCCTGCGAAGCCGTGCATGACGGAAAGGCGGTGTTCCTGAAACCGCTGGAGCATCTCGAAAAGGTCATTCTCGACGGAACGGTCTATGAGTGCTTCACCACCGCGCGGGGCCTGTCCGACCTGACGCCCTATCTGGAGGCAGGGGTCGGGAATGTCACCTTCAAGACCCTGCGCTATCCCGGCCATCTCGATTACATGCGCTTCCTTCTGGACGATCTGGGACTGAAAAACCGCCGTGACATGCTGAGATCACTGTTGATGAACGGACTGCCTGTCATTGATGAAGACGAACTCCTGCTGTTCCTGACAGCGCGCAGCACGCATCGCAACCGACCCGCCGAGCGATCGCTGTCCCTGCGCTTTCGCTCCGACAGGCATCAGCCGTTCAACGCCATGACATCGGTCGCCGCGGCTTACGCCGCGAGCCTGATCGACCTGCTGCGCAAGGGTGCGTTCGGCGCGAGCGGCATGGTGGCGCACCACCGGATCGAAAGCGAGCAATTGCTGGAAAACACCTTCCTCAAGCGGCTGCTGGTGGCATGAACACGGGAACGCGGCATCCTCCGGCGGCCCGAGAACCCTTCCGGTGGAATGGAGGCGTTCTGTTTGCCCGAACCGATCCTTCCACGCGAAGAAGCCTGCGCGGCATAGCCATAGCTATGGCGAAGGCTTCGACAAAGTGGAGGGTCGGTTTCGGCAAACCCGCAAGAGCGGCATTCCATGATCCAGGGATCATGGCACGAGGAAAATATCCGCATCGTTCTGGAAGGCATAGCGCGGTGACGATGGTATCGCGGCGCTATGTCGGCGCGAGGGTATTGCAGAGAGCATGTACTACACCTGGTCGAAGGAATTTCTGGAAGCAGGCATGAGGCGGTTGGCAGGCGATACGTCCCGGGCCGCAACCACAGATGAAGTGAAAGCGTTGCGCCGGGACGCGCGCGACCTGAAAGAAGCCGTGGCCGACAGACACTGGAACTGCGTCTTCTCAAAAAAAGCATGATCGGGGCGACGAGGAATGCGCTATCTCGCTCCGGGACCGTAGTTGAACGTCCGGGCATTGCTGACAGCATTGAAGCCCGTCATGCGGGCCTGACCGCTGAGATAATACTGAATCTCGTCCGCATCCGGATGCCGATGGATTTCGCGTATGCCGCGCGGTTCGATTTCGATCATCAGCATCGCCATCGGCGTAAGCTCGAAATTCTTCGAGTCGATGATCTTGGTCGCGCCACCCGGCCATTTGCTTTCAGGGACCTCGTGGCTGCGGAAGACGTATTTTCCGGTCATGTTGCCGGTGCCAAGTTCTTCTCGTGCCTGTTCGATCGGCTGACGGAAGATGTATTTCTCCGATGCCGGGACATTATCGAAAGCGCTTTCCGGAATGAGATCGGCGCTGGAACCGATCTTCGGGTTGAAGAAGGTCGCGGCGCTGACATAGGGCGTGATGCCGTTTTCGAACTCATACCGAAATATGTGGGTTCGACCGTGCCGTAATAGGGCGGGAAGCCGTTCGAACCGGTGTTCTGGTCGAGATAGGAATAATAGGCGTAGACGTTCAGCGATGTCTCCTCGTCCGGCGACCAGGTGATCTGCGGCATCAGGACGCCGCGGAAATCCTCCGACTGGTCGGCATATTCGTCGCCGCCGGCGATCTTGCCGGTAAAGCGCCAGGAAATGCCCTGATCGTCGGTCGTGCCGTTAACGTCGAGATCGAGATAGGCATTGCCCAAATTGTTGATCCCGATCTCGCTGGAGCCGAAATCCTCCTGCTGCAGACGCTTCGAAACCATGTTGACGATACCGCCGGGATTGGAGCCGCCGTAGAGAACCGAGGCCGGCCCCTGCAGCACTTCCACACGCTCGAGGAAATCAGAGTCGATCTGGAACCCGCCGAAGCCGTCGGACCACAGGTTGAGCCCGTCCAGATAAACGCCGGTCTGTGTCGCGTCGAACCCGCGGACATAGATCCAGTCGGTATCCTGGTCGACGCCGAAGGGCTGGGCGTAGACGCCGGTGGTGTAGCGCAGCGCTTCGTCCACCTTGCCGCTCGAACCCCGGTCATCGAGCTCTTCGCGGCCGATGACGGACACGAATTGCGGGATTGCTGAAACTCCTGGCCCGTCAGGAGACGCCGTCGGCGGGAGAGATCCTGTTCGGGGGCCGGCGATTGCCCGATATTCCGCCGCGAGCATTCGCGCGCAATATCGCATATCTGGCACAGGACACGTCTGCCGCGACAGGCATGACCGCGCGTGAGCTGGTTGCCTGCGGACGTTACCCCTGGCATGGCGCGATCGGCCGCTTCAGCGAGGCGGATCGCGAAAAGGTCGAAAGCGCCCTGGCGATGGTCGGGCTCGAGGTGATGGCGGAACGCATGGTGGATACGCTTTCCGGCGGTGAGCGGCAGCGGGCTTCGATCGCCATGCTGATCGCGCAGGACAGCCGGTGCCTGCTGCTGGACGAGCCGACCTCCGCGCTTGATATCGCCCACCAGATCGAGGTGTTGAGCCTGATCCGCGACCTTTCGCACGACAGTGGCCTGACGGTGGTCATCGTCCTGCATGACATCAACATGGCGGCGCGGTTTTCCGATCATCTCTACGCCCTGAAGGGCGGCCGGCTGGTCGCCGACGGCACCCCTGGCGCATTTCTCACGCCGCAGACCCTGCGCGCGGTGTATGGCGTCGAAATGGATATCATGCCCCATCCGAGCCAGTCCGTGCCGCTTGCCTATGTCCGTTGATGCGACGTCACGCGCGAAACTCAGCCGGCGCTCGTTCGTAGCCGCGCTGGCGGCGTCAGGCACCCTGCCGGCCCTGCCGTCGCGCGCGAAGCGGCTGCCGGGGATTGCCTGCCTCGATTCTGCGGGGGCGTCGACGCTTCTGGCGCTCGGCGTGACGCGCGCTGCCGTCGCATCGCTTTCCGGCTGGGCCAAATGGGTGGGTGAACCCGACATGCCGGAAGGTGTGGCAGATATTGGCTCTTCGTGGGAAGTCAGTTTCGAAGTCCTGGCAGCGCTCAAACCCGATCTGATCCTGACCTCGCCCTTTCTCGCCCACCTGACACCCCGGCTTGGGGACTACGGTCCGGTTCTCAGTCTTGATGTTTATACCGCCGATGGCGGTCCGGTTCTGCCGAAGGCCTTTGCCGCGACCGAACGGCTTGGCGGCGCCATTGGCGAGGAGGGGGCGGCAACGGGGTTTCTGAACACCGCCGAGGCGATCTTCGATGACTGCGCCGAAAGGCTTGTTCGCCTGAGTGTGCCACCCGTCGCGATCATCAGCTTTCTCGATGAACGCCATGTGCGCGTGTATTCAAGCCCCGGACTTTACGACGGCGTCCTGACGCGTCTGGGCGTGGAAAACGCCTGGCGTCGCAGCGCCAATTACTGGGGCTATGAAACCCTGACCGTGGCCGATCTTGCACGGATTTCCGATCCGCAGACCCAGCTCATCATCATGAAGCCGGTCGCGGCCGATATCCTGTCGCGCCTCGAGCAGAGCCCGCTGTGGCAAGCGCTGCCCTTTGCCGCGCCGGAGCGTCGCATCGTGATACCGCCGGTGCTGCTGTTCGGCATGGTCAGCGAGGCGACGCGTTTTGCCGGGCTGTTCACCGAAGCCATGGAACAGCGCGCATGAGGGGCTGGATACGGGGACCGGCGGCCATCTGCCTCGTTCTGGGTGGCCCAGGGCTAGCGATCGCTATATGGGTGATTGCCGGGGTCGGCGGGGGGGGCGGCCGGCGGGGACTATGACATCGCCCGGATGCTGCTTTTTTATTCGACGCTGCCGCGCTGGCTGCCATCGTCACCAGCGCGGTCGGTGTCATCGGGTTTATCGGTCTCGTCGCGCCCACCGTGGCCCGGCTTGCCGGTGCGAGAAGGCCCGCGGAAATTCTGGTGTGGTCGGCGATCACCGGCGCGGCCCTGCTGTTTCTGACCGATAATGCGGTGATCTGGCTTGCGGCCGGCAATAACTGGCTGTTGCCGACGGGGGCGGTGACGGCGATCTTCGGCGCGCCGCTGCTGATCGCGCTTCTGCCGCGCCTCAAGACCCGCCATCGCAGGCCGGAAGCGCCGATGCGCACCGACCTTGCGCGGCATCATCTTCGTTTGCGGCTTGCGCTCGCCATTGTCCTGAGCCTCGCGGTCGTCGCGCTCGCGTTCTTCATCGGGCGCAGCGGGACCGGCGCCTTCACACTGCTGCGGCCTGACCTCTTCGCCGCGATCGGTGGCCTGCGCGCGCCGCGCTCGGCGTGACGGCGGGCGTTCTGATGTTTGCCACCTTGTCGCTGCCCGCGCAGCTTGCCATGGCGGCGGGCGCGCTTGCCGTGATCGCGGTGATCTTCCTGCTCGCGATCCGCTCCGGCCTTGTTCCGGAGCGCGTGCTTCTGGGCGGGATTGCGCTGACCGCGCTCGCCGACGCGGTGATCGGCTTTCTGGGGGCGAGCGGCGATCCGCGGGCGCTGTTTCTGATGCGCTGGCTGAGTGGCTCGACCTACAACGCCGGCTTCTCGCTTGCGGGTCTTGCTGCAGTGGCCGTTGTTGCGCTCCTGCCGCTGGCGTTGCTGTCGCGACGCTGGCTGGAGCTTCTGCCGCTGGGGGATGCCGTCGCCTCGGCGCGCGGTGTCGGCGTCTCCCGTGCCCGGAGCGTATTGTTGCTTCTTGCCGGGCTCATGAGTGCCGCGGCCACGCTTTGCGTCGGGCCTTTGAGTTTCGTCGGACTGATGGCCCCGCATGCCGCGCGCCTCCTGGGCCTCAGGCGACCGGCCGAGATGATCATCGGCGCAGCTCTTCTCGGGGGCGGGCTGATGACCTTCGCGGACTGGGTTGGCCGTATCGCGATCTTCCCCTACGAGATCCCCGCCGGCCTCGCCGCCTCCCTGATTGGCGCGCCCTTCCTGGTCATGCTGATGCGTGGCAAGGGCGGGTGAAGGCTCGCAGCGCTATTCGCCGAACAGGCGGAAGCTCCCCGACAAGGGCAGTTCCCTCCCGTCGGCCCGCCCGCATCCGGAGAGCATCGGGGAACCGGTCTCGTCAGGACGCTGTCATCAGTTCCGGCGGCTCTTTGGCGCCGGTCATGAAGGCGACCGCGTCCGACATGGTGTGATCCTTCGGGTCGATGACGCAGAGCCGCCGGCCGAGGCGATGGACATGGATGCGGTCGGCCACCTCGAAGACATGCGGCATGTTGTGCGAGATCAGGATGATCGGAATGCCGCGCGACCTGACATCGAGGATCAGTTCCAGCACCCGGCGTGATTCCTTGACGCCGAGTGCCGCCGTCGGTTCATCGAGAATGATGACCCTGGAACCAAAGGCCGCCGCCCGCGCCACCGCAACCCCCTGTCGCTGCCCGCCCGACAGCGTTTCCACCGCCTGATTGATGTTCTGAATGGTCATCAGGCCGAGATCGTTCAGCTTCTGGCGGGCGATCCGCTCCATTTCCGGCCGGTCGAGCTGGCGGAGCACCCTGCCCATGAAGCCGGATTTGCGCAATTCGCGGCCCATGAACATATTGTCGGCGATCGACAGCGCGGGCGACATGGCAAGCGTCTGGTAGACTGTCTCGATGCCGGCCTCGCGGGCATCGTTGGGCGACGTGAAGTTGAGGCGCTGGCCGTCCATGTGGATCTCGCCTGAATCCGGCAGCACGGCCCCGGATATGGCCTTGATCAGCGTCGACTTGCCGGCGCCGTTGTCGCCGATCACCGCCAGGATTTCGCCCGGCATGAGATCGAAGTCGCAGTGATCGAGCGCCGTCACCTTGCCATAGCGCTTGACGAGATTGCGGGCCTTCAAAAGCGGTTCGATCATAGTGACACCTTTCTGATCCATTGATCGAGGGCAACGGCCGCGATGATCAGCAGGCCGATCAACAGGTATGTCCACTGGGCATCCGCGCCCAACAGCCTGAGGCCGAGCGTGAAGACGCCGACGATCAGGGCGCCGAACAGCGTGCCGAGCACCGAGCCGCGCCCGCCGAAGAGCGAAATGCCGCCGATCACCACGGCGGTGATGGATTCGATATTGCTCAACTGTCCCGAAGTCGGCGAGACCGAGCCGATCCGCCCGATCAGGGCCCAGCCGGCAAAGGCGCAGATGAGGCCGGACAGTACATAGACCGAGATCAGCGTGCGCTTGACATTGACGCCGGCAAGTTCCGCGGCTTCGGGATCGTCGCCGACAGCATAGACATGGCGGCCCCATGCCGTCTGGCGCAGGACATAGGCAAGCACCATCACCAGCACGATCATGAAGATCACGCCATAGGTGAAGATTGCACCACCCACCGAAAACTTACTCCCGAAGAATTGCAGCAGTGGCGCCTCAGCCTCGATATCCTGGGCGCGGATGGTTTCATTGGCCGAATAGAGAAAATTTGTTGCCAGCGCGATCTGCCACATGCCGAGCGTGACGATGAAGGGCGGGAGTTTGACGCGCGCGACCAGGACCCCGTTGATGAACCCGACCGCTGCCCCGCAGGCGAGCCCGCAGACAATGGCCACTGCGGGCGGAAGTCCGTAGCGGAACGTGAACTGCCCCATGATGACGGAACTCAAGACCATGATCGCGCCAACGGAGAGATCGATCCCCGCGGTCAGGATCACGAGACTTTGCGCCGCCGCGACAATACCGACGATCTGGACCTGCTGCAGGATCAGCGTCAGCGCGAAGGGCGAGAAGAACTTCGACCCCAGCAATGCCCCGAACACCGCGATCGACAGCAAAAGCACAATAAACGGCACCAGCGACGGTGTCTTGTGCAGGGCATGTTGGAGCTTGTCGATCAGCCACTCCGGCTTCTGCTCGAATTCAGCGATCCTTGCGGGGCTTTGCGCAAGCGAGGATTCGTAGTCATCCTGCTCTGCCGTCGGTTCTTGCATGGTCCTCACTCCGACATTGCTCCAGGCATCGGGACCGGACGATCCGTCAGCTCGCTTTCTTGAAACGGAGAGGCCGGTTCACGGCCTCTCCGAAAGGTTCAGGAGAGTTGGCGTCAGCCCCAGCAAAGCTTCATGCCCTCTTCGGCGGAGATCGACTCCACGCCGTCAACCGGATGATCGGTCACCAGGGCAACGCCGGTATCGAAAAAGTTCTTGCCCTCGGTCAGCATCGGCTTGGTTCCGTCGGCGGCAAATTGGGCAATCGCCTCGATACCTTTTGACGCCATCAGCAGCGGGTATTGCTGCGAGGTGGCGCCGATGACGCCATCGGCGACATTCTGGATACCCGGGCAGCCGCCATCGACGGAGACGATCATGACGTCGTTTTCACGGCCGATCGATTTCAGCGCCTGATAGGCGCCGGCGGCGGCCGGCTCGTTGATCGTGTAGACGACGTTGATCATCGGATCCTTGGCGAGCAGGTTCTCCATGGCGCGCTGGCCGCCCTCTTCATTGCCGGCCGTCACATCATTGCCGACGATGCGTGGATCGGTTTCGTCGCCCCAACGGTTGGGATCGCCCAGATCGATGCCGAAGCCCTGCAGGAAGCCCTGGTCGCGCATGACATCGACGGAAGGCTGGCTGACGCCGAGGTCGAGCATGGCGATCTTCGCATTGGCGGCGTCATCGCCGAGCCTTGCGGCGGCCCAGGCGCCGATCAGTTCACCTGCCCTGAAATTGTCGGTGGCGAAGGTCGCATCGGCTGCGTCGATCGGCTCCAGCGAGGTATCGAGCGCGATGACGAGGATGCCGGCATTGCGGGCCTGCTCGACCGAGGGAACGATCGCCGAACTGTCGGACGGTGTGATCAGTATGCCCTTGGCGCCGTCGGCAATGCAGGTTTCAACAGCCTGAACCTGGGTCTCGTGGTCGCCGTCGATCTTGCCCGCGAAGGTCTTCAGGTCGATACCGAGTTCCTTCGCCTTGGCGACAGCGCCTTCCTTCATCTTGACGAAGAACGGGTTGGTATCGGTTTTGGTGATCAGGCAGGCCGAGGTGTCGGCGGCCTGCGCGTTTCCGGCCAGCGCGGCCACGCCAAGCGCCGTTGCACAGTAAAGGGCTTTCGCACTCAGTTTATCGAATGTCATGAGACTTCTCCTCCATTGATCGGCGGACTCTCCCAAGTCCGCATAAACGGCGCCTACCGCCGCATTGACCACAGGAAGCACGATGGCGCAGCCTTTTGTCAAGATATTAAATCACTCCGATTTATTTATTATAGTCAATTTACAATACGTGGGATATGTTGCGCCAATGACTGAATATGGAGCTTGAAACGTGACAACGCATTTCACCGGAGATGATCAGGGGCGCAAAAACCTCACGACTTCAAGAGGATCGAACCAATCGGGCGTGCGCGCCCATAATGAGCGCCTGGTGCTTTCGACGATCCGCCGGAATGGCCCTCTGGCCAAGGCCGAGGTCGCGCGCATGACCGGACTTTCGATCCAGACAAGTGCCGTGATCGTGCGGTCTCTGGAGCAGGAAGGCCTTTTGAAACGCGGAGAGCCGGTGCGCGGCAGGATCGGCCAGCCGTCCGTACCGATGGGGCTGGCTCCCGACGGCGCGTTCTTCTTCGGCCTCAAGATCGGACGCCGCTCGGCCGATATCGTTCTTCTCAACTTCATCGGCGAGGTTCTGGAAAGCGCCCATCTCGTCTATGACTATCCGCGTCTGGACGACATGCTGGATTTCGTCCTGCCGGCGATTGCCGCAATGCGGGCGCCGCTTCCGCAGCAGCGTCTGGCCGGTCTCGGCATCGCCATACCGTTCCGCATCTGGGACTGGGCGCGCATTGCCGGCGCCCCGGACGGAGGGATGGACGAGTGGCGCACCCGCGACATCCGCGCGGAACTGGAGGCACGTCTCGGGCTACCGGTCTATCTGCAGAATGACGCCTCCGCCGCCTGCGGCGCGGAACTGGCCTTCGGCAAGGGACCACGCCCGCAGGACTTCCTGCATTTCTTCATAGGCTACTTCATCGGCGGCGGTCTGGTGCTCGACAACCGGCTTTATACCGGCCGTTCGGGCAATGCGGCGGCACTTGGTTCCCTGCCGATCGCGCAGGCGGATGGTTCATATCGCCAGCTGGCCGATACGGCTTCGCTCTGTCTGCTGGAACGGGCGCTGACCGATGCGGGAAAATCCAGCGAAAGCCTGTGGGGTCCGCCGGATGACTGGGAGGTCGATGACAGCATACTGGAACCCTGGCTGGAGGAGACCTGCAGGAGCCTGGCCGTTGCCATCATCGCCTCCTGTTGCGTCGTTGATGTCGAGACCGTGCTGATCGACGGCTGGCTGCCAGGCGATGTCCGCGCTGAAATTGTCACAAGAACGGCAGCGATCCTCGGCGAGACCGATGTCCCCGGCATCGACAAGCCCGAGCTTCGCGCAGGCACGATCGGTCCGAACGGCCGTTCGCTCGGCGCCGCCAGCCTTCCGCTTTCCGACCGCTATCTCGTCGACCTCAATGCCGTGCTGGTTGCGGGTTAGACGACCCATCTCCGGATGGCTTTTCGACCGCAAAGCAGCGGTGCGAATCTTCACAGATTAATTGCGAAAAAACCACAACCGCTGACTTTCGCTTCCGGGCAGGCAGGGTTTGGAAGTGCTCGGCTTTTTTGAATGCTGATCCAGCGCATGACATCGCTTCGCCAGCGACGGCCGCGCAGAACAACAACCTGAATTATTGTTCCTGACGACGAGGCAGCCTTCCCGCAAGTTCTGGCCGATTGCCGCGCAAAAAAACCTGAAAATCGCCGCCTGTCGTGAATTGTCGCGAAGCCGTTTTCGACAGAAAGCGGAAGCGGCTACTTGACAGCCGTTCAAATCTAACAATTAATATCATAATAATAATTGTTATTTCATTGTAACGGAATAAAAGAAGGGAACTTCCGTATGTTGAAACGAATGTTGCTTGCAGCGACATGCATGGCTTTGCCGCTTGCTCCGATCGCCGCCCAGGCCGATGGAATCATTGATGTTGCCACGATCGGCGAACCGCCGACGCTCGACCCGATGGCCTCCACGGCTGATGTGGTCGGCATGACGACCCAGCATCTTTTCGAAACGCTTTTCACCTATGATGATCAGTGGAATGTCGTGCCGTTGCTGGCCGAGTCGATGCCGGAAATCTCGGAGGAGGGCACTGTTTACGATATCAAGCTTCGGGACAACGTGCCGTTCCACGACGGTTCGATCATGGATTCGAGCGATGTCGTTGCCGCCATCGAACGCTGGATGGCTATCGCCTCACGCGGCAAGCAGGCCGCGCCTTACATCGAAAACGTGACCGCAACCGGCGATGACAGCATTCGTATCGAGCTGAGTGAGCCTTACGCGCCGCTGATGTCGCTGCTGGCGTTCAACAATTCAGCGGCCGTCATCATGCCGAAGGAAAACCTGGCGGAGCCACTGGCCAAGTTTATCGGTACCGGCCCGTATATGCTGAAGGAGCACAGGCCCGACCAGTATATTCAACTGGTTCGCTTTGACGACTACGCAGCCCGTTCCGAACCGGCTAACGGCTTCGGCGGCACGCGCGAGGCCGTGCTTGACGAAATCCGCTTTGTCCCGGTTTCCGATCCCAATACCCGTCTGGAAGGCATCGTTTCCGGACAGTTCGACTTTGCAGAATCGCTGCCGACAGAGAATTTCAGCCGCATCGAGGATTCCGATCAGGCCGTCCCCGTCGTGCTTGATCCTTATGGCGCGCCGGTCTTCGTGATGAATACCAAGCAAGGCATGATGACCAACAAGGGCATCCGCCATGCCGTTCAGGAAGCGCTGAACCCGGAAGATATGTTGCTTGCTGCCTTCGGCGATCCGCGCTTCTTCGCCGTCGATGGCGCTCTTTATCCTGAAGGTTACGTCTGGCACACCGAAGCAGGGATCGAGCGTTATGGCGCTGCCGATCCGATGGCTGCAAAAAAGATGCTTGAGGAAGCCGGCTATGATGGCAGCCCGTTGCGCATTCTGACCAGCCGCCAGTATGAGTTCCACTACAAGATGGCGCAGGTTGCCGCCGAATATCTGAAGATGGCGGGCTTCCCGGTCGAGCTTGAAGTCTATGACTGGGCAACGCTCACCCAGCGCCGCGCCGACCCGGCTCTGTGGGATATCTTCATCACCCATGGTCCGTTCCCGGCCGAACCGGCGCTGAACGGCTGGATGTCCGATGACTATCCGGGCTGGTGGGCTTCCGAAGCCAAGCATGCGGCCACCGAACCCTTCCTGGCCGAATCCGATCCGGAAAAGCGCAAGGAGCTGTTCGCCAAGGTTCAGGAAACCTTTTATGAAGATGCCCCCGTGTTCAAGGTTGGTGATTTCAACTCACTGAGCGCCGAGGCCGTGACGCTTGAGAATTTCCAGCCGTCGCCCTGGCCCTTTTTCTGGAATGTCAGCACGGAAAACGGCAAGTAAGCCGCCCATTCCGACAATCAAGATAGCGCTTCCGGCCGTGCTGCCGGAAGTGCCCCTCCCGGACTTTTGCATCAAGCCGGCCCGCTGTTCGGCGGCGCGCTTCGGTATCATTTTCTGAAAGCTGACTGATGGCTCGAAATTTTCCGCCCGATTTTCTCTGGGGGGCCGCTGCCTCCGCCTATCAGACAGAGGGGGCGACCGAAACCGACGGTCGCGGCCCCAGCGTCTGGGATGCCTATGCGAAAGTGCCGGGCAATATCGTCAACGGCGACACTGCCGATATCTCCTGCGACCATTATCACCGTTATCCCGAAGACATAGCTTTGATGCACGGGCTTGGCGTGAAGGCCTTCCGGCTTTCCACCGCATGGCCGCGTATTTTCCCCGAAGGCAAGGGACAGGTGAACCAGCGCGGTCTTGATTTCTACGACCGGCTGATCGACCTGATGCTGCATGAGGGGATAGAGCCCTGGATCTGCCTGCATCACTGGGACATGCCGGTGGCGATCGAGGAAGCCGGCGGCTGGCGCTCGCGCGATACCGCCACGATTTTCGGTGATTATGCCGCCGAGGTGATCCGCCATTTTGGTGATCGGGTAAAGCGGTTCGCGCCGATCAACGAACCCAATGTCATTCCGTGGGTTGCCTATAATCTCGGCCGCCATGCGCCGGGAAAGCAGAACTATGATGCCTGTCTTCAGGCGATCCACAACCTCAACCTCGCCCATGGCAAGACGGTCTCTGCCGTGCGCGCCGAAGCCCCCGATGCCGAAATCGGCAATATCGTCTCGCTCGGTCCGGTTCGTCCGCATTATGACGATGCCGCCCACGAGGAAGCGCGCGTTCTTGGCGATTGCCTGTGGCGGCGGGTTATGGTCGATCCGCTGTGGCTCGGCAAATATCCAGAGCCGCTTGCCGAAAAGATCGAACCGCTGATCAAGGCCGGCGATATGGCGGAAATCAGCCAGAAGCTCGATTTCTTCGGGCTCAATCACTACAACCCCGTGTTTGTCGCCCCCAACCCGAATGCTACATGGGGCGTTTCGGAATCGATGCCACCATCGGGCATGGGACCACTGACCGACGTTAACTGGGTTGTCGATCCGGCCGCCTTCCTGGAGCAGATCCGCGATACCAGCAATCGCTATGGCAAGCCGGTGATCTACATCACCGAAAACGGCGCGTCCTATCCCGACATGCTGCGGGCTGACCGCACGGTCGTCGACAATGAACGGATCAGCTATTTCGACAAATATCTCGGCGCACTTCTCGACGCCATCGACGAAGGCCATGATGTTCGCGGTTATTTCGCCTGGTCGCTGATGGACAATTTCGAATGGGGACGCGGCTATTCCAAGCGTTTCGGGCTCGTCTATGTCGATTACCCGACGCTGCAGCGCATTCCGAAAGCCTCTTATCACTGGCTGAAGGGTGTGATTGGCAACAATGCCCTTTAAGCGCGGACACGGCGCAGCGGGCGAGGGTGCGCGCTGCCGAAACAGAAAGATAAATTCATGATACGGTATATTCTCAAACGCCTGTTTGGAATGATCGTGGTGATGTTTCTGGTCGTGACGATCGTGTTCGTGATCGTGCGCGTCACGCCGGGGGATCCGGCAGCGGTGATGCTCGGACCGGATGCAACGCCACAGGACATTGCCGATCTGAGAACGAGGCTGGGTCTCGACCAGTCGATCCTCCAGCAATATGTCATCTATATCTGGCAGATGCTTCAGGGGAACCTGGGACGCTCCATCTTCCTCAATATCCCGGTCACGACAGCCCTTGCCCAGCGCGCCGAACCGACTTTTTTCCTGACGATGTTCTCGCTGTTGCTGGCGGCGGTTATCGCGCTGCCGGTCGGCATTTATGCAGCCTACCGGCGCGGCTCGTTCATTGACCAGGCATCGACCATTGTGGCGATGACGGCAGCAAGCGTGCCGAGCTTCTGGCTGGGGCTTATCCTCATTCAGGTGTTTGCCGTGCGGTTCGGGTTTTTCCCGGTCTCCGGCTATGGCGGTCCCGGCGCGAGTTTCTGGGTCAGGCTTCATCATCTGGTGCTGCCGGCAGTATCGCTCGGCGTTGTTTCCTCCGCACTCATTCTCAGATTCACCCGCGCGGCCATGCTTGATGTCTTCAATGACGACTACATCCGCACCGCCCGCGCCAAGGGGCTGGCTGAAGGATGGGTGGTGCTGAAACATGCGCTGAAGAATGCGCTGATTCCTATCCTGACGGTTCTCGGGCTGACAGCGGCCGTGCTGGTCGCCGGCGCGGTCGTCACCGAGACGGTGTTTGCGCTTCCCGGCGTCGGCAGTCTCGTCGTCTCGGCGGTGCTGCGGCGTGACTATCCCGTCATTCAGGGTGCGCTGCTGGTCATCGCCGGACTTTATGTTCTCATCAATTTTGCAATCGACATGCTCTATCTGCTCGTCGACCCGAGGGTTCGTTACTGATGGCCGATACACACACAGCCGCCAGCCCGGGGCGTGACCGGGCAAAATTCGTCAGGCAGCTTCTCAAACGCAAGAGCGTGGCTTTTGGTCTGCTCGTGCTGTTGATCTTCGTGGCGCTGGCCATTCTGGCGCCATGGATCACGCCGCATTCCGCCTACAAGCTGTCGATTGCCAACCGGCTGACGCCGCCGGGCGCCGAATACTGGTTCGGCACGGATGAATTCGGCCGCGATGTCTTCGCCCGAACGATCTTTGCGGGGCGCCTTTCGCTTCTGGTCGGCGCTGCCGTCGTGGTCTTTTCTGCAGTCATCGGCGTCACGCTGGGACTGGTCGCCGGGTTTTTCAGAAGCCTCGATATGCCGATTGCCCGGCTTATCGATGCGATGATGGCGTTTCCCGACATTCTGCTGGCGATTGCTCTGGTTGCAGCACTTGGTCCCTCGCTGATGACGGTTATCGTGGCCTTGTCGATTGTCTATGCGCCAAGGCTTGCCCGTATCGTGCGCGCGTCCACGCTCGTGATCCGGGAGCTTCCCTTTGTCGAGGCGGCCCGGTCGATGGGAATTTCCACCCGCCATATCATGACCCGGCATGTGCTGCGCAATCTGTTCTCGCCAATCCTGGTGCAGGCGACCTTTCTGTTTGCGAACGCCATTCTGGCCGAAGCCGGGCTTTCCTTCCTCGGTCTCGGTGTCAGCCCGGAAGTGCCGACCTGGGGCACGATGATTGCCGCGGGCCGCCAGTATCTGGGGGCCGCCGACTGGATGACGCTTTTCCCGGGGCTGGCCATCATCCTTGCCGTTCTCTCTCTCCAACTCGTCGGCGATGGTTTGCGCGACATGCTGGACCCCCGCCTGAAAAAGGACCTGTAGGAAAATGCCGCTTGAACAAACGGGTTCGCCTCTGCTGATCCGCAATGTCCGGCCGATCGCATTCGGAACCGGTACGCCGGAAGACCTTGTCGATATAGCCATTGGCGCTGACGGAAAGGTCGCATCGACCGGTCGAGGTCTGCCGGCCGGTGAGGGCGTGGAAGTCATCGATGGCGCTGGCGCCTGGATTTCGCCGGGCTGGACCGACCTGCACGTGCACATCTGGCATGGCGGCACGGATATTTCGATCAGGCCCTCGCAATGCGGAGCCGAACGGGGCGTGACGACGCTGGTGGACGCCGGTTCGGCCGGTGAGGCCAATTTTCACGGCTTTCGGGAATACATCATCGAACCCTCCGTGGAACGCGTGAAAGCCTTCCTCAATCTCGGTTCCATCGGGCTTGTCGCCTGTAACCGGGTGCCGGAGCTGCGCGATATCAAGGACGTGGACTTCGACCGCATTGTCCAGTGCTACGAGGAAAACCGCGAGCATATCGTTGGCATCAAGGTCCGCGCCAGCCATGTCATTACAGGCTCGTGGGGTATCACGCCGGTCAAGCTCGGCAAGAAGATTGCCAGACTGCTCAAGCTGCCGATGATGGTGCATGTCGGCGAGCCGCCGGCGCTCTATGAGGATGTTCTTGAAGTTCTCGGCCCCGGCGACATCATTACCCATTGCTTCAACGGCAAGCTCGGCTCGTCGATCATGGAGGATGAAGACCTCTTCAATCTGGCCGAACGCTGCGCCGGCGAGGGGGTACGTCTCGATATCGGCCATGGCGGCGCCTCCTTCTCGTTCAAGGTGGCGGAAGCGGCGATTGAGCGCGGCCTGATGCCGTTTTCGATCTCCACCGATCTCCACGGTCATTCGCTCAACGGCGCGGTCTGGGATATGGCGACCACCATGTCGAAACTGCTGTCGGTCGGCATGCCGTTCGACAAGGTGGTCAGTGCCGTCACCCACGCGCCTGCCGCCGTCATCGGTCTGCCGATGGACAATCTTCTGTCGCCGGGCGCGCGCGCTGAATTCACGATGTTCAACCTTATCGACGAAGCGTTGGACGTGGTCGATTCCAATGGCGACAGGGCGCAGATGACCAAGCTTTTCGATCCCGTCTACGCGGTCATCGGCACACGCGCTATCAAGGCCTCGCGACACACGCCCGGCACATGGCGCAGCGGCTATGACGGCCAGAATTATGCATTTCGCTGATCGCCAAGACGGTCAGCCATCACATTTTGAAAGTACAGGAGTTTTCGTGTCCCAGACATCCGCGATTAAAAAAGGCGAACCGGCCTCTGTAGCAGAACGACTTGCGACACTGGGTATCGAGATACCGCCTGCGCAGCCTCCAATCGCCAATTTTGCAGCCTACAAACAGGAAGGCAATATTCTCTATCTTTCGGGGCAGGGACCAAGCGAAAGCGACGGCTCACAACATTACGGCAAGGTCGGTGGCGACGTCACCGTCGAGGATGCCTACAGACACGCGCGGCTGACGGGACTCAATCTTCTGGCTGTAATGCAGGAAGCGCTCGGCAATCTCGACCGTGTCAAACATGTGGTGAAAATCCTCGGCATGGTGAATGCGACCCCCGATTTCACCCAGCATCCGAGTGTTATCAACGGCTGCTCCGATCTGTTCATCGAGGTGTTCGGCGAGGCCGGCATTCATGCGCGTTCAGCTGTTGGCCTCGGTTCGCTGCCGAATAATATCACCGTGGAAATCGAAGCGATCGTCGCTGTGAAGGATTGAATTCTAGTGTTCCCGCCATCCCATCAACCGTTCGATACGTTCAGCAGAATCCCGGACATAGTCGCCGAACGGGGCGTCGCCTGCCGTGGCCTTCTGCTCGGGCAGCACGATCGAAATCGTGGCGGTGCATTCGCCCTCCGCATTGCGGATCGGCGAAGCGATGCAGGCGACGGAATAGTCGGATTCGCCAACCTGAACGGAAAGCCGGTTTTCGAACGCTTCCGCCGCCGCCTTCGAAAGCGCTTTCGGATCGATGGTCGCACGGCCTGTCGGCGAGGCGCGGGCGCCGCGTTTGAACAGTTCGATGCGGTCCTTTTCCGGCATGTGGCCGACCAGAAGCCGGCCCGACGCCGTCCAGTTCAGCGGAATGCGCGAGCCGACGCGCGACATCACCTGGAAATGGCTGGGTCCGTCGGCCATCGCCATGACCAGCATATGATGGCCGTCCCGGCCGCAAAGCTGGACGGTTTCGCCGGCGCGGCGGCAAAGATCGTGCATCTCCTGTGTGGCCACCCGCATGAAGTCAACGGAGCGGGCATAGGCAATGCCGTAATTGTAAAGGCGGGGGCCGAGCCACAGCATGCCGTCATGGGCGCGGGTCAGCACAGCCTTTTCAACGAGGTCCTCGGTGATGGTATAGATCGTCGAAAGCGGCGCTCCGATGGCCTTTGCAATCGCATAACCGCCGGCAGGTTCACCGGTTTCATAAAGATAGTCGATGACCTGGAGGATGCGGTCAATGCCGCTGACCCGGGTTCTCTTCTTCTTTTTTTCAGGGGCGGTTTCCGGTTCGTCAAAGGATCCGGTTTCATTTGTCTCGGTCATGCCTATTCCTCAGTTTTGAGTGACATTGCATTATTACGTTACAGTTGTCGAGTTGCGCACGGGCGTGTCCGGCACATCCACGGAGAATCTCAATGAGTGAAGATATCAGGCAGTCGCTCGGATTGCGGCCTGTCATCAATGTTTCCGGCACGATGACCAGTCTTGGCGCTTCGATCGCCGTTCCGGAGGCTGTTGCCGCTGTCGCGAAGATCATGCCGCAATTCGTCGACATGAACGACCTGCAGCGCAAGGCCGGCAAGGTCATCGCCCGGCTGACCGGTGCAGAAGCGGGTTTTGTCACGGCATCCTGCGCCTCCGGCATCAGCCTCGCCGTTGCCGGGGCCATTACCGGTCCGGATCTCCTTGCTGTCGAGCGCCTGCCGATGGCGACGACGGCCAGAAAAGAAATTATCGTACAGGCTGGCCATATCGTCAATTACGGCGCGCCGGTCGACCAGGCCATCCGCCTTGCCGGGGGAACGGTCGTGTCGATCGGGCAGGCAACCTCGACCCACCGCTTCCACCTTGAAAACGCGATCACCGAAAACACGGCGGCGGCGGTTTATGTCGTCTCTCACCATGTCGTCGACTACGGCCTGCTGCATCTCAGCGAGTTCGTCGAGATCGCCCACGCGCGCGGCGTTCCGGTGATTGTCGATGCGGCGTCGGAATATGACCTGAAGGGCTTCCTTGCGACCGGCGCCGATATTGTTCTCTATTCCGGCCATAAATTCCTTGGCGGGCCGACGTCGGGCATCGTTGCCGGTCGCAAGGATATGGTCCGCAATGCCTATATTCAGAACTACGGCATCGGCCGCGGCATGAAGGTCGGCAAGGAAAGCATTTTCGGCGTCATGGCCGCGCTTGAAGCCTGGGAAACCCGCGATCACGAGGGTATCCGGGCGCGTGAGAGAGGCTACCTTGATCTGTGGAAGGACGCACTCGACGGCCGCCCCGGCATTCATGCCGTGATCGACCCCGATCCGACCAACAATCCGCTCGACCGCCTCAAGGTCATGATCGACCCTTCCGAGGCACGCATTACCGCGTGGGATCTTTCCGCAGCGCTTGCCCATGGCGAACCGCCGATCATCGTGCGTGATCATGAGGCGGAGCATCATTATTTCTACCTCGATCCGTGCAATCTGCATCCGGGGCAGGAGCATATCGTGACGCGTCGTCTTGGCGAGGAACTCGACAAGGCCCGCCGCTCAAACGACATCATCGCCACGCCGATCGAGGACCTGAGCCGCCACCGCTTCGATGGCCTGCTCAAATGGCCGGACTGAAGATCTGGTTTCGCGAAGGGGACAGCAAAATGACAAATCAGGCAACCACGAATGACGGCGACCATGCACCGGTTCTGTCGGTTCAGAACCTGACCACATCCTTCTATTCGGAAGGAGACTGGCGCAGCGTCGTCCGCAATGTCTCGTTCGACGTCATGCCGGGGGAAACGCTGGCGATTGTCGGCGAAAGCGGATCGGGCAAGAGCGTGACCTCGCTTTCCATCATGGGCCTTCTGCCGCGCGACATGTCGCGCGTCGAGGGCCGCATCCTGCTCGATGGCCGCGATCTGCTGACGGCTTCCGACAGGGCTATGCGGGCGACTCGTGGCGCCGATATCTCGATGATCTTTCAGGAACCGATGACGAGCCTCAATCCGCTTTTCACCATCGGCGACCAGATTTCCGAGGCGATCCGCTGCCATAGCGCGGTAACGAGGAAAGAAGCGCGGCAAGAGACGGTCCGGCTTCTGGAGAAAGTACGCATTCCCTCCGCCGCGTCCCGTTTTGACGAATATCCGCATCGGTTTTCAGGCGGCATGCGCCAGCGGGTGATGATTGCCATGGCGCTGGCGGCCCGCCCGAAACTGCTGATCGCCGATGAGCCGACAACGGCGCTCGATGTCACCATTCAGGGGCAGATTCTCGACCTCATCAAAACCCTGCAGGAGGAAGAAGGCACCTCCGTGCTGTTTATTACCCATGACATGGGCGTGGTTGCCGAAATCGCCGACCGCACTGTGGTGATGTTCCGCGGCGAACAGGTTGAGAGCGGCAAGACCAGCGATATTTTTGCAAACAGCCGTGAGCCCTATACCCGTGCGCTGCTGTCCGCCGTGCCGGTGCTCGGCTCGATGTCCGGCAGTGAACTGCCGGCGCGCTTTCCTATTACCGATGTCCAGACCGGGCAAATCACCCCGGCCGCTGTTTCGAAAGATACAGTCGCACGCGCTGAAAAGCCTGTTCTCGAGGCCAGGAACATGTCGGTACGGTTCGACATCCATTCCGGCCTGCTGTCGCGGCTTTCCGGCCGTGTTCATGCGGCAGAGAATGTGTCGTTCAAACTGCATGCCGGGGAGACGCTGTCACTGGTCGGGGAATCGGGCTGCGGCAAATCCACAACCGGGCGCGCGGTCATGCGGCTCATCGAACCGGACAGCGGTGAGGTCCTTGTCGATGGCGAGGATGTGCTTGGCGATGACGTGCGCTCGATGCGCAAGCTCAGGCAGACAGTGCAGATGATCTTTCAGGACCCGTTCGCCAGCCTCAACCCCCGCATGACCGTTGGCGAGGCGGTTGCCGAACCCTATCTCGAGCACCGGCTGGGAACGCGGCGCGAGGCCCGCGAGATGGTCGCGGATATTCTCGGAAAGGTCGGGTTATCCGCCGACATGGGGAGACGTTATCCGCACGAGTTTTCCGGCGGCCAGCGCCAGCGTATCTGTATCGCCCGCGCTTTGGCGCTCAATCCAAAGGTCATCATTGCCGATGAAAGCGTGTCCGCGCTCGATGTTTCGATCAAGGCGCAGGTCATCAATCTGATGCTGGATCTGCAGGAGAGCATGAACATCGCCTTCCTGTTCATCTCCCACGATATGGCCGTGGTCGAACGCGTCAGTCATCAGGTTGCGGTGATGTATCTGGGCGAAATCGTCGAGATCGGCCCGCGCGATGCTGTCTTCTCCAATCCACAGCATCCCTATACCCGCAAGCTGATGCAGGCCGTGCCGATTCCAGATCCCGCGCGGCTCGGCATGAAGCGCGGCGGCCAGGTTGATGAATTGGAAAGCCCGATCCGTCCGCTGAACTATACGGCGAAGGTGCAGCGCTACAACGAGATTTCACCCGGTCATTTCTGTCTGTATTGAGACCCCATGTCCCTGATCGGCATGGTGGCTCGCGTCGCAATATGTTGGCAACGAGGGTTAACTTTGCAGCCAGAGCCTCAAACATAGGAGACGATCCGTGACCGATGATACAGCACTTTACGTTGGTTTGGATGTGAGCAAAGAAAAAATAGCCATTGGCCTGGCGGAAGCTGGCCGCAAGGGAGAGGTGCGTTACTACGGCGAAATCGCCAACCGTGCTGATGCAGTGCGCAAATTTGTCGATAGGCTTGCAGGACGTCACAGACGCCTGTGCCTTTGCTATGAGGCTGGCCCGACAGGCTACGGACTGTATCGCCAACTTCGCGATCTTGGCCATGAATGCCTTGTCGTTGCACCATCGCTCGTTCCGACCCGTCCGGGACTTCAGGTCAAAACGGATCGGCGCGATGCTGTCGCGCTTGCCGCCTTGTTGCGTGCAGGCGAACTGTCATCCATCTGGGTTCCCGACGAGACGCATGAGGCCATGCGCGATCTTTGCCGGGCACGGGAAGCGGCCGTCTCGGATTTACGACGAGCCCGCCAGCATCTCTTGTCATTTCTGCTCAGGCACGGCAGGGTCTTCGAAGGTCGCTCCCACTGGAGCAAAGCTCATCGAAACTGGTTGGCGACACAGCGCTTTGATCATCGCGCGCAGCAAATTGCCATGGAAGAATATATTCGTGCCATTGAGCAGATCGAGGAGCGGCGCGACCGGCTGACACGGCAAATGGTGGAGCTCTTGCAGGATTGGTCGCTTAACCCGATCGTCGAAGCGATCCAAGCCCTGCGTGGTGTCGCGCAGATCTCGGCGATGACATTGGTATCGGAGATCGGCGACTTTAGACGCTTCAGTAATCCGCGTCAGTTCATGGCCTGGCTGGGGCTGGTTCCCAAAGAGCATTCGACCGGTGCCAGCGTGTCGCGTGGGTCGATCACGAAGGCCGGCAACATCCGTGCGCGACGCATGCTGGTCGAAGGCGCCTGGACCTACAGACTGCCCGCGCGTGTAAACCAGGAAATCCTGAAGCGAACGGAGGGGCTGCCTGAAGCAATCAGAGCGATCGCCTGGAAAGCGCAAGTGCGGCTATGCCAGCGGTATCGGCGCATGCAAGCCAGCGGTCGCCCCACCAACATTGTCATCGTCGCCATCGCGCGCGAGCTTGCGGCTTTCGTCTGGGCTATTGCGACAACAGTTCCCATTCCCCCAACAAAGACAGCCTGACGAAGAGGCATCAACGCGAAGGAGAGAAAAACAAGTTCAATTCCATCACGCTGCTTATTGCCGGGCGTGGCGGCCGGTCAGGGCAACCCTCGTTGTGATTCTGCGAGCCTGAAATGGCGACACGCGCTATGTGAGACAGAGGAAGGCCCGAGACGAACCACGGTCTTGCGGTATCCAACCCGCGCATCAGAGTCTGATCAACCGTCGTCTCAGCGCCGCCGCGCCCTGCAATAGGCAGCATATCCCCCCTCGTCGACGCTGAAAAAGCGACGCGAAATACCTATGCCAAAAATCTTGAAAACGGACATGAGAATCACCGGCATCAACAAAACAGTATCCAAATCTTGCCCCCGCGGCCAATGATATTTTATCAATAATATCAAAGGCTTAACTTTTATCAGGTGAAGCCTTTTTGTCGGTTGCCGACGAAACACCTGTCGCGAGATGCAGTAACCCTGCGATCGCGCCATAGAGATCGATATCGAGACCCGCGCCGTCTTCAGACGGCGTCAGAACAATCCTGTCGATCAGATCACGCAGCGCTTCCTTCGAGCCCAGCATCTGATCTGCCTGGTTCAGACCGGCAATGAGCTTTGTAATCTGTTCGCGATAGCGCGCCGCCATCGACGGATGGAAGAGGACTGGTTCCGGTGCTTCGACTGATGCAAGTTCGCGCTCAAGGGCCTTTCGGCAGCGATCGAGGTCGTTCATGCGGTCCTTGACCTGATCGGCAGGCACGCCGGCGACAATCGCATCAACCAGTTTGGCATGGTCGCTTTTGTCTCTGGCGAGTTCTGCTTCCTTGTCTTTGCGATCTGATGCGCTGAATTGGCCAGCCGGTTCCGTTCTGCGGTATATTCCTCACAGAATATCCTGACAGCTTCGGGGGCCATCAGATTATTGGTCAATGCCTCAAGGACACCGGTCTCAAGATCACGCTGCTTTATGGTGAGCATGTTGGTACACACGGCATTGCCCTTGTTGCGTGCAGCAGAGCAACCGAAAGCTGCGGCGTCAATCCGTGGCGCCGCGCCACGGAGCAGACCGTCACGCCCGGCTCATAGCTCTCCGCGACGATCTCAGCCTTGCGCTCGTCGCTCCACGCGCGCCGACGACCGCTGCCCCTGAAAACCTCGAAACGGCGCGCCGGCTCTTCATCGCTCGATGTAAGCGTAAACTCTGAAGTCGACATATGTCCAACCCTTCGTGCGGGCTCAACATCGTCAATCAAGCCGAGATCCGGAAGGTGGGGCCAAAACACCGCTTACACTCCAGGACGTCTCGCACTTCCTACAGGTAGGCGGGTCCCGAGCGCGGCTTCAAGACCTCCGACGCCGCCGCGGGTCGCCGGCGGCGCGCTCAACCCAACGGCACGTGCGCCGCCGGCAAAGCTGACATGCGATCGACGGAAGGCGTTCAATATTTTGACTTGCGCAACGCGGCTGGCGTGACGCAATGCAGCCGGCGCATGGTTGACGTCAGATGGCTCTGACTGCTGAACCCCGCCAATGTGGCGACCTCGGCCAAGGCGAGATCGCTGCGGAGAATGATATTCTGGGCATAGATCAGACGCTGGTTCAGGACATAGCGATAAGGGGACATGCCGGCGGTTTTGCGAAAGGCCCGCGTAAAGTGGCTGTAGGAGAGATTGCAGAGTTCAGCCAAAGCGGTGAGGCTGAAGTTCTCGGTCAGATTGGCTTGAATGAAGTCCTCGACATCCTTCCAGTTTCGGGGAGACAGTCCGCCTTTCGCATGACCGGGGGCCAGCTTCCGATCTCTTGCGGAGGAATGATTGCGCAGAATTCGCGCGGCATAGCTGAGCGCCAGCCCTTCCAGATACATGTGGCTCGGGCGGATTTCATGATCGATTTCATCGCGTATCAGGCCCGCGATCTGATAGCCCGCCTGATCGACCGTTCCAGGCGGAGGAGGTTGCAGTTCCAGATGGCCGCAATCAAGCTCGCGCGCAGCAAAGCTCTCGAGCCAGTCGTGATCAAACGCGAAAAGGCAGTTCTCCTTCGGTGTGTACCAGCGACCCGAGAATTCCGATGCGTGCGGTATGAGCTCCAGCGTGCCGCGGTCGGCCGCAAACCGCCGCATTCGATCTGACGAAAGGGCCGTCTCCCGGTCCGGCTGGGCGGAAAGCATCTGTACGGCATAATGAAAGCCGGCAGAAAATGACACGCTGTTTGGCCCGATGCGGGTCAATGTCACGCCGAACGGACCGAACTCGAATTTCCGGCCCCAATCGTCCGGCACAAAACCGAGCAGGTTTCCGGGTTTGTCCCCGGATGTCGCGTCGATATGAGCAGCGCGGTCATCCACGTGCCTGCACCTCTTGGAGCTCTTTTGCAGCCTGGCACAGCGAAAATACGTGAAATCACGTCTAGCGGCAAAAAACCGGCGCTGCCCTGACAGCCATTGTCGACGACGAACTGATCTCCGTCAATATCGGCCGATCAGACCAACTTCAAGAGGGAGCGGATTGACCCGACAGGATTGACGCGAACCGCCCCAGACGCCATCGCAACCGGAGGCGGGATGGTATCCGTCGCAGACGTCAGTGCAGATCGTGTTTGTAGACGAATTTGGGCATGCTCCAGCCGAACCGCAGCGCCAGCAAACGCAGGCAAAGGCCGGCACTGAGGGCGAGCAGCAGGACGAGGTTGTGATCGAGCCCCAACCGCCCCCCGCCTGCGAAGATCGCAACCGTGATGACGGAGACGGTCGCATAAAGTTCCGCGCGAAACAGCAGCGGAACATCGTTGCACAGAATGTCACGCAACACGCCGCCGACGCAGCCGGTGATCATGCCGGCGGCGATCACGACGAGAAACGGCTGATCGAGGCCGATGGCGATATTGCTGCCGATAATGCTGAAGACGACGAGCCCGACCGCGTCCAGAAAAAGAAAGACGCGCTGCAGCCGATGCATGTGCCGGGCAATGATGATCGTCAGGATCGCAGCCCCGCCCGTGACCAGAAGAAGCTCCGGCGAGCCAACCCATGAAAGCGGATGATGGTCCAGAAGCAGGTCCCGAACAGAGCCTCCCCCGAGCCCGGTGATACAGGCAAGCAGGATCACGCCGACCCAATCCATGCTGCGTCGCCCGGCCGCGAGTGCAGCGGTCATGGCTTCTGCGGCGAGGGCGACAAGATAGATGATGTGCAGGAGATAGAGCGTCGTCGGATCGGTAATCATGGCATGCTCCCGAAATATCTGAGGCGTAATTGCTCAATTACACCCAGTTCGTGAAGTTCGAGAAGCTCCAAAGTGACACGCTCGGCGAGCGGACTTTGCTGGCGAACCGCGAAACCATACTTGTCCGGATGAAATAAATTGCCGACGACGGAAACATTTTCATCCGGATGACGGTGCGCATAATATTCCAGGATCGGCGCGTCGGCGACGATCGCATCGATCCTGGCCGCCTGAAGGGCATCGACGGCGCTGTCGATATTGTCGAAGGTGCGGACCCTGATGCCCCTGTTGCGCAGATACTCCTCGGATGCGCTTCCGGTGAAAACGCCCGTGACGTTGTCGGAAAGGTCGGCAAGGGAATGGATGCCGCTTTCCAGGGAAACGGTGGTCATGACGCTTGTGACCGATGACGTGATGTAGGCGACGACAGCGACGCCGCAAATCATCCAGAATGCCCCCCAGATACGCCCTTTCCAGCCAAACAGGTTTTTTCGGGTGGCCTTTCCCGAGGTCGCGATTGAGACGACGTGATAAAGGCTCTCGGAGATGCCCTCCTGCCATTTCCTCGGAAACTCTCTATCGAAACGGCGGTCGAAAAGCGTCATTGCAACCGTGGCCACGGCGATGACCAATGCCAGCCAGGCATAGGCTCTCAGATGTCCGGCGCTCCGCAGACCGGCAATCACGCCGGAAAACCCGGAAGGGCTTGTGTCGGCAACCATGATCCTCAATCCCGCATCATACCATGGCTGCGTGAAATCAAGCACCTTTTCCCGGACGCGGGTAATCGTCAGATTGGTGACGGCGATATCGACCTCGCCGTCCCTGGTCGCCCGGACCAGGTCCCGGAAGGTCGGATAGACGACATAGTGGGACGCGATATCCAGGTTTCCCGCCGCTCTTTCCCAGATGTCGATCGCCATGCCTTCATACGTGCCATCGCGTTCACTGACGAAGGGAGGACTGAGATAGAGCCCGACTTCGGCGCGATCCCCCGCAAGCGGCTCGTCAGATTGAGCCAGAGCGCCTTTGCCGATTGCGGCGGCAAGGATGAGGAAGAGGATCGTCAGGAGGCGCCACAAACGGGAGCACGGTCGTTTTTGCGCGACAGCTGTCATCGATGAATTCCGGCTTGAGTTCACATGCTGGATCACGGCGCGCTCCGGCGCGGGACGTCCCTTCATTCTGAAACTCCTTCATGCGAACCACAACCGACCTCAACTCAGCGGGCGATGCGCTTTGATCCGCGTTAGAGCGTCGGGCGAAAAAGTGGGATCCGGTTTTTCGTTAACCCGACGCGTCAAAATAAAGAATCTAGAGCATCGGGTGATGCCAATTAATCGCCCGATGCTCTAGGGTCTGTGGGGATTCACCTTGAGTTGATCACAGCCGCTGCCAGATAGATCATGGCCTCAAAGCTCTGGTCCGTTTTACAGGCTCTCATAGCGATGCGCTTGAATTCTTTGAGTTTACAGAAGAAGTTTTCGATCAGGTGTCGCCATTTGTAAATCTCAGTGTCGATTTGGAGAGGCACTGATCGACGCGGATGTTGCGGGATTACTATTTTCGCGCCGCGCTTGTTGAGATCGGCTACAATGTTGTTGCTATCGAAAGCCTTGTCGGCGAGTAGCGCACCGAACTCGATGCCATCGATGAGCGGCGCGACGCCGACCGTGTCGAAGCGATGGCCCGGCAGCAATTCGAACCGGACCAGATTGCCTAAAGCATCGGTCAGTGCCAGGATTTTGGTTGTCATCCCACCTTTTGAGCGACCAATGGCCTGGCTCTGAGTCCCCCTTTTGCGCCCTGACCGTGTCGGTGGACCTTGACGATGGTGGCATCCACCATGGCGTATTCCATGTCCGGTTCTTCAGAGAGGGCATCGAATATGCGTTTGAAAATGTCGGCTTCACGCCAGTCGCGAAACCGGCGGAATGCCGTGCTCCAGTTGCCAAACGCAGCGGGCAGGTCACGCCATGGGCTGCCCGTGCGTACAATCCAAAGCACGGCTTCAATAAACAGCCGGTTGTTTCTTCCGCTGCGACCGGGATCCATAGGCTTCCCCAGACAATGCGGCTCTATCTTCGCCCATTGGGCATCTGTCAGTACAAAACGATCCATCCAAAGCGTGAATCACATTCGCGCTGATTTGTGAATCCCCACAGACCCTAGAAAGGGGCGGTTTCCTAGTGGTTGTTCAGGTCGACGGCTCTCCAGGCCGTATTTGAAGCGCCTCAAACTTGCCGCCTCTGTGACTGTTCACATTGCCTTTTTTTGAACCCTGACTTTGGTGGAGGCTATCCCCTGCTGGCATGCATGCCCACCAGCCGCGAAAGCAGGATTACGGTATAGAGCGTGCCGCCGATCGCTTCGAAGGTGACGAAGGACTGGGCGTAGAAGCCCACCGGAGTGATGTCGCCATAGCCCAGGGTGGTGAGGGTTACGTAACTGAAATAGACCATCTGCTGCCAGTCGATCTCTGTCCCCGAACTGGCAATGAAGGAACCTGGAGCGCACCATTCAATGAGGGCCAGGACGGCCGCGAAACCCGACCCGATTACCAGATAGAGGGAGGTGGCCGAGAGCAGTACATCGGTCATGACCGTGCGCGTTCCGAAGGTGTAGCGGGCCAACACCGCAATCATGCCGAGGTGATAGGCGATGGAGGTCAGGTAGACGGCCAGCGCCGCGCCGGAAGAGGGGGCATATGAGTTCAGTATGCCGGCCGAGAAGACCGCCAGTCCGGCGCACCCGACGAAGAAACGCAGGGGCTTGAAATCGGTCAATGCCCACGTCGCCGCCACGAAAATCGCCGCGTAGAAACCGTAGAACAGCGCGGGCCAGGGGCCGCCCGCCGCTGACAAAGGGTAGGTCAGGTTGTGGATCAGGATCGCAGCCAGAAACCATGCGTTGGCCGCCACCTTGTTGCGGGCGGTGGGAAGCGACAGCATCTCAACACGCCTTCCGGTGGCCAAGGGCGGCCATGACCACCATGATCAGTAAAATGCCGGCGCCGAGCCAAAGTCCGTTGAGATGCAGGAGCAAAGCGGTCCAGCCCCATGCGGCCAATGCGACCACGGCCAGAAGATAGAGGGCGCGCAGCCGCTCTGCCGTGACCCGGTGGAAGATCGTGCATCCGAGAAGAAACGCCGATGGTCCGGCAAAGGCGATGAGTGCGGTTTCGCCGTGGATTGCGTCGTGCGGATGCGCCACGATCATTTCGATGGCGACCGCTGTGATGACTGCACCACAAACGGCGACACCGTGTGCATAGGCGAGACCTGCGCGGGCGAGGCTGGTGTGATCTGTTGCACGTTTGAAACGATGCTCTCCGGGTTCAGAAAGGTCGACAAAATAGATCCACCACAGCGTCACGATCAGCAGAAAGCCGATCAGAGCGGCAAAACCGGTGTCTGCATGGATGTCGTGGCTGACCAGATAGCCGCCCAGAAGAAGTATGGATTCGCCAAGCGCAATGATGAAAATCAGCTGGTTGCGCTCAAACAGGTGCAGGCCTTTCAGTGTCCAGCTCGACATCGGCGTAGCGCCCTTTCCGGGTAGCCAGAACCCGGCGTAAGGCGCGGCGTAGTCGATAAGGACGGCCAGTATCCATAGCTCGAGCCGGGCGGGTGCGAAAAAGGCGCCGGCGATCCAGAACACGCCGGAAATCGCGCTCCATGCTCCAAGCTGGAAATAGTTGCGCGCCATTACCTGTCCGCGAAACACGAAGACCATGTAGGCCGCGCGGATCAGAGCCATGGCGACATAGGCAAAAGCAAACAGGCCTGAACGGTCGCTGAAGGCCTGTGGCGCGGCCACCGCCATCAGCAGTGCACAGCCCATCAGCACGATCATCAGTCCGCGTCCGCTGGGGTGATCGGGGTTTACCCAGTTCGCGGCCCAGGCCGTATAGTTCCATGCCCACCAGACGGCAGCAAAAAGCGTTACGTACTCCAGCGCTCCGAGCCAACTGGCGTGTTCCAGCAGGTAGTGAGATAGCTGGATGATCGTGAAGACGTAAACCAGATCAAAGAACAGTTCCATATTCGTAACACGGGGCGTGTCTTGCGGGGCGAGGTCACGCAGGGCACCGGTCGGGACGAGCCGGTGGAAAATGCTGGAGATGGAACTTTCCTGTCGAATTTTCATAATTATCCCTGAAATTCGCCGACGCCTGACTCTGGTCTACGACGGCATCGCACGTTGCAAGATCGCGGGCCGTAGCAACATCATACTTTGTCGAGACGTCGGGGCGTCAAGACAGGCGCCACGAAATGAACCATCCAATGAGGCATGGCACGCCAAACACCACTGCAAATATGGGCAGTTCTGCTGCCACGGAGTAACCCGCATGGGCCACGCCGATCCAGAGATTGACCGATGCCGCCACAGCCCAGACAATGACGAAGATCAGGAAAGCTCGGCGCAAGGAGGCGTTGAGCCAGAGGGCGATCCCGTAGATCAGAGCCATCGAAACCAGGCCGCCAAGAATAATGAAAATGGTGTGCATAGGAAAGCTCCGGATGTCAGACGAATGGTGCAAGCAACGCTCTTGTTCGCCTGGCACTACAGCGATGAGCTTTCGGTTCATTCCGTGCCTTCATGCGAGACAATCCGGAAAAGACCGACGCTAATCCAGCGTATATGTGTCGGCACTGCAGGCGCCCAAGGCGTCCGGCTTGTATTTGCGCCAGTCATCGATACTGAGCATCCCGATGCGAACAGCCCCATCTCCGATCTGACCGCTGATATCCTTGACGGTAAGCCACCGCACGGGCTGGTCGCAAAAGCCGTTCTTCTTCTTGTTTTGCGAGAAAAACGTGTCGGCGTTGAGTACCTTGTATACATTTCCGCCGAATTCAGCGTCGTTGCCGCTGTTCCAGACATCGATATACTGCAGCTTCATTTCGCCTTCGAGCCTCGAGAAACTTGCCGATGTGCGGCTCAGTTTCATCGTGTCCCCCAAGGTCGAAGACGTGCCGTTCGACAGAGCGGCATAGGAGCGGGCACTGTCAGTCGGCATGGGAGAGACTTGCGATTTGGCGGCAGCGCCAAATGCCAGCGCCAGACCAACGACTCCGACGAAAACGGCCAGAGTACCGCGTTTGAATTCAGCCATAGATTTCCCGTGCCTTTCAACGTGCATCGAAACTTGCCGTTTCGAATTGATACAGGTAATCAACAACTTCGGATATTGCGAAACAAGAGCGCCCCATCACGGAACCTGCGGTTTGTGATCTTTTCCTGATAGGATAGCCGTTTTCTGGAATCCTGCTGAAACGATATCGACGCAGGCCGCAGTGGAAAACCGGATGCCACCTGCCGATCTCCGGCTCACGGTTGTCGGCGGCCGCGTTGTTGCCTGCTTCCGGTGCAGCCACGCCGCGCGGCTCCCCCGGTCTGGGTCGTGGTATTGGCAAGGTAATGAACGGGCGTGGGTCGCCCTTGGAGGCCCGTAGCGCCTGGTCGAGCTGTTGCAGGAAGTCTGGTGAATCTCGCAGCGAAAGATACATCTCGGCGAGTTCATTGAGCGCAGGCCGAACTTGGGACCAGCGCGCATCCGCATTATAGCTCGGACACCATGTCTATCCTAGACTGTCAACCGCTCGGGGACCGCCGGCATCGCGCCGGCGACCCTGAGGCAATTACCAGGGGTAGCTTTCATTGACCGATCCGGTGAAGGTGCCCGTAGGGCTGTCACTGCCGAGCAGCGCGACGCGGACGGCCTCCGCGGCACCCTGCTGGACAGTTTCGGTGCCTTCATAATTGTTGAGGGCGGTGCTGGTGAAGCCGGGCGTCACCGCGTTTACCTTGATGCCTTCGGCTTCAAGATCGATGGCAAAGGCCAGCGTGATGGCATTGAGCGCGGTCTTGGAGGCGCCATAACCGGGGTTGAAGGTCGCCCGGTAGGGATTGGGCGTGGAGTTGATGGTGAGAGAGCCGAGAGCGCTCGAGACGTTGACGATGCTTGCCGCTTCCGATTTGCGCAGCAGGGGTACGAAGGCCTGGGTGACGGCGAGGACGCCAAAGACATTGGTCTCCCAGATGGCTCGAACTTCATCGACCGGGATGAGCGTTGCCCGCGAGCGCTGGATATAGTCCTGCATGGTCTCGCTCTCCGCGCCATTGGCTCGGGAAATCGCGGCATTGTTGACCAGAATGTCAAGGCGGCCGAACTGCTGTTCGACCTGTGCCGCGGCGGCATGAATCGACGCTTCGTCGGTGACATCGAGCTGAATGGGGTGAACATCGCCGGCGATGGCTTGTGCTGCCGTTTTGCCGCGCTCCAGATTGCGCGAGGCGAGCAGCACCGTCAGGCCGCTGGCAGCGAGGTCGGTCACTATTTGCAACCCGATGCCTTGGTTGGCGCCGGTGACGAGTGCGATGCGTGAGTTTTCAGTCATGGAAGGGTCCTGTTCCTGATTGGCTAAACAGGAGATGGCCACGGGCGACTGGACAATCTATATTCAAGTGTCCAAGAAAATTTTGAATGAGTCCATAATGGCGGATCCCCTCGCACAGATTGTTAGCTTGCTTCAGCCAGGCGCGCCGTTTTCCAAGTGCGTCACCGGATCAGGGCCATGGCGCGTGCGGCGGACGCAATCGCCCAATCCATATTATGTCGCCGTGCTCAAAGGAAGCATGCGCTACGGGGACCAACGGGGCGAAGAGGTCCTCGTCAATGCGGGCGATTTCATCCTCATCCCCTGGGCGCAGGACTTCATGATGTGGAGTGAAGTACCCAGTACAGATAAGGATATGGTGATCGATCCGGTCATCCTGCCCGGCGGCGGCTATCGTGTCGGCAGTGCGGATGGTCCGGTCGATATGCGGGCTCTGGTGGGCTACTGTATATTCCGGTCGAATGATGCGACGCTGCTGTCATCATTGCTGCCCGAACTGATCGTGGTGCGCGGCGAGTATCGCCTCGCCATGCTGATGCAGTTGCTGGGCGACGAAGCAGCAAGCAGCAAGCCGGGCCGTGAGGCAGTGCTGCAGCATCTGCTGGAAGTCCTGCTGATCGAGGCTTTGCGCTCCTCGGTCGAGCTTGGCGCTTCTCCGGGGCTGTTGCGCGGCTTGTCGGACGACCGGTTGTCCGCGGCGATCAGGGGTATGCATGCAAGGCCCGAGCATGGCTGGACGGTGGCCGAACTTGCGCGCGAGGCTGCCCTGTCGCGGTCGGGTTTCCATCAACGCTTCCTGTCGGCCGTGGGAATGGCGCCAATGGAATATCTGACGGCGTGGCGGCTGGCCTTATCCAAGGATCTGCTTCGCAAGCAGGAGTGCAGTGTCGGCGAAATTGCCCGGCAGGTAGGGTACCGCTCGGCAAGCGCCTTCAGCGTGGCGTTTCTGCGCAATGTCGGGATATCGCCGGCACGTTATGCGCGCGAGACTGCAAAGACGTTGCCCGGCGCGACCGCAGAGGACTTCAAGAGCGCCATCGCCTGACCGAGGACTGAGGCCGTTGCCGTGGTTCGGTTCCGGCAGTTCCTCTAGGGCACGAATACTGCCACCGCTCCAGTCCAGGTGAGGAAGAACCCATTCAAGTGCCAGGCGACACGAAGCCGCGCAGGCGCTTGCCGCGATTTGCCCCCCTTGGCTGATTGGCCGACCATGCATTCCACGGGGTCGGATCGAGGCGCGAAAACGGACTTCTGGCGAACGGCAGTTTCGTCTGCATAGCCGCCTTCGTTGCCCGACCGTGGGGAACGGCAGGTTTCCACCCCCAACTGGCCGTTTGGGCAACAATCCAGGACTGGCGGGAGCCGACCTCGTCTCTGTCGTTCCAAAGTCAAGGACAGCTTCCCGAAAGCCGCCGTTCCTAGCACGCCCAACGGTCGACTTGGTCGGGGCCGTGTCCGGACCGGCGGGTTTGAACTCAGATCATGAGCTAGGCGGCCCTTCACGCTTCATGGGCTTGGAACCGCTTTCGACCCGGACTGGTCGTTCGAGCCGTTCAGCTCAAACGACCGCAGTGAAAGATGCGCCTATTTCACCGCCGAATTTCCCCCGTCCGCGAATAGCGCGGAACCTGTCACGAAGCTCGATGCTGGCCCCGCCAAAAACAACGCGGCCTGCGCGATTTCTTCTGGTTGGGCTATTCGCTTCATCGCATGGAGACCGGCGGCCCAATCTTTCTGCGATTGATCGCCCGCCATCCCCGTGTCTGTGCCGCCCGGAAGAAGGGCGTTGGCCCGTATATTTTTTACGCCATAGTCCGCCGCGATGCCTTTGACCAAGCCCATCAGTCCTGCTTTTGCGGCGGCGTAGGCACTCATCCCTGGCAAACCGACGCTCGTGCCGACAAAGCTGGAGGTAAAAACAATAGAGCCGCCTCCGCGTTCGAGCATTGCCGGTATCTGATAACGGCTCGCAAAAAATGCACCGTTCAGGTTTGTGGCGATCGTTTGAATCCATTCTTCGGATTCCAGTTCAGCGACCGGTTTTAAGGCACCCACGGTCCCGGCATTGTTGAAGGCGATATCAAGACCTCCAAAAACCTGCACGGCTTCCGCGACCAGTTGTTCATGTGTTTCAGCCGAACTCACATCGCCGGCAACTAAATGCGCGCGTCCGCCTGTTTCTTGGATACGCTTCGCGACGTCCTCCAAAGCCGCTTTCCCACGCGCGTTCAAAACCACGCATGCGCCCTCAGCGGCAAAAAGCAACGCGGCCGAACGGCCGATGCCGGATGACGCGCCGGAGATAATTGCAACTTTATCCTGTAATATTCCCACAAGTGTTCTCCTTAAATTGGAGACTGACGGATATGAAATACTCAGCTACTTCGACACCCGATTCCTGCGGTCAGCTTCAGAAAGCCGCCATTCATCTGCATCGCAACAAAAGTTAGCCATCCGCCGCAACCTCGACGTTTGCCGCGTCGCAGCGCATGGCAGATTTCGGGATACGTAACTGGCTGATTGATCGTCCGAAATGGAGGCGCTTTACCGCCGAAGCTCGTTGACCCTATGAAGGTCAGCGTTCCCAACGTAGTTGCCCGATACCTGCCAGTCCGTTTTCCACCCGAGCCGGACATTTAACTTGATAAACCCCAGGGATTTCGAGTGAGGTCATTGTTCAGCAGACCGGCCGATCTGCCGGCCATGTCGAGGATATGCCAATGCTGGACAAACCCGAGCGTCAGAAATGTCACGGTCAAAGTGGCCTGATGATCGAGACGAAGCGCCAGGTGGGCAATCACCAGAGCCAGGAACACGCTGGAGGTCATCAGCACGCTGTGGACGATGATGCTCGTCCATTGCGACCGGCCCACAACAACGGTTCGGACAAGCCGCAACTCATCGACACTTCGAGCAGGCGAGCACCTCTCTCTGCCCCCCGGCCGATCGAAAATTCGCGCTTTTCATATGAGATTTTTATGTCTTGATCTCTTCGCCACTCTCGAACCTTTATGCGGTTTAGCGCCATATTCTTGCCACGATCGGTGATCGGCGGGGGCGGAAATAGGACTATGGGCACGTTCGTACCGCCCCCAATTGCCTGGCGACGACCTGCATTGGAAATGCGGAGAGCAAACACAGGCCCCGCATACGAGAAGAGGTGTCAAATGATACTGGAATACGTTCTTAGCGGAGCGGTGACGCTATTTGTCGCCGCCTATCTGATTTACGCACTGCTTCGGCCGGAACGCTTCTGATTTCCCGAAGGTCCAGTCCGATGAAACCGGCGGTGCGGGCCATCGGAACATGGCTCCGCCACATCCGCAAATCCTTCAATCCGCGATCCGAATTCCTGACAGCGGAAAAGCCGCTCCGAGCATCGAACATCATCCTCGCCATGACCGTGGCGATGGTGCTGCTCGCGCTCGTCGCCCGGCTTGGTGCTGAGCTTTTCGGGTAGGGCTGAAGGCCGGGGCCACCATCACAAACAACATGCTGGAGTCACGCATGAGCCAGTCCAATTCCGCGAGCCTGTTCGATGCTCGCATCCTTGTCCCCGCGCTTGGGGGCGCATTCAGGAAACTCAATCCGCGAACGCTGGCGAAGAACCCGGTGATGTTCGTTGTCGGCGTCGTCTCGGTTCTGACGACAGTGCTGTTCCTCAAGGACGTCGCCACCGGCGCAGCGGATCTCGGCTTTTCCTTCCAGATCATTCTATGGCTCTGGTTCACGCTCCTGTTCGCGAACTTCGCGGAAGCGGTCGCGGAGGGGCGCGGCAAGGCGCAGGCCGACTCGCTTCGCCGTTCTCGCACCGAGACCCAGGCCAAACTCCTCGCCGATCCGGACAGCAACGAGACGAAGCTCGTGCCGGGCACGAGCCTGAAGACGGGCGACGTCGTCCTGGTCGAGGCTGGAGAGATCATCCCGTCCGATGGCGAGATCATCGAGGGCATCGCCTCGGTCAACGAGGCGGCAATCACGGGCGAGTCCGCACCGGTCATCCGCGAATCCGGCGGCGACCGTTCGGCGGTAACGGGCGGCACACAAGTGCTGTCCGACTGGATCAAGGTCAGGATCACGGCCGAGGCGGGCTCGACTTTCATCGACCGCATGATCGCCCTGGTCGAGGGCGCCGAGCGCCAGAAGACGCCGAACGAAATCGCGCTGAACGTCATGCTTGCCGGTCTGACGCTGATCTTCGTCATGGCGACGGCCACGATCCCCGCCTTCGCCGCCTATGCCGGCGGGTCCATTCCGATCATCGTACTGGTGGCGCTGTTCGTAACGCTGATCCCGACGACGATCGGCGCGCTGCTCTCGGCGATCGGTATCGCCGGCATGGACCGTCTCGTGCGCTTCAATGTGCTCGCCATGTCCGGCCGCGCCGTCGAGGCCGCAGGTGACGTCGATACGCTGTTGCTCGACAAGACCGGAACGATCACGCTCGGCAACCGCCAGGCAACCGAATTTCGTCCGGTAAAGGGTGTCACCGAACAGGAACTGGCCGACGCGGCGCAACTCGCCTCGATCGCTGACGAGACGCCGGAAGGCCGCTCTATCGTCGTGCTTGCCAAGGAAAAATACGGCATTCGCGGACGGGACATGCAGTCGCTTCACGCGTCTTTCGTGCCGTTCACCGCGCAGAGCCGCATGTCGGGCGTCGACCTTGACGGGTCGTCGATCCGCAAGGGCGCCGTCGACGCCGTTCTCAAATATGTCGAACAGGCATCGGCCGCGAACGGATCGACGCGCGCCAGCGCCGAGAGCAAGCGCGAACTCGATATGATCGCCAACGACATCGCCAGGAGCGGCGGAACACCGCTCGCGGTCGTCAAGGATGGCGTGCTGCTCGGCGTCATCCATCTCAAGGACATCGTCAAGGGCGGCATACGCGAGCGTTTCGCCGAGCTGCGCAGGATGGGCATTCGCACGGTGATGATCACCGGCGACAATCCGATGACGGCGGCGGCGATCGCCGCCGAGGCCGGCGTCGACGACTTCCTCGCCGAAGCCACGCCGGAAAACAAGCTCACGCTGATCCGCGAGGAGCAGGCCAAGGGCAAGCTCGTCGCCATGTGCGGCGACGGCACCAACGACGCCCCTGCCCTTGCCCAGGCCGATGTCGGCGTCGCCATGAACACCGGCACGGTTGCCGCGCGCGAAGCCGGCAACATGGTGGATCTGGATTCCGATCCGACCAAGCTGATCGAGATCGTCGAGATCGGCAAGCAGCTTCTGATGACACGCGGGGCGCTGACCACCTTCTCGATCGCCAACGACGTCGCGAAATATTTCGCGATCGTCCCGGCGATGTTCATCGCGCTTTATCCGCAGCTCGCTGTACTCAACATCATGGGGCTGGCAACGCCGCAAAGCGCGATCCTGTCGGCGATCATCTTCAACGCTCTCATCATCATCGCCCTCATCCCGCTGTCGCTAAAGGGCGTTGCCTACAAGGCCATCGGCGCGGACGGGCTTTTGCGGCGCAACCTTCTCATCTACGGACTTGGCGGCCTGATCGCGCCCTTCATCGGCATCAAGGCGATCGACCTCGCCATCACCGCCATCGGCCTCGCCTGACCACAAGGAGTTCGGCACATGACCATCCTCTATCTCATTCTCGGCCTGGCGGTCTTCGGGCTGTTGCTCGTCATGACCAATGCCGTCGACCGCGCCTGACCTTTCAACGATGTCGGAGACTTACCGATGCTGACACAATCCGTTCTCTTCGTCGTCCTCATCGTGGGAGGCACGGCGCTCATCTCCTGGCCGCTCGGCCGCTACATGAAATGGGCCATGGACCCGAACAAGGGCGAGGCCCGCGGCCTCACCCGCCTGTTTCAATCGGTCGGTGGTTCCGTATGCGCGCAAGACCAGAACTGGAAGCGCTACATGGTCGCCATGCTGGTCTTCAACGTCGTCATGTTCGTTGTGACCTTCGGCTTCCTTGCCCTGCAACAGGTTCTGCCGCTCAACCCCGACGGCAAGGGAGCGCTCTCCGGCGACCTGATCTTCAACACGGCGGCGTCCTTCACCTCCAACACCAACCTGCAGCACTATTCCGGCGAGGTCTCGCTCAGCTACCTGTCGCAGCTCGGCGGCCTGATGTGGCTGCAGTTCGTGTCGGCGGCCACCGGTATCGCGGCGCTCGCCGCGCTCGCCCGCGGGCTTGCCGGAAAGCCGCTCGGCAACTTCTTCATCGACCTGCAGCGCGCGTCCTTTCTGGTCCTGCTGCCGGTCGCCTTCGTCTTTGCAATCCTGCTGGTTGTTGGCGGCGTGCCGATGACTTTCGACGGGGCGGCCGTGGCGACCACGCTGGAAGGCGTACAGCAAACCATTGCGCGCGGTCCGGTCGCCGCCTTCGTGTCGATCAAGCAACTCGGTACCAATGGCGGCGGCTTCTTCGGTCCCAACTCGACCCATCCGCTGGAGAACCCCAGCTTCTGGACCAACATTATCGAGATGGTCGCCATCATCCTGATCCCGATGGCCTGTGTGTGGATGTTCGGCCGGATCATCGAGCGCAAACGACATGCCATGGTGATCTTCGCGGTGATGCTGGGCTTCATCCTGGTCAAGATCACAGGCGCGGTCTATTTCGAATCCGCGCCGACCGAAGCCTTCGCCAACCTGCCGATCGAGCAGACCGTCGGCAATCTCGAGGGCAAGGAACTGCGCTTCGGCGCTACCGGCGGTCCGCTCTGGTCGGTGCTGACCACGTCGACCTCGAACGGCTCTGTCGGCGCCATGCATGACAGCCTCAATCCGATGACCGGACTGATGCCGATGGTCGGCATGTGGCTCAATTCCACCTTCGGCGGCGTCGGCGTCGGCATGATCAACATGTTTCTCTATATCGTCGTCGGCGTCTTCATCGCCGGCATGATGATCGGGCGCACCCCGGAATATCTCGGCTGGCGCGTGGAAGCGCGGGAAGTGAAGTTCGCGCTGTTCGCGCTGTTGGCGCACGGCTTCTTCATTCTGGGGGGCACCGCCATCTTCGCGGCGACGCCGTGGGGTGCTGCTACGCTCAACAATGTCGGCCCGCATGGCTTTTCCGAGATGCTCTACGAGTTCACGTCGGCCAGCGCCAATAACGGTTCCGGCTTCGAGGGGCTGGGCGACAACACCGTGCCGTGGAACATCGCGACCGGAATCGTGATGCTGCTCGCGCGGTTCATCCCGATCATCCTGCCGCTCGCGATCGTCGGCTCGCTGTCGGCCAAACGGCGCAGCGTCGAATCGAGCGGAACGCTCAGCGTCGAAAGCGGTGTCTTCGCCGCGATGCTCGCTTCGACGATCTTCGTCATCGGCGCGCTCACCTTCTTCCCGGCGGCGACGCTCGGCCCGATTGCCGAACACGTCATGTTCATGAACTGATCCGGAGATCCGAAAGATGCAGCTTCTTCTCTCAAGTATTCGCATCGCCGCGGCGACCATGCTGATTTGTGTCGCCGGTTATGCAACCGCCGTCTGGGCCGTGGCTCAGGCGATCGCTCCCGACACGGCCAATGGTTCGCTGATCGTCGGAGCGAGCGGTCAAGTCGTCGGCAGTCGCCAGGTGGCGCAGGCCTTCACCGAACCGCGCTACTTCTGGCCGAGGCCGTCAGCCGTCGACTATGACGGCGCGGGCGCCGGCGGCAGCAACAAGTCGCCGACGAGCACCGATATCGCTGACCGCGGCCGCGATCTGGTGGAACGCTACGGCGCGACGTCGGACAATCCGCTGCCGGCCGACCTTGCGGCCGCCTCCGGAGCAGGTCTTGACCCGCATATCTCCGAGGAAGGCGCGCTCTATCAGGTCTCCCGGATCGCTGAGGCACGTGGACTGGACAGGACACAGGTTGAGGGGCTGGTTTACAGGGAGGCGTTCTCGCCGGGCGGCTTCATGACCCCGGACCGCATCGTCAACGTCCTCGAGCTCAACATCGCGCTGGATGCGATCAACTGAACGCCGGGACGTTGACGGGTGTCGAACGCATGGGCCCAGGTGTTTGTCCGCAGACCGATCACACCGTACCCATGCGTTGACCTAACCATCAATGCCGTCTCCGGGGTCGGCAGATTGCGAGCCTGGAGGCGGTATTTTGGAGCAACCGACCGCACCCACACCGGAAAAATTGGCGGCCGAATGTTCAATAAGCTATTGTATTGTTTGGCTCTTGCATTTGATTGCCTCAAAATGGCGGGAATAACGAGATGGGTTCGGAAGAGTTAGCGCGCGACACAACACGACCTTCTCCTGACGCCCTGTTGGAAAAGGCGGAACAGGAGACACGCGGTCGTCTCAAGATCTTCCTGGGCGCCGCGCCCGGGGTCGGCAAGACCTACGAGATGCTGCTGTCCGGCAGGGCCCGCAAGTCCGACGGCGACGATGTCGTCATAGGCGTGGTCGAAGCCCATGGCCGGAAGGAAACAGAGGCCCTGGTGCGCGGCCTCGATATCGTTCCAAGGACCAGGATCGAATACAAGGGCCGGATCCTTGAGGAAATGGATCTGGATGCGGTGCTGGAGCGCAATCCTGCACTGGTGCTTGTCGATGAACTGGCTCATACCAACGCGCCGGGCAGCCGTCACCCCAAGCGGTATCTCGATGTTCTGGAACTCCTCGATCATGGCATTGACGTTTATACCACGCTCAATATCCAGCATCTTGAGAGCCTGAACGACGTGGTCGCGCAGATCACGCGTATCCGGGTGCGGGAGACGCTTCCCGATTCCATTCTCGACAAGGCCGATGATGTCGAGATCATCGACATTACGCCCGACGACCTGATCAGACGGTTGAATGAAGGCAAGGTCTATGTTCCCAGGACGGCCAAACGCGCGATCGAGAACTATTTCTCTCCTCGCAACCTGACGGCGCTGCGCGAACTGGCCTTGCGCCAGACCGCCCAGCGCGTCGACCAGCAACTGCTCTCCCAGATGCGTCAGGGCGCTATCGAAGGTCCATGGCCCGCGGGCGAACGGATCCTCGTTTGCGTCAGCGAGGATCCGCGTTCGGCAGGGCTTGTGCGCTACGCCAAAAGGCTCGCGGACCGACTGCATGCGCCATGGGTTGCGATCTATGTCGAGGGGCGGCGCACTCAGGATCTGGATGACGATGGCCGGGACCGGGTAGCGGCGGCACTGCGTCTGGCCCAGAATCTCGAAGGGGATGCAGTGACCGTTCCTGGCGGAGATGGTCGCATCTCCGCCGAAGTGGTTGCCTATGCCCGCGCCAACAACATTGCACATATCGTCATCGGCAAGAGCAGCCGGTCCCGATGGTTCGAAATCCTGCACGGTTCCGTTGTGCACGAGCTTGTCCGTCATGCCGGCGACATCAGCGTTCATGTGGTGGCCGGAAGCAAGCAGACGGGCGTGCTGGCGTCCAGGGCGTCCGTTGCGGTCGCGGAACCGCGCTGGCGCCCGGACTGGACGGCCTATCTGAAGTCGACGATGGTCGTTGCCACGGCGATCGGCTTCGGCATGGTCCTCTGGCCATGGCTCGGCGTCGAGCACATCGGGCTGATTTTCCTGACGGGTGTTGTGGCCGTCGCCGTATGGTTCGGCCTGTTGCCGTCGCTCTACGCAAGCGTATTGTCGGCCGCCTGCTACAATTTTTTCTTCACCAATCCTTACCATACATTTTTGATCTCGCGGCCGCGCGAGATTGTCTCCGTCGTCTTTTTCACGATCGTGGCTGTCATCGTGTCGAACGTCGCCGCTCGCGCCAGAGCGCAGACAGTTGCCGCCAAGGCACGGGCGCGAACGACCGAATCTCTCTATTCTTTCAGCCGGAAACTGGCCGGAGCAGGCACGCTGGATGACGTGCTCTGGGCTGCGGCACATCAGATGGCCACCATGCTCAAGTCGCGCTGCGTCATCCTTCTGCCGGAGAATGGCACTGTGGCCGTCAGGGCGGGCGTACCGCCTGACGACACTCTGGGCGATGCCGACATAGCGGCCGCACGCTGGGCGTGGGAGCACAACCGACCGGCTGGACGGGGGGCGGATACCTTGCCGGGCGCCGCCCGCCTCTATGTCCCCCTTACGACAGGCAAGACGCCGGTGGGCGTTGTCGGACTGGACAGTGACAAGGAGGGGCCACTGCTCACGCCCGAAGAACAGCGGTTGCTGGATGCACTGGCCGACCAGGCAGCGGTCGCGATCGAGCGTATTCAACTTGTCGCGGATGTCGACAAGGCCAAACTGGCGGCGGAAGCCGACAAGCTGCGCTCGGCATTGCTCGCATCGATATCGCACGATCTCAAAACCCCGCTTGCGGCCATTCTCGGCGCGGCCGGAAACCTCCGCGACTATTCGACGGCGCTTCCTGAGCAGGATCGCAACGACATGCTTTCCACCATCGTCGACGAGTCGGAGCGATTGAACAGATTCATTGCCAATCTCCTCGACATGTCGCGGATCGAGACCGGTGCGATGGAGCCCAATGCCTCACTGCAATATCTCGACGATATGGTGGCCTCGGCGCTCCGCCGGGCGAAAAAGATGCTGTCGCATCATAAAATTCGGACCGAGGTTCCGGCTGACCTTCCGATGCTCAAGGCTGATCCCGTCCTGTTCGAGCAGGCGATCTTCAATCTCCTCGATAACGCGGCGAAGTATGCGCCGCCCGAAACCACGATCCGGATCCGGGCCTGGGAGGACGGACGATGGATGATGATCCAGATACTGGACGAAGGGCAAGGCATTCCATCGGCTGATCTGGAACGGATCTTCGACAGCTTTCATCGTGCCCGCAAGCGCGATCACGTCCTCGCCGGCACTGGCCTTGGCCTCTCCATCTGCCGGGGATTCATCGAGGCGATGGGTGGCACGATCGCGGCCGCCAACAGGACGGATCGCAGTGGCGCCGTCTTTACGATCCGAATGCCTGTTCCGGCGGACCTGCCGAGATTGGAAGATGTGCGATGACCAGCCCGACCGTCAGGATACTCGTTGTCGATGATGAAGTGCCTATCCGAAAGCTATTGCGCGTGGGTCTCTCGGTCGAGGGCTATACGGTCATTGAAGCGATGAATGCCAGGGATGCGATGGAGAGCGTCGCTGCAGACAAGCCGGACCTGATCATCCTGGACCTCGGTCTTCCCGACATGCCGGGTCATGAACTCCTGACCAGGTGGCGCAGCGAACAACTCGAACTGCCGATCATCATTCTATCGAGCCGGACCGACGAAGCCGGCATCGTCAAGGCGCTTGAACTCGGCGCAGACGACTATGTCACCAAACCCTTCGGCACAAAGGAGCTGGCGGCGCGCATCCGCGTCGCTTTACGTCACAAGCTCCAGCAACAGGGTGAACGTCCGATATTCCAAACCGGCGCGCTCTCCGTCGATCTCGTCAAGCGGATCGTCAGGGTCGGCGACAAGGAGGTTAAGCTGTCGCCCAAGGAGTACGACATCCTGCGCGTTCTCGTGCAGCACGCGGGCAAGGTTATCACCCATCGGCACTTGCTCGAGGCGGTCTGGGGCAGCTCTGCCGATGTGCAGTATCTCCGCGTCTATGTCCGGCAACTTCGCCAGAAGATCGAGTTGAGCCCCGAAGAACCGCAATACATCACAACGGAAACGGGTGTCGGCTACCGGCTGCGTGAAGCCGACTGATACCAGCGGTCATTGAAAATGGCCGCTGGTATTCCGTTTGCGAATTCCCGAGTCACCAGGACAATCGGGAAATTCGCAATTCCTTCAAGGCGGGGATGCGTCAGCATCTTCGCGCCTTGGTATGATATCGTCCTGAGAGCGGGCGCGGTCCAGCGCCGCGAGCGAAGAACTGGAAGTGAGTAGACGTATGAAAATCTCCGAGGTCATGCGGCCGGACGATGTACTGGTCGATGTATCCGCCGTCTCCAAAACCAACCTGCTGCAGCTATTGTCCAATCGGGCGGCGGAGTTCCTGGGCGTCAATCGATCAGACATTGTTGGCGCCCTGGAGCATCGGGAAAACCTGGGATCAACAGGTTTCGGCGCCGGGATCGCCATTCCTCACGCGCCGGTTGCCGGTGTGACCGCGCCGTTCGCGCTTCTGATCCGGCTTGCGCGGCCGATCGAGTTTGAGGCAATCGACGATAGGCCCGTGGATGTCATCTGCCTGATCCTCACGCCGCCCGGCGATCAGGCGGAGTATCTGAAGCTTCTTTCGATGATATCCCGCAAGTTGCGGTCTCCCGAAACACTCAAGACCATCAGATCCGCAACCGACGCCGGGCAGATCTACGCCACGATCGCGATGTGCGATGACTGACAGAAATAGCTCGGTTTGTGTGAGCAATTGATCTTTCCATTGCTCGATCTGATTGGCGTGAACGTCGAGCTGCCGCCAAACCTCGACCATCGTCTTCTCGCCCTTGATCGCTGCCGGGAAAATGTCGCGGAAAACGCCAACATAAAACCATCCCGTTTTCAGGGGCAGAGCACTGCCTTTCGGGCATTCGTCCGGATATTGGAGTGAGACAGCCCGTATCGACGGACAGCATCAAGGTCTTGAAAGGATATGAAGCGTCGAGCCGATCAGCCTTTCAGGGATGCTATCACGGCTCAGTATTGGATGAACTATGCCTTGCAGTTCTATCGCATCATAAGGGACCGACGACCTGATGCGAGGGCAGATGGCGGTAAGGTCGCCACATCTTCCCGCCGCCCCTCGTTCAATCCAACGCGCGACCTGAGAAGATCGGTCTTGACGAATTGGATTTCTCGGGCGGGAAAATTCTGCTTTGATCAAGTCGCTCCAAAAGGTCCGGCAATGGGCTTCACACCTCCAGCCGTAGCCTTGGCATCCTGCTTACCTGTCGTCGCCGGAAGATTTACGCAATTCTCCTCCGTCTCAAAAACCCGACATGCCCGGCCTTGACCTTCCGGTTACTGGAAGGACCATATGAAGGAGATCGAAACCAGCAGGAGACCACAGATGCAGCATTCGCACATGAATCATTCGTCTGGCTCCGGTCATCGAGGCGGGCCGTCAGGGCAGAAGGTGACGCGCGATCCCGTCTGCGGCATGACGGTCGAGCCGGGCGACGGAAAGCCGACCGCCGAACACGACCACCGGCTGCTTCATCTCTGCTCGGAAAAATGCCGCAACCGTTTTCTGGAAAATCCTTCGGCCTATCTGACAGCAGAAGACCCTGTCTGCGGCATGTCCGTCGACCGCGCCAGCGCTGAACATATGATCAAGCATAGTGGAAAGCGCTATTACTTCTGCTCAGCGGACTGCCAGGCGAAATTCGAGGGCGACCCAGAACGCTATAGCGGCGGGCCACCGGAGCCCGAACCTGAACCGGAGGGCACGCTCTATACCTGCCCGATGCACCCCGAGGTCGTGCAGGATCACCCCGGCAATTGCCCGAAATGCGGCATGGCGCTGGAGCCCACGACGCCTTCGGCGGATGCCGGACCCAATCCGGAATATGTCGATTTCAAGCGCAGATTGATGATTGCAGCACCCCTGGCGCTCGCGGTCTTCGTCCTCGAGATGGGCACCCATCTGGGTCTGCCCTTTGCGGACTGGCTCGGCCACACGCTGTTCGGCTGGCTGCAGTTTGCGCTGGCGACGCCGGTCCTGATGATCTGCTGGCCGTTCTTCGAGCGCGGCTGGTCGTCGATCATCAACAGAAGCCCCAATATGTGGACCCTGATCGCGCTCGGGACCGGGGCCGCCTACGTTTTCTCCGTCGTCTCCCTTGTCGCGCCCGGGCTGTTTCCTGAGGCAATGCGCGACACCATGGGCATGGCGCCGGTCTATTTCGAGGCCGCCGCCGTCATTCTGGTACTGGTGCTGCTAGGCCAGGTGATGGAGCTTGCCGCGCGTGAACGGACGGGGGATGCGATCCGCGCGCTTCTGGATCTGGCGCCAAAGACCGCGCGCAAGGTCACGGATGCCGGCGAGGAGGATGTGCCCGTCGAAACACTGCAGGCCGGCGATATCCTGCGTGTCCGGCCCGGTGAAAGCGTTCCCGTCGATGGTGTGGTGACCGAAGGACATTCATCCGTCGATGAAAGCATGATCACCGGCGAACCGGTTCCGGTCGAAAAGACCGAGGGCGAGCCTGTAACGGGCGGCACGCTCAACAAGAACGGCAGTTTCCTGATGCGCGCCGAAAGCGTCGGCGCGGAGACGACGCTGTCCCGGATCGTCGACATGGTCTCGAAGGCCCAGCGTTCGCGCGCGCCGATCCAGGCGATGGCGGACCGGGTCGCGGCCTATTTTGTGCCGGCCGTCGTGGCCGTCGCGGTGATCGCCTTTCTGGCATGGCTGGCGTTCGGTCCTTCGCCCGCGCTTTCCTATGCCTTTATCGCGGCCGTGTCGGTGCTGATCATCGCCTGCCCCTGCGCGCTGGGGTTGGCAACGCCGATGTCGATCATGGTCGCCACCGGACGCGGCGCCCATGCCGGCGTGCTGATCCGCGATGCGGAGGCGCTGGAACGCTTTTCGAAGATAGACGTGCTGGTCGTCGACAAGACTGGCACGCTGACTGAAGGCAAGCCCGCGCTCACCGATGCCGAGCCGCTGGACGGCTTCGACCGCTTGGAACTGCTCTCGCTCGCCGCAGCCCTTGAGCGCGGCTCCGAGCATCCACTGGCCGAAGCGATCGTCGCCGGCGCGCGCGAGGCCGGAGCGCCGGAACGCGAAAGCAGCGACTTCGGTGCTGTCACCGGACAGGGCGTGACCGGAACGGTTGACGGAAGAAAGGTAGCGCTTGGAAACGTCGTGCTGATGGAGGCGAACAACATCAATGTCGCCGCCTTGCGGGAACGCGTCGGCGCCCTCCAGGGCGAGGGCAAGACCGCGATGTTCGTTGCCATCGATGGCACGGCGGCCGGGATTGTCGCGGTTGCCGATCGCATCAAGGAAACCACGCCGGATGCGATCCGGGCGCTTCACGAAGCGGGCATGCGCATCGTGATGGCGACCGGCGATGCCGAGGCGACCGCGAACGCCGTGGCGCAGACGCTCGGGATCGACGAGGTCCATGCCGGGGTGAGCCCGCAGGACAAGCAAGATCTGATCGAGCGGCTGCGCCGCGACGGCCACTCGGTGGCGATGGCGGGCGACGGCGTCAACGATGCGCCGGCGCTCGCGGCCGCGGATGTCGGCATCGCCATGGGTACCGGCGCGGATGTCGCGGTCGAGAGCGCCGGCATCACCCTGGTCAAGGGTGATCTTACCGGCATCGTCCGCGCCCGCCACCTCGCCGAGGCGACGATGGCCAATATCCGCCAGAACCTGTTCTTCGCGTTCGTCTACAACACTGCGGGCGTACCGCTCGCGGCGGGGATACTCTACCCCTTCTTCGGCATATTGCTGTCGCCGATCATCGCGGCTGCGGCGATGAGCCTGTCCTCGGTCTCGGTCATCGGCAATGCGCTGAGATTGCGGGCGACGAAGCTTTAATACCAAGGCGCGAAGATGCTGACGCATCCCCGCCTTGAAGGAATTGCGAATTTCCCAATTGTCCTGGTGACTTGGGAATTCGCAAACGGAATACCAACGGTCATTTTCAATGACCGTTGGCATAAGACGGTTTATGCTTCGGGACCTGCAAGACGCCGGGACAGGCCAAAGATCGGCCACGATCGAGCCGCACTGTCTGCGGGACGTCGGGGCGCTGAGGATTTCCGGCGGTGGTGAATGGATGGCGGGCATGCGGCGAATGAGAGCGGCGGTGAAGGTGCTGTGCATTGTCACGGCCATCATGCTCGGCATGCTTTTGCCCTCCGTCAGCAGCGCCGCCGCCCATTGCGCAACGTCGCCCCAGGTCGCAATGCACCATGCGCAGCCTTCTGATGCCATGGTCCAGCATGGCATGGACCACCAGGATGGCAACCACGGCGCGAAGAACTGCTGCCTCGCGGTTTGCAGCCCGCAGGCCGGCATCACGCCCGCGCAGCCGTCGGGTCTTCCGGCGGCCGTTCTCAGGGATCTGGTCTTCCTCGATCGCTCCGCGCCCCTGACCGGTCACCCCGTTTCTCCCGCCTTCGAACCTCCCCGGACACTCGCATGAACCGGGGCTGCCGCGACATGTCGGCAGCCCGCCATCCTTCATGTGACACCATCCGGTCCGTTGACCGGTCTTCGGGAGAACGATCATGTATCGCCGACAATTCATGCAGAGGCTCGCGCTCGGCGCGGCAGCCTTCGGACCCAGCCTGCCTCTGGCCTGGGCCAGTCCCTCGTACGCCCAGCAAGCTCCATCCAGGCTGGAGATCACCAACCGCACGATCGAAGTGAATGGAAAGCCCGCCAAGGTTTTCGGCCTTGTCGGGCCTGACGGAAAGCCCGGCCTCACGCTCAAAGCGGGGCGCCCTTTCGACGTCCGCCTTGTGAACCACAGCAACGAAGCAACGCTCGTTCACTGGCATGGCCTGACCCCGCCATGGGACATGGACGGGGTTCCCGACAATCCGGCGCCGATGATCGCGGCGGGAGGAGAGCGCCGCTACAATTTTCCATTGCTCAACAGCGGCACACACTGGATGCACGCCCATACGCTGCAGGAACAAAACCTGCTGGCAGCGCCGCTGATCGTCCTTTCGGAAGAAGACAGAAAGGCTGATGTCCAGGAGGTCGTCATCCTGCTCCATGACTTCTCGTTCCGCTCGCCCGAGGAACTGCTCGCCGGCCTGAAAGAAGGCGGCAGCGGTGGCCATGGAGGGATGGGCGGCCAAGCGATGCAGGGACATCAGATGTCCGGCATGGCGATGCCGGGAATGCAGATGGACCTGAACGACATCGACTATGATGCCTATCTGGCCAATGACCGGACGCTGGACGATCCGGAGGTGTTTTCCGTCGAAAAAGGCGGGCGGGTGCGCCTGCGCATCATCAATGGCGCCACCGCGACCAATTTCACCATCGATACCGGCACGCTCCCCGGTCGCCTGGTGGCCGTGGACGGCCAGCCGGTCCAGCCTCTTTCCGGCGCCCGGTTCGGCATATCGATGGGACAGCGCCTCGATATCATGCTCGACGTACCGGCCGAGGGCGGCGCCTTTCCGGTTCTCGCCCTTCGCGAAGGCGCGCGCGAACGGACCGGCATCATCCTGGCGACGCGCGGCGCGGCCGTTACCAAGGTTTCCGGCCTCGGGGCGGAAGACGGGCCGGTGCTGGATCTTTCGCTGGAAAGCCGGCTCCGCGGCCTTTCCACTTTAGAAACCGGCCCCACAACCCGTACCTATGACCTCGTATTGTCCGGCAGCATGTCCGGCTACGACTGGCGGATCGACGGCGCGGACCAGTTGCGCGCGCGCCGTGGCGACCGCATCCGGCTCACCATGACCAACATGTCGATGATGGGGCACCCGATGCATCTGCACGGCCACCACTTTCAGGTCGTCGGCCTCAATGGCCGGCCTCTGGAGGGCGCGCTCCGGGACACCGTCTATGTACCGCCGATGGCGACGGTCGATATCGCGTTCACCGCCGACAATCCCGGCCGCTGGCCCTTCCACTGCCACCACCTCTATCACATGGCGAGCGGCATGATGGCCTATCTGGACTACGAAGGATCGATCTGAAGCGATTCAGGCCAGGATTTCCGACGGAGCGCTCCCGCAGACGGGGCGCTCCGACAATGCTGTCGCTGGTTGTGGCGCGCCATCGATCAGACCGCCCGCTGCAGCATGCCGAACAGGTCGCGCGGGTCGTCCGGATCGGCGATCATGTCGAGGTCTTCATAAAGGTCGGCGCCCCCGACCCGTTCCGCGACGTAGCGCAGCACGGTGAAACCCTCGATCGCGAAGCTGCCTTTCAAACTTTCGCCTAACTCTTGGGGCGACACAGCCGGCATTGAGGGACGGCATCAAGGTCTTGATGGGATATGAACCAACGACCCCGTCGAAACGATATTCATTCGCGTAAACTGCTAGTAGCCGAATGCGAGCCCAAGTACGGTCCACCATCAGGTTAAATTCAGATACAGTCCGCTTGGTTCTATCGTCTCAATACCGGCATAGGGGCTTGCGTGAACCGTCAGCAGCAGTCTGGCTTCAAATGAAGCGGGAGGGCTTCGACATAGCCCGCCGCACCGTCGCCTGGCTCATGCGATCGATGGCACTTCATGGTGTCATTCGGGGCAAGCCGATCCGCACGACGATCACGGATAAGTCGGCTCCAAGCCCGCTCGATCGGGTGAGCCGCCAGTTCAAGGCTCCCGCGCCGAACAGGCATTGGGTTTCGGATTTCACCTATGGTGCGCCTCGCCCCAATCGGGGAGGCATATGACTGGAATGCAAAGAGAAAGGAGGTTGCTAAGAATTGCCTGCCCTCTGCTGTAATACGGTTTCCGCCTGATTGACTCGATGGATTCCGGCGCATTTGATGATCTGCTATTCTGCGGTTGAACAAGTCGTGGGAGGAGATGATGGTTGCGATTGCAGATCACCTGAGCGTGGATGAGTTGGATCGCGGATACCGATCTGCCAAGGATGGGACGACGGCGCGGCATTACGAGGTGATCCGGTTTCTGGCCAAGGGCCATTCGACGACGCAGGTCGCGGCACTGAGCGGTTTCGGCCTGCGCTGGATTGAAGAACTGGTGGTTCGTTACAATGCGTTCGGCCCCGACAGCCTTGGTGATCTTCGCCGCAAAAACGGCAAGCCCGCCAGCATTCTGACCGACGGTTTGCTGGAGGCGTTGAGACGTCGGCTCGACAGCCCGCCTGACGACGGCGGCGTGTGGACATCGAAGAAGGCTGCCGGCTTCATCGCCACTTTTCATGGCCTTTCCTCCTGCTCTACCCAGCGTACCGGAAGGCGTTCAGCTCATCTACATGCCGCCTTATACGCCCGAACTGCAGCCGGCAGAAACGCTGTGGGTCCATGTCGACGAACCCATCGTCAACAGCCACCTCAAGACCATCGAAGAACTTGATGACATCATCGCCGCACAGTGCCGAAAGCTCACCGCCGACCCGGACCGCATCAGGACACAGACATGCTTCAAGTGGTGGCCACAAAAACCAACATCGAATTGATCAGCCGGATTTGGTATGACGCCTCGGATTCTCCAAACAAGTGGAGGGAAGACAGGCCCCAAGTAACCTCTCCTCCGGCTGCACTCCTCGACGTATGCCACCTGCTCGGTGAATCCGATGCTTCACATCGGAACCAAAACCCGTCTTTTTTGTGACTTTTATGGGTGCATTTACAGCATGAGATGTGAGGCCGGTTACGGTTCCAGTTCGCTGTCCCAATAGAGATAATCGAGCCAGCTTTCGTGCAGATAGTTCGGGGGAAACTGGCGGCCGTTGTTGTGCAGGTCCTGGACCGTCGGCTGGAAGGGCTTCTGGTGCGGGATCATGCCCGCCTGTTTCGGCAGCCGCGATCCCTTTTTCAGATTGCACGGCGAGCAGGCCGCGACGACATTTTCCCAGGTGGTTTCGCCTCCGCGACAGCGCGGGATCACGTGGTCGAAAGTCAGTTCCTCGCGCGTGCTGCAATACTGGCACTGGAAGCGGTCTCTGAGGAACAGGTTGAAGCGGGTGAAGGCCGGGTGGCGGGATGGCTTGATGTAGGTTTTCAGGCAAACGACGCTCGGCAGCCGCATCGAGAAGCTGGGAGAGGACACGGCCTGATCATACTCGGCGATGATGTTGACACGGTCGAGGAATACGGCCTTGATCGCATCCTGCCAGGACCAGAGCGACAAGGGATAATAGCTCAGGGGCCTGTAGTCGGCGTTCAGAACGAGCGCCGGCAAGGCTTGAGGCGAGACTGCAATCGTCAAGTTGCTCTCCTGATCGATTCGGCATCTGTCTTCTGTATATTAGGCGCGTTGTTACAGTATTGTGAAGCCTGATTGATCACTTGGTCCGCTTGTGCCCGAAAACCCCGCAAAAGCCTTATCCCACCGGCAGGACGTCCCGTTTCGTGATCCGGGCGTAATGCGCCCAGAGAATGCGGGCCGCCACCGAACGGTAGGGTTGCCACTCGCGCGCGACCGCCCGCAGCGCCTCGGCTTCGATTCGGTCGCTTTTGCCCAGCGCCTGGGAAGCGGCTATCCTCAGCGCCAGATCGCCCGCCGGGAAGATGTCGGCATGGCCGGCGCAGAACATCAGATAGACCTCCGCCGTCCATGCGCCGATCCCGCGATAGGTCGTCAGAAGCTTCATCCCCTCGTCCGCCTGCAGCGTCTCCAGCGCGGCAAGATCGAGCCTGCCGTCGTCGATCGCTCGGGCGACGATATCGAGCGTTGCCTGCTTTGCGCGCGTCAGGCCGATGTTCGCGAGGATCTCCGGGGCAAGCGCCAGATAACTCTCCGCCGTCAGCGGATCGCAGGCTGCCTCAAGCCGCGCGAAAATGGCGGCCGCTGCCCGTTTGGAAATCATCTGCCCGGTGATCACTTCCGCAAGGCCGGCAAAACCCGGCGGCAGCAGGCGAAGCGGGATCTCGGGGCAATCGGCGGCAAGCCGGGCGAGGAGAGGGGCGTTTTCGCAAAGGGCCGCGAGCGCCTTTTGTAGATCGTCGCCATTGCGCAGCCGCTGCATCGGCCTTACCCCTTGTCTCGAAGAACCGGACATCTCATCGCATGAAACCGACCCAGGATCGACCCGTTTTCCGCTTCGCGCCGAGCCCGAACGGCTACCTGCATCTCGGCCACGCGCTGTCGGCCTTCGAAAACCAGATGCGGGCGCGGGTGGCGGGCGGCAGGCTGCTGCTCAGGATCGAGGATATCGACCAGGCCCGCGCCACGGCGGCGCTGGAGGCCGCGCTGATCGAGGACCTCGATTGGCTCGGCATTCTATTCGAAACCCCGGTGTTTCGCCAATCGGAGCATTTCGCCGACTATCAGGCGATGCTCGACCGGCTGATTGCCATGGGACTTGCCTATCCGGCCTTTCTGACCCGGGGCGAGGTCCGCCGGCTGGTCGCGGCGCATGAGGCGGAAGGGCGATCCTGGCCCCGCGATCCCGACGGTGCGCCGCTTTATCCGGCAACCGACCGGTTGCGGGGGGAAGGCGAGCGGCGGGCGCTGCTCGCCTCCGGCAAACGCCACGCCTGGCGGTTCGATATGGCGGCGGCCGTCGCCCGCGTCGGCAGGCCGCTGTCCTGGCGCGAGGAGCGCGATGGCCGGGTCGTGGATATCCCCGCGGACCCCGAAGCCTGGGGCGACGTGGTGCTGTCGCGTTCGGATGCGCCGTCGAGCTATCATCTGTCGGTGGTCACCGATGATGCGGCCCAGGCGGTCACGCATGTGGTGCGCGGCCTCGATCTCTATCACGCGACCGCGATCCACCGGCTGCTGCAGGAGCTTCTGGGGCTCGATGCGCCGGTCTATCATCACCACCGGCTGATCCTCGGGCCGGACGGGCGCAAATTATCGAAGTCCAATGGCGATACCGCGCTCAGGCAGTTGCGCGCCGAAGGCCGGTCACGGGCTGATATTCGTGTCCTTTGCGGGATCTGAATGCTTGGCCCTGCGCGAGCGGTGGCGGCTCCATGGGGCGTGCTTGATCACCTTGTATTTCAGCAGCGCCGCATTCACCTCCGCGCCCAGAAGCAGGATCACGCCGATCGAGTAGAGAAACACCAGCAGGATCATCGGCGTCGCAAGCCCGGCATAGGTGGCGCTGTATTGCGCGAAAGTGCCGAGATAATAGGCGAAGCCGGAGGCGAAGACCGCCCAGAAGATCAGCGTCAGGATAATGCCGGGCAGCACGTCGACCAGCCGGCGGCGACCGGCCGCCAGAAACAGATGGGCGATCACCAGACCGAACATCAACAGCAGGAAAGTGCCGACAAGCCGGGCGTTGGCGAGCGTCGTCAACCCGTTTTCAAGCCAGGGAAACCAGCGCTCGGCGAAGTGAAGCGCCAGCGGCACGACCACGAACATGATGCTCAAAAACGCGAAGATGACCGATGCCAGCAACACGAAACCGAGGCTCCTGATCCTGAGCCACCACCAGGTTCGGGTTTCCTCCACCCTGTAGGCGCGGTTCAGCGAAAGCCGTACGGCCTCGACGCCGTTCGAGGCAAAATAGGCGGCGGCCAGCACCGAGACCGTCAGAAGGCCGCCGCGCGGCACCGTCAGCACCTGGCGGATCTGGTTGGAAACAGGCTCGGCGATCTCCTTCGGCCATGCACCGACGATGGTGTTGATCGCGATATCGGCAAACTGGTCGGCGCCCAGAAACCCCGCCAGCGTGGTGCCGAAGATCAGGAAGGGAAACAGCGCAAGCAGCGTCGACAGCGCCACATGGCTCGCCATCGCCCAGCCGTCGTCCTCGCTGAAATGAAAGAGCGCGTCATAGGCCACCTTGAACGTCGTGTGGATCGGCTTTCTCATTCTGGCTCCAAAAGGCGTTGCCGCTTTCGCGGCCGGCTGCGATCCTTATATAGGAAGATCAATGAATTCGTGTACCGGAGTATCATCTTGGCCGAGCAATCCACGATTATCGTCACCGGCTGTTCCAGCGGGATCGGCGCCTATTGCGCCCGCGCGCTTGCGAGGGATGGCTGGCGGGTGTTCGCCACGGCGCGCAAGCCGGCCGATATCGCGGCCGTTGAGGCCGACGGGCTGGAGGCGTTCTACCTCGATTATACCGACGAGGCTTCGATCACCGCGCTGGTCGAGGCCGTCGCCGGCCGCACCGGCGGCCGTATCGACGCGCTTTTCAACAATGGCGCCTATGGCCAGCCGGGGGCCGTGGAAGATGTCGCGACCGATGTGCTGCGCGCCCAGTTCGAGGCCAATTTCTTCGGCTGGCACGAGCTGACGCGGCAGGTCCTGCCCTATATGCGCGCTCAGGGCCATGGCCGTATCGTGCAATGCTCCTCGATCCTCGGCCTGTTGCCCTATCGCTATCGCGGCCCCTATTCGGCATCGAAATATGCGCTGGAGGCGATGTCGCTGACGCTGCGCATGGAACTGGAGGGCACCGGCATTTTCGTGAGCCTGATCGAGCCGGGGCCGATCGCATCGCGCTTTACCGCCAATGCGCTGAAGCACATCCGCGAGAATATTGATATCGAGGGCTCCCACCACGCGGGCGAGTACAAAAAGCAGCTTGCCCGCCTGGACGGCTCGGGACCGCCCAACAAGAGCAGGCTGGAACCGGATGCCGTCCATGCCGTTCTGCTGAAAGCACTAACCGCGAGACGACCGCGCCCGCATTATCCGGTCACGACGCCGGCGAAGCAGGGCATGGTGTTGAAGCGCATCATGCCCGCCGACTGGTTCTACCGGCTGATGGGGCGTTTGAGCTGAGGCAAAACCGGTTCGTCTGGTTCGCTTTCAGTTCCGACGCCGCACAGCCGTTGCGGGACACGCTCGGGTCAAGCCGAGCGGATGCTTGCATGCGCGGCGGATTTGTCGTCTGATGCCGCCGATTTCGAGGAGAAAAAATGTCCACGGTATTCGTTTTCGCCACTGTCATCGTGATGCTGCTGGTGGTGTTCTTTCTGGCCCGGGGCCTCATCAACATGATGCTTGGCGGCGACCCGCACCATTCCAACAAGATGATGCAGGCCCGCGTCGCGTTTCAGGCGCTCGCCATCATCCTCATCATGATCACCCTCTGGCTGATGCAATCCGGCCATTGATCCGGCTTGGAAAATCGCGATATCCGTTGTCGAAACATTGTCGAAACCTGGCGTTTGACAACCGGCCTCGCTCAATTGCGTTGGACTGAAAAGGACTGCGACGGAAAACATGGTCAAACTGAACAAGATCTACACCCGCACCGGCGATGACGGCACCACCGGGCTTGCAACCGGCCCGCGCCGCAGAAAAGCCGATGTCCGGATGGCGGCGATCGGCGATGTCGACGAGACCAATGCCGCGATCGGCCTCGCGCGGCTGCAGCAAGCCGGCGAATATGACGCAGCACTCGCCCGTATCCAGAACGATCTGTTCGATCTCGGCGCGGATCTGGCGACGCCGGATACCGGGGAGGCGCTTGCCTACGAGCCGCTCAGGATCGTTTCCGGGCAGGTGGCTTGGCTGGAAGCCGAAATCGACCGGCTGAACGGCGCGCTTTCGCCCCTGACCTCGTTCATCCTGCCGGGCGGCAGCGCGCTTGCGGCACATCTGCACATGGCGCGCACGGTCTGCCGGCGCGCGGAGCGGGCGATGACGCGGCTTGCCGAGACGGAAGTCGTGTCGAAGCCGGCGCTGCATTATATCAACCGCCTCTCCGACCTGCTGTTCGTCGCTGCCCGCCACGCCAACGGCAAGGGAGAACGCGATGTCCTGTGGGTGCCCGGAAAAAACCGCTGATTTCTGCGAAATCGTGCCAACAAGGCCGATGTTTTTTTTGCGCAAGGCGGGAAAACAAACTATCCATGTCGCCCATTGGCAAGCGACCGCACCGCAAAGGCAGCATGGTCCTTGGCATGATGCCGGACGCGGTTCCGGCGAAAACATTTGCGCGTTTGGCCGGAAACGGCCGTGAGCCTGGAGGATAAACATGAAAATTCTGGTCCCGGTGAAGCGGGTTGTCGATTACAACGTCAAGATCCGCGTCAAGCCGGATGGCAGCGGCGTCGAGCTTGCCAATGTCAAGATGTCGATGAACCCGTTCGACGAGATTGCGGTGGAAGAGGCGCTGCGGCTGAAGGAAGCCGGCAAGGCCAGCGAAGTGATCGCTGTCTCGATCGGCCCGGCGAAGGCGGAAGAGACGCTGCGCACGGCGCTCGCCATGGGCGCCGATCGCGCCATTCTGATCGCGACCAACGAGACCGTGGAACCGCTCGCGGTCGCCAAGCTCCTGAAGGCGGTGGCCGAAGAGGAAGCGCCGCAGCTGGTTATCCTCGGCAAGCAGGCGATCGATGACGACAGCAACCAGACCGGCCAGATGCTGGCAGCGCTTCTCGGCTGGAGCCAGGCGACGTTCGCCTCAAAGCTTGAGCCCGGCGATGGCGAGGCGAAGGTCACCCGCGAAATCGACGGCGGCTTGCAGACGATCTCGGTCAAGCTCCCGGCGATCGTGACCACGGATCTGCGGCTCAACGAACCGCGCTATGCCTCGCTGCCGAACATCATGAAGGCCAAGAAGAAGCCGCTCGACAGGAAAACGCCCGCCGATTACGGCGTCGATTGCACCCGCCGGCTTGAAGTGCTGAAGACCGAGGAACCGGGCACGCGCAAGGCCGGGATCAAGGTCGCGAGCGCCGCCGAACTGGTGGACAGACTGAAAAACGAAGCCGGCGTATTGTAAGGGGAGCCCGCGACATGACCATACTTCTTCTCGCCGAACATGACGGCAGCGCCGTTTCCGAACAGACCGCGAAGGCCGCGTCGGCGGCAACCAGGATCGGCGGCGATATCCACGTTCTGGTGGCTGGAAAGGGCTGCGCGGCCGCGGCCGAGAACGCGGCGAAGATCGCTGGCGTCTCCAAGGTCCTCATCGCCGACAGCGATGCGCTGGCCGAAAGCCTAGCCGAGCCGCTTGCGGCCACGATCCTCGACCTTGCCGGCGGCTATGACGTGATCATCGCGGCGGCGACCTCGATCGGCAAGAATGTGATGCCGCGCGTGGCAGCCCTTCTCGATGTGATGCAGGTTTCCGAGATCATCGAGGTCATTGCCCCCGACACGTTCAAGCGCCCGACCTATGCCGGCAATGCCATCGAGACGGTGAAGTCGCACGACGCCAAAAAAGTGATCACGGTGCGCACGGCAAGCTTCCCGGCTTCCGAAATGACCGGTTCCGCGCCGGTCGAGACGGTGTCCGCCGCCGCCGATCCGGGCCTGTCGCGCTTCGTCGAGAACGCGATTTCGGCCTCGGAACGGCCGGAGCTGACCTCCGCGAAGATCATCATTTCCGGCGGTCGCGCCCTCGGTTCCTCGGAAAAGTTCCAGGAGGTCATCCTGCCGGTGGCGGACAAGCTCGGGGCCGCCGTCGGCGCCTCGCGCGCGGCCGTCGACGCCGGCTTTGCGCCGAACGACTGGCAGGTCGGCCAGACCGGCAAGGTGGTCGCCCCCGATCTCTACATCGCCTGCGGCATATCCGGCGCGATCCAGCATCTGGCCGGCATGAAGGACAGCAAGGTGATCGTCGCGATCAACAAGGACGAGGAAGCCCCGATCTTCCAGGTCGCCGATTACGGCATTGTCGGCGACCTGTTCGTGGTTCTGCCGGAGCTTGAAAAGGCGCTTTGAGGCGCGCTTTGCCCCGGCCTTGCGGGCCGGGGCAGGGCACGTTGCCTGACGCGAGGAGAACGCGATGCCCCAGACCCTCCTGACCATCGATACAAGCGGCCAGGGCCTCTACGAATTCACCGGCGAGGCCGAGCGGTTCGTCCGCAACGAGGCGATGAACGAGGGGCTTCTGACGGTGTTCGTGCGCCACACCTCCTGTTCGCTGCTGATACAGGAAAACGCCGATCCCGATGTCAAGCGCGATCTCGCGGCCTATTTCGCCCGGATCGCGCCGCCGGCCGACGATCCCTCCATGTCCTATCTCGTCCATCGCCTTGAAGGCCCGGACGATATGCCGGCTCACATCAAATCCGCGCTGACGCAGGTCTCGGTCTCGATCCCGGTCTTCGACGGGCGTCTCGCGCTCGGCACATGGCAGGGGCTCTATCTGTTCGAACATCGCGACCGTCCCCACCGCCGCGAACTGGTGCTGCACCTTTCACCGTGACGACATGCTCTATCCGCCGACCAACTCGCCGCCATTGGGATGGAGCACCTGGCCGCTGATATAGGAGGAATCCTCGCAGGCCAGGAATAGCAGGCTGGGGGCCACCTCGTTGGGCTGGCCCGGCCGCTTCAGCGGCGTGTTCTTGCCGAAGGTCTCGACCTTTTCCTGAGCAAATCCCGCGCGGCATTCGCGCTTTTCTGTTTGCTAAAGAGGCAAGGCCGGCATGTTGTTCCAGCCTTCAGGACACGAGAGCTTGTTGAAGGCTGCCAGATGGGCAACGGGCAGCCTGATTGCGCCGCGCAGTTTTCAGCCATTTCTCTCCGAAATGTGTTAGCTTGGGCTTATAGGCCTGATGGGGGAGGGGGCTCCGGGACGAATCCTCTGCGACAGCGCGACTTTTGAAAACAGAAGATTGGAACTCAGATGAGATACGCCTTTGCAGCAATCGCAATTCTGGCAGCAACGCCTGCAGCAGCGAGCGACCCGCTACTCGACGAAGCCGTCGAATTCACCGGGCAGATTTTCCATCTCGACACGGGCGTTCCGGGGCTTGTGATCGCCGCCGTCAGCGGGGATGAAAGCACAGTCTTCGGCTTCGGGGAGATTGCCAAGGGCGGCGGACAGGAGCCGGATGGCGATACGCTGATCGGCGTCGGATCGGTGACGAAGACCTTCACCGGGCTTTCCCTCGCATCCATGGCCGCGGATGGCACCGTTTCGCTCACTGATCCCGTCGGCCCGCATGCCGGCGTCGTCGATGCTCTCCCTGAAAAGGACGGCCGGGCAATCCGGCTGATCGATCTCGTTACCCATTCAAGCGGATTGCCGCGCGAACTCGTCGAGGTCGAAGGCGTCGAAAGATACAGCGATGCCTCCTTCGCCGCCAATCTTTCCGAAAATCCGCTGCTGTTTGCGCCGGGTAGCGGCATTGCCTATTCGAATGTGGGCTTCGACGTTCTCGCGATGGCTCTTTCCCGCATTGGTGGGGAAAGCTACCCGGATCTGCTCAAATCACGGGTCCTGGACCGGATCGATCTGATGTCGACAAGTTATGAACGGCCCGCGGGCGGAAACGCCATGGTCGGCTACGACTGGAACGGCAACGAAATGGACCCCGGCGATCCGATCGCAAACCGCCAGGGCGCATCGGGCCTGTACACCACGGCCAACGACATGGTGCGATATCTGCGCTGGAACCTCGATCGCTTCGGTATAGACGATGCGGAAACCCGCGCGATCAGCCACGCGGCTTGGCTGATGCGCGATGGCCTCAACCCGGTTTTGGGCATGGATGAATCCGGCCATATGGACGCGATGGGGCTCGGATGGGTGGTCATGATGCCTGAAGGCGACAGTCCGCTGATCATCCAGAAGGCCGGCGGAACCAATGGCGTGTTCAGCTACGTCGCCTTTGCGCCTTCGCGCGGCGTCGGCGTGTTCATCGCCATCAATCAGTTCAATTTCTCGGCAGCGACGGAAATGGCCCAGATCGTCAACAATCTGATCGCAAGGCTCGCGCCGCGCTGATCGGCGGCAAGGTGGCGGCGCCCGTCAGGATGAAGCCTTACGGGCGGCTTTTTCCACCGGAAACAGATGCGCCTTTTCCGGCTCGAAGACCAGGGTGATCTCGCTGCCGGTCGCAAGCGGGCGATCTTCTGCGAGCGCTGCGACGATGCGCCCGCCGCGGGTCAGTTCGACATTGATCACGGTTTCGGTGCCGAGCCGTTCCACCAGCGTGACCTTGCCGTGCAACCCGCCGGCCGTGCCGCTTTCCACGACATCGAGATATTGCGGGCGAAGGCCGAGCCGGGCGGTCTTGTGGCCGGTAAAATCGAAGCGGCTCGTGTGAAGCGTGACCGGATCGAGCGCCTCCGATTTGACGGTGATGCCCCGGCCGGTGTTTTCAACGATATCGACATCCATGAAATTCATCGAGGGTGAACCGATGAAGCCCGCCACGAACAGGTTGGCGGGTTCGTGGTAAAGCTCCATCGGCGTGCCGACCTGCTGGACCACGCCATCCTTCAGCACCACGATCCGGTCGGCAAGCGTCATCGCCTCGACCTGGTCGTGGGTGACATAGATCATCGTGGCGTCGAGCTGGTTGTGGAGCTTGCCGATCTCCATGCGCATGTCCATCCTGAGCGCCGCATCGAGATTGGAGAGCGGCTCGTCGAACAGGAAGACCGCCGGATTGCGCACGATCGCGCGGCCGATCGCCACCCGCTGGCGCTGGCCGCCGGAAAGCTGCGACGGGCGGCGGTCGAGCAGATGCTCCATCTGCAGGATCTGGGCCGCGCGGCTCACGGCCTCCTCCTTTTCCTTCCTGGAAACGCCGGCGATCGTCAGCCCGAAGGCGACGTTTTCGCGCACCGACATATGCGGGAAGATCGCATAGGTCTGGAACACCATGGCGATGCCGCGCTCCTTCGGCTGCAGGTCGTTGACCCGCCTGCCGCCGATTTCGAGCGTGCCGTCGGTGATATCCTCAAGCCCCGCAATCATTCTGAGAAGCGTGGACTTGCCGCAGCCGGATGGGCCGACGAAGACGACGAACTCGCCGTCGCCGATATCGAGATCGACGCCCTTGATGACCTCGACCTTGCCATAGGATTTGCGGACCGATTTGAGTGACAGATCTGCCATGTTGTTCTCCCTCAGCCCTTCACGCCGGTTGACGCGATCGATGCGATAAAGGCGCGCTGCAGCACCAGATAGAACACCAGCACCGGCACGGTGATCATCGAAAGATAGGCCATGACCTCGCCCCACGGCACGTTGAGCTGGAAGAAATAGCCGAGCCCGACCATGATCGGCCGATGGGCCTCGTCCTGCACCACGATCAGCGGCCAGAGATATTGTTCATTGTACATTTTCAGCGCTTTCAGGATGGCGGCGGTGGCGATCACCGGGCCCGAGAGCGGCATCACCACCCGACGGTAGATCTGCCACCAGCTTGCGCCCTCGGCGCGCGCGGCCTCGATCAGCTCGCGCGGCAGGTCCTTGAAATACTGCACGAACAGGAAGATCGTCAGCGCATCGGCGATCCAGGGGATGATCTGGACGCGGTAGGTATTGAGCCAGCCCGATGAAAAGCCGTCGAGGCCGAGCCAGGGCAGGCGCGAGACGAACAGCAGCAGCGGGATGGCGATCGTCTCGAACGGAATGATCAGCGTGGCGAGCACGATCGAGAGCACCACCGCATTGCCGCGCCACCGGACGAAGGTGAACGAGAACGCGCCGAGCGAGCATAAGAACAGCGAGGCCAGAACCGTGATCGTCGTCACCATCACCGAGTTGAACACGAACAGGCCGATCGGGGCGCGGCGGAAGGCATCGGCGTAGTTGTCGAGGCTGATATCACCGACCGGCAGGAAGGCGCGCAGCGATGATGTATCGTTCAAGAGCTGGTGGTCGGGCTTCAGCGATGACATCACCATGAACAGCAGCGGCAGCAGGAACACCAGCGCCACCAGCACCAGAACGAGATAGCGCACGGCGAGTCTCAGGCCATGATTGTCGTTTGAGATGGCGGCCATGGCTCAGTTCCTTTCCCGCGTGAAATAGCGCTGCGCCAGCGAGATCGCGAGCACCAGCACGAACAGCACCACGGAGATGGTCGAGCCGCCGGAAATATCCTGCCGGCCATAGCCGCGCTCGACGGCCTGGAATACCAGCGTCTGGGTGGCATCGAGCGGCCCGCCCTTGGTCATCACATCGATCTGCGCGAATACGGCGAAGGCCTGCATGGTGATCACCACCAGCACCAGCACGGCGGTGTTTCTGAGCCCCGGCCACGTGACGTAGCGGAAGGTCTGCCATTTCGAGGAACCCTCGATCGCCGCCGCCTCGTAGAGCGTCGGAGAAATTGTCTGAAGGCCCGAGAGCCAGATCACCATGTGGAAACCGACCGCCTGCCAGATCGACATGGCGATGATCGAGCCGAGGGCGGTATGGGTGTTGCCGAGCCAGTCCACCGGCTGGAACAGGCCGAAGGTGATGCCGGACAAGAGCGCATTCAAAAGCCCGTCATTGCCGTCATAGATGAACCGCCAGAGCAGCGACACGACCACGATCGAGACCACGACCGGCATGAAGAACACCGCGCGAAACACATTGACGCCGCGTAATCGCTGGTTGATCAGCAATGCCAGCCCGAGCGCCAGACCCGCCTGCACGGGGGCCGTGACCGCGACGAAGATCAGCGTGTTGACCAGCGCCCGCATGAACACCACGTCGCGCGCGACCACCACATAGGCCGCGTCGCCCGCATGGACGCGGAACCATTCGCGCATGCCGCGATATTGCGGATAGTCGTCGGAGCGGGTGAGGGTGCGCACCCGGGGATATTCGAGATTGCCGTCCTCGTCGCGCGCCAGGGTGCCGTCGTCGGCGGTTTCGGGCTCGAGTTTTATGACATTGAGGCCAAGGAGATCACGATAGTTCTCGGCGCCGACATAGCGGGTCGGATTGGGCGATATCAGCCGTTGGTCGGTGAGCGAAAACGCGATCGCCAGGAAGAACGGAAGGATGATGAACAGGCCGATGAGCAGAATGGAAGGCGCGGCAAACGCCCATCCCGCGCCATTGTTCTCCGTCAGTTTCCGGCTCATGTGTCGTGTTTCCTGTCTACGCTTGCTTTCGTTCCCCGGGTCACCCGCTCGATGCTGTAGAATGCAATCGCCAGCACTTCACTCCGTGTCACCCTCGGGCTTGACCCGAGGGTCCAGGCGGCAAGGCCCGTCGGTAAATGGATCCTCGGGTCAAGCCCGAGGATGACCCGGAGAGGGGAGGGCCACCACACGGCGGCTTCTCCGCATAGCCCCCAGCTCTTCTCGCCCCGGAGGGGAGAGATGTCGCGACAGCGACAGTGAGGGGAGGGTCCATCCCCGCGAACGCCCTCACGAGACTGACATGCTGCTTCACCCTCACTCCCCCTTTCGGGGGTATCTCTCCCGCAGGCGGGAGAGAATATTGGGAGCAAGCCGCCGCTCCCCTCCACATTAGGCGGGGCCGGCCGAAGCCAGCCGCCGTTCCCCCTCAACCGCCGTGGCCATAGCCCTGGTTGCGGTCGATGTCGGTGTCGATTTCATCGACCGCGCCATCGAGCGTGTCGGCGACATCCGCGCCGTTGGCGATGTCGGCGATCGCCTTCTGGAACACGCTGGTCTCGACCACATAGCCGGGCGTGACCGGACGCAGCGAGCCTTGCGCATCCGACAGGCCGTAGAACACGGCAAGCGGCGCGCCTTCCTTGTAGAAGTCCGACATGTCGGCAGCGGCCTGGGTGGCCGGCACCAGGCCGATACCGTTGGAGAAATCCGCGAGATATTCGTCATGCAGCGCGAATTCGATGAAGGCTGCTGCACCCTCGGGATGCTCGGAAGAAGACGAGATGCCGAGCTGCCAGCTTGCCGCGCCGATCTGCGGGCCCTCGCCGAAATCAGGCGCGGGCAGGAACACGACATCGTCGAAGGCGTCGAGCTTGGCGCGGGCCGTCCAGTTGCCGTTCCAGTCGATGGCGTAATCGCCGTTGATGAAGCCGTTCTGGTGGTCGGCGGGGTCCTGGCTCGGTCCGGGCGCCAGATCGCGCTCGAACAGCGACTGCCACCATTCGCCGAAGGCGATCGCCGCCTCGCCGTTCAGCACGCCCTCGGCGGACTGATAATCGGCGCGGTCGACAAGGTCGCCGCCGAAGGATTGCAGGAAGGGCAGGAAGGCATAGGTGTACCATTCGCCGGCATCCGCCATGCCGAGGTTCAGCGGATATTCGAAATCGCCGCTATCCTTGAGCTTGACGAGGATGTCGTCGAATTCCTCCGCTGTCCACGGTTCTTCCAGCGTCGGTCTGCGGATATCGTATTTGTCGAGATAGGACTGGCGGGTCATCATGGCGAGTGCCGCATCCCAGAGCCCGACGGAGTAGATCTGGCCGTCCCATTCGCCGATCGCGCCGGGGAGGAAACCGTCGAGCTTGGCCTTGTCGATCGGCAGCGGCTGCATATAGCCGGACCACGCCCAGTTCGGCATGATCGGGCCGTCGACATCGATAATGTCCGGCAGGTTGCCGGCGAGCGCGGCCGCCGTTACCGAGCCGTTATAGGAATCCTCGGGGAAGCTTTCGAGCACCACTTCCCAGTCATCCTGACTGTCATTGAAGTCGGAAACGATGTTTTTGAGAATGCTGGATTCCGTCTCGTTGCCGGCGCCGTGATACCACATCGTCAGTTCCGTGGCGGCATAGCCGGTCGCCGGCGTGGTCGCCATCAGCGAGGCCAGGATGAAAGCTGTCTTCTGCATGTTATCTCCTCCGATAAATTGCGCTCAGGCGGAATTGCCTAAAAAATGCGGTGACCTGGCCACCGCAATGAACGTTTTTCGGGAGGGTGTGCCGCGTGAGCCGCGGGCAGGTCGAAGACCCAAGAGAAAAGAGGTGGCGGGGGCTTCCGGCGCACAGACGAACGGCAAACCGTTCCGCGCGCCCGGACTGCCATGACACCCTCCCCGTGCCAGGACAAAGCCACCCCGCCAGTGTCCCTGCCGGAGGCGGGACACATCTGCTGGTTAACGGCTTATTAACACGAAAGTTCCCCCGGCCTCAACCGGTGGACGCAATCAATTCGGCATCTGGCTTTGGCATTGCTTCCGCCACTGCCGTGAACAGGTCTGCAAGGACGCTGCCCGCTACTTGAAGCCCATCACCCGGTGGGGGATGTAGGGGGCCTGAAGCCGGGCAATCTCATCCTTCGAGAGATCAAGTTCAAGCGCGCCTGCGGCATCATCCAGGTGATGCGGCTTCGAGGCGCCGATGATCGGGGCGGAGACGACCTTTTTCGACAGCACCCAGGCGAGCGCCACCTCGGCCATCGGCACACCGCGTTCCTCGGCGATGGCTGCGACCGTCTCGACCACCTTGCGGTCGGCATCGGCGGTTTCGACAAACAACGTCTTGCCGAACTCGTCGGTTTCGGTGCGGTTGGTCTCGGTGTCGAAAGGCCGGGTCAGGCGGCCGCGCGCCATCGGGCTCCAGGGAATGACGCCGATGCCCTCGGCTTCGCACAGCGGCAGCATTTCGCGCTCTTCCTCGCGGTAGAGCAGGTTGACATAGTTCTGCATGGTCACGAAGCGCGCCCAGCCATTGGCCTTCTGGGTGGCGAGCATGGTGGCGAACTGCCAGGCATGCATGGACGATGCGCCGATATAGCGCGCCTTGCCGGCCTTGACCACATCGTGCAGCGCCTCCAGCGTTTCCTCGATCGGCACGTCGTAATCGAAGCGGTGGATCTGGTAGAGGTCGACATAATCGGTGCCGAGGCGACGCAGCGAATTGTCGATTTCCTGCATGATCGCCTTGCGCGACAGACCGGCGCCGTTCGGGCCTTCATGCATCCGGCCGTGAACCTTAGTGGCCAGCACGATCTCCTCGCGCCGGGCAAACTCCTTCAGCGCGCGGCCGACGATTTCCTCCGACGTGCCGGCCGAATAGACATTGGCGGTATCGAAGAAATTGATCCCGTCCTCGACAGCCTTGCGGATGAAGGGCCGGCTGTCCTCTTCGCTCAGCGACCACGGGTGGCTGCCCCGGTCGGGCACGCCATAGGTCATGCAGCCAAGGCAAAGGCGGGAAACATCGAGGCCGGTGCGGCCGAGCTTGACATATTTCATGGCTGGAAATTCCTGTTTTCGGCAGGTTTCACGATATTCGCGCCGCCGGCAAGGCAAAAATGCAGCCGGCGGCGTCGTGGCTTTCGAAGCCGATGGCTCAGGCCGCCCTGGCGAAAACCTTCCTGCCCTCGGCATCAAGTGCGGAAAAATCGTCGTCGGACAGCGCGATGTTGGCCGCCGCGACATTTTCCTCCAGATGCTTGACCTTGGAGGTGCCGGGGATCGGCAGCATCACCGGGCTGCGTTTCAAGACCCAGGCAAGTGCTACCTGGCTTGGCGCCGCGCCATGCTTGCCGGCGATATCGTCGAGCAGCGAGCCCTTGCCCGCGAGTTCGCCTGCGGCCAGCGGGAACCACGGAATGAAGCCGATATTGTTGTCGGCGCAGTAATCCAGAACGTCCTCGCTGGTGCGGTCGACCAGATTGTAGCGGTTCTGGACGGTGGCGACGGGGAAGACCTTGCGGGCGGCTTCGATTTCGGCGACCGAAACCTCGCTCAGCCCCGCATGGGCGATCAGGCCCTCATCGAGGAATTCGCGGATTGCGCCGAACTGTTCGTCGGCCGGCACTTTGCTGTCGATGCGGTGGAGTTGCCACAGATCGATCTGTTCGACGCCCAGATTGCGCAGGCTTTTATGCACCTGCTGGCGCAGATATTCCGGCCGGCCGACCGGGATCCAGACATTCGGCCCGGTGCGGGTCAGTCCGCCCTTGGTCGCGACCTTCACATTGCCGTAGGGATGGAGCGCCTCCTTGATCAGCCATTCGGAAATATCGGGACCGTAGCTGTCGGCGGTATCGATGAAATCGACGCCGAGTTCCGGCAGGCGTTTGAGGGTTGCAAGCGCGCCCTCGCGATCGTCGGGCTCGCCCCAGATACCCTTGCCGGTAATCCTCATGGCGCCGTAGCCAAGGCGATTGACGGTCAGCTTGCCGCCGATGGAAAATGTGCCGGCCTTGTCGGCGATTTTGTCAGCCATTGTCGTCTCCAGTGATGGAATGCGCAGGCCTGGGAAGCCCTCAGCGCAGGGAAAATGTCGATTGCCGGACTGAGGTGGGACGGAACGGGCGGAGTTTCAAGGCAACGGCCCGCCGCCGTGTCGGGATGCGGCTACCGCTCATTGCCGAAATATTGCTGTGCCAGTTCGCGCACGACGCCGTCCTCCTGCAGCGACAGAAGACGCAAGGTGATCGGCTGTATCAGCGTGTCCTGGCCATAGGGCAGGGCGAAGCCGAACTTGTCGGGGGCGAAGATGCGGCCAACGACATCGAGGCCCAACGCGGGGTTTTGTGCCTTGTAGTATTCCAGCACCGGCGCATCGCCGACGATCGCGTCGATCTCTGCGCCGCGCAGCGCGGCGACGGCGTCGTCCATGCCGGTATAGGTGATGAAATCGACGCCGTTGCGGCGCATCCGGTTTTCAGCCGTCGAGCCCTTGAAGACGCCAACGGTGCGGCCCGGCAGGTCATCCGGTCCGGTGATGCTGCCGGTGATCGCGATACTGGTCATGACGCTGGTGACCGATGAGGTGATATAGGCAACGACGGCGATGCCGATGATCAGCCAGAAGGCCGAGAAAATCCTGCCATACCAGCCGAAGAGCTTGGCGCGGCTCGGCAGCGAACCCTTGGTCACCACCAGCATGACGGCATAGAAGCTTTCGGATACGCCTTCGCGCCAGCGCTTCGGAAAGTTCTTGTCGAAATGCCGGTCGAACAGCGTCAGTCCGATGGTGCCGAGCATGATCAGCACCAGCAGCCAGGCGTAGTAGCGCAGATAACCGGCCTCGGCGAGACCGTTCCAGACATTGACAAGGGAGGAGCCGGTCCGGTCGTCGACCATGACGCGAAGCCCGGAATCGAACCAGGGCTGGGTGAAATCGACCAGTTCGGCGCGCTCTTCGGTGATCGAGATCGCGCCGACCGCCACATCGACGTCTCTGGCCGCCGTCGCCGTCAGCAGGTCCGCGACGGTTTGATATTCGACATAGGTCGGCTCGATGTTGAAGCCGTCCTCGATCTCCCGCCAGAGCTCACTCGCCATGCCGGTGATTGTGCCATCGCTCTGCTTCGTGATGAACGGCGGCAGTACGCGATAGCCAACCTTGATCTTGAGCGGTTCGCCCAGGTCCTGGCCGAAAGAAGGCCCGGCCAATCCGCACAATGCGAGAAACAACAATGAAACAAGAAGACCGGGAAGGCGCAGGTTCAGGCTTGCTTTTGACATCAGTCGGACGGTCCTTTCGGTTATCCTCTGTAGATCAGCAGAAGGAAGGCGACAAACAGCAGGAAATGCACCGCGCCCTGCAACAGATTGGTGCGTCCGCTGGCGAATGTGACGATGCTGACGGCCAGAATCAGGATCAGCAGCAAGGCATCCGTCGGCGCAAGGCCGAGTTCGAGGTCGAGGCCGAGCACGCTCGAGACCACAAGCATGATCGGCACGGTCAGGCCGATCGTGGCGAGCACCGAACCGAGGAATATATTCACGGACGACTGCAGCCGTTTGTTAAGTGCCGCCTTGACCCCGCCGATGCCTTCCGGCGTGGTGACCAGGATTGCCATCAGCACTCCGCCGATTATGCCGGGCGCGCCGTGGGTTTCGATGATATGATCGACGGGTTTGGCGAGCTGCTCGACGAGATAGACCACCGGCACGATGTAGCAGAACAGCAGGATGACGCTCAGCCAGAGCGGCCCGGAAGGCTTTTCGTGCTCTTCGGTTTGCGCGACATCCTCGTCCGGCTGGGAAAAATAGCCGCGATGCCGCCCCGTCTGCATCATCAGGAAAATGAAATAGAGGCCCGCCGCCATCGAGCCGAGCATGACTTTCTGGACGGCGCTCAGGGTCGGACCTTCGGTCGAGCTGGTGAAATCGGGCAGGATCAGGCTGAACACGGCCAGCGGTATGATCACGCCCAGATAGGCGTTGGCGCCCTGCAGGTTGAAGGTGAGTTCGCGATGGCGCAGCGCGCCGAGCAGCAGCGAAATCCCCAGCATGCCGCCCATGATGATCATCACCACGGAAAACAGCGTGTCGCGCACCAGCGCCGGATTGTTCTCGCCGTTGAGCATCACCGCGGTAATGCTCAGCACCTCGATGCCGGTGATCGAAAGCGTCAGCACCAGCGTGCCGAAGGGCTCCCCCAGCCGCCCGGAGATCGCCTCCGCATGACGCACGACGCCGACAGCGGCTGCCAGGATCACCAAAAAGAACCACGCGGTCAGCAGGGCCAGCTTTAGCGGGTGGCTCATGTCGTGAAACAGCGCGTCTTCGAAAAGGAAGGCGATGATGCTGGTGATGATGGCAATCCCGAGCACGCGCTCGCGCCTGGCAAAGGCGATAAACGAGAAGCGCCCTGCGGCCTCGGCCGCGCTGTGCTCGCTGATCAAGGGTGTGTCTCCTCGTGTCGGATGATCCCGTCGCCTTGGGACTACCTATTCGATTGCCACGATATCGCCATCATTTCAACTGCTGGCCGTGGCGGAGACCGATTAGTATTCTCTCTCGTAGAACACGCCGCCCGATGCCTCGCCTCTCGATCCCGCCGAGCCCTTGAGGATGAAGTTGCGGCCGATATCGATATTGACGCTCGCCTTCGTGCCGGTGTCGCGGCTCTGCTCGATCTCGAGATAGGTGTTGCTGTTCAGGTATTTGCCGACGCTGACCGCGGTATTGCCGGTCGAATCCGTCGTCAGGTCGAGATTGTCGACGCCCAGCACGTCACGGATCGAGCCGAACAGGGATTGGTCCGTGCCGCCCGTCAACTGGATGACCGCGTCTGCGAGCTGGGCGATCTGAAGCGCCGAAAGCTGGGACGATGACTGGTTGAACAGAAGCTGCGCTAGGATCTCGTCGTCCGGCAGCGCCGGGGTCGAGCTCAGCTTCACCTGCGGGTCGTTGGCCACGCCTTCAAGCGCGATGGTAATCGCGGTGGAGCCGGCATTAGTGTTGGCCCTCAGATCGATCATCGGGATCAGGGCGCCGCCGAAGGTGATCCGACCCTGGGTGAAATCGAGCCTGCGGTTGAGGATCGACAGCCGGCCGCGGATCAGGTCGAAACCGCCGCTGACAACCGGGTTCTGGGTCGTGCCGGTGATCCGCACGTTTCCGCCAAGCTCGGCGTCGATCCCGCGCCCGCGCACGAAAATCGCGTTGGGAGCCGAAATGGTGAGGTCGAGCGCCATGGAGGAGCGCGCCTCGTTGGTCTGCTGCGGCGAAAGCAACTCCGCCTGCCGGAGCACCGCCTTCGACGCATCCTGGTGGACGATATCGATCTGCGAGATCGACGCGGGCAGCCGGTCGGGGATCACGATTGCCGTGCGGGCAAGCGTCAGCCGGCCTGAAAGTTTCGGCTGCGCCAGAAGCGGCCCCTCCAGCGTCAACGTGCCGTTGGCCGTTGTCGTCAGCAATTGTCCGTCATTGATGACCGCATTGTCGGCAACGAGCTGCAGTGAGGCGGGGAAGCTGCCGGTGATGCCGACACTTCCGTTGATCGCGAGCGTGCCGCCGCCGGCGAGCTTACCGGTGATGCCGTTGATCTCGACCCGGTCTCCGGAAAGGGCGACGCGGCCGTTTATATCATTGAGCGAAATGCCGCGCCTGATGTCGGTCAGCGCGCTGATGGCAATATCGACGCCGCCGGAATAGGAGGGGCTTGTCAGGCTGCCGCCCACCGTCATGTCGACATCGGCATTGCCGGCGATGGCAAAGCCGGAACTGGCCGCGAGCGCGGAGGCGATCTGCATCGGCAGGCGGCCGTTGATCGAGAGGTTCAGCGGCTTGTTGCCGGTGAGCCCGATCGAACCGGTGGCGCGCGCATTCATGCCCTGGGCATTGGTGATCGTGGTATCGGTGGTCACCTGGCTGCCGTCGTAGCGGCCGGTCGTGGTGACGGAAAACGACTGTCCGCCGATCCTGCTCGCCTGCGCCAGATTGCCGTTGTCGAGGCGCAGATTGTAGTCGACCGAAGGGGTTGCCGCGGTGCCGGTCGCCGTTACCGTGCCGGATAGCGTGCCGCTGGCCCCGAGCGAGGGGACGAACTGATTGGCGATCGCGGCCGAAACGCCGCTGATATTGGCCGTCAGGTTCAGTCTCTCGCCGACGCTGCCGCTCGCGGCAACAGTGCCGCCGCCGATCCCGAGCCTGAGGCTTTCGATCGTCGTCGTGCCATTGGCGATGGTGATCCGGCCGGGTTCGAGCAGCCGCAGTCCAACGCCCATCGGCGAACCGTCGAGGCGCTTCAGATCGATCTCCATCGTCTCGCCCCGGTTCACGGCCGCTTCCAGCGATACCGGCTGCCCGTCATAGCGGGCCGCGAGGTCGAAATTCGTGGTCGTGTCCTGGTTGCTGGCCGAAAGCGTGATGTCGGTGACGGTCTGTCCCGCAACGGCGACGGAACCGAGCGTGATCTTGCCGCTCGCCTTCAACGCAGCGATATCGGCAACCGTCATGTCGGCGTCGAGGTTTCGCGCCGTGATGCCGCTGAAGGTGACGCTTTGACTTCTGGCATCGATCGACAGGCCGAGCCTGTCATTGGCGTTGTCGAGTTCGACGCGGCCCGCTATCGCGCCATCCGCCTTCTGGCCGGCAAGACCGGCGAGCAGTTTCAGGTCCGGGAAATCGAAGCTGATGCCGCCCGCAGGCTGGAACTTGCCGTTGAGACTGATGTCGCCGGAAAGCGTGTTGCCGCCAACCGCGCCGTCAATGCCCGCGATCTCGATCATGCCGTCGTTCGAGGTGACATTGGCGGCAAGCGAAAGCGGCGCGCCGGCATAGCTGCCCTTGGCGGTGAGCGTTCCTGATGGCGCCGACATATCCGCCTTGCCCTTGATCGTCGCCACGAAGTCTTCAAGCGTCTCGCCGGTGATGTCGAGACTGTCCGCCTTGACCGTGGCATCGATTTCGGGCGCGGCAAGGTCGCCCCCGATCGTGGCGTCAATGGTGGCCGAGCCCTTGACCTGCGGTGCAAGCCGGGAAAGTTCGGAAACCGTCGCCTTCAGCGTCGCGTCGATCGTTTTGCCGGTGATGCGGACATCGCCGCCGGCCTTGAGCAGTCCGTTTTCCACCTCGAGATTGGAAAGCGCCGCGGCGCCGGAAGCGGTCGAGAGGAAGAAGTCGCTCTCGATTCGGGTCATGTCGTCGATCAGGCCGGCGACCGCATCGGGAAAGGCGTCGGCGAGCACGAACAGTCTGGCGTGGCCGGTGGCGTCCTGGGTTTCGAGATCGTAATTGACGGTGGCCGTTGCGCCGATACTGCCGCTTTCAAGGGCGATGTCCTCGAGTTTTACGGTGCCTTCAGCAAGCGTGACCCGGGACTTGAACGACAGCGGCGCCTCGACCATCCGGTCGAGGCTTTCATCGCGGAAGGCAAGGCTTTCAACCGAAAGACCGGTGTTGAAGGCGCCGGTGCGGGCGGCAAGGTCGAAGCCCTTGCCATTGGCGGCGAACGACACGCCGCTTGCCGAAAGCTGCGGCAGCGAGAGCTGCGACAGCGTGACTGATGCCGACAGGTCGGCATTCTTCGCTGCCCCATGCAGGCTGAAGCTGGCATTTTCCAGAGACAGCGACAGCGCATCGTCGCCGATCGGCGTGGAAAACGGCACGGAACCGTCATTGACGCCGTCAAGCGTGACCTCGAGGTCGTTGTCGCCATTCGGATCGTAGGCGCCCGAGGCGTTCAGCGCGAAGCTGCCGGTTTCGATCCGGCTCTTGCCGATCGCGATCCGCCCGCCGGGATAGAGCGTCGCGGCGACATCGATATCGGTCTTGCCTTCGACGAGCGACTGGAATTGCGGCGGCGTCAGCGCGGCAAATTCCCCTTGGCCGGTCACCGTGATGGTGCGCTCGGCCTTGTCGTTCAACTGGTGGCGGATATCGATCTCGCCGAGCGTCTCGCCGGAAAGCGCTGCCGTCAGGCGCCCCTTCCAGTCCGAAAGCGGGCCGTCGCCATCGATCGCGATATTGAGCGCGGGCGTTCCGGGAAGCTTCAGCAGCGTTGCAACCATGCCGCCTTCCGGCTCGTTCACCTCGGCGGTGAGATCGAGCAGGTTCTGGTCCGGCGCGTATTCGATATCGGCCTTGAGATAGGTGCCGGCGCGGGCGCGGTGCGCGATGTCGAGCGCGGTCGAAATCCGGTCGGTAACGGCGCTTACATGGCCGCTGGCGGCGAGCGGATAGGCCTCGCCCGCCACCGCCTCGGCGATATCGATCTGCGGAAAGTCGAATTTCTCGATGTCGACGCCGATCGGCAGCGAGAAGCCATTCGATTGCGTCTTTGCCGTCTCCGGCGCCGGTTTGCCCGGAACGGGAAGGCGGGAAAGCGAGATCGTGCGCGCCGACAGGCTATCGGCGGCAAACCGCCCGCGCAACAGCGCCATCGGCGACCAGTCGAGCGCAATGCCTTCGATCTCGGCATAGGGGCCCTTGATATCGGAGACGGTGACGCTGTCGACGGTGAAATTGCCGGTCAGCGGCGCGCTGACCCGGCCCACATGGACGGCGAAATCCGGGGAGGCGATCCGTTTGGTAACCTGGCGGACGGCGAAATTCGCGCCGGGTTCGGTATAGCCGATCAGGATGACGGCCGCGGCAATGATCACGATGACGAGCGCCAAAAGGCTCGCAACTATCTGCAGCAGTCGTTTGAAAAATATCGCCATGAAACTCCTCGGACGCGATTTCCCTTTGGCAAATATCGCGATTTGCGCGTTTTTCCAATCATGTCATGAAAGGCATGAATGCATCGTCAATTGCAAGGAGCTCACTAAAAACTCTGTCCGATGCCGGCATAGATGCCGAAGCGGTCACCGCCGGGATAGCGATCGAGCGGGACGGCGACGTCGAGGCGGATCGGGCCGAAGCCTGTCATATAGCGCACCCCGATGCCGGCGCCGGCGCGGATATCGGAGAAATCGGGGAAGTAGTCGGCGGACACGTCGGCGGCATCGATGAAGGGCACCACCTGGATGTTTTCGGTCACGCCGATCCGCGCCTCAAGCGTCGCCTCGACATAGGAACGACCGCCGGTTTCGTCGCCATTGGCGAGTCGCGGCGAAATCGACTTGTAGGCATAGCCGCGCACGCTGCCGCCGCCGCCGGCATAGAACCGGTCGGTCGCGGGAATGTCCTTGAGGTCGCCGCCGCCGACGATCGTGCCCGCGCCGAGGCGGGCGGCGAGGGTGAAGCGGTCATCCTCGCCCGCCGAGAAATAGGTCGAGCCGACGGCATCGAAGGACGAGAAGAAATTGCCGTTGAGGAAATCATAGGCAGGCTCGGCCGTGGTGATCAGGTAAATGCCCTCGGTCGGGTTCAGCGTGTCGTTGCGGGTGTCACGGTCGAAGCCTATGGGAGCGGAGAAGGTCAGGTAGTCCTCGGTGCCGAAGGCGTCCTTGATGTGGGAGTAGTCGAGCGTCAGGCCGGCGCTGATCGTGTTGTACTCGTTCTGCTCATAGCTGTAGCTGACGCTGCCTGCGACCGATTTCGCATTGTAGGCGTCCGGGTTCTCCGTGGCGGTAAGAATGCTGGCGGTGAACATGCCGGACGGATGGAACAGGCCCGGCTTGGTGAAGGTGATGCCGCCGGCGAGATCGAGCGAGTTGACGCCGTAGTCGTCCGAAGCGCCGATCCGCGAAACGCCGGCTTCAAGGCGCAGGCCCTCGGCCTCGCCGAACAGGTTGCGGTGGCCCCAATAGCCTTCCAGCCCGAGACCGTCGATCGACGACACGGTGGCGCCGAAGCCGTAATAGCGGAACTTGCCGTCGCGCACCGTGATCGTCGTCGGCAACTGACCGTTGTCATCGAGCGCGCTCGCGGTCGTGATCGTCACCGAATCGAAGGCGTTCAGCGTGCGCAAACGATTGGCCGCCGCTGTAAGCTGTTCGGGAGAGTACTGCTCGCCCGGCTTCAGCCGCGAATAGCGCCGGATGAAATCGGGCTCGACGGCCTCGGATCCCTTCACCGCGATCGACCCCAGATCTGCGACCGGACCGTCCTCGGCGAAAATATCGACATCGACCGTGGAGGTGGCGTGATCGGCAATCACCTCGCGGCGGGTGATGGTCGCAAACGGATGGCCCTGATCCTTCAGTTCGGTGGTGATCTCGCGGGCGGCCGAAAGGATGGTGGTCGAGTAGGCCGGTTTTCCCGTCTCGAGATTGAGTTTTTTCGGATTGAAGCTTGCCGGTGCGCCCTCAAGGTTGATCCGGGAAAAGGTGAACATCGGACCCGCTTCGATCGCGACCGTGACGGGGACCGGATCCTCGCGCCCGAAATCGGGCAGGCCGACGATATCCTCGATCGACTGTCCGTCGACGCTGATATTGACCAGCCCGCCATAATAGGCCTTCTCGAACAGCGAGCCGACGAGGATCTGAAGATCGTCGCGCGCCTTCACTAACACGCCGAGATCGCCGTCGACGGGTTGGCGCTCATCGCCTACCAGCGCCGAGCGCTTGCGCAGGAAGCCTTCCAGCTCGCTGTCGCCGCCGGTCACGCTGAAGGTCACGGTATAGCGCACGGGGTCCTGGATGGAGGAGATGTCGACCTCCTTCTCGCCCCAGAGATGGATGCCGAACAGACTGAAAGCGTTGGCCTCGCCGCTGACGGCGAGGATCGCGGCAGAAATCGCCAGCGGCAGCTTCAGCGCGCCGGATATTCCTAATCTCTTCCGTTTTGAACGGGTCACCATCTTCAACTCGAACCACACCGCGAAAAATACATACGCGACAAAATATTAGCAGGTTTCCAAATGCATAGCCCAAGAAAACCGAAAACCCGGCAACAGCATTAACCGTTGGTTACGGAAGCTGTATGTCGGGTCTGGTTTTGCCACGGACGATCGCCGGAATTGACAAGCCCTGGCGGGGCCGCCCCCTTTTGCGGCGGCGGCCCTGTTTCCTACCGGTAGCCGGGCGGGCAGTTATCGGTGTATTCGCGGCCGTAGCGGTCGCGGTAGTAGCACTTGCCCGGCTGGTTTTCGACGGCCCGGCCGACGAGAGCGCCGGCGCCTGCGCCGATTGCGCCGCCCAGAAGCGCGCCGCCGAGGCCGCCGCCGTCAATTGCGGTGCCGACCAGCGCGCCGGTGCCGGCGCCGATGGCAGCGCCTTCCTGCGTGGGCGTGCAGGCCGTGGCTGCAAGCGAAGAAACGCCGATCAGAATTCCTGCGAATAATTTTTTCATGATACCCTCATCATCTTTGCGCTTTGGTTCCGCGCCGACTGACCGCTCCATTGTCCCGGACCTGTCATTGCCGTCCCTCACATGCAGCACGTGGCCGCTCTTCCGATACATACCCGAATAGCGATCCGGCGAAAAGCGAAAAGCTCCTTGGCCAGGTTATTACGCCTCGGGTGAATGGTTAATGTCCGGCGGGACGATAGGTTCCATATTGCCCAAAATTCCGAAGCCGTGCGGCAAATTGACCCTGATCAAGTTTTGGTCAGGCGGTTGCGCGTAGATAAAGTTTGGAATAGTTCAAATTAAGGGCTGATTGTCGCAGGGGCAGGAAATGGGCCCCGTTGCGGGTTGACGCGGAGCGATCTTCGTCAAATCCTGTCGAGAAACAACAAGGCCGGTGGTGGAGCATCTGGGTAATGGATTTCGAAGCATTCTTCAAAAACGAGCTGGCCGAATTGCATGATGAAGGCCGCTATCGCGTTTTCGCGGAACTGAAGCGCCATCGCGGCGAGTTCCCGCGCGCCTCCCGTTTCAAGGATGGCGCTGCATCCGACGTCACGGTCTGGTGTTCGAACGATTATCTCGGCATGGGCCAGTGTCCCACCGTGATCGCCGCCATGCAGGAGGCGATCGAGGTTTGCGGGGCAGGGGCCGGCGGCACCCGCAATATTTCCGGCACCAATTATTACCACGTCCAGCTCGAACACGAGCTTGCCGACCTGCACGGCAAGGAAGCCGCGCTGATCTTCACCTCCGGCTACGTCTCCAACTGGGCGACGCTCGGTACGCTCGGCGAGAAAATTCCGGGCCTGATTATCTTTTCCGACGCGCTCAACCACGCCTCGATGATCGAGGGCATCCGCCACGGCAAGTCGGCGCGGGCGATCTTCCGCCACAACGACCTGAACGATCTCGAGGCCAAGCTGAAGGCCGCCGATCCGGCAGCGCCGAAGCTGATCGCGTTCGAATCGGTCTATTCGATGGATGGCGACATCGCGCCCATCAGGGAAATCTGCGACCTCGCCGACAAATATGGCGCGATGACCTATCTCGATGAGGTGCACGCGGTCGGCATGTATGGTCCGCGCGGCGGCGGCGTTGCCGAGCGCGAGGGGCTGATGGATCGGATCACGATCATCGAGGGCACGCTCGGCAAGGCCTTCGGCGTCATGGGCGGTTATATCACCGGCTCGAAGGCGCTGGTCGATTTCATCCGCTCGTTCGCTTCGGGCTTCATCTTCACCACCGCGCTGCCGCCGGCGCTTGCCGCCGGCGCGGTCGCCTCGATCCGTCACCTCAAGGTCAGCCAGATCGAGCGCACCCGCCATCGCGAACGGGTCGAGACGCTGCGCGCCAGGCTCGATCGCCAGGGCATTCCGCACATGCCCAATCCGAGCCATATCGTGCCGGTGATCGTGGGCGACGCGTCCAAGTGCAAGTGGATCTCGGACATCCTGCTGGATAGTTTCGGCATCTACGTGCAGCCGATCAACTACCCGACCGTGCCGCGCAAGACCGAGCGTCTGCGCTTCACGCCGACCCCGCTTCACACCGACGCCGATATCGATCATCTGGTTTCGGCGCTGCATTCGCTGTGGTCGCAATGCGCGCTGGCGCGCGCCGTGGCCTGATGGCGGCAAGACTGCTCTCAGGCGGTAATCATCCGGACTTGTGCTAGAGCGTCGGGCGAAAAAGTGGAATCCGGTTTTTCGTTAACCCGATGCTCTAGTCGCCAACCCGCTTTGCGGCCCGTCTGCGGGCCTCGCCGTCGGCGACGAATACGTCTTCGATGGCCGCTGCGGCTGGAAGGTCGCGCATTTCCTCCATCACCGCCCCGGTGATTTCCGCCATTTCCAGAAAGCCGCAGCGGCCGTCGATGAAGGCTTCGAGCGCGATCTCCTTGGCGCCGTTCAGCACCGCGCCCTGCAGTCCGCCGCGCTCCATGGCCAGTCGCGCAAGCCGGAGTGCGGGAAAGCGGGCCTCATCCGGCGCTTCGAAATCGAGCCTTGCGAGCCTTGCGAAATCCAGCTTTTCCACCGAAAGCGGGCGGCGTTCGGGATAGGACAGCGCATAGCCGATGGCGGTGCGCATATCGGGTGAGCCGAGCTGGGCAAGGATAGAGCCGTCGGCATAGCCGACCATGGAATGAATGATCGACTGCGGGTGGACAACCACCTCGACCTGTTCGGGCGCGAGGTCGAAAAGATGCTGCGCCTCGATCATTTCCAGCGCCTTGTTGAACATCGAAGCGCTGTCGATCGAGATTTTCAGCCCCATCGACCAGTTGGGATGGGCGCGCGCGGTGGCCGCGTCGACATGGCGCATCTCATCCAGCGTCATCGCGCGGAACGGGCCGCCGGAGGCGGTGATGATGACCCGGTCGAGCGCGCGTCTCTGGTTTTCCGCAAACACCTGGAAGATCGCGGAATGCTCGCTGTCGACCGGGATCAGCATGCCGCCGCCCCGTTTCACGGCCTCCATGAACAGCGGACCGGCGGAAACCAGGCATTCCTTGTTGGCAAGCGCGATGTCGGCGCCGGCCGCTGCCGCCTTCAGCGTCGGGGCGAGCCCGGCCGTGCCGACGATCGCCGCCATCACGACGTCATTGCCTTGGTCGGCCGCCTCGTCGAGGCCGCTGGTTCCCGCCGCCGCGCGGATGCCGGTGCCGGAAAGCGCTTGCTTCAGTTCACTATAACGGCTTTCATCGGCGGTGACGGCCATGGCGGCGCCGTGCTCGATCGCCAGACGGGCAAGTGCTGCGACATTGGCATTGCCGGTCACCGCCGTGATCTCGAAGGCCTCGCGGCCGCCGAGCTGGCCAATGACGTCGAGCGTGTTGATACCGATGGAGCCGGTCGCGCCGAATATGGCGATGCGTCGCGTCTGCATGTTCCTGCCTGTCATTCCTGTCTGACAGGCTCTAGCGGGTTTTTCCGGCGGGCAACAGGGGGCGGGCGGATATTCCCTTGCTTTGTGCCGGTCCGCGCGGGCTTGCCGCAAGGCACTGGAAAAACCGTACCCGAGGGATTATCACAGTTCGGGGCCGCGCGCGGCGACCGCGAGATGAGGAATGAGGGAGTGCGAGATGGCCGAAACTATCAAGCGCGTCGGCGTGATCGGCGCCGGAGCGATGGGCTGCGGCGTTGCCCATGTCTGCGCGATCGCCGGCTACGACGTCCACCTGATCGACACCGGACAGCAGCAGATCGAGGGCGGGCTTGCCACCATCAACGGCAATCTGGCGCGACAGGTCAGCTCCGGCAAGCTCTCCGATGACGACCGCAAGAAGGCGCTGAGGCTGATTACCGCCTCGACCGATCTTCAGGATCTTGCCGCCGCCGATATCGTGATCGAGGCGATCACCGAGGATGAGGCGGAAAAGCGTGCGCTCTATGCCAGGGTCTGCCCGATCCTGAAGCCGGAAACGCTGCTGGCCAGCAATACCTCGTCGTTCTCGATCACCCGGCTTGCCGCCTCCACCGATCGGCCGGAGCGGTTCATGGGCGTGCATTTCATGAACCCGGTGCCGGTGATGGAACTGGTGGAACTGGTGCGCGGGATCGCCACCGATGAGGTGACCTTCGAGACCGCCAGACAATTCGTGCTCTCGCTTGGCAAGACGCCGACCGTTTCCGAGGATTTCCCGGCCTTCATCGTCAACCGCATCCTGCTGCCGATGATCAACGAGGCGATCTATGTGCTTTACGAAGGCGTTGGTAACGTCGAGCACATCGACACCGCGATGCGCCTCGGCGCCCGCCACCCGATGGGGCCGCTGGAACTTGCCGATTTCATCGGGCTCGATACCTGCCTTTCGGTGATGCAGATGCTGCATGAGGGCCTCGCCGACAACAAATACCGCCCGTGCCCGCTCTTGGTGAAATATGTCGACGCCGGCTGGCTCGGCCGCAAATCCGGTCGCGGGTTCTACGACTATCGCGGCGACGAGCCGGTTCCGACGCGGTAATCCGTCAATGGCAGCCGGCGTCTGAACCGCCTGAAAGTTCCTCCAGGATCGGGCAGTCCGGCCGGTGGTCGCCATGGCAGTGGTCGGCGAGGTGCTGAAGCGTGGCCTTGAGGCCGGCGAGGCGCGCGAGCTTCTCGTTGATCTCGGCGATCTTGGCCGTCGCCAGAGCCTTGACCTCGGCGCTTTCGCGGGCGTCGTCGTCATAGAGCGACAGCAGCAGCCGGCATTCCTCGACCGAAAAACCGAGATCGCGGGAGCGATGAACGAAATTCAGCCGGTGGACGAGATTGTCGGAATAATCGCGATAGCCGTTGGGGGCGCGGTCGGCCACGACGAGACCGATTTCCTCGTAATAGCGGATCGTCTTTGGCGGCAGGCCCGATTGCCGTGCGGCTTGGCCGATGTTCATCAATACTCTCCTGACATACGATTGCATTAATTTGATGCCGGCTTCAGGATTCTTCAAGCCTTGTGATGTTGCCTCGCGCCGACGTGCCGTGTCAGGAATGGGGTCCCACGGGAAGCGGAGAATGCACCATGAAGATCACCGGAGGCTGCTTTTGCGGCAATGTGCGCTTTACGGCAGAGGTTGACCCTGAAGCAGTTGTCGTCTGCCATTGCAATCAGTGCCAGCGGTTGAGCGGCTCGCCCTATCGCGTTTCGGTTCTGGTGTCGCGTGATGATGTTCGCATTTTGAGCGATGGCCTGCGCGAATACTGGAAGACGGCCGAAAACGGCAACAGACGTGCCCAGGCTTTCTGCGAAACCTGCGGTGGACCGGTGCTTTCCAGGGGAGACGCAGAGGCGGCGGATGAATGGGTGTTGCGCTGGGGCATGATCGACCAGCGCGCCGACCTGCCGCCGAGGCGGCAGATCTGGTGCGAAGAGGCCGCAGCTTTCGCCAATGAACTTGCCGCCCTTCCGGGTGAGGCGAGGGAATAGCGCTCAGCCCTTTTCCAGCGCCGTGCGCAGCATCGCCGCTAAATCCTCGTCGCCTTTGCCGTTTTCAAGGCAGGCCTTGTAGTTCGCCAGCGCCGCATCGATCGCCGGCGTGTCGACATCGTAGCTGTCCGCGACGCTTGCAAAGAGCGTGGCATCCTTCACCGCGCCGCGCACGGGAAAGCCGACGCTCCTGTCTTCGCCGCGAATGCGCGGCGCGCGGGTCTTCAGCGCGGGCGCGCCGCCGGGGCTGGTCATCAGGATATCGAGCATCTTGTCGAGGCTGAGGCCGGCGCGTTTGCCTGTCATCAGCGCCTCGCGCAGCACTTCCCAATAGCCGCACAGCACCATGTTGTTGACGATCTTGGCCGCAGCCCCGGTGCCCAGCGGCCCGGTGTGGTGGATGCGGTCCGACAGCGTTTCGGCGACCGGCAGGAAACGGGCGAAATCGGCATCCGCCCCGCCGATATAGAGCCCGGCCTTGCCGGAAATCACCAGTTCCGGGCCGCCGGAGACCGGCGCGTCGATGGCGCTGCCGCCCTTGGCCTTGATGCCTGCGGAATAGTGCTTCAGCAAGGCGGGGCTGACGGTCGATGTTTCAACCACAAGCTTGCCCGGGAGCGAGGTCGTCAGCAGCGCCTCGAGGACAGCCTCCACCGCCGCGTCATCGATCAGCGAGGTGATGATGACGTCCGCCTTGCGGGCAAGGGTCGCAGGGTTAAGCGCGACTTCGGCATGGGTCTCGGCGGCAAGCTCCATCGAAACGCCGCCGCGCGACCAGACAACCAGCGGAAAGCCATAGGCCGAAAGCCGGCGCGCCATAGCGGTGCCCATGCGGCCCATGCCGCAAATGCCGATCGTCTCCTTATCGCCCGCCATATCAGGCCGCCTTCGCCTGATGGTATTCCTTGATAGCGATCATCTTGATTGCCGGCGCCCGCTCGCTTTCGTAATTCAGCGAGAAGCCGTCCTGGGCGAGGAACACCGGATCGCCGTCGAGATCGCGGGCGATATCGCCGCGGCGGCCTGTGATGAATTTTTCAAGGTCGGCGGGCTTTTCGGCCGAAATCCAGCGGCAGACCGAAAACCGCGCCATCTCGAAAGACACCGGCAGGCCGTATTCCGCCTTCAGCCGCTCCTTCAGCACGTCGAGCTGCAGCGCGCCGACGACGCCGACGATCGCCGGCGAGCCGTCCTCGGGGGTGAACAACTGGACGACACCTTCCTCGGCCATCTGCTGCAGCGCCTCCTTCAGCTTCTTGGCCTTCATCGCATCCTCGAGCCGCACGCGGCGGAGAATTTCCGGCGCGAAGTTCGGCACGCCCTGGAACACCAGCGCCTCGCCATCGGTCAGCGTGTCGCCGATCCGGAGCGCGCCGTGGTTCGGAATGCCGACGACATCGCCGGCATAGGCGGTGTCGGCAAGCTGGCGCTGCGAGGCGAAGAAGAATTGCGGCGCGGTCAGGCCCATCTGCTTGCCGGTGCGGGCGAGCCGCGCCTTCATGCCGCGCGTCAGCGTGCCGGAGCACACCCGCACGAAGGCGATGCGGTCGCGGTGGTTCGGGTCCATATTGGCCTGGATCTTGAACACGAAGGCGCTCATCTTCGGGTCGGTCGCCTCGACGGTGCGGATATCGGCCACCTGCGCGCGCGGCGCCGGGGCGAAATCGGAGAGCGCGTGGATCAGGTCGCGCACGCCGTTGTTCCTGAGCGCCGAGCCGAAATAGACCGGCGTCATGTGGCCTTCAAGGAAGGCCTGCCGGTTGAAGGCGGGGTAGCCGTCAATGGCGAGTTCGGCCATTTCCGCCCAGTCCTGGCGCTCGTGCTCGGGCAGTTTCTCGGACACCGCTTCCGGGCCGTTCACCTTTGTCAGTTCCTTTTGGCTATCGCCATAGCGCACGGCGCTGTCCTTCAGGTGATAGGTGCCGGCAAAACTCTTGCCCTGGCCGATCGGCCAGGTCATCGGCACCGTGTCGAGCGCCAGTTTCTCCGCCACCTCCTCGAGAATTTCGAACGTGTCACGGGCCTCGCGGTCCATCTTGTTGACGAAGGTGATGATCGGGATGTCGCGCAGCCGGCAGACCTCGAACAGTTTCAGCGTTCTGGGCTCGATGCCCTTGGCGGCGTCGATCACCATGATCGCGGCATCGACGGCCGTCAGCGTGCGGTAGGTGTCGTCGGCGAAATCCTCGTGGCCGGGGGTATCGAGCAGGTTGAACACGGTGTTTTCATATTCGAAGGTCATCACCGAGGTGACCACCGAAATGCCGCGCTCGCGCTCGATCTTCATCCAGTCGGACCGGGTCTGGATCCGGTCCTTCTTCGCCTTCACCTCGCCGGCAAGCTGGATCGCGCCGCCGAACAGCAGCAGCTTCTCGGTAAGCGTGGTCTTCCCGGCGTCGGGATGCGAGATGATCGCGAAGGTGCGGCGGCGGGCAACCGCCTCGGCAAGCGTTTCGGGCATCGGTCGAATATCCTGTTGATGGCGGCCTATGTAGCGATTTGGGCCACAAGATGCAATTGACCTGTCGTGACCGGATGGCGAAGGATGCGGGCGAAACAAGCAAATGCCCCACGACCAACAATCTCCCCCCTTGAGGGGGAGATGTCGCGAAAGCGACAGAGGGGGGTGAACCCTCGCCGCTGGCTCAGGGAATGCGGTTCCCGCCGCACCCCTCTCTGCCCTGCCGGGCATCTCCCCCTCAAGGGGGGAGATCGGCCGGAGGTGAGGCGGTCGTTCAAACTGATAGGTCCGGGGTGAACGCAACGAACATGGAAACGAAAATGACGCTGAAGCTGAAACGCCTTGAACATGCAGAGGGCATCGAGCCGCCCGCCTATGAAACCTCGGGCGCCGCCGGCATGGATATCCGCGCCGCCGTCGACGCGCCGTTGACCCTTGCTCCGGGCAAACGCGCCCTGGTGCCGACCGGTTTCATCTTCGAGATTCCGGAAGGCTTTGAGGCGCAGATCCGCCCGCGCTCCGGCCTCGCCTTCAAGCACGGCATCACCTGCCTCAACACGCCCGGCACCATCGACAGCGATTATCGCGGCGAGGTGAAGGTTCTGCTCGTCAATCTCGGTGAGGAGCCTTTCACCATCGAACGCGGCATGCGCATCGCCCAGGTGGTCATCGCCCCCGTGACGCAGATGCCGGTCACCGTGGTCGACGACCTGACCGAGACCCATCGCGGCACCGGCGGGTTCGGCTCGACGGGCGTTTGAGGCTTCGTTTCCTGAGTTAAAAAAGTCGACCTATTTCCGCGCTCTTGCCGGTGTTGTAGTGTTCCTGGGAGACCGCGCGATCCGGCGCGATGCGGAGACTTGCTCATGGACATGATCGAAGCGTTTCAGCGGGTTGGTCTGGCGCTGGCGATCGGGCTGCTTGCCGGTATCGAGCGCGGCTGGCAGGAGCGCGATCTCGCCGACGGGCAGCGGGTGGCGGGCATCCGCACCTTCGCGCTTGTCGGGCTTCTGGGCGGGCTCGCGGGCTATCTCGGCATTGTGACCGGGACGGCGGTTCCGGCGATGCTGGCGGCCGGGCTGACGGTCGCCTTTGTGGTGTTCGAATACCTGGCCGCGACCCCGCGGCATGATTTCAGCGTTACCGGCGTGGTTGCGGCGCTTGTCGTGTTTGCGCTCGGCATCGTTTCGGCCACCGGCGATATGCGGCTGGCGGCCGCCGGCGGGGTGGTCACGACCGTGCTTCTGGCCGCCCGACACGCGCTGCACGGTTTCCTGAAATCGATGACATGGGTGGAACTGCGTTCGGCTCTGGTGCTCTTGACGATGAGTTTCGTGGCGCTGCCGCTTCTGCCCAACCGCGCGATCGACCCCTGGGGCGGATTCAATCCGTTTTCCGTCTGGCTGATGACGGTGATGATCGCGGCGCTTTCCTATGCCGGCTATGTGGCCATGCGCATCGGCGGGCCGGAACGCGGCATTCTGTTTGCCGGCGCCACCGGCGGCATCGTGTCTTCGACGGCGACGACGCTCTCCTTCGCGCGCATTTCGGTCAGCCAGCCGGCGCTGGCCAGAAGGCTCGCGGGCGCCGCCTCCATCGCCGGCGGGCTGTCGCTGGTGCGCTGCTTCGTGATTGCCTCGGTCGTGGCGCCGGCTCTGATGATTCCGCTGGCTGTCGCCCTTGCGCCGGGGCTTTGCGCCTTCATCCTTGCGAGCCTCATTCTCAATCGCAGCGGGAAAGCCGATGCTGCGAAGACCGAGCTTCAGCTTTCCAATCCGTTCGAGCTGCAATCGGTGTTGCGGTTCGGCGCATTGCTGGGCGTCATCGGTTTTGCCGCGAAGGTTCTGGTCAAATTCCTGGGGCCGGCAAGCATCGTGTTCATCGCGCTGGTTTCCGGCATTCCCGATCTCGATGCCATCACGCTTTCGACCGCGCATCTGGCCGGCGGCGCCGTTCCCGTCCATACCGCCGCGATCGCGGTGCTGACGGCGACGGTGTCCAATCTTGTCACCAAAGTGGTGCTGGCCTATGGCAGCGGCACCCGGGAATATGGCGGGCTTCTTGGGCTGGTGACGCTGGTCGTGATTGCCGTCGGTGGAGCCTGTTTCTGGTGGTACAGCGCGGTTTTTCAGTGACTGCGGACGCTCCATGAGGGCTCACGGGTCGGGACTGAAATAAAGTTTCGGAAATTGCGCTATAATTGGAACTGCATTCCCCGAGGCCGGAATGCATCGCCTGTTCGTGCCTCGAATTCGGTCGCCTGCGACCCTACCTAGAATGCAACGAACTCAAGGGAGCACAGTCATGGAACAGAACGGCAAGCCCGGGCGCGGGAAGGTATATGGATCCATCCTCGAGACGATCGGCGATACGCCGCTCGTGCGTCTCGACAAGCTGGCGAAGGAACATGGCGTCAAGGCCAACCTTCTCGCCAAGCTCGAATTCTTCAACCCGATCGCCTCGGTGAAGGACCGCATCGGCTTCGCCATGATCGAGGCGCTGGAAAAGGCCGGCAAGATCACCCCCGGCATATCCGTGCTGGTCGAGCCGACCTCGGGCAATACCGGCATCGCGCTCGCCTTCGCGGCGGCCGCCAAGGGCTACCGCCTGATCCTCACCATGCCGGAATCGATGTCGATCGAACGCCGCAAGATGCTGGCGCTGCTCGGCGCGGAACTGGTGCTGACCGAGCCGCCGAAAGGCATGAAGGGCGCCATCGCCAAGGCTGAGGAAATCGCCGCCGAGAACGAGAATGCGGTGATCCCGCAGCAGTTCGAAAACCCCGCCAACCCGGAAATCCATCGCCGGACCACGGCTGAGGAAATCTGGAACGACACCAATGGCGAGGTCGACATCTTCGTCTCCGGCATCGGCACGGGCGGCACCATCACCGGCGTCGGCCAGGTGCTGAAGGCGCGGAAGAAGGACATTCAGATCATTGCCGTCGAGCCGGCGGCCTCGCCGGTGCTGTCCGGCGGCTCGCCCGCCCCACACAAGATCCAGGGCATCGGTGCCGGCTTCGTGCCCGGTGTGCTCGATACCTCTGTCTATGACGAAATCGTCAAGGTCGAGAACGACGACGCCTTCGCGCTCGCCCGCGAAGTGGCCCGGCTCGAGGGCGTGCCGGTCGGCATTTCCTCCGGCGCGGCGTTGAAGGCCGCGATCGAGGTCGGCTCGCGCCCGGAAAACGAGGGCAAGAATATCGTCATCATCATCCCGTCCTTCGCCGAGCGCTATCTGTCGACAGCGCTGTTCGAGGGGCTTGGGCAGTAACGTAGCTTCGGTTTGCATGGAAGGCGCGCGCGGCATGGCTGCGCGCGCCTTTTTTATGGCCGACATAGCCGTTTTCCTGCCGGCAGGCGCCCCACATTCTGCCGTCATCCCGGCCTTGAGCCGGGATCCAGGGCGATGTGACGGGCGCATCAAACAATATCTGTCGCAAGGGCATTGCCGTGCGGCCCTGGATGCCGGCTCAAGGCCGGCATGACGGTGCTGAGGAGGTTTTGGCAACAAACAGCTGGCGCAGCTTGGTTGTTAGAACCGATGGCAACTCTGCTCACATCCCGTGCAGCACATAGGCCGCCTTGACGGCCGCGGAGGCGCGGTTTTCCACGCCGAGCTTGATGTAGATGGTTTCCAGATGCTTGTTCACCGTGCGGGTGGAAAGGCCGAGGATCTCGCCGATATCGCGGTTGGTCTTGCCCTTGGCGATCCAGGCCAGCACTTCGGATTCGCGCGCGGTCAGCGGAAATTCCTTGCGCAGCGCCTCGTCGTCGCTGACGGGATTGGCCGGGGTGACGCGGAACAGGAACTCGCTGGCGCCGGTCTTCTCCAGAAAGGCAAGCTGAAACAGCTTGCGGTCGCTTTCGGTGATCGGAAGCACGGCGTCGGCGGCCGGTTCGCCGCCGGCGAGCCAGACGGAAAGCTGGCGGGTGATGAAGCCGAGATCCGCTCCCGCGCCGACCGCGTCGTGAATCAGCCGGCCTGCCTGCGGCGTCATCCAGCGCAGCCCTCCCTCGGCATCGGAGGCCAGCAGGTGACGCCCCGTCGCGTCGAGCGCCACCCGCGCGCTCTGGGTCGAGCGGGCATTGGCGAGATGGACGCGGATGCGGGCGCGCAGCTCGTCGATATTGATCGGCTTGGTGAGGTAATCGACCCCGCCTGATTCCAGCGCGTGGACGATATGCTCGGTTTCCGAAAGCCCGGTCATGAAGATCACCGGCGCGGCGGCCGACGGCCCGGCCTTCAGCCGCCGGCAGGCCTCGAACCCGTCCATCGCCGGCATCACCGCATCCATCAGCACGATATCCGGGGTGATCCGCTCGACGATCGAGAGCGCGCTCGCGCCCGAGGTCGCGATCAGCACCGAATAGCCGGAAGCCTCCAGCGCCTCGGTCAGGAAGCTGAGCGCATCCGGGCTGTCATCGACCAGAAGAACGATTTCCCGTGCATCAGCCATTCCCATCCCCTTCGGCCGGAAGCGATCTCATGAAGCGCAGGAAGCCGTCGAGATCGAAACGATCGACAAAGTGTGCCGCTTCGTCGACAAACGGCTTGTGCGTGGCGGCAAGCGCCGCGAGCCTGTCCCTGATGCCCCGGTGATAGCCGATCTCGGCCAGACGGATCAATTCCTCCCGCTCGGTTTTCGCCGGCGGAACGAGCCGTTCCGGCATTTTCGCCGCCGCAGCGCGCGCGGCACCCGCCGATTGCCGCCATGTCAGCCCCAGATGAATGCCGAGCACGTCCTTCAGACGCTTCAGGTTGACGGGCTTGGAGAGCGTGTCGTTGTGGCTGTCGTCGCCGCGACCGATCACGGCGTCATCGCCGATATTGGCCGATAGCATGATGATCGGCCTGGTATTGCTGCGTTCGCGCAACGCGGTCGCCAGTTGCCAGCCGTTCATGCCGGGCATGCGGATATCGAGAAGGAAAAGATCCGGCGTTTCGTCCGCGATCTGCGCAAGGCAGGCTACGCCGTCCTCGGCCAGCATCACGTCGAAGCCGAGCGGGCTCAGGATCTCCGCCATCATCGCGCGGTGATCGGCATTGTCGTCGACGACCATGATCGTGCGGCGCGGACCGTCATAGAAGCCGGCATCGAAATCGGCATGCGGGGGCGGGGGAACCGGGCGGTCGACGGAGGCGAGCATCAGCCGCACCGAGAAGGTCGTGCCCGCGCCGGGGCGGCTCTCGACCTCGATATCGCCGCCAAGCGTGTTGACCAGAAGCTTGGTGATCGTGAGGCCGAGGCCGAGGCCCGGCTTGTCGAGCGTCTTCGCCCCGCCGCGCTCGAACGGCTCATAGATATGGCCGATATCCTTTTCATCGATGCCGCTGCCGGTGTCGGAAACGATGAAGGTGGCGACCTGGCTGCGATAGCGCGCATTGAAGGTCACGGTTCCGGCATCGGTGAATTTCACCGCGTTCGACAGCAGGTTGACCAGGATCTGGCGCAGGCGCTTCTCGTCGGTGCGGACATAGGCGGGCAGGTTCTGGTCGCGGCCGTGCCGGAAGGCGAGGCCCTTGACGCGGGCCTGGGTCTCGAAAATATCGACGATCTGATCGAGGAACTCACCCAGATTGATCTCGTTGGAAAACACCTGGAGCCTGCCCGCTTCGATCCGGGAAATATCGAGCAGCCCGTCGATCAGGCCGGAGAGATAATCCGCGGAACGGCGGATCGACTGGATCGCCGGCTGACGCGCCTTGGGAATCGTCGGATCGCGCTCCAGCAGTTGCGCATAGCCGGAAACGGCGTTGAGCGGCGTCCTGAGTTCGTGGGAGAGGCCCACGACATAGCGGCTCTTGGCGCGGTTGGCGGATTCGGCGGCCTCCTTGGCGGCCTGCAACGCGGCATCCGTCTTCTCGTGGGCGGCGATTTCCTTGAGCAGCAGCGTGGTCTGGCGCGAGGATTCTTCCTCAGCAACCTTGCGGCTGTCATGGGCCAGCACGAAGAACCAGGCGACCACGCCGGTAATCAGCGCGAACACGAAGAACACGATCAGCGCGGTGTTGTAGACCACCACCTGGGTTTCCGGGGCCGCCCGCGCTGTCTGATAGGCGATCATGCCCAGAATGGCGCCGATCGCGGTGATCGACAGCGCGAAGGTGATGCCATAGCGGCCGAGCCGTGTCGCGAGTTGGGCGACGACCCGTGCCGGCAGCAGCCTGTGGGCGACCGCCGTCAGTTGCGCGTCGAGATTGGCGTTGGGCTTGCAAAGGTCGTGACAGCGGCTGTCGAGCGAGCAGCACAGCGAGCAGATCGGTCCGGCATAGGCCGGACACCACGCCATATCCTCCGGCTCGAACGGGTGTTCGCAGATCGAGCAGGTGATCGCGGTTTTCGTCTGCCAGCCCTTGCGCTGGCGCCGGGCGAGGTAATAGCGGCCGCCGGTGGCATAGGCGAGCGCCGGCGAGGCGATGAGCGCCACGGCAAGCGAAATGAACGGCGCGAATGACACCGCGAGCGCGCCGAACAGGCCGAAATGGGCGGCGAGCGCAACCGCGCAGGAGAGCGTCATCGCGCCAAGGCCGACCGGGTTGATATCGTAGAGATGGGCGCGCTTGAACTCGATGCCGGGCGGCGACAGGCCGAGCGGCTTGTTGATGATGAGGTCCGCCGATATCGTCGAGAGCCAGGCCATGGCGACGATCGAGAACACGCTGAGCGAGGCCTCCAGCAGCCGGTAGATGCCGAGCTGCATCAGCAAAAGGGCGATCGCGACATTGAACACCAGCCACACCACCCGGCCCGGATGGCTGTGGGTCAGGCGCGAGAAGAAGTTCGACCAGGCCAGCGATCCCGCATAGGCGTTCATCACGTTGATTTTGAGTTGCGAGACCACCACGAAGGCGGCCATCAGCAGCAGCGCGGCCGTCTGGTTGGGGATCATGTAGCCGAAGGCGGTCAGATACATATGGGCGGGATCGGCGGCCGCGGACGCCGGCATGCCGGTGGAAAGCACGAGCACCGCCAGAAACGATCCCGCCATCAGCTTCGGCACCCCGACCACGACCCAGCCGGGACCGGCGAGGAAGATGGCGATGCGGTGATGGAGCTTGCGTTTGCCGGTCGCGGGCAGAAAGCGCAGGAAGTCAACCTGCTCGCCGATCTGCGGCATCAGCGCGAAAATCACGCCCGCAGCCGCCGCAAAGCCGGCCAGCGTGAACGGCGCGGCCGTGCCCGGTTGCGCTTCGGCGGCATTCAGCCCGCCAAAGGCCCGCCATAGTTCGAATTTCTCGTAGTCCATGAAGGCGATGAAGATGAACGGGGCGATGTTGAGCACGATCCAGAACGGCTGGGTGATCAACTGGAACCGCGAGATCATCTGCACGCCATAGGTCACCAGCGGGATCACCACCACGGCGGAAATGACGTAGCTGATCCAGAGCGGTATGCCGAAGGCAAGCTCCAGCGCGCCGGACATGATCGAGGCTTCGATCGCGAACAGGATGAAGGTGAAGCTGGCATAGATCAGCGAGGTTACCGTGGAGCCGATATAGCCGAACGAGGCGCCGCGCGTCAGAAGATCGATATCGACGCCGTGGCGGATCGCATAGCGCGCGATCGGCAGGCCGGCGAGCAGCATCACGGCGGAGGCGACGATCGCCGCGTAGAAGGCGTTGGTGGTGCCGTAGGACAGCGTTATCGTGCCGCCGATCGCCTCCAGCGCCAGAAACGAGATCGCGCCGATCGCGGTCTGCGATATCCGGCTTGAGGAAAACCGCCGCGCGCTCTTGGCGGTGAACCGCAGCGCATAGTCCTCCAGCGTCTGGTTGGCGACCCAGCGGTTATATTCGCGTCGGACCGGAATGATGCGTTGGCGTGGTGTCATGCAATCGCTCGCAAAGGGAGGTCAGCCGAATGTTTCGGCATCCCGGTCTGTTGGCAAGCAAAAACGCGTGGATATCCGTTCCGCGCGCCGCACTTTTTCCTTTTTTGTTACAATGTTATGCTGTTCGCGTGCAGGAAGGTCCGATGCATAGCATGAGAGAGGGGCATCATGGCAAAAGTAGAGAGCGAAACCGCCGGTCACGACCAGACCTTCGGCACTGACGGGATCACCCCGATGGAACGGCCGAGCGCCGTGACCCGCTTCTTCATGGGCATCGTCAACTGGGCGGAAAAGCTCAATCTGAAACACGCCATCCACGGCAATCCGCCGGTCTATGACAATGCCACTTTTCCCTGGTCGAAAGAGATCGAGGCGGCAGCGCCCGCGATCCGCGCCGAGCTTGACAAGGTGCTCGAGCGCCAGTCGGAGCTTCCGAGCTTCCAGGACATCTCGACCGACGTGAAGACGATCTCCGACGACAATCACTGGAAGACCTTTTTCCTGCTAGGCTACGGGCTGAAATCGGAGCAGAACATCAAGGCCTGCCCGAAGACCTGGGAGGCGATGCAGAAGATACCCGGCCTCACCACGGTGATGTTCTCGATCTTCGAGCCCGGCAAGCATCTGCCGGCGCATCGCGGGCCATACAATGGCGTGCTGCGCCTCCATCTCGGCATGATCGTGCCGGAAGCAGCCCCCGGCGAACTCGCGATCCGTGTCCGGGACCAGATCTGCCACTGGGAGGAAGGCAAAGTGCTGATCTTCGACGACGCCTATGAGCATGAGGCCTGGAACCACACCGACAAGACCCGCGTGGTGCTGTTCGTCGACTTCGTCAAACCGACCCGTTTCCCGGCCAATTTCGTCAACTGGATGCTGATGAATCTGGCCGTGTTCACGCCGTTCATCCGCGAGGGGCTCGACAACCACAAGGACTGGGAAAAGAAGTTCTACGCCGAGGCGGAGGCGCTCAGGAACCGGCCCTGAGCGATCTTCCATGGCCTCCGCTTGACTTGCAACGGTCGTGCAGGCTAGTTGCGCGCGGCTGCTGACGCCCGCCGCCCGCGCGCCGGAAACGGCGATGGTGAAGTCAGTTCCGACTTCGCTTTTTCGTTTTTCAAACGACACTCGAAGCATTCGGCAATGTGGGTCCCGTGCATGGCCGCTTCGGCGGCATGAGTGTCCTTGAAGGGCAACGAGAATGTCTGACGTCGTTTCGCCGCGGGCGAACCCCTATCTTTCCGGCCCGGTCTGGCCGCTGTTTCTCAAGACCGCCGCACCCATCGTTCTGCTGATGCTTGTCAGCGGGCTCTACACCATCGTCGACGCGATTTTTCTGGGCCTGCTGGTCGGTCCCCGCGCGCTTGCCGCCGTCACGCTGGTATTTCCGATCTTCATGGCGGTGGCGGCGTTGTCGACGCTGGTTTCCTCCGGCATGGCCTCCATTCTGGCGCGCCGGCTCGGCGCCGGCGATGATGACGGCGCGCAGGCGGTGCTGCAATCGGCAATGATGCTGTCGCTGCTCGTTGCCGTGCTGCTGATGGCGTTTTATCTCACGCTCGGGATCAGGCTTGTCGAGTGGTTTTCCGAAGGCGATGCCGGGCTTGCGGCGATGGCCAGAACCTATCTGGCGCTGCTGATTTTCGGCAGCCCGCTGCAGTTCCTGGTCTCGATCCAGGGCGATGCGCTTCGCTCGGAGGGCAAGCCCGGCGTGATGGCCGGCATCGGCGTTCTGGTCACGCTCGCCAATATCGGCTTCAACTATGTGTTCATCGCCGGCCTTGGCTGGGGTGTTGCCGGATCGGCGGTCGGAACGCTCTCAGCGCAGGCGGTGGCCATGGGCGTGGCGGTGTGGCTCAGGCTTTCCGGGCGGACGCCGCTTGCGCTTTTCCGCCGCACCGGCTACCGGCTGACGGAGGCGTGGCCGCGCATTCTGGCGCTCGGCCTGCCGCCGTCGTTGGGTCTGGCCGGCACCAGCCTTTCAGCGGGTTGCTATATTATCGGCATCGGCATCTGGAGCGGCGACAACCACGATGTCGCGATCGCCGCCTATGGCATCGCCTCGCGGCTTCTGACCTTCGCCTTTCTGCCGCTGTTGGGGCTGAACTTCGCCTGCCAGTCGATCGTCGGCAACAATTTCGGCGCGCATCTGTTCGACCGGTCGGACCGGACGCTCATGGCTGGCCTCGCCACGGGGCTTTGCTACGGGATTGTCGTCGAGCTTGCGTTCGTCTTTGGAGCAAAGCCGCTCGCGGCACTGTTCGTGACCGATCCGGCGGTGATCACCGAGGCCGTCCACATCGTGCGGATCGTGACCGCGGCCTATGTCCTCGTCGCGCCCCTTATGGTGCTTGCCGGCTATTTCCAGGCGCTCGGCATGGCAAGCCGGGCGGCGGCGATCACGCTCGGCCGGACCTATGTCTTCACCCTGCCGCTGATCTTCATACTGCCGTTCATCTTCGGCGAAACGGGTTTATGGATGGCGGCGCCGGCAAGTGATCTCGGCATGCTCGTGGTCGCGATCACGGTGCTCTGGCTCAACCGGAAACGCGCTCGCTTGGGCATGTTTTGGAGCGGCGGCTGAACCGGCAGTCGCCGGTTTCATCCAGGATTTCGGGGACGTTCAGGCCTTCAAAATCTTGTCCGGGTTCATGATGCCCGCCGGATCGAAGGCGTTCTTGATCCGCTGCATCAACTCGATCTCGATCGGTTCGCGGATGCGGGCAAGCTCGTCGCGCTTCAGCCGTCCGATGCCGTGTTCGGCGGAAATCGAGCCGCCATGGGCAAGCACGATTGCGTGGACGATCTCGTTGACCTCGCCCCAGCGCGCCAGGAAGGCGGCCTTGTCGGCGCCTTCCGGCTGGGAGATGTTGTAATGGATATTGCCGTCGCCAAGATGGCCGAAGGCGCAGATGCGCGCGCCCGGCACGGCCGCCATCACCGCCGCATCCGCCTGGTGCAGGAAGGCGGGCACGGAGGAAACCGGGACCGAGACATCGTGCTTGATCGAACCGCCCTCCGGCTTCTGCGCCTCCGACATGGTGTCGCGCATGTGCCAGAGTTCCGCGATTTCTGCCTCTGACTTGGCGATCACGGCGTCTTCCACAATGCCCTGTTCAAAGGCTTCCTCCAGCACCGCCGTCATCATGTCGTCGGCCGATTGCTGGCTGTCTGAGGTCGAAACGTCGATCAGCGTGTACCAGGGAAAGGGCTTCGACAGCGGATCACGCGCGCCCTCGGTATGCTTGACCGTAAAGGCGAATGCCATGCGCGCCATGATCTCGAAACCCGTCAGCGCGGAGGCGCAGCGGTCTGCGGCAAGGTTGAACAGGTCCAGCGCCTGTTCCGGCGTGGCAACGGCTGCAAACGCCACCTGATGGCCTTTCGGGCGGGGATAAAGCTTCAGCACCGCGCCGGTGATGATGCCGAGCGTGCCTTCCGCGCCGATGAACAGGTCGCGCAGGTCGTAGCCGGTATTGTCCTTCTTCAGCGAGCGCAGCCCGTTCCAGATCTCGCCGGTCGGCAGCACCACTTCGAGGCCGAGGCACAAATTACGCATATTGCCATAGGCAAGCACCGCCGTGCCGCCGGCATTGGTCGACAGGTTGCCGCCAATGCGTGCCGATCCTTCGGAGCCGAGCGACAGCGGAAACAGCCGGTCATTGTCGGCCGCTGCCTTCTGGACCTCGGCGAGGATCGCGCCGCCATCGACCACCATGAAATTACCGGCGGTGTCGATCTTGCGGATCTTGGTCATCCGCTCGAGCGAGAGCACGATATCGGTTCCTGCCTCGCGCGGAACCGCGCCGCCGACATGGCCGGTGCGCCCGCCCGCGGGCACGACCGGCGTTTTCGTCTCGCTAGCAAGCGTCATGATCGCGGCGACCTCGGCCGTGGAGCCGGGTTTCAGCACAAGCGAAGTCGCGCCGTGGTACAGCCCGCGGGTTTCGGTGAGGTAGGGCGCGATATCGCCGGCCGCAGTCAGCGCGTGGCCGGCGCCGACGATTTCGGCAAAGCGGGCGATCAGGTCTGCATTCGGGCCGGTCATTCAGTTGTGGTCCTTAGGGCGGGGGGCGGCGGCGCGGGCAAGCCGGTCGTTGATCGCCTCGCCAATGCCTTCATGGGGGATCGGGGTCACCGCGATCGCGGTTGCGCCGCTCTGGTCGGCCTGTTTCATCAGGTCGTAGAGCCTGCTCGCGGCTTCCTCCGGATCGGCGGTCTCGCTCAGATGGAGCACGATATGGGCGGCATCGGCGTTGTCCACGACCGGCGCGCCGAACACGATCAGCGCCTCGCCGGGCTCGACATGACTGGCGTTCAGACGGACGGCGGCGTTGGGTGCGTAATGCGATGCCATCATGCCGGGCGCCTCGATGGCGTGGGACGCGAGTGGTCGCGTGACCGAAAGCCCCGTCAGCCGCTCGACCGCCTCGGCGGGTATGCCGCCCGGGCGAAGAAGGGTGATGGTCTCGTCCTCGACCTTGAGGATCGTCGATTCGACCCCGACGATCGCGGGCCCGGCGTCGATGATCAGTTGCAGCCGGTCGCCGAGATCGGCCTCCACATGACCGGCGGTGGTCGGGCTAAGCCGGCCGGACCTGTTGGCGCTGGGGGCTGCGAGCGGCAGGCCGGTCTCCGCGATCAGCCGTCCGGCGAACCCGCGCGGCACCCGGACGGCCACGGTGGCAAGCCCGGCGGTGGCCGCAGCCGCGATCCCCGAGCCGGGCTTCAGCGGCAGCACCAGCGTCAACGGTCCGGGCCAGAAGGCATCGGCGAGTTCGCGCGCAAGCGGCGAGAAATCGGCATAGCGCTCCGCCATGGCAAGATCGGCCATATGGCAGATCAGCGGGTTGAAGGCGGGCCGGTTCTTGGCCGCGTAGATCCTGGCGATCGCGTCCGCGTCGGTGGCGTCGCCGGCAAGGCCGTAGACGGTTTCGGTCGGGATCGCGACCAGTTCGCCCGCGATCAGCAGCCGCCGACCTTCCGCAAGCGCAAGCTCTTCCTCCCGGCTGATGTCTATGATCCGCGCCATGGTCTTCCTGCTCTCCGTGTTCCACAATCGTTTAGAACAACGCAAACGCTGAACAAAGGATTTTCTGATGCGACGGATTTTCTCGGGCGGAATTTATGAAAACAAGATCGGCTATTGCCGCGCCGTGGTCGCGGGCGGCTTCGTCCATGTGGCCGGCACCACGGCACAGGGCGCCGATATTCCCGGCGATGTCGCAGGCCAGTGCCGCTCGGCGCTCGCGGCCATCGAAAAGGCGCTGGCGGAAGCCGGTTCGGGTTTCGCCGATGTGGTCCGCGTGAATTACTACCTGCCCCACGCGCCGGATTTCGAGGCCTGCTGGCCGATCCTTGCCGCTACCTTCGGCGACAATCCGCCGGCGGCGACCATGATCGAATGCGGCCTGATCGATCCCAAATACCGGATCGAGATCGAGGTGACGGCGCTGGCGCGCGGGTGAGAGCCAAAAGGCGCGTGTCGTCATTTCCGAAAGTCATGTCGTGATTGGAATGCATGCCGGACGCCGCGGGTGATTAAATAAAAAATATTGCCCGTCTTCGCCCCGGAGGCCGCCATGACGATACGCCAGAAGATGCTGGATGAGCTGACAAACCGCCGCGACGGTTTCACGCTCGCCCAGCCGTTTTATACCGACCCGGATTATTTCCGCGTCGACATGGAAAATTTCTATTACCGCGACTGGCTGTTCGTCGCCCATGATTGCGAACTGCCGCGTCCGGGCAATTACCTGACGCTCCAGATCGGCGACTATTCGGTGATCCTGACGCGCGGGCGCGACAAGGTCATCCGGGCGATGCACAATTCCTGTCGCCATCGCGGCTCCAGGGTCTGCGCCGCTGAAAAAGGCACGACCGCCAAGCTCGTCTGTCCCTACCATCAGTGGACCTATGATCTCGACGGCTCGCTGCAATATGTCCGCCATATGGGCGAGGATTTCGACAAGTCGCAATATGGGCTGAAGCCGGTGCATTGCGAGAGCATCGAAGGCTATATCTTCGTCTGCCTTGCCGATCATGCTCCCGATATCGCGCCGCTGAGGGCGAGGATCGCGCCCTATCTGGTGCCGCACAACATTCCCGAGACCAAGGTCGCCTTCAAATCCTCTATTGTGGAAAAGGGCAACTGGAAGCTCGTCTGGGAAAACAATCGCGAGTGCTATCACTGCGCCGCCAATCACCCGGAACTCTGCCGCACCTATCCCGAAGCCGCCTCGGTCACCGGGGTGCAGGGGATGATGGACGATCCGGAAATTCAGGCGCACTGGGCACATTGCGAGGCGGCGGGGCTGGAGGCGAAGTTCTTCCTCAATCCCGACGGCCAGTACCGCATCACCCGCATGCCGCTGATCCCGGGTGCGGAAAGCTACACCATGTCGGGCCAGCGCGCGGTCAGGAAGCCGATGGGACCGAACACGGCCGCCGCCGGCATCGGCGCGCTGCTGCTGTTCCACTATCCCACCACCTGGAACCATTTCCTGGGCGACCACGCGATTTCCTTCCGGGTGCTGCCGCTCGGGCCGGAGGAAACCGAGGTCACCACCACCTGGATGGTGCCGAAGGACGCGGTCGAGGGCATCGATTACGATATCGAGGAACTCACCCATGTGTGGACCTTCACCAACGACCAGGACCGCCAGATCGTGGAGGAAAACGCGCGCGGCATCCGCTCGCCCGCCTATGAGCCCGGCCCGTACTGCGAAGAGGATGAGGGCGGCGTGATGCAGTTTGTCGAATGGTACGCGAACACCTCGATTTCGCGGCTGTCCGACACCGCGCCGCCGCTGTCGATCGTTGCCTGACATGGTCAAGCCGAAGACCTTCAGGCATATCGACGAGATGGTGCCGTGGAATGGCCGCGAGCATATGCTCGAATGCGTCGCCTGGACGCCGGAAGCGCCCGATGTGATGACCTTCACCTTCCGCGCGGAACAGGAAAACATCTGGTTCCGCTACCTGCCGGGCCAGTATATCACGCTGGAACTGCCGATCGGCCCGGAGCCGGTGCTCAGAACCTACACCATCTCCTCGAGCCCGACCCGGCCGTTTACCATCGCCGTCACGGTGAAGGCGCAGAAGGACAGCATCGGCACGCGCTGGATGTTCGAAAACCTGCATCCCGGCATGAAGATCAAGGCAATCGGCCCGCTCGGCGATTTTTCCTATGCCACCAAGCCGGCCCAGAAATACCTGTTCATCTCGGCGGGGTCCGGGATCACGCCGATGATGTCGATGACGCGCGATCTCGGCGACCGCGATCCCGATACCGATATCGCCTTCATCCACTGCGCCCGTTCGCCGAACGACATCATTTTCCGCTGGGAGCTGGAGTACAAGGCGCGCTACATGCCGTTCTTCAATCTCGGCTTCATCGTCACCGAGCTGGAGCGCACCCAGCTCTGGTCGGGGCTGAAGGGCTTCATCGACCGCGCCAAGATCGCGCTGCTGGTGCCGGATTTCCTGGAGCGACGGGTGTTCTGCTGCGGGCCGGATCCGTTCATGGCGACCGTCAGGGATTCGCTTGAAAGCTCCAGCTTCGACATGGAAAACAACTATTTCCAGGAGACTTTCAAGCCGGAGGCGCCGTCGCCGACCATGTTCGTCGGCGAGAGCGCGGACGAGGACAAGCGACTGGTGATCGAATTCGCCGATTCCGGCATCCGGGCCGAGGTGCCGCCCGGCTTCACCGTGCTTCAGACCGCCCGCAATGCCGGCGTCCGCATTCCCGCCGCCTGCGAGAGCGGCATCTGCGGCACCTGCCGGACCATGTGCAGATCCGGCAAGGTCGACATGCAGCATAATGGCGGCATTCTCGATGACGAGATCGAGGAGGGCTATATCCTCGCCTGCTGCTCCCGCCCGCTCACCGATGTCGAGGTGGAAGCTTAAAAATTCAGCGCCCGTTTTCCGACAGGCTGTCCCGGATCAGCGCCACAAGCTGATTGCCGGCTATATCGAGCGCGTCGGAATTGTCGATCGTGACGACGTCGAAATCGCCACGGACCGCCATGGTCGAGCGGGCGAGGCGGGCGGTGATCTGGTCGCCGCTCTCGCGCCCGCGCGCCGCAAGCCTTGCGGCAAGGATTTCGGGCCGGGCGGTGACGTTGACGACGGTGAGGCGGGTAAAGGCTGCGCGGAAATCGCCGAGCGCCTTGCGTGAGCCGTTGCAGAGCGCAACGCCGCCCTTGGCGACGAAGGCGCGGTGCGCGGCCGGAATGCCGTAATCGAGCCCGTGCGCCGACCAGGAAACGGCAAATCCGCCTTCGGCCTTCATCGCCGCGAACGCTTCCGGCGACATGGTGTCATGAATTTCGCTGGCGCTGTCGCTGGGCCGGGTGATCACCCGGCGGATCACGGCAAAGCGCTTGTGGTCGCAAAGGAGGGCCGCTGCGTGGTTGATCAGGCTGTCCTTGCCGGCCCCGCTCGGACCGACCACGACGATAATCCTGCCCGCCATCCTGTCGGCCCTTGCCATCGGCTCAGGCCACCCGCTTGCCCGCCCGCCAGACCGCGCGGGTCACCGGCGCGCCGGAGGGGCGATGAACGCGCACCAGATCGGCTCTGAGCCCCGGCGCGATCCGCCCGCGATCCTCGAGCCCGACGGCTTTGGCCGGCGTCGCCGTCACCATCCGCAGCGCGCGCGGCAGGCTGATCGCCTCAAGCGTATCGGCGAGGATGAAGGGGGCATAAAGCAGGCTGAACGGCACGTAATCCGACGACAGCACATCGAGCACGCCGCGTTCGGCGAGATCGCGCGCGGCGATATTGCCGGAATGCGATTTGCCGCGCACCACATTGGGCGCGCCCATCAGCACCGAAAGCCCGGCCTTGTGCGAGGCGTTCGCGGCCTCGAAACTCGTCGGAAACTCGGCAAGCGCCACGCCGTGGCCGATCGCCTCTTCCACATGGGCGACGGTCGCGTCGTCATGGCTGGCAATGGCGATGCCGCGGGCGGCGCAGTGATCGGAAATCATCTGCCTGTGCCGGTCGGAATATTTCTCGGATTGCCCCTGACGCTCCGCGACGAAGGCGGCGAAGGCCTCATCGGAAAGCCCGCGCTTCGGCTTGTAAAAGAGCTCGTACTGGGAAAGATCGGTAAACTGCCGCTGGCCCGGCGCGTGGTCCATCAGCGATGTCAGCCGGACATGCGGGTCGTTCTCGAAGCCGGCGAAGTGTTCCATCACGTTGGCGGCGGAAACCTCGCAGCGCAGATGCAGGAAGTGCTGGGCCTTCAGCCGGTCCTCGCGCTCGGCCTGCTGGATCGCGTCGGCCATGTCGCGCATCTCGCCGAGATCGAAGCCGTCGTCGCCGTCGGAACCCATGCGCAGGCAGTCGAAAACGGTGGTGATGCCCGACGCGATGATCTGGCCGTCATGGGCCTGGACGGCGGCGATCTTGTCCCAGCGCACGCCGGGCCGCGGCGAATAATGGCCTTCGAGGTGATCGGTATGGAGCTCGATCAGGCCGGGGATCAGGTAATCGCCCTCCATGTCCTCGCCGACCGTGCTTGCCCCCTCCGCGATCTCGGCGATCGCGCCGTCGCGCACCACCAGCGTGCCCTCCACGATCTCGTCCTCAAGGACGATCCGCGCATTGGCGAAGACGGTTTCCGCGCTCATTCCTGGGTATCTCCCGTCCCGATATCTCCCGCCCCGATATCTCTTGATTGACCGCCGGTCAGCGGCTGCCAGCGGCGGATGGTGAAGGGCGCCCCGCGCCGCTCCTCCATGAACAGGCCGATGCCGGAAATTTCAAGCGGCTCGCCGACAAAGGGCGCGAAATAATCCTCGATCGCGGTCTCGATCACGTGCGCGTCGGTTCCCGACACCGGTCCCGTCAGCGTCATGTGGAAGCGGAAGGCGTCGAAGACGTAAGGATAGCCCCAGCGCTCCAGATTGTCCCGTTCCTCGTCGCTCAGGTCGTCCGGCTTGCGGCGCGCGATCTCCTCGTTTGCAAGCGGCGCGCGCATCGGCTCGAAATAGCGCACCACATCGGCGGCGAAATCCCGCAGCGTCTCGTTCTCCCGTGCGGGAACAAGGGCGTGGAACCTGCCGAGTTTGCCGAGTTTCAGTTCGGGAATGTCGAATGGACCATGCTTGCGGCAGAATACATCGAAGGCGGCCTCAAGCGCTGCCGGCGTGGTGTTGTCGGCCAGCCGGAACGGCGCCTTCAGCGTGGCGTGGAAGCCGTAGCGGGCCGCCGCCGCCGTCACCGCGCTCATGCGTCCGGAAGGTAGCGCGATGCTGTCGGGAAACGGTCGCTCCTCGCCGGCAAAGGCGTCGTAGCCGAGCCAGCGGCCGGCGGCAATCGTCAGCGGGTGGTCGATGGCGGGAGTGAAATAGATGGCGTAGCGCAAATCGTTTTCCTTGCCCGTAATGAAGGGAGGATGGGGAAAGTGCAGGGATTCGCCGCTCTTGGCAAGGCGTCCCCATGTTCAATGCGCTGCCGGTGCGAATGGTTCCGTCGGCGCGGTCCCGGCCGGTCAAAGCGACAAGGGCAGCGGGTCGCTCCGGTTGCCCTCGCCAAGCGGGCGCTGCATGAACACGGTATCGAGCCAGTTACCGTGCTTGAAGCCGGTTCCCGTCAGCCGGCCGGCCTCGGTGAAGCCGAGCGCGAGATGGAGCGCGATCGAAGCCGGACTGGCGCCGCCGATGACGGCGACCATCTGGCGAAAGCCGCGCTGTTCGCATTCATCGACCAGTCGCGCCAGCAGGCTTTTGCCGACGCCCTTGCCGCGCGCCTCGGGCGAGAGATAGACCGAATTTTCGACCAGCCAGCGATAGGCCGGGCGGGTGCGGAAGGCGCTGGCATAGGCATAGCCGATCACGCGGTCGTCCTCGATGGCGGCGAGATAGGGGTAGCCGGCGGCGGTGATCGCGGTCATCCGCGTTTCCATTTCGTCCCGGCCGGGCGGTTCCAGCTCATAACTCGCAACCCCGTTCAACACGCATTCGGCGTAGATTTCGGTGATTGCGGAAAGGTCGGCGGGGGAGGCGGGGCGGAGGGTCACGGTCATGGTTCGGGTCGCGGCGGTTGAAAGGTTGCGGGCATGAAAAAGGCGGCCCGCGGGCCGCCTTGATCACTGTTTATATCCTCGATCGGGATCAGTTCCGGTTGCCGAGCAGGCGCAGCATGAACAGGAACATGTTGATGAAGTCGAGGTAGAGCGTCAGCGCGCCCATGACCGCCTTGCGGCCGGCCACTTCATGGCCGTCGCCTTCATAGTACATTTCCTTGATCTTCTGCGTGTCCCACGCGGTCAAGCCGGCGAAGATCAGAACGCCGAGAACCGAGACCGCGAAGCCGAGCGCGCTCGACTGCAGGAAGATGTTGACGATCATGGCGATGATCACGCCGAACAGGCCGATCACCATGAAAGAACCCATCGCCGAAAGGTCGCGCTTGGTGGTGTAGCCGTAAAGCGACAGCGCGCCGAAGGACGCGGCGGTGATGAAGAAGGTCTGGACGACGCTCTGTCCGGTATAAACCAGGAAGATCGTCGACAGCGAAATGCCAGTCAGCGCGGCGTAGACCCAGAACGCGGTCTGGGCGGCGGCGACGCTCATCTTGTTGATCCGGAACGCCAGCACGAAGAAGGCGATCAGCGGCGCGAACATGACGAGCCATTTCAGCGGCGAGGCGTACATGACCTGACCGAACTGGGTGAGCTGCATCTGGCCACCGGCATCGCCGGCAACCGCAGCAGTGAAAACTCCGTAGGCCGCGATGCCGGTGATCACAAGACCAAGCGCCATGAGATTGTAGACGCGCAGCATGTAGGTGCGCAGTCCCTGATCGATTTCAGCACTCGCATGCGCTCCCGCCTGCGCGCGGTTCTGATAGTTGCGAAGATCAGCCATTGATTTCCTCTAAAAAAGCCCCTCGTTGTTCACGGTGTCGGGCACCGCCGCAAGGCAGAAGCCCAGGCGCCGCTGGGGGGCTCCAGCAAGCCTGATGACAATATGAGGGGAACGGGGACGCGATACAAGGCATATCCGTTTGAATTCCGTCTGCAATTCCTCAAATTTTCGTAAGAAATACGTCCCGCGCCTTGCAAAACCCGAACAGGAAGCACCATTTCAGCTGGAAAAGGGCCGCACATCCGCTCTCGGGGCCGGCCGCAGGGTAAGAGGTATTCATGCGCTATTTCATCGCCGTCATTCTGCCATGGCTTTCGTTTTTCACGATCGGAAAGCCGTTTTCCGGGATCATCTGCCTGATCCTGCAGATCACCCTGATCGGCTGGCCGATTGCTGCATTGTGGGCCCTGTTCGCGGTCCAGAACTACTGGGCCGACCGCCGCAACGCCGAACTGCTGGACGCGCTGCGCCGCGACAAATAGCCTCGCCCTCAAAGCTCGCGCAGGTATAGCGCGGGCTTCTGGCCGAGGAGATGCCAGGTGCCGACAAGGCCGATGGCGACGGTGACGATCACCGCGCCAAGGACGGTCGCAAGCGCCACCATCGGCAACAGGGCGAAGGGCAGCATCATGATCTTCGTCAGCGCATACCAGGCTGCGGCCGAACCGGCGGCAAACGCGAAAACGCCGGTCGCAAATCCCAGCAGCAGATATTCGTAGACAAACGCCCGGATCAGCGCCGGGCGGGTCGCGCCCAGCGTCTTCATCACCACCGCATCATGCCCGCGCCGGCGATTGCCTGCGGCAAGCGCGCCGGACAGCACCAGCACGGAAGCGATCAGCGCGATCGCGGCCGCCGCCCGGATCGCGGTCGCAAGCTGGCTGACGAGATCGCCGGCGACTTCCAGCGCCGCGCGCACCTCGATCGTGGTGACGGTCGGGAAGGCGCGGGTCACGGCCCCCAGAATTTCGGCGTTCTTCGCGGTGTCGGCGCCGGGATCGGTGAGGGTAGCAAGCCAGGCATGCGGCGCGCCGGCGAAGGTGTTGGGCGAGAACACCATCACGAAGTTGATCGACAGCGAATCCCATTCGACATTGCGGAAATTGGCAATCGTCGCGGTGATATCGCGGCCCAGCACGCTGATCGTCACGGTATCGCCGAGCTTGAGGCCAAGCTCCTTGCCTTCCTCGGCGGAAAACGAGACCAGCGGTTCTCCGCCGTAATCCTCCGACCACCATTCGCCCTCGGCAAGGGTCGCGTTTTCAGGCAGGTCGGCGTCATAGGTGATGCCGCGATCGCCCCTCAGCACCCATTTGGCCTCCTCTGAAGGGGCCTCCCATTCGCTCGCTCTCGTGTTGTTGAGGCTCAGGATGCGGCCGCGCAGCATCGGCACCAGCGCCAGTTCGCCCGCAGGCGCCTGCTCGTTGATCAGTGTCTTGAAGTCATCGACCTCGCTGCCCTGGATGTCGACGAAGAAGAAATCCGGCGCCCGTTCCGGCAGCGAGCGCGACAGCTCGCGATTGAGATTGCCGTCGATCAGCGCAAGGCCGACCAGAAGCGTGAGGCCGAGGCCGAGCGACATGACGACCGAGCCGGTCAGCGCGCCGGGGCGATAGATATTGCCGATCGCGAGCCGGAGCGAGGGCGCGCGCGGACGCGGCGCCTTCGCTGCCGACCATTTGATCGCCGCCGCCACCAGCCGCAGCACCACGAAGGCGGCGGCGACGGAGGCGAGAAATACGCTCGCGACGAAACGCTCCTCGGCGGTGAAGATCGCAAGCGCCGCAAGGGCTGCGAGCGTCACGCCGGTGGCCGCCAGGAACGACCAGGCCGGACGGCGACCCTCATCGAAACTGTGCTCGCGCAACAGCGCTGTTGCTGGCACGTTGCGGGCAGCGGCAAGCGGCAGCAGCGCGAAGGCAAGCGCGGTCAGGAGGCCGAACAGCGCCGCGAGCCCCAAAGCCATCGGAAAGATGCCGGCGGGGATCGCGATTTCGAGCAGCGAGGACAGCAGCGGCAGCGCGATCAGCGGAATGACCGCCCCGAGAACGAGGCCGATCGCGATCCCGATCAGCGCCACCAGCATGATCTGCAGGAAATAGATCGCGACCACCATGTCGGCGGGCGCGCCCATGCATTTGAAGGCGGCGATGGCGCGCCGGCGGCTTTCGAGATAGGCGCTCACCGCATTGGCGATCCCGACGCCGCCGGTGATCAGCGTGGCAAGACCCACCAGCGTCAGGAATTCCGACAGCCGGTCGACATTCTCGCTGAGCGAGGGGGCCGCGCGGTCGCTGGTGCGGATCTGCCAGCCGGTGTCGGGAAATTTCTCTTCCGCATCGGTCTTGACCGCCTCCGGCGTCACCACAGGATCGGTAAGCCTCACGCGGTAGCCGTACTCGGCAAGGCTGCCGATCTGGATCAGGCCTGACGCATCGAGCGCCTGCCGGCTGATCAGGATGCGCGGTGCAAAGGCAAAGCCTTCCGAAAGCGCGTCGGGTTCCTGTACCAGCGTGCCCGATACCCTCAGTTCCACATTGCCGAGCAGCAGGCCGTCGCCGGGGGCAAGCCCCAGTCGTTCGGCCAGAAGCGGAGCAACCAGAACGCCGTATTTTCCATCGGTTTCGGCAAGCGCATCGCCGACCGGCATGGCGGGATCGGAAATCACCGCGCCATAGAGCGGATAGGCGCCGTCGACGGCCTTGATTTCCGCCAGCGACTGGTCGGCGCCATCGGGAAGCCTTGTCATCGAGCGCATCGTCACCGATTGCGACATCGCCCCGAGCGTCTCGATAAAGGCGAGCGCATCGCCGGCGAGCGGCTCGTTGTCGCGTTCGAACCGGATATCGGCGGCCAGTATCTCGCGGCCGCGCTCGGCGATCCCGTCATTGACGGCCGAAGACACCGAATTGACAGCGGCGATCGCGGCCACGCCGAGCGCGATGCAGGCGAGGAAGATATAGAAACCCGAAAGTCCGCCGCGCATTTCGCGCAGCGCGAATTTCAGCGAGAGGAGAAGATTCAACCGGTTCTGCCTCATTGCGCGGCAAGTCCGGCAGGGGCGACGATTTCGCCGGAACGGACCTGGACCTGCCGGTCGCAGCGCGCGGCAAGCGCCGCATCATGGGTAACCAGCACAAGCGTGGTGCCCATTTCGCGCTGGCGGGCAAACAGAAGATCGGCGATCTGGGCACCGGTATCGGCGTCGAGATTGCCGGTCGGCTCGTCGGCGATCAGCACCGCCGGTTCGGGGGCAAGCGCGCGGGCAATCGCCACGCGCTGCTGCTCGCCGCCGGAAAGCTGGCCCGGATAATGGCTGAGGCGATGGCCGAGGCCGACGCTTGTGAGAGCCGCGCGGGCGCGCTCGAAGGCGTCCCGCCTGCCGGCAAGCTCCAGCGGGATCGCGGCGTTTTCAAGCGCTGTCATGTTGGCGATCAGGTGGAAGGACTGGAACACGATGCCGATATTCTCGCCCCTGAAGGCGGCAAGCGCATCTTCCGAAAGGCCCGTAAGAGGCGTGTCGATGATGGTGATCTCGCCGCTGTCGAGCCGTTCGAGGCCGGCGATCACCATCAGCAGCGTCGATTTGCCGGAACCGGACGGGCCGAGAATGCCCACAGATTCGCCTCTGCCGATTTCCAGCGACATGCCCTTCAGCACATGAACGGCGGCGGTTCCCCTGCCAAGGGTCAGGTGGGCGTCTTCAAGTGCAATCAGCTTTTCGGACAAATTCGTTTCCCGCTTTGAAATTCGTTGCTCGGCTCAACACATAGGGATTACGCAGCGACGGTCCGCATGGACCGGAATTGCGGTGGAAAACTGGATTTAGGAGTTCGAACATGCGATTAAAAGCGACAGCGCCGATTGTTTTTGCCGGTTTCGCGATTCTCGCCGCCCCGGCACGGGCTGAAACGCCGCTGGAGATCGTCGTGCTCGGCGACAGTCTTGTTGCCGGTTACGAACTCGCGCCCGGCGAGGATTACCCGACCAAGCTTGAGGCTGCGCTGAAAAAGGCAGGCTACGATGTCGCGGTCACCAATGCCGGCGTCTCCGGCGATACCACCAGCGGCGGGCTTGCCCGGCTCGACTGGTCGGTGCCCGACAGCGCCAATGGCGTGATTCTGGAACTCGGGGCCAATGATGCCCTCAGAGGTCTCGCACCGCAGCAGGCAGCGGAAAACCTGTCAACGATCGTCGAACGGCTCCAGGATCGCGAAATCCCGGTGATGCTGATGGGCATGATGGCGCCGCCCAATATGGGGTCCGACTACGCCGCCGACTTCAACCCGATCTATGGCGAACTCGCCAGCGAATACGGGCTGCAGCTCTATCCGTTCTTCCTCGACGGGGTCGCCACGCATGCCGAATACCAGCTTGCCGACGGCATGCATCCCAATGCGGCGGGGGTGGATCTGATGGTCGAAAACTCACTGCAAAGCGTCGAGGCCTTCATTCGGTCGATCCGGCAATCGAGCGGGGAACAACCAAAATAACGCTTGCCTCAAGGCGGGTTAAATGATTCGCTGAGGCTGTGACTAGCAGATTCGGGGAGCTCGCCATGCCGAGAATTTTCACCGCCCTCGAAATCCCGCGCGAAAAGGCATTAAGTCTTTCGCTGTTGCGCGGCGGCCTGCCCGGGGCCCGCTGGATCGATGTGGAGAACTACCACATCACCTTGCGGTTCATCGGCGATGTCGACTTTCGCACCGCCGACGAGGTTGTTCACTGGCTCGACCGGATCGAGCGCCCGTCCTTCAGGCTGACGCTCGCCGGAACCGGCAATTTCGGCTCCAGGAAGCCCCATGCGATCTGGGCCGGAGTGTCGCCATCGCCCGATCTTTTTGCGCTGCAGGGCGATATCGACCGTATCTGTCAAAGGCTGGGGCTCAGGGCCGATCCGCGCAAATTCATGCCTCATGTCACGCTGGCGCGCCTGCGCGGCACCAAGGTGCCCGACGTGGTCGATTACCTTTCCGCCCGCGGCAATTTCCAGACGCTGCCGTTCACGGTCGGGCGGTTCGTGCTGATGTCCTCGCGCGATTCGGTCGGCGGCGGACCCTACAAGGTCGAGGAGGCGTTCGACCTCTACGATCCGATGGATGCCTACAGCTTCGACAACAGCGACTGGCAGCCCGCCAACAGCATGTGGTAGACGGTCTCGAACCCGTCTTCCTCGTCGTAATAGGGATCGGGTATCTCTTCGCGGCGGCCGAGCGTGTATTCGCTGAAGAGCGCGACGGTCGCATCCGGATTGGGGCCTGCGAGGCGGCCCAGCGCCGTGACATTGTTGAAATCCATGCCGAGGATCAGCGAGAACCGGCTGAAATCCTGCCGGGTGATCTGACGGGCGCGCTGTCCGGCTATGTCGAAGCCGTGGCGGATTGCCGTTGCCCTTGAGCGGATATCCGGCAGTTCGCCCTGATGCCAGTTGCCGATACCGGCGGAATCCAGCCTGAAGGCGTCACCACGCCCGGCCTTGTCGACCAGATCGGCGAAAAGGCCTTCTGCTAGCGGCGAGCGGCAGATATTGCCGCTGCAGACGAACAGGACGGCGTGTTTTTCAGGTTGTGCCATGATGTTTGCGCAATTTCGTGATCGCTATTGTGTTGATGGAGGATGCCATGGATGACACCCGACTGGAACCGGAGACATTGAGAGCCGCACTCGGCGAGTGCGCCGGCTGGGCGCTTGCCGAAGACGAGACCGCGATCACCCGCGATTTCAAGTTCGCCGATTTTCGCGAGGCCTTCGCCTTCATGAGCGAATGCGCCCTTGCCGCCGAGCGGCTCGATCATCACCCTTCCTGGAACAATGTCTATAACAGGGTCGGCGTGTCGCTGACCACCCATTCCTCCGGCGGCGTTTCCGCCCGCGATATCGCGATGTCGAAGATCATGGATGCGGCGGCCCGGCGCTATGGTATTTGATGTCGCCCGACCTATATTCGCGATAGCAGGGAGTTTGTCATGAGCGATATCAAATATGGCGACATTCTTGAGCCGGGCGACGAGGAAACGCAGGCCGAAAACGAGCGGATCGTGCGCCAAGGCTTCTGGCGCAAGCTGAGCCGTACGGCGGCGCGCATCCCCTTTGCCCGCGATGCCGTCGCCGCCTATTATTGCGCGACCGACCGCAACACGCCGCTCGGAGCGCGGGTGGTGCTTTATGCGGCGCTCGCCTATTTCGTGATGCCCGCCGATCTCATCCCGGATATTTTCATGTTCGTCGGCTTCAGCGATGATCTTGCGGTGTTGACCGCGGCCTTGACCATGATCCGCAGGAATATTGACGACGCACATTATGACCGCGCGGATTCGGCGTTGACGGCGATCCGCAAGGACTGACGGTATTTCGATCCGCCTCCGCCGCAATCTTGCCGTGATTGGCGGCATTTGTCGTGTCATAATCATCGGGCAGCCCATACGCAGAGCCAGGCCGGAAACCGCTTCGGCGTTGAGATTTTGGTAACCTCGCATGGGTATGTAATTGGCTAGGTCTCAAAGTCGCGGGACGCGCGCCTTTATGGTGCCGCGGCCAGCCTAAAGCAGAGAAAATCGGCAGGATCACATGTTTGCAAAAAGAATCGTCCTCGTACTGGTACTTCTATTCACCGGCGCCTCGATCGCTTCAGCGCAGACGCCGACTCCCATCCAGAAATTCGATGCATGGGTCGCCTATTCCTACCAGTCGGATGCCGGCAAGGTGTGTTACGCCCTTTCGGTGCCGGCCAAGAAAGAGCCGGCCAATGTCGATCACGGCGACAATTTCTTCGTGGTGACGAAATATCCCGGCCAGAACGTTTCGCTCGAGCCGCAGGCAATGATGGGCTTCACGCTCAAGGAAGGCTCGACCATCGATGTCGTGGTCGATGGCAAGAGCTTCCCGATGTACCACAAGGGCAAGGGCGGCTGGCTCGAAAACGCCGCCCAGGAGCCGACGCTGGTGGCAGCCATGAAGGCCGGCCGCACCATGGAGGTGGATGCCACGTCCGCGCGCGGAACCAAGACGGTCCACACCTATTCCCTGATCGGCATCACGGCGGCGCTCAACAAGATCAGCGCCTGCAACTGACGTCCTGCGGACGTGACGCCAGCAACCCGGCTCCGGCCGGGTTTTTGCATTTGAGCGGCAGCTTTCGAACAAATCATCGGTGGCCTTGCCAGCGGCTTCCGGTTTATAAAACCGCATTATCCATTGAAAGGGCGATCCCGTGATTCCTGTCGACGATCTCGTTGGACTGAAGGTTCTGGTGACCGGCGCAAGCTCCGGCATCGGGGCCGCCGCCGCCGCCGCCTTGTCGCGTTCGGGGGCCGAGGTCTGCCTCCATTATTACAGCGGCAAGGAGGCCGCCGAAAAACTGGCTGCCGAGATGAAGGCTACGGGCGGTAAGGCCCATGTCGTCGGCGGCGATGTTTCGCGCGCCGAAGACGCCGAGCGCATCGTCACGGAAGCGGTCGCGCTGATGGGCGGTCTCGATTGCCTGGTCAACAATGCCGGCGCGATCGGCCGGACCGCGGTCGCCGAATTCGACGAGGCGATCTACGAGCAGGTCTTCGATCTCAACACGCGCTCGATCCTCAGAACGGTGCGTCATGCGGCGCCCGCGCTGAGGGAGAGCGACCGCGCCTCGATCATCAATGTCGGGTCGATTGCCGCGCGGCATGGCGGCAACACGGGATCGGGCGTCTATGCCGCCGCCAAGGCGGCCGTGCATTCTCTGACGCGCAGCCTTGCCAAGGAACTTGCCGGCGACGGCATCCGCGTCAACGCGCTCGCCCCCGGCGTCATCGAAACGCCGTTTCACGACGATACGCCGCATGCGGCCATGAATGCGGCGCTGAACGCGATCCCGCTCGGCCGTCTCGGCACGGCCGAGGATTGCGCCTGGAGTTTCGTGTTCCTGGCCTCGCCGACCATGTCCGGCTTTATCACCGGACAGATCATCGACATCAATGGCGGCCAGTATATGCCGTAACCGGCGGCTTCCTCGCCTGAACGCGCCGGGCCTTCACGCGCTTTTGAGGAAGCGCTGGTTGCGTTCCATCAACAATCCCCAGTTCTGGGCCGAGGCGAGGTGCAGCGCGATCGCGTCCGTCCAGCCCTTTTCGGTCCAGAGCTTCAGGGTCTTGGCCGGAAGAGCGCGGTAGCGCTCGATATCGATGATGCTGAAGCCGTCGAGGCGGTAGCGCGACTTGTCGGGGAAATCCATGTCGACATGGCGGGCGACGAGGATATCCGCCTCGGCGATCGCCTTCAGGAAGGCGGCGTCCTGCGCGCGGTGCTGATGATAGGCCTCACACAGATGCAGCATCGGTTCGACCGCCTTGCTGGCGGTGCCGTCATCGTTGAAGATCGGCGCTGCGTCCGGGGCATCCGAAAGCGGCTTTACCCGGTCGCTCTCGCCATCATAGGCGAGATAGCGGGTATCCTGATCCGGCGACTGTACCAGGATGAAGGGATAGCGGCGGATATAGGCCGGAATGTAAGTTTGCGCTGCCCAGCCGCCGTTTTCCTCGAGCATCAGATTGCGGCCCTGCTTCAGGCCGACGATCGCGACGGGCGAGGGCTCCTTTTCTCCAACGAACACGATCGGATAATGCCGGATGGACGGCATGAATTCGCTGACCGAAAGCGGGATCGCGGTGGCCTCGGCGGTGAATGAAAAATCCTGGCCGCCAACAAGCCCCATCGCCTTGTGGTCTTCGAAGCGCAGCACCTGCGGCTTTTTGTAGAAAAGCGGCAACCGGGTCTGGGTGGTCATGAATTCTGGTCTCCTCTCGGCCATGTCCGATATGACTTACCGCTCTCTTACATCGGTTGCGGGGCCGTAACAATCGCGGAGGTCATCGTAATTCATCCGCTCTAAGTTGTGTTCACTATTTTCCTTCTTGTCGAGGTTGACAGGCCGGGACGAGATTGAGAATGTTAACTACTTGTTAATTTTAGCAAGTAACTGGAGAGGGAAAAATGAAACATTTGACATTTGTCGTGCTCGGCGTGGCCGCGCTTGCGGCTGGCTGCGGCAACAATGGCAATGACGGAATCGGCACTAACGCACTTGGCTATTACGGGGACGTCAACTGGGACAATGCCGTCATGACGGGATCGGGCACGACCGAAGCCAATATCCGTGTCAATGACGATGACAGCGTAACGGTGCAGATCACGGAAGGACCGGATGCCGGGGAAACGGCAACCTTCTACGCCGATGGTTCGGGCGGCTATTTCAACGACGATGTCGATGCCTATCTCCAGCTTGGATATTTCGACGATCCTTCCATCAAGGATGGCCCGGTGGTGGCGCTGATCGATGTCGCTTCCGACGACGAAAATCTCACTTTGATGGCATTTCGGTCGAGCAACGGCATGACCGCGGCATCCGACATGCCGGTCACGGGCTTTGCGACCTATAGGGGCAGTCATGTGGGCGGCGCGGCGATACCGGGCGACTATCTCGGCTATATCGAGGGCGGGTTCCAGGCCAATGTCGATTTTGGCGCCGGTCAGCTCGCCGGAGCGATGCAAAGCGGTCTCGGCGACATCACATTCGATGCCACCATCTCCGGGGCCGAGTTCGACTCGAACGCCAATTCGATCGCGATCGACAATGATTACGGCGTCATCAACCAGGGCGCCTCCGGTGTCGAAGGCGGGTTCTACGGGGAAGGGGCTGCCGGCATGGCGGGCACCTATCTGCTGAACGGCCAGGGCCCGCTGAACGGTGCAGGCGCTGTCGGGGCTTTCGTCGCTGATCGGGACTGAGCATCAAAAGAGCGATCACGGGCCGCTCTGCCCGCGATCATCCAATGGGGCATGCCCCGGTCCTTTATCTCTTTGTTTTAACGCGCGGCCAGACGGAAAACCGGTATCCACTTTTCCTGGCCGCGCTCCAGTTCAGAGTTCCTGGTAGTCGAATGCAGTTCGCCCGCCTCATTCTCCGTCTGAAACGTATGGCGGTTCCCGCCATGCTGGCGCTTGTCATCGGCCTTTCAGGCGGCGCGGCGGTGGCTGACAATCCATTTCCCAAGATCAAGGGGCTGATCGAATCGGGCCAGTATGATCAGGCGATGGCGTTGTCTGCGCATCTGACCAGGGACCCGGAACTTTCCGCCTTGTCGCAGAAATTCACCTATGCGCTCATTTTGAAGCGCCAGGGACAGTTGAAGCAGGCGGCAGGGATCATGCGCAAGATCCTGGCGGAGAAGCCGGATCTGTCACGGGTGCGCCAGGAGCTCGCCCATACCCTTTCGCTGATGGGCGAGAAGAAGGCAGCAATCTACCATTTCTCGATACTGGCCGATAATGCGCCGAGCGAATCGCTGCGCTCCTTCTACGAGGATTTCATCGACCGCGTGAACCTCGACCGGCCCTGGACGCTTGGCGGTTATGTCGCCATCGCCCCCAGCACCAATATCTCGAACGCGACCGATCAGGCTCTCGTTCATGTCGGCGGCATACCGCTCACGCCGGGCGACAAGGCCGAAAGCGGCGTCGGGCTGAATTACGGGGCGAACGGAACCTACACGTTCCAGCTTGTCGATGATCTTTCGCTGACATTCGGCGGTTCGATCACCGGTCTCGCCTACAAGGAAACCGTCTACAACCAGACCCAGTTCGGCGGCTTTTCACAGCTTTCCTGGCGCATGGACCCTTGGATTTTCAGCGGTGGCATCGCGGCGGAATATGTGTTGATGGGCAATGAACCCTATCGGGTCGGTTACGGTCCGGTATTTTCCGTGCGCCGGTCTTTCGGGCCCTGGGGCGTCACCTCTGCCAATGTTTCGTACCAGTGGCTGGATTACGATCAGAACGATGCCTTCGACGGCTATCAGGCGGGTATCAGCCTCAATCATCGTTACGCGCTGACGCCGGCCAGCAGCATACGGTTTGGCGGAGGCTACAATCATGTCCATGCCGAAAACGACATCAACTCCTACAATGGCTACAATCTGAACGCCAAATATGCGCGGGAATGGTCGGGCGGCATCCTGACCGATATCGGGGTCTCGGGCACGCTCAGGGACTATGTCGGCGATTTTCCGCTGATGACTGAGCCTCGGTTCGACCGGCGGCTCGACGTGGAACTCGGCGCGACATTCCGCACGCTGGCGATGAAGGGATTCGCGCCTCGCCTGGAATATGCCTATTCGCAGAATTTTTCGAATGTCGAGCTTTATGATTACAACAAGAGCACGGTATCGCTGTTTGTGACCAAGCAGTTTTAACCCTGCCGCTGCGATGCGGCCTGCAGGAACTCGACCTCGCGGCCGGGCCGGATGATGGCGGCGGTCAGCCTGCCCTTGGCATAGGCGCCGGTATCGATCGAGATCACGCCGTTTGCCATGATCGGCATGTCGACGACGGTGTGGCCGTGAACGATCCAGAGGCCGTCGCTGCGGGGCAACTCCCCGAAGGCCGGGTGGCCCCAGGTCAGGCTGGCGGGGCGCTGCCGGTCCAGCGGTTCGCGCGGGTCGGCTCCGGCGTGAACCACGGCGACGTTGCCGCTCCTCCAGTATCGGGGCATCGTTGCCAGAAAGCCGATCATCGCCTCGCCGAGCTGCTGGATCAGGCCATCGCGAATACGGACGAAATCGCGCTCCGGCAGCGCCTTGCCGAGCGAAAGATCCCCGAAGCTTTGAAGCGTCTGCAGCCCGCCATAGCGCAGCCAGCGTTCGCCCTTTTCCTCAGGCTCCCTCAGGAAGTCGAGGAACATTTCCTCGTGATTGCCCTTGAGACAGACGATATCGCCGTCATGGGCCTGGCGCTCGTGGAGCATCCTCAGGACGCCGGCGGAATCCTCGCCCCGGTCGATATAATCGCCGACATGAATGATCGTCATGCCGGGGGCGGCTTTGGCGAGCTTGTCCCACAGCGCCGCAAGCGCTTCCGCGCAGCCGTGGACATCGCCAATCGCCACAAAACCCTCGTCCGGGCTCGGCAGGCCGCCGCGAAATTGCGGCGGGGCTTCTGTCCGGCCTTCAGGCTTTGGTCGGGTGAAAAGGCGGCGCAGGGATTTCATGGAAAGAGACCACTCTAGCACAAGTCAGCATGGTTTCATTGTCGCCCAGGCGGCTGGCGAATATGTTCTCACGCTAACAGAGATGTACGCCGGCAAGCAAGGATTCTGCCGTCCGGCGACGGCGCTTTCGCTATTCCGGTTGCCCGTAATAGGCCGTCGCGCCGTGTTTGCGCAGGAAATGCTTGTCGCGCAGTTCCGGCTCGATCGGCTGAAGGTCGGGATTGAGGCTCAGCGACAGCAGCGCCATTTCGGCGATGCACTCTACCGCCACAGCAACCTCGACGGCCTTGGCGACCGTCTTGCCCCAGGTGAACGGCGCGTGGCGGTTGACGAGCACGGCCGGGAAATCGAGCGGGCTCATCTCCCGGAAGCGTTCGACGATCACATTGCCGGTCTCCCATTCATAGGCGGATGCAATCTCCTCAGGCGTCATCTTGCGGGTGACGGGTATCTCGCCGTGGAAATAATCGGCATGGGTGGTGCCGAAATTGGGAATGGCGCGGCCGGCCTGGGCAAAGGCGGTGGCGCGGGTGGAATGGGTGTGCACCACGCCGCCGATTTCCTCGAAAGCCAGAAACAGGCAGCGATGGGTGGGCGTATCGGAGGAGGGGCGCAGATTGCCCTCCACGATATTCCCCTCGAAATCCACGATCACCATGTTGTCGGGCGTGAGGTCGCCATAGTCGACCCCGCTCGGCTTGATCGCGAACACGCCGCGATCGCGGTCGCAAGCACTGGCATTGCCGAAGGTCAGGTTGATCAGCCCCTGTTTCGGCAGGGCGATATTGGCCTCATAGGCCTCGCGCCGGATTTCCTTGTACATGTTCGCCTCCCTTACGCCTTGATGCCGAGGCCGAGGTGCCAGTAGATCTCGTTGTTGCGGAGATCCTGCTTGAACCGGTCGAGCCGGGTATCGTCATTGATGACGGCAAGCTCGATGCCGGCCATGGTGGCGAAATCGTCCAGCATTTCGGTGGTCACGTCGTTCGAATAGGCGGTGTGATGCGCGCCGCCGGCCAAGATCCAGGCGGCAAGCGCGGTCTTGAAGTCCGGCTTGCATTCCCACACCGCGCGCGCGACCGGCAGCTTCGGCAGGTCCGGGTGCTCGACCGAGGTCACCTCGTTGACCAGCAGGCGGAAGCGGTTGCCCATGTCCATCAGGCTGGCGTTCAGCGCCGGGCCGAGCTTCGCGTTGAAGACCATGCGTACCGGGTCGGCCTTGCCGCCGATGCCGAGCGGATGGATCTCGATATTGGGCTTGCCGTCGGCGATTGACGGGCAGATTTCCAGCATGTGGGAACCCAGCACCTGCTCGTGGCCGGGCGCCATATGGTAGGTGTAGTCCTCCATGAACGAGGTTGCCCCGCTCATGCCGTGGCCCATCACCTTCAGCGCGCGCACCAGCGCCACCGTCTTCCAGTCGCCCTCGCCGGCAAAGCCGTAGCCGGCCGCCATCACCCGCTGGGTCGCCATGCCCGGCAGCGTTTCCATGCCGTGCAAATCCTCGAACGTGTCGGTGAAGCCCTTGAAGCCGCCGGCCTCGAGGAAGGTCTTCAGGCCGAGTTCCTGGCGGGCCGCGTTCAGCAGGCTGGCATGGCGGTCGCCGCCCTTTTTCAGCGCGTCGACGACATTGTACGCGTTCTCATAGCTTGCCGCGAGATCGGCGACATCGCCGTCGGAAAGCGTGTTCATGACATCGACGAGATCCATGATGCCGTAGCCGTTGACGGAGAAGCCGAGCTTCATTTCGGCGGCGACCTTGTCGCCCTCGGTGACGGCGACTTCGCGCATATTGTCGCCGAAGCGGCAGAAGCGGGCGCCCTGCCAGTCATCCCAGGCGCGCGCGGCCCGCATCCAGGCGTCGATCCGGGCATGCACTTCCGGGTCGCTCCAGTGGCCGGCGACGACCTTGCGGCCAAGCCGCATACGGGTGTGGATGAAGCCCGCCTCGCGGTCGCCATGGGCGGCCTGGTTCAGGTTCATGTAGTCCATGTCGATCGTATCCCACGGCAGTTCGCGGGCATATTGGGTATGGAGATGCAGAAACGGCTTGTTGAGCTGCGAAAGCCCGCGGATCCACATTTTCGATGGCGAGAAGGTGTGCATCCACAGGATCAGACCGCCGCATTCGGGATCGGAATTGGCGCGGATCGCCAGATCGGTCGCTTCCGCCGGGCTTTTGACCACCGGCTGCGGCACGATCACGAGCGGCAGCTTGCCGTCCTTCGACAGCGCGTCGGCGATCGCGGTGAACTGCGCGTCGACTTCCGCCAGCGTTTCGGGGCCGTAGAGATGCTGCGAGCCGCAGACAAACCAGATTTTCAGTGGTTTCAGGCCGATCATGGGTATCCTCCGGAAAATGAGCGCGTCCGGGAAAAGCGGGTGTCGGTTTTCCGTCCGGACGCGCGTGAAAACAAATGGACGCGCGGCGCTGGCGCCTGTTATGCGTTTCGAACCCTGTCGCGGATCTCGATCAGGTCCTTCATGATCTTCGACAGATCGGAATCGCGGGTGATCCCGCCAAAACCGTCGTGCAGCGTCAGGTAGAGACCGTAGAGTTCCTCGTAGATCGCGACGTTTTCGGGTATCGGGTCATAGCGGATGTCCTTCAGCCCGGTCATTGCCTTCGTCGTCGCCTTGATGCCGTCATGGGCGCCGGCGACGGAGGCGGCGGCAACGGCCGCACCCAGCGCGCAGGTCTGCGCCGAGCGGGCGACGAGCATGGTCCGGTTCATGACATCGGCGTAGATCTGCATCAGCATCGGATTTTTCTCGGCAATGCCGCCGGCGCAGACGACCTTGTCGATCGGCACGCCGTAATCGGTCATGCGCTCGACGATCGCGCGCGCGCCGAAGGCGGTCGCCTCGACAAGCGCGCGATAGATTTCGGCGCGGGTGGAATAGAGCGTCTGGCCGAGGAGAACGCCGGTCAGGCGCTGGTCAACGAGAATGGTGCGGTTGCCGTTGTTCCAGTCGAGCGCCAGAAGCCCGCTTTGTCCGGCCTTCATCGCCTCGGCCTCGCGCGACAGTTCTTCGTGAAGCGCCGCGCCGCCCTGGCAGACCCGTTCTACCCACCATTTGAAGATATCGCCGACGGCGGACTGACCGGCCTCGATGCCGTAAAAGCCGGGCAGGATCGAGCCTTCGACAATGCCGCAAAGGCCGGGGATGGCGTCCGATTTCGAAAGGTCGACGATCGCGCAGTCGCAGGTGGATGTGCCGATGACCTTGACCAGCATGCCTTCCTCGATGCCGCAGCCGATCGAGCCCAGATGGTTGTCGAAGGCGCCGGTGGCGATCGCGATGCCCTCCGGCAGGCCGAGTTTTTCAGCCCATTCGGGAGAGAGCGCGCCGGCGGGAACCGAAATGTCCTGCGCGGTGTCGTAAAGCCGGTCGCGCAGGTCGGCGATCGCGGGGTCGAGCATGTTCAGGAACTGCTTGTCCGGCAGGCCGCCCCATTTGGGATTGTAGAGGCCCTTGTGGCCGGCCGCGCAGACGCCGCGTTTGATCTCGGCGGGGGCCTTGACGCCGGCCAGCACCGAGGGGATCCAGTCGGCAAGCTCGACCCAGGAATGGGCGGCGTCGAACACGGCGCGGTCGACATTCAGGCAGTGCCAGATCTTCGACCACCACCATTCCGACGAATAGGTGTCGCCGACCATGGCGAGGTAATGCGGCCGTTCCGCCTTGCCGAGCGCGGTGATCCTCTCGGCCTCGCGCCAGCTCGTATGGTCCTTCCACAGCCAGCAATAGGCGTTGAGATTATCGGTGAAGCCCGGGTCCATCGCCAGCGCGCCGTTTTCGGCATTGACCGGCAGCGGGCTGGAGCCGGTGGTGTCGACGCCGATGCCGATCACTTTCGAGGCGTCGAATTTTTCATGCCGGGCTGCCTGTTGCAGCGCGCCGCGAATGCTCGCTTCCAGGCCCTGCAGGTAATCGGCGGGGCTCTGGCGGGCGAGCAGCGGATCGTCGGCGTCGAGCAGCACGCCCTGATCGCCGCTGGGATAATCGAAGACGTGGGTGCCGTATTCGAACCCGTCATCGCAGCCGACGACCAGCGCGCGCACCGAGTTTGTGCCGTAATCGATACCGATGGAGAACATGGGTGCCTCGCCTAAACCATTCGTTTTTATCGGATCTCCGGCAGGAAAATGCCGGAGATCGTGCTGTTGTTTTCAGTGTGCAGTCGTCCGGTCCATGGTCAATCGCAGCAAGCCCTTTTGCAGCAGTATGAACAGGAGAAGGAGAATACCGATGGCGATCTTGGTCCACCAGCTCGAAAGCGTGCCGTCGAAGACGATATAGGTTTGGATCAGGCCCATGGTCAGGACCCCGAACAAGGTCCCGAACACATAGCCCGCGCCCCCGGTCAGAAGCGTGCCGCCGATGACGACGGTGGCAATCGCGGTCAGTTCCGTGCCGACGGTCGCGAGCGGATAGCCCGAGCCGGTATAGATCGCGAACACGATGCCGGAAAGCCCGGCCATGAAACCCGAAAAGGCGTAGATCGAGACCGTCGTGTGGCCGATCCGCGAGCCCATCAGTCGCGCCGTCTGCTCGCCGCCGCCAAGCGCGAACACATTGGCGCCGAAACGGGTCTTGTGGGCGACGACATGGCCGAAGACGAAGGAGAGCAGCATCACGATGCCGATCAGCGTCAGCCGGCCCTTGCCGGGCATCAGCCAATAGGTCTTCTGCAGCATCTTGAAGAACTCATTGTCGATCGGCACGGAATCGATGGTCAGCATGTAGGCGACGCCGCGCGCCAGGAACATGCCGGCAAGCGTGACGATGAAGGCCGGCATGCCGAGCGTATATATCAGCCAGCCCATGGCCGCGCCGAAAGCCGTGGTGACGACCAGCAGCAGGGCGAACACCACCAGCGGATGAAGCCCGGTATCGCGCAGCAGCACCGATATGAACACGCCCGAAAACGCGATCACGGAACCGACAGAGAGATCGATGCCGCCCGACAGGATCACCACCGTCATGCCGACGGCGACGATGCCGAGATAGGCGTTGTCGGTCAGCAGATTGCCGGCAACCCGGGTCGACAGCATGAACGGGAACTGGATGTAGCAGATCGCATAGGCGACGATGAAGATCGCGATCGTCGCATAGAGCGGATAGAGGCGCGGATTTTTCATTCGCCGGCCTCCCGCGCGTTTCTGCGGCCAAACAGGTTCTGCCTGAGATATTTCAGGTCGCCGGTGATATTGGGCGACTGCAGGACCAGGATGAAGATCACCAGCACGGCCTTGATCACGAGATTGTATTCCGAGGGGAAGCCGGCGAGCAGAATGCCGGTGTCGATGGTCTGGATGATCATCGCCCCGATGACGGCCGCCGAGATCGAGAACCGCCCGCCCATCAGCGAATTGCCGCCGACGACGGTTGCCAGCACCGCGTCAAGCTCGAGCCACAGCCCGGCATTGTTGGCGTCGGCGCCGCGGATATCGGCGGTGATGATGATGCCGGCGAGCGCCGCGCAGAAGCCGGATGCCATGTAGACGGCGATCAGCAAGACGCGGGCATTGATGCCGGCCAGCGCGCTTGCCCGCCGGTTGACGCCGATCGCCTCGATCAGCAGCCCGAGCGCGGTGCGCCGGACAAGCAGGATCGCGAATGCCGCCGTCAGCACCCAGATCCAGACCGGCACGGGGATGCCGAGAACCTCGCCGGAGCCGAGAAAGGCAAAGCCCGGCAGGTTGAAGGTCAGGATCCGCCCCTCGGTGATCAACTGGGCGATGCCGCGCCCGGAGATCATCAGGATCAGCGTCGCGACGATCGGCTGGATGCCGATGAAGGCGACCAGAACGCCGTTGAACAGGCCAGCCAGAAGACCGGTGACCACGGCCATCGCGATCGCCGCGACTATGCCATAGCCGGCGCCGATCGTGGCGGCCGCCATCGCGCCGGTGATCGCGATCACGGTGCCGACGGAAAGGTCGATGCCGCGGGTGGCGACCACCAGCGTCATGCCGATCGCCAGAAGGGCTACCGGCGCGCCGCGTTTCAGGACGTCGATCACCGGGCCGACGAAGCGTCCGCCCGAATATTCGACCTGAAGGAAGCTCGGGAAGAACAGGCTGACAAGCGCCACCAGAACGGCAAGCGTGATCAGTTGCGGAATGACGCGTTTCAGTCCGGCGGGCATCACACGGCCTCCGTCTTTTTCGAGGAGGCGATCGCCTTGACGATATTCTCGGTGTCGATCGCCGAACCCGTCAGTTCGGCCACGTGATGGCGGTCGCGCACGACGATGACCCGGTCGGAAACCGCGATCAGTTCGTCAAGCTCGGATGAGATGATCAGGATCGCCATGCCCTCCTCGGTGATGGCCTGGATCAGATGCAGTATCTCGGCATGGGCGCCGACATCGATGCCGCGCGTCGGCTCATCGAGGATCAGGAAGCGCGGGTTCATCGCCAGCCAGCGGGCGAGCACCACCTTCTGCTGGTTGCCGCCGGACAGTTCGCCGATCGGCTTTTCCGCGCTGGAGGTGCGGATATCGAGCTTTTTGATGTATTCGGCGGCAAGCCTGTCCTGTTCGGCGCGGCTGATGGGCCGCGCCCAGCCGCGACGGGCCTGCAGCGCCAGCGCGATATTCTCGCGCACCGACAGGTCGGCGATGATGCCGTCGGTCTTGCGGTCCTCCGGCGCAAAGCCGAAGCCGGCGGCGATCGCCTCGCGCGGATTGGTGATCGAAATCTTGCCGTTGCCATCGGAGATCGTGCCGGACTGGGCGCTGCGCACGCCGAAGATCAGCTCCGCGGTTTCGGTGCGACCCGAGCCGAGCAATCCGGCAAGCCCGATGACTTCGCCGCGGTGGATGTCGAGGTCGAAGGGTTCGACGAAATTGCGCTTTCCCAAGTCGCGGACGGAAATCAGCGGCTCGCTGCCAACCCGGCCCTCGGTGCCGCGGCGCTGGCCGTGCTGGTCGCTCTCATCGAGCTCGCGCCCGAGCATATGGGAAATCAGCCGGACCCGGTCGAGTTCGGCGGTGTTTTCGGTGGTGATCTTGCAGCCGTTGCGCAGCACCGTCACGCGGTCTGTCAGCGCAAAGACCTGATCGAGAAAGTGCGAGACGAAGATGATGCCGAGACCCTGATCGCGCAGCTTGCGCACCACGGCAAACAGCATCTCGACCTCGCGGGCATCGAGGCTGGCGGTCGGTTCGTCAAGGATCAGCACCTTGCCGGAGAGCGCGACCGCGCGGGCGATGGAGACGATCTGCTGGACCGCGACCGAATAGTTGCCGAGGTCGCGGTTGACGTCGATATCGAGGCCGTAGCCGGCGATCATCGCCTCGGCCTCGCGGCGCATGGCGCGATTGTCGATGACGCCGAAGCGGCGCGGTTCGCGGCCGAAGGTGAGGTTCTGCGCCACCGTGAGGTTGGCCAGCAGGTTGACCTCCTGGTAGACCGTGCCGATCCCCAGATCCTGGGCTTCAAGCGTCGATCGCGGGGAAATGGTCTGGCCGTCCAGCGTGATCGTGCCGTCGTCACGGCTGTAGGCGCCGGTCAGACATTTGATCAGCGTGGATTTGCCAGCGCCGTTTTCGCCCAGGAGGGCGTGAACCTCACCGGCGGCAAGCTCGAAATCGACATTGTCGAGCGCCTTCATGCCAACGAAGCTCTTGGTGAGATTTTGAATTGTCAGAAGCATTTTCGAGCACCTTGGATCGATCGCGCGGCGCTTATGCATGCCGAGGCGGCCGGGGCCCCGATGACCCCGACCGCGCCCGGGAGGATGCTTAGTAGCCGAGGCTCTTGCGGCGCTCCGCCTCACCCTGCGGATCGTCTGCCTGGGTGTAGAGCTTCGATTCGGTCTGGATGAATTTCGGCGGCATGGTGCCGTCCTTCATGTAGGCGGCAAGCGCGTCGAAGGCGGGACCGGCCATGTTCGGCGTCAATTCCACCGTGGCGTTCGCCTCGCCGGCGGCCATGGCCTGGAAATAGTCCGGAACCGCGTCGATCGCGACGACCAGAATGTCGGAGCCGGGCTTCAGGCCGGCTTCCTTGATCGCCTGGATGGCGCCGACGGCCATGTCGTCATTATGGGCATAGAGCGCGCAGATGTCGGCGCCGCCATTTTCGACCTGCAGGAAGCTTTCCATGACTTCCTTGCCCTGCGAGCGGGTGAAATCGCCGGTCTGGCTCCGGACGATCTCGATATTGGCATGGCCATCGATCGCGTTGCGGAAGCCGGTGGCGCGGTCGATCGCCGGCGACGAGCCTGTGGTGCCCTGCAGTTCGACGACGCGGCAATCCTTGTCGCCGACCGTGTCAACCAGCCAGCCGCCGGCGACTTCGCCTTCATGGACGAGGTTGGAGCCGACAGCCGTCAGATAGAGGTCGTCGGAGCTGTCGACCTGGCGGTCGAGCAGGATCACCGGAATATCGGCATCCTTGGCTTCTTCCAGCGCGCTGTCCCAGCCGGTGGCGACGACCGGAGCAAGCAGGATGGCGTCGACGCCCTGGGCCACGAAGGCGCGGATGGCGGCGATCTGGTTTTCCTGCTTCTGCTGGGCATCGGAGAATTTCAGGTCGATGCCACGCTCTTCAGCCTGTTGTTTGGTCAGCGTGGTCTCTGCCGCGCGCCAGCCCGATTCGGAGCCGATCTGCGAAAACCCGACGGTCTGCGCCGAGGCGGCTGCTGCCGTCATGGTGATCGCGGCCACGGTTGTAAGAAATAGCGTTTTCATCTGTTATGTCCTCCCGTTAACAGAACGCGGCAAGGCTTTGCCGCAGGCGCGGGCGGCGCGGTATCGAACCACCCGGCAATACGCCAGAACAGAGCATACGGCTGGAGGTATCTCCTCCCGTCACAGCCGTTGTGCCTCGCGACAACCGATGGGTTTGCCCGTTCCGGCTCCCGCAAAAAATGTCCTTGCGATGAGGCGAGTGTTGCAATTTACCGTTATACAGACAAATGAATAATCGTGTTTCTGATATAGCAGAAATGGTATGGATATGACGGGAAGCGGCGAGCGTTACAGCGGACAGGACGAGTTTATCCGGCGTGGATTGCGGTTTTCGCAGATGCGGCTGATCGCGCTGCTCGACCGCAAGGGCCAGATATCGTCGGCCGCCGCCCAGCTCGGCATGACCCAGTCGGCGGCCTCGCGGCTGCTGTCGGAACTGGAGCACACCGTCGGCGCCAAGCTCTACGAACGTCACGGCCGCGGCGTCGAACTGACCGAGGCCGGGCAGGCGATGGCCGAGCAGGCGCTGGTTATCCTCAACCAGCTCGATTACGCCCACCGCGAGATCGCCCAGATCGTCGAGGGCGCGCGCGGGCTGGTGCGCATGGGCGCGGTTACCGGCCCCTCGCTGCAACTGATCATGCCGGTCATCCGGCAGCTCCGGAAAAACTTTCCCGAGATCGAGCTTTCGGTGCTGGTCGACACCTCCGACAAGCTGGCCGAGGCGTTGTTTTCCCACGACATCGATTTCTATATCGGCCGCCTGCCGGAGGATATGGATGCCAAATCCGTGACCATGCGGCCGCTCGGGGTGGAACCGGTGGTCATGATCGCGGGCGTCCACCATCCGCTCGCCGGCAGGGAATCGATCTCGATCGGCGACTGCCTGGAGTATGACTGGGTGCTGCAGCCGGTCGGCGCGCCGATGCGGCGTTCGGTGGAGGCTCATCTGATGGCGAACGGCTTCCAGCTTCCCCGCCATGTGTTCGTCACCACATCGCCGCTGCTCTCGTTCGCCATGATCGCGGAAACCGACGCGGTGACGCCGGTCGCCCGACCGGTGGCGGACTTCTTTCATACGGGCGGCAAGCTCGGCGCGGCGATCTGCCAGTTGCCGGTGCGCGAACGGATCGACGTCAGCGCCTATTCGATCATCCAGCGGGTGGCCGCGCTTCAGCCGCCGCCGGTCAAGCGCGTGCTGGCGTTGATCGAACACGAGATCGCGCTTCACCCCGACCAGTTTCCCGAAAGCGGATCGCGGGGGGTGCAGAATTGATCTTAGTCAATGCGCGGTTCGATGGGACGCGCAGATTGAGGCCATCAATCCTGCATAAGGGAGCAAACAGACATGTTCAGGAAGATCATCGTTCCGGTCGATATTTCGACCCTCGACAAGGGCGTCGATATCTTCAGGAAGGCCGCCAGCCTTCTGGATGAAGGCGGGAAAATCGTTCTCCTGCACGTTATCGAGGAAGTGCCGTCCTACCTCGCGATCGACGTGCCGGCCGATCTGATCGAGAACGCAGCCAATGAGGCTCAGGACAAGCTCGCGAAACTGCGCGGCGATACCGGCGTGGATGCCGAGATCGAATTGCGCAGCGGTCCTCCGGCGCGTGAAATTCTCGCCTGCGCCAGGGAGCAGGACGCCGACCTGATCATCATCGCCTCGCATCGGCCGGATTTTTCGAACTATCTGCTGGGCTCGACCGCCGACAGGGTGGTGCGTCATGCCGGTTGCTCGGTGCTGGTGCGCCGATAACCAAATTACCGTGGGGCTTCCTGCCGTGAGGCACGGATAGCCGAGGAGAACATCATGGACGTTGCACATTACAAGGCCGTGCTGGAAGCGCGCCAGGCCGAAATCCTGAAACGGCTGCGCCGGATCGACGACGATCTCGGCCGGACCCGAAATCCCGACAGCGCGGAACGGGCGACCGAGGCTGAAAATGACGAGGTGCTGGAAGAGTTCGGCCATGTCGGTTCGGACGAGTTGAAGGCGCTTGCCGCCGCCCTGGAGCGCGTCGAAGACGGCACCTACGGCATATGCGTGAAATGCGGCAAGCCGATTTCCGCGGAACGGCTTGAGGCCGTGCCGCAGACGCCGTTCTGCAAGGCATGCGCCGCCAAGCTCTGACCGAGCTGAGATCTGCTTTGACAGCGGGCTCTTACGCAGCCACTATGCTGCCGTTCAACGCGGCAGCAGGGAGGTGCGTATGACGGTATTCAGATTGGGACTGGCGGCGGCGCTGATGGTCGCGGGGCCGGTTTTCGCCCAGGATGAGCAGGTGCGGTATTCCGACGCGCCAATCGCGAATTGTCTGGCCGCCGCCGAGACGCCGGAGGCGATGCGGGCCTGTGTCGGGCTCGCGGCGGCGCAATGCGTCGATGCCTCGGATTATGGCTCGACCACGATCGGCATGATGGAATGCGCCGAAAAGGAAACCGCCTTCTGGGATGGCAGGCTGAACGAAACCTACAAGGCGATGATGGCGCGCGCGAAAAAGGCCGATGCGATGAACGAGGGCGATCCGCGCATCGTCGAAAAGATCGCCGACAGTCTGCGTGACATGCAGCGCGCCTGGATCCCCTATCGCGATGCCACCTGCACCTTCGCCTATTCGACCGGCATGGGCGGCACGATCGCGCAGACGATCACCTCCAATTGCCAGCTCGATATGACGGCCGAACAGTATATTTATCTGGAGGGCGCCTGGCCGTCCTACTGAGGCGATGGACGCGGGCTCGTCTGCGTTGTAAAGGCGGGCAGACCCATTTCAGGTGAGCTCCATGCTGATACGCGACGCCGGCGAGGCCGATCTTCCCGCCATTCTCGAGATATACAATGATGCCGTGATCCATTCGACCGCGATCTGGAACGAGATCGTGGTCGATCTCGACAACCGTACGGCCTGGCTGGCCGCGCGCCGCGCCAGGGACTTTCCGGTGCTGGCGGCAGAGCGCGACGGCGTGGTCCTCGGCTATGCGAGCTATGGCGACTGGCGGGCCTTTGACGGCTACCGCCATACCGTCGAGCATTCGGTCTATGTCCGCAGCGATGTGCGCGGCGGCGGCATCGGCCGGGCGCTGATGGAGGCCCTGCTCGTCTATGCCAAAAATGCGGGCGTCCACGCGATGATCGCCGCGATCGAGGCGGGCAACGCACCCTCGATCGCGCTGCATGAGCGCCTCGGCTTCTTCCACACCGGACGCTACCCTCAAGTCGGCGTCAAGTTCGGCCGCTGGCTCGATCTCGTCACCATGCAGTATCTGTTCGCGGAATGATCAGATCGCCCCGAGCGTGCGGCTGACGGCGTTTTTCCAGCCCTTGTAGAGCCGCTCGCGGGTGGTCTCGTCCATCGACGGCGTGAACTGGCGGTCGAGCGCCCAGATCTTCGAGAATTCGTCGCGATCGGGGTAAATTCCGGCGCGGCTGCCGGCCAGCCATGCGGCGCCCAGCGTGGTGGTTTCGACCACTTTCGGCCGGTCGACGGCAACGCCCAGAATGTCGGAGAGAAACTGCATGGTCCAGTCATTGGCGCTCATGCCGCCATCGACGCGCAGGATATTGGCGCTGTCGGAACTGCCCCAGTCATCCTGCATCGCTTCCAGCAGATCGCGGGTCTGGTAGCCGACGCTTTGAAGGGCGGCGCGGGCGAATTCGGCGGGGCCGGAATTGCGCGTCAGCCCGAAGATCGCGCCCCGGCTTTCAGCGTCCCAATAGGGCGCGCCAAGGCCGGTGAAGGCCGGCACCATGTAGAGCGTCTGTTTGGCATCGGCGGATTTCGCCAGCGCGTCGGTCTCGCGCGCATGGCGGATCACCTTCAGTCCGTCGCGCAGCCACTGCACCACGGCGCCTGCGATGAAGATCGAGCCTTCGAGCGCGTAGGTGGGCTTGCCGTCGAACTGATAGGCAATGGTGGTCAGCATCCGGTTCTTACTCAAGACCATCTTGTCGCCGGTGTTCAGCAGCGCGAAACAGCCGGTGCCATAGGTCGATTTCATCATGCCGGGGTCAAAGCAGGCCTGGCCGATGGTTGCCGCCTGCTGGTCGCCGGCAACGCCGTAGATCGGGATCTCGCGGCCGAACAGGTCGGCCCGCGTCATGCCGAAATCGGCGGCGCAGTCCTTCACCTCCGGCAGCATCGCCTGAGGAATGTTCAGGAGCTTGCAGATATCGGCGTCCCATTCGCCCTCCCGGATATTGTAGAGCATGGTCCGCGCCGCATTGGTGGCGTCCGTCACGTGCGAGCGCCCGCCGGTCAGCCGCCAGATCAGATAGGTGTCGACCGTGCCGAAGGCGAGGCTTCCGTCCTCGGCCTTCTGTCGCGCGCCCTCGACATTGTCGAGCAGCCAGGCGAGCTTGGTCGCCGAAAAATAAGGGTCGAGCAGCAGGCCGGTGGCCGAGGTGATGAAATCCTCATGCCCGTCCTCGCGCAGCTTGGCGCAGCGGTCGGCGGTGCGCCGGTCCTGCCAGACGATGGCGTTGTGGATCGGCCGCCCGGTGTCGCGGTCCCAGACGATCACGGTCTCGCGCTGGTTGGCGATGCCGATCGCGGCGATGTCGGATGTGGCAACCTCGGCGCGCTCGATCGCCTCGCGGCAGGTGGCGGCGACCGTCGACCAGATGTCGGCGGGATCGTGCTCGACATGGCCGGAGGCCGGATAATGCTGGGGGAATTCCTCCTGCGCGGACGCCACGATCTTCATCGCGTCATCGAAAATGATGGCGCGGCTCGACGTCGTGCCCTGGTCGATTGCCAGAATATGGCCCATGGGTTTCTCCTCCCCGTTTTTGCTTTCAGCCAGCCGCCTTCAGCCAGTCGTCAAGTGCCGCGATCTCTTCCGCGCTCATCCTGAGGCCGCACTTGGTGCGACGATAGACGATATCCTCCGCCGTGCGGGCGAATTCCTTCTCCATGAGCCACCGCACCTCGCGCTCGTAAAGCCCGCCGCCGAAATCCCGGCCGAGATCGGCGGCGCTTCCGGCCGCGCCCAGAACGTCCCGGCACTCGCTGCCATAGCTGCGCGCAAGCCGCAAGGCGGCGGAACGCTTCAGGAAAGGGTAATCGCGGACGAGCCTGTCGGGAAGTCCCTTCGCATCGGCGACGGCGAAGTCGCCGCCGGGCAGGGTCGAGGTCGCCGTCCAGTCGCCGCCGGCCTGTGGAAAATAGTGGGACAGTTTGTGGATAACCGCTTCGGCGAGCTTGCGATGGGTGGTGATCTTGCCGCCGAAGACGCTGACCAGCGGCGCGCCTTCCTTGCGCAGCGACAGCACGTAATCGCGGGTGGCGGCGGTGGCGGAAGAGGCGCCGTCATCATAAAGCGGACGGACGCCGGAATAGGTCCAGACGATATCGTCGCGGGTCACGGGCTTTTCGAAATAGTCCGAGGCGAAGCGGCAGAGATAATCCGCTTCCTCGGGCGTGCATTTGGCCTCGCTGGCCGGGCCGTGATGGTCCTCGTCGGTGGTGCCGATCAGGGTGAAATCCTGCTCATAGGGAATGGCGAAGATGATCCGGCCATCGGCTCCTTGAAAGAAATAGCAGCGGTCGTGGTCGTAAAGCTTGCGGGTAACGATATGGCTGCCGCGCACCAGCCGGACCTTTTCCTTCGTGTCGATGCCGAGCGTGCCTTTCAGCAGATCGGCAACCCAGGGCCCGCCGGCATTCACCAGCGCGCGGGCATGGACCGGTGGCAGGGGACCCGTGGCATCCGCAAGCGAGACCTTCCAGAGTGTCGCGCCGTCCTCGTCCGTCACCTGCTCGGCGCCGGTCACCCGCGTACGGGTCATGATCCGCGCGCCGCGTGTCGCCGCGTCGCGCGCCATCAGCGATACCAGACGGGCATCCTGCACCCAGCAGTCGGAATATTCGAATGCGCGCCGATATTCGTTTTTGAGCGGTTTGCCGGCCTCATCGCGTGACAGATCGAGCGTGCGCGTGGCGGGCAGGATCTTGCGGCCGCCGAGATGGTCGTAGAGAAACAGGCCGAGCCGCAGCAGCCACCACGGGCGCAGGCCCTTGTGGTGCGGCAGCACGAACCGCATCGGCCAGGAAATATGCGGCATCGCCTTCAGCAGCACTTCGCGTTCGATCAGCGCCTCGCGCACCAGCCGGAACTCGTAATATTCGAGATAGCGCAGCCCGCCATGGTAGAGCTTGGTCGAGGCCGAGGACGTGGCGGAGGCAAGGTCGTTCATCTCCGCGAGCGTGACGGAAAGGCCGCGGCCGCTGGCATCGCGCGCCACGCCGACGCCGTTGACGCCGCCACCGATGACGAAGATATCGACTGGTTCCGACATGCGCACTCCCGCTGCTGAACGGCGTAAGAATGCGCGAATACATTCGCTTTGTCAAAGTAAATGTTCGTAAATATTCGTTTCAGCGTTTCGCGACCTCTATTCCGCCGCCTCGCCGCTGGCCTTCGGTTGCCCGCGCTTGTGGCCGGAAACGGCGGAGCCGCTGTCCGCGTCGAGGCGCAGCAGCGGAATGATCGCGGCCAGCGAGATGAAGGAGACGACGAAGAAGGCGATGTGGAAATGCTGGACCGTCAGCCCGTCGCCCGTGATCCAGCCCGTGACCTCCAGAATGGTCGCGGCGAAGGCAACGCCAAGCGCGAGGCTGACCTGCTGGAACATCGAGGTCGATGCCGTTGCCTGGCTCGCCTGCGCCGGCTCGATATCGGCATAGCCGAGCGCATTGACGCCGGTGAAAAAGAAGGAACGGCAAAGCCCGGTGGCAAACAGCAGCACGATGATGATGATGTAGGGGGTCGTCGCCTCGAACAAGGTGAAGCTCATCGTCAGCAGCGAGGCCCCGAGTGCCGCGGCCATCAGCACGGTGCGGAAACCGTAGGCGGAGAAGATGCGCGGCGCGATGAATTTCATGACCAGCGCACCGACCGCGCCGACAAAGGTGATCATGCCGGACTGGAACGGGTTCAACCCGAAACCGAGCTGCAGCATCAGCGGCATGAGAAACGGAAACGCGCCGGTCGCCATCCGGAAGAATGCCGAGGCGCCCACCGCCGCGCGATAGGTCGGCGTCCGAAACAGTTTCAGGTTCAAAAGCGGATTGTTCCTGCGTCTTGCGTGCCGGAGATAGAGCAGCGCGGCCGCGATGCCGACGCCGGCGGTGATGATCCCCGTTGCCGGCGGCAAGGCCGGAAGCGAGATCACCGACATGCCGAAGACGATGCCGGAAGCCGCGGTCGCGACCAGGAAAAAGCCCGTCCAGTCGAGGTTCGACGTCGGCTCGTCCTTGATCGCCGGCAGGAATATGCCGGACATGATGAGCCCGACAATGCCGATCGGCACATTGATCAGGAAGATCCAGTGCCAGGTGAAATAGGTGGTTATGAAGCCGCCGACCGGCGGCCCCGCCATTGGCCCTACCAGCGCCGGGATCGTCAGCAACGCCATGGCGCGCACGAGTTCGGAGCGGTCTGTCGTGCGCAGGATCACCAGCCGTCCGACCGGCGTCATCATCGCACCGCCCATGCCCTGGAGAAAGCGGGCGCCGACGAACTCCGCCAGATTGCCGGAAACGGCGCAGGCGACGGAGCCCAGCAGAAACACGACGATCGCCGAGCGAAACACCCGCGCGGCGCCGAACCGGTCGGCCATCCAGCCCGAGACCGGAATGAAGATCGCAAGCGCCACCATATAGGTCGTCAGCGCCAGTTTCAGCGTGATCGGCCCGACGTTGAGATCGGCGGCAATCGCCGGCAGCGCGGTCGAAATCACCGTCGAATCCATGTTTTCCATGAACAGGGCAACGGCCATGATAAGCGGAACGACGGGATTCATTGACAGGACTTCTTTGTCGAGAAATGTGCGAAAGGCATACTTACTAGACCCGACAGCGCGAAATGCCAAACGGATAATCGGCGAAACACTCACGCAAAAGTGAGACCGGCGCGCGGCTGAAATCGGGCCCTTGTCTTGAAACCGTGGTTTTCTCCCCAAAGTCAGTGGTTTCATTTTAAGGAGGACGATCATGGCAGAAGACAAAGGCATTCGCCGCCGCCGCCTGATGGCGACGGCCGGACTTACCGCAATCGCCGCGCCCTTTCTTGCAAGAGGTGGCAGCGCGATCGCCGCCGACGGAGAAACGATGGCAACATCGCAGGGACCGAGAACCGACAGCTTCAACCTTGGCGATTTCAAGCTCGTCGTGGTCGAGGACGGCTCCCGCGTGATGGAAAATCCGGGCGAGACCTTCGGCACGGGCCAGGACCCGGAAGCCGTCGCCGCGCTGCTTAAGGAAAATTTCCTGCCCGCGGACAAGATGGTGAACGGCTTTGCGCCGGTGCTGGTCGATACCGGCGAGCAGGTGATCCTGTTCGACACCGGCATGGGACAGGCTGGCCGTTCCTGGGGGGCTGGACAACTCGTGGCCGGGCTGAAGGTCAATGGCTATCAGCCCGGCGATATCGATGTCGTGGTGATCACCCACATGCATGGCGACCATATCATGGGCCTGATGGAGGAGGGTGGCCCGGCCTTTCCCAATGCAAGCTATGTGTTCGGCGACATGGAATATGCCTTCTGGGGCGACGAGGCGCGGGTGGGGACGCCGGCTGAAGGCGGACATGAGAGCGTGAAAAAGCTGATCGTGCCGCTTGCCGACCAGGCGCGCTTCATCAAGGGCGGCGATACCGTGGCCCCCGGCATCACCGCGATGGATGCCTTCGGCCATACGCCGGGCCATATGATCTTCATGCTCGAATCGGACGGCAGGCAATTGCTGCTGACGGCAGATACCGCCAATCACTATGTGCTTTCGCTGCAGCGGCCGGACTGGCAGGTGCGCTTCGACATGGACAAGGAGATGGCGGCCAAGACCCGCAGAGAAGTCTTTGACATGGTCGCGGCGGAAAAGATCCCGTTTCTTGGCTATCACATGCCGTTTCCCGCAGTCGGCTATGTCGAAAAGACCGATCAGGGCTATGTCTTCATGCCGAAAACCTACCAGTTCAGGCTCTGATGCCGCTATAGCGCCACGGCTTTGCCGGAAAACACTGCAATCCGCGCTCACCGCTGCGGATTGCTATTTCCAAGCCGTCATCTTCGTGTTACGAGCACTCGCCAACTTCCAGGATTATCTTGCAAGGGACCGGACGGGGATATTCCCTCCGGGCCGTTTCGTATTTTGAAGAGGAAATTGGCTATGGCGCAGATTATTCAGGCTGCAACCGGCATGCAGGCGCTCACCTTCGACGATGTGCTTTTGCAGCCGGGGCATTCGGAGGTCATGCCGGGCGAGGTCGACGTCTCGACCACGATCGCCCGGGACATCCACCTCAACCTGCCGATCCTCTCTTCCGCCATGGATACCGTCACCGAGGCCCGGCTTGCCATCGCCATGGCGCAGGCCGGCGGCATCGGCGTCATCCACCGCAACCTGACGCCGCATGAACAGGCCGAGCAGGTCCGCCAGGTCAAGAAATTCGAAAGCGGCATGGTCGTCAATCCGGTGACGATCGGCCCCGATGCCACGCTTGCCGAGGCGCTGGCGCTGATGAAGACCCACAGGATCTCCGGCATTCCGGTGGTTGAGCAGGGCACCAGCGACGGTCATTCATCCGGCCGCCTCGTCGGCATTCTCACCAATCGCGATGTCCGTTTCGCCTCCAATCCCGAACAGCGTATCGACGAACTGATGACGCGGGAAAACCTGATCACCGTGCGTGAGTCGGTCGAGCAGCAGGAGGCCAAGCGCCTGCTGCACCACCACCGCATCGAGAAATTGCTGGTGGTCGATGACCGCGGCCATTGCGTCGGCCTGATCACCGTCAAGGACATGGAAAAGTCGCAACTCAACCCCAATGCCTCCAAGGATGCGCAGGGACGGCTCAGGGCCGCCGCCGCGATCTCGGTTGGCGATGACGGCTTCCAGCGCGCCGAAATGCTGGTCGATGCCGGCGTCGACCTGATCGTCATCGATACCGCCCACGGCCACTCCCAGAAGGTGCTGGATGCGGTCGGCCGGGTGAAGACGCTGTCGAATTCGGTGCGGATCATGGCCGGCAATGTCGCGACCGCCGATGGCACGAAAGCGCTGATCGATGTCGGCGCTGACGCAGTCAAGGTCGGCATCGGTCCGGGCTCGATCTGCACCACCCGCATCGTCGCCGGCGTCGGCGTGCCGCAGCTTGCCGCCGTCATGGCCGCTGCCGAGGCCGCGCGCGAGGCCGGCATTCCGGTGATCGCCGATGGCGGCATCAAATTTTCCGGCGATATGGCAAAGGCGATCGCCGCCGGCGCATCGGCCGTCATGGTCGGCTCGCTGCTGGCCGGAACCGATGAAAGCCCCGGCGAGGTGTTCCTCTACCAGGGCCGTTCCTTCAAGGCCTATCGCGGCATGGGATCGGTCGGCGCGATGGCGCGCGGCTCGGCAGACCGTTATTTCCAGGCCGAGGTGCGCGACACGCTGAAACTGGTTCCCGAGGGCATCGAGGGCCAGGTGCCCTACAAGGGCCCCGCCGGCGCGGTGCTGCACCAGCTCGGCGGCGGCTTGCGCGCCGCCATGGGCTATGTCGGCGGCAAGACCATCGCCGACTTCCAGGAAAAGGCGACCTTCGTCCAGATCTCCAATGCCGGCCTGCGCGAAAGCCACGCCCACGACGTGACGATCACCCGCGAAAGCCCGAATTATCCGGGTGGTGTTTGATCGGTACGCAGTCGATGCGACCAAACCGGCAGCGTGAAAGCGCTGCCGGTTTGTTTTTGCCTCGCTCCCGAGACCTGGCGTTTCCCGCTTGTTTAATCCAAATCTGTAAACTATAATTCACAGTATGAGCGAGGTCCTTCAAACAGGCGCATTTTCAGCATGGTTGTCGGACCTCCGCGACCGGGAGGCGAGAGCCCGCATCATTGCCCGCATTCGTCGGATCGAGCAGGGGAATCTGGGCGACGTCAAAAGCCTCGGGAATGGTCTCGGCGAAGTACGTATTCATCACGGGCCCGGCTATCGACTGTATTTTTGTCGACGTGGGGAGGCCATCGTCATTCTCTTGTGCGGCGGCGACAAGTCCGCGCAAGAGCGGGACATCCAGAGGGCACGGGAATTTCTGAAAGGAATGTCATGACCGAAATCGGCAAGCATGCAGAACTGACGCCCTTCGACGCAGCCGGATATCTCGAAACGCCGGAAGACATCGCATTCTATCTGGAAGCGGTGCTGGAGGATGGCGACCCCGCGCTTATCGCCGCCGCTCTCGGTGATGTCGCCCGGTCAAAGGGCATGTCGGCGGTGTCGCGGCGCGCGGGCGTCACCCGCGAAGCGCTTTACAAGGCTCTGAGTGAAAACGGCGATCCAAAGCTTTCCACGCTCATCGGTGTTCTGAAAGCGCTTGGGCTCCAGCTTGCCGTCAGACCGGAAAACCACCACGACGATGCCGCGTGAGTCCGCTTCTCAGCTCTGGCTCTGCGACTGGCTCTGGCCGGCCACGCTGAGCTTCACCTCAAGGGTTTCGCGGCCGCCGCCGATGGTCATGCCGGAGACCGGGGCGGCGTCGCGATAGTCGAGGCCGGTGGCGACGCGGACATAGCGTTCGTCCGGGCAGACCTTGTTGGCGGCGTCGAAGCCGACCCAGCCGAGGCCTTCGAGAAAGCACTCCGCCCAGGCATGGCTTGCCGTCTGGTTGGGGCCTTCCTCCATATAAAGATAGCCCGAGACATAGCGGGCCGGCACTTTCATGGCGCGCGCCGCGGCGATCACGATATGGGCGTAGTCCTGGCAGACGCCCTCCTTGTTTTCCAGCGCCTCGGCGGCGGTGGTCGCAACCGAGGTGGAGCCGGGCTTGAAGGTCATCGAATTGTGCAGGATCGCCATCAGATCGTGCAGCCGGGCGAGATCGGAATCGCCTTCAAGACGCGCGACAAGCGCCTTGATCGGCTCGTCCGCACCCGTCAGCGGCGTCGGTCTCAGGAACAGCCAGAGCGGAATATCGGGCGAGGCCGGGCCGAAAATGCCGTCGGTATCGCGAGTTTCGACAACGCCCTTTGCCGTCAGCCGCACCTTGTGCTGCTCGCCCTCGACGGAGACGAGGCGGACGTGGTTTTCATACTGGTCGATATAGGCGACCTCGCTCTTGGCGCCCTCGATCGATACCGTCCAGTCCTTCACGGTCTGGCTGGCGGAACTCACCGGCGTCAGGCGCAGCCGCTGCAGAGAGAACTGAACCGGCTCGTCGTAACTGTATTCAGTCACATGGCTGATGTTCAAAAGCATGGTTTGTTGTTCCTTTTAACGCTTCTGCGTCAGACGTAGAAGCGATACCCCTCGCTGATTTGCTGGCTGACGATATTGTTGCGGCTGACGAAATCCTCCAGGAATTCATGCAGGCCGTTATCCATGATCGTCTTGATCTTCTGGCTGCGCAGCGTGTTGCGGATCGCGTGCGCGGTCTCGTGGGCCTGGACCCTGACGCCGTAGTCGGCGGCCAGATAGTCGAGGTTGAGCACGATCTTCTCGTAGGAATAGGCAAGCGAACGCGGGAGCTGCACGTCGAGGATCAGGAAATCGGCGATCTGGCTCGGCTTGTACTCGCCGTTATGCACCCAGCCATAGGCCCGGTGGGCGGACACCGAACGCAGGATCGATTCCCACTGCAGATTGTCGAGCGAGGTGCCGACATGGTGCACCGACGGCAGCAGCACGTAATATTTCACGTCCAGAATGCGGCTGGTATTGTCGGCGCGCTCGATGAAGGTGCCGATATGGGCGAAATTGTAGATCTCGTTTCTGAGCATCGAGCCGTGAAACGTGCCGCGGATCAGCGCGGTGCGCAGCTTAATGGCATCGATGGCCTTGGGCAGGTCGGCGGGATTGACCTTCGCCGCCAGCAGGCTGCGGGTTTCGATCCAGCATTCATTGGTGGCCTCCCATGTTTCCCGGGTCAGCGCGGTGCGCACCATGCGCGCATTGTGGCGGCCGGAATCGATGCAGGAGGCGACGCTTGACGGGTTGCGGCGGTCGCGCAGCAGAAAGTCGATGGCGTTGTCGGCCGTCAGCTTGTCGTAAACCTCGAAATAGGCTTCCTGCACGCCGGCGCTCTGCAGGATGCCGTCCCAGTCGTCGGCGCCTTTCGAACGGGTCAGCGAAACGCGCTGGCCGGCATCGATCAGGCGGGCGATATTTTCGGCGCGCTCGATGTAGCGGAACATCCAGTAGAGGCCGTTTGCGGTTTTTCCAAGCATTGTCAGTCCTCCAGCACCCAGGTGTCCTTGGTTCCGCCGCCCTGGCTGGAATTGACCACCAGCGAGCCTTCCTTGATCGCCACCCGGGTCAGCCCGCCGGGCATGATGCGGACGCGGTCGGAGACGAGGACATAGGGACGAAGGTCGACATGGCGCGGCGCGATGCCCTTCTTGACCAGGATCGGCACGGTCGACAGCGACAGCGTCGGCTGGGCGATGTAGTTCGATGGCCGGGCGCGCAGCTTGGCGCTGAAATCTTCAAGCTCACGCTTGCTGGCGGCTGGCCCCACAAGCATGCCGTAGCCGCCGGACCCGTGGACTTCCTTGACCACGAGGTCGGCGATATTGTCGAGCACGTAGGCGAGGCTGTCGGGCTCCGAACAGCGCCATGTCGGGACGTTTTCCAGGAGCGGCTTCTGGCCGGTATAGAATTCGACGATCTCCGGCATGTAGGAATAGATCGCCTTGTCGTCGGCAATGCCGGTGCCGGGCGCGTTCGCAATGGTAACGTTGCCGGCGCGGTAGACATCCATGATGCCGGGAATGCCGAGGGCTGAATCCGGGCGGAAGGTCAGCGGATCGAGGAAGTCGTCATCGACGCGGCGGTAGATCACGTCGATCGCCTGGTAACCGCGGGTGGTGCGCATCTGCACCTTGCCGTCGATGACGCGTAGATCGGAGCCCTCGACCAGTTCGACGCCCATCATGTCGGCAAGGAAGGAGTGCTCGTAATAGGCGGAATTGTAGATGCCGGGGGTGAGCACCGCCACGCGCGGGCGGGTGCCGGTAAAACCGGGCGGGGCAAGCGTTGCAAGGCTCTGGCGCAGAAGCTGCGGATAGTCCTCCACCCGGCGCACCCGGTTCTTGTAGAACAGTTCGGGAAACATCTGCATCATGGTTTCCCGGTTTTCCAGCATGTAGGAAACGCCGGAGGGCGTGCGGGCATTGTCCTCCAGCACGTAGAACTGGTCCTCGCCGGTGCGCACGATATCGGTGCCGACGATATGGGTATAGACCCCGCCGGGCGGCTCGAAGCCGATCATCTGCGGCAGGAAGGCGTCGTTTTCCTCGATCAGCCGGCGCGGCAGGCGGCCGGCCTTGATGATCTCCTGCTTGTGGTAGATGTCCTTCAGGAAGGCGTTCAGCGCTATCACCCGCTGCTCGATCCCGGCGGCGAGCCTGCGCCATTCGCGTCCGGCGATGATGCGGGGGACGATATCGAAGGGTATCAGCTTCTCCGAGGAATCCGCATGGCCATAGACGGCAAAGGTGATGCCCGTCTTGCGGAAAATGTTCTCGGCATCTCGTGACTTTGCGATCAATGAAGCGGGGTTCTGCTGACTGTACCAGTCATAATAGTCCTGGTAGGGCGCGCGCGGCTGGTTTTCCGCGTTCATCATTTCATCGAATGCCAAAGCGTTCATCCCCCGATTGTTATTCTTACATATCAATACAACATCGACAGCAATGCAAGGACCATGCCTTGCCGCGCAATGTCGTTTTTAAGGTCGCTATAAAGAGCAACGCGCTGAAAAAACGAGCGGTTCCGCAAAATTTGTGCTGCTTTAGTATCCAGAGTGCATACGGTTGCTGACCGAAAAATGGGCGCAAAACAAAACCCGCCGGCAGTGCGGCGGGTCAGCTTATTGATAAACGGCTCACGGTGCGGCCTCTCTCTCTCCGCCGTCACCCCGGGCTCGACCCGGGGCCCAGGGCCGCACGACGGGCCCTGAAGGCTTTGTGTCGAAATCGGCAAAGGCTTTTCGGGCTGCCCTGGATGCCGGCTCAAGGCCGGCATGACGGAGTGGAGAAGGGGGCTGCGTCAGCAGTCGGACCCGCCAGCAATGCGGCGGGTCTTCGAGCGGATTTAAGCGCTCTGGCGGCGGTCGCCCTGGCGGTTGCGCGGACGACGGGCCTTTGCCGGACGATTGCGATTGGCGTCGTCGCGCGGGGCGCCGTCACGCGGTGCGCCGTTGCGGGCTTCGCCCTGACGCGGGCCGGCATTGGCGGAAGGACGGGCGCGACGCGCGGGCTTGCCGTTTCCGGCGCCTCCGCGACCATTGCCGCGACCGCGGGCGGGGCGCTCGGCCATCGCATGCGGTACGCCGCTGGCAACCGTGATCTCGATGCCGGTCAGCTTCTGGATATCGCGCAGCAGCGCGGATTCCTCGGGCGTGCAGAATGCCACGGCCTTGCCTTCCTTGCCCGCGCGGGCGGTACGGCCGATACGGTGAACGTAGGCATCGGCCACTTCCGGCAGGTCGTAATTGTAGACGTGGGTGACGCCGGGCACATCGATGCCGCGGGCTGCGACGTCGGTTGCGACCAGAACGTTGATCTCGCCGGTCTTGAAGGACTTCAGCGCCCGTTCGCGCTGACCCTGGCTCTTGTTGCCGTGGATCGAGGCGGTGGCGAAGCCGCGGCTTTCGAGATGCTTCATCAGCTTCTCGGCGCCGTGCTTGGTGCGCAGGAACACGATCGCGCGGCCTTCGGGGTTGTTGGTCAGTTCCTGACGCAGCAGTTCGACCTTGTCGTTCTTGCCGGCGACGAAGTGCACGGCCTGCTCGACCCTGTCGGCGGTCTTGCCGGGGGGAGTCACTTCAACGCGTTCCGGATTGGTCAGGAAGCGCTTCGAAAGCTCGGCGATCGATTTCGGCATGGTCGCCGAAAACAGCATGGTCTGGCGCGCGTCGGGCACCAGCGAGGAGATCTTCTTCAGGTCGTGGATGAAGCCGAGGTCGAGCATCTGGTCGGCCTCGTCCAGCACCAGATAACGCACGGCGGAAAGGTTCAGCGCCCTGCGGTCGAGCAGGTCGAGAAGCCGGCCGGGGGTCGCAACCAGAATGTCGGTGCCGCCGGCAAGCTGCTGCTGCTGGCGATTGATCGACGCGCCGCCGACAACGATGTTGACCTTGAGCGGGGTCTTGCGCGCAAAGATGCGCAGATGCTCGGCAATCTGGTTCACCAGTTCGCGCGTCGGCGCCAGAATCAGCGTCTTGACGGCCTTCGGGGCGGGCTTGCCGCCGTTGGCGAGCAGCATGTCGATGATCGGCAGGCCGAAAGCGGCGGTCTTGCCGGTGCCTGTCTGGGCAAGGCCCATCACGTCGCGGCCTTCGAGCACCAGCGGAATGGCCTTCGCCTGGATCGGCGTCGGGGTTTCGTAACCTTCGGCGGAGACACGGGCAACGAGCTGGGCGGAAAGTCCAAGTGTATTAAAATCAGTCAATTCAAAAGCGCCTTTCAAGGCATGCCGAAAGCCCTCCGCGCATTGCGACCAAACGCAAATGCCGGTGGTTTCGGTTTCAAGCGCCCCGCGTGAAGTGGGAACTTATTGGTGGAAAATGCCTTCCGCGCGCCGACTGGGAGCGCCGGACTTTATCATGCGCTTGACCTGGACTTGACGCGACCCGTTTCGGGTCATCCGCGCCAGGCATGCTCACGCGGCATGCGAACAGGTGGAAAGCTGGGCTCTACATGATGCGCGGGCCTGCAAAAGTCAAGCACTACCTCTCAGAGGGGCGACAACCGGCGAGCATTTCGCGCTTTCCGGCAAAACCCGGCCGCCGTTCGACGGTGAAGCCCGCCTTTAGCAGGTTGCGGCGCACGAAGCCGGCGGCGGCATAGGTGCCGAACGTGCCGCGGGCGGCGGTATGGTCAAAGACGGCGCGTATCAGGCTTTCGGACCACATGTCGGGATTGCGGGACGGCGCGAAGCCGTCGAGATACCAGGCGTCGAAACGGTCGGGCAGGGCCGTCAGCGCCTCCAGCGCATCGCCGCAGATCACGGTCAGCCGGGTTTGCGCGTCGGGTTCGATCGTGATCACGCCTGCGGGATGCGCGGGCCATTGTGCAACAAGGGCTTGCCGTTCGGCGGCGATCTCGGGCCAGTGCGACAGCGCACGGTCGATATCGGCCTTGGTCATCGGGAACAGTTCGAACGAGGTGAAGCCAAGATGCCCGTCCGGGCGTCTGAGCGCTTTCCACTGGCGCAAGGTTTCGCAGAAATTCAGCCCCGTGCCGAAGCCGAGTTCGCCGATACGGAAGGGGCCGCCAGCCCGCCAGCGTTCCCCGAGCCGGTTGGCGTCGATGAACACGTGGCCGCATTCGGCCCGTCCATCCGCTTCGGAGAAGAAATGGTCCTGAAACGCTTCCGAAAACGGCCGGTCGCCGTCATCCCATGTCACGGTCATGTCAGAGCCTGTTTTTGTTGCATCCGCCCGCCATTTGTGGTCCATCGCCGGGATGAATGACGCGCCCGGCCCCTCCCGTCAAATGCCATCTGCCGATCTTGCCGCCGACCTGGCAATTGTCGGCGGCGGCATCATGGGGCTGTGGGCGGCCTATCACGCTGAGAAGGCCGGGATCGACACCCTGCTGATCGACAGCGGCGCGCCGGCCACGAGCAATGGTCTGCTCGGTGCGCTGATGGCCTATATGCCGGATCAGTGGGATGAAAAGAAGCAGTACCAGTTCGAGGCGCTTGCCGCGCTGGAGGGACATATCCGCACGCTCGAGGCCGAGACCGGGCTCTCAACCGGTTATCGCCGCGCGGGCCGGGTGATGCCGCTTTACGCCGAACGGCAGGTCGAGACCGCCCGGCTGCGCGCCGATGCCGCCGCCCTCAACTGGCGTGAGGGCGGCCGTCGGTTCGAGTGGCGGGTGGTCCAGCATCCCCCGCTTGACGGCTGGCCCGCCGAAGATCCCGCAGCGCTCGCCTATGTCCATGAAACCTTTGCCGCCCATATCTTTCCACGCGGCGTGGTCGCGGCGCTTCGGGCATTTCTTGAAAACGCCAGACATGTACGCCGGCTGACGGCGCCTGTCGCGGAAATCGACGCGACGGCGAAATGCCTGCGGTTGAGCGATGGCGGACGGATCGGTTTCGGGCGGGTTATCGTCTCAGCAGGCGTCGGCGGTTTCCCGCTGCTTCAGCCGCTCTGGGCGCCGGCCGGCAAGCCGCTCGGCCGCCCGGTCAAGGGGCAGGCGGCGCTGTTTGCCGCCGACTGCGACCCGTCCTTGCCGATCGTCTTCGATGACGGGCTTTACGTGATCGCGCACGAAGGCGGGCGTGTCGCCGTCGGCTCGACCACGGAGGATGAATTCGAAGATGGGGCGACCACCGATCACCGCCTCGATGCCCTGATCGCGGCCGCGCGCAAAACCGTGCCGGCCCTGCGGGACGCGCCGGTCGTCGAACGCTGGGCCGGCTTGCGCCCGCGCGGCGTGCACCGCGAGCCGATGATCGGCGCGATCGAGGCCTTTCCGGATGTCGTCGCGCTTGGCGGCGGCTTCAAGACCAGTTTCGGCATCGCCTACCGGCTGGCGGACCACGCGGTGCGGCTTGCCACCGGCATGGCGGTTGCGCCGCTGCCGGAAATATACGATCCCGGCATCTATCTGAGGCGGGCGGAAGGCCGGGCGAAATAGCGCCTCGGCCGGTAAGCCCGTCGTATCCCTGTCATCGGAATCAGCTATCGGAGGAGCGAGAAACCGCTTCCCCAAGTGATCCGCGATGCCCGCCGAACGCTATGCCATCTGCTTTACGCCATCGCCGCATGACGGGCTCGCCATTGTGGGCGCCAACTGGGTCGGGCGGAACGCGTTTTCGGGTGCTGCGGTCGAACCGCCGATGATCGTCGGCCTGCCGCTTGCAGAAATCGCCTATCACACCGCGCTGCCGCGCCGCTACGGCTTTCAGGGCATGCTGAAATCGCCGTTCCATCTGGCCGAGGGCATGAGCGAGCAGATGCTGCTGAAGGCGATGATGCGCTTTGCCATGCGCTTTCATCCCTTCACCCTGCCGCCGCTCAGGGTCGTGCACCGCGGCAACATGCTGGCGCTTGCGCCAATGACGGCCGTGCCCGCGCTCGATACGCTTGCCGCCAGCATCGTCACCGAATTCGACAGCTTTCGCGCGCCGCTTTCCGAAGCCGAGATCGAGCGGCGGGCGTCGGGAGGCCTGACGCCGGTGCAGTTTTCCAACCTGCATCGCTGGGGCGAGCCGGATGTGCTTACCGCCTTCTCCTTCCACATGCCGCTGACCGGCCCGCTCGCAGCGGCGGAGATGCCGCGCATGGAGCGCTCGCTGGAAGCGTTTTTCGGGCCGATCCTGCTGGAGCCGGTCGAGGTCGACCATATCGCGCTGTTCATCGAGGAGGAGCCCGGCGCGCCTTTCTGCGTCCATTCGCTGCACCCGATGGGCGCCCTCCGGGCACGGCAGTCGGCGTAGGGCTTTGCGTACGATCGCTCGATGGACAGGGGTTTTCCCCTTGATTTGTGCCGGTTTTTTCGCCTTGCCTCTTCCGGCGATGCCAGCCGTCGTCTACCGTCGGCAGGAAAGAGAGTCGAGGGCATGATGAACGCTGAAACAAGCGCATATCCGCGCGAACTTGTGGGATACGGCCGCAATCCGCCGGATCCGAAATGGCCGGGCGATGCCAATATCGCCGTGCAGTTCGTGATCAATTACGAGGAGGGCGGCGAGAGTTGCATTCTCGATGGCGACCCCGCCTCCGAATGTCTGCTGTCGGAAATCGTCGGCGCCGAGGCCTGGCCCGGCCAGCGCAATCTCAACATGGAATCGCTTTACGAATATGGCTCGCGCGCCGGGTTCTGGCGGCTGTGGCGGCTGTTCACGCGCATGGACATACCGGTCACCGTCTATGGCGTGACACGGGCCATGGCGCGCAATCCGGAAGCCGTCGCCGCCATGAAGGAGGCCGGATGGGAAATCGCCAGCCACGGTCTCAGATGGCTCGAATACAAGGATTTCGATATCGAGACCGAACGCGCCCATATTCGCGAGGCGGTGCGGCTTCATACCGAAATCACCGGCGAGCGGCCCTACGGCCTCTATCAGGGCAAGCCCTCGGTCAACACGCTCGACCTCGTCATGGAGGAGGGCGGCTTCCTCTATTCCTCCGACAGCTATGCCGATGACCTGCCCTATTGGGTGCGCGACCCCGAGGGCAGGCCGTTCCTGCGCATTCCCTATACGCTCGACAATAACGACATGCGCTTCGCCACGCCCCAGGGCTTCAATTCCGGCGAACAGTTCTTCACCTATCTGCGGGACGCCTTCGAGACGCTCTATGACGAGGGCCGCGATGGCGCGCCGAAGATGATGTCGATCGGGCTTCACTGCCGCCTCGTCGGCAAGCCGGGGCGGCTGGCGGGGCTGAAGCGCTTCCTTGACTACGTCCAGAACCACGACAAGGTCTGGATCGCGCGGCGGATCGAGATCGCGCGTCACTGGTATGAAAACCACCTGCCAAAGGAAGATGCGCGATGATAAGCCGCGATGAATTCGTCAGCCGTTTCGGCGGCGTCTATGAGCATTCCTCTTTCATCGCCGAGCGGGCCTTCGACCGGGGGCTGATCCGGGAGCCGCTGACGGCCACGGGCGTGGATCAGGCCCTTGCCGCCGTATTCCGCGCGGCGCATGAGGATGAACGGCTCGGCGTGCTGCGCGCCCATCCCGATCTTGCGGGCAAGCTTGCGATTGCCGGCGAACTGACCGAGGAGAGCCGCCGCGAGCAGGCCGGCGCCGGCCTCGACCGGCTGTCGCCGGAAGAGCATGCCGAGTTTACGAAACTCAATTCCGCCTATATAGACAAGTACAAGTTTCCTTTCATTATTGCGGTCAGCGGCCTCGATAAGGACGATATTCTCTCCGCCTTCAGGCAACGGATCGACAATTCCGCGGCCGTTGAGCTTGAAACAGCCTGTGCTGAGGTCGAGAAGATCGCCGGTCTCAGGCTGCGCCACATGCTCGCGGAGTAATATATGTCAGACCAAGAGACGTCCGTAGCCCTGCCCGATTTCGCGGTCGGTGCGATCAACCTTGCTTCCGCCCGGCTCGGCGCGCGGGCGATTTTTGCCACGGACCAGTTCTTCGCGCCGCTTGCCCGGATGCTGAAGGACGATGCCGCCGTGTTCCTGTCCGGCGAATACGACGAGCACGGCAAGTGGATGGATGGCTGGGAAAGCCGCCGCAAGCGCGTGCCCGGCCACGACTGGGCGATCATCCGGCTCGCCATGCCCGGGCGAATTCGCGGTTTCGATGTCGATACCACCCATTTCACCGGCAACTACCCGCCGCAATGTTCGATCGAGGGCTGTTTCATGGACAGCGGCGAGCCGGACGAGAACGCCGATTGGCAGGCGGTGCTGCCGGTTTCCGATCTCGGCCCCGACCGGCACCATTATTACGAAATGGATCAGGAAACGCGCCAGAAGGTGTTCACCCATCTTCGTCTCCACATCTTTCCCGATGGCGGCATCGCGCGGCTCAGGGTCTACGGCTCCGCCTATTTCAACTGGGACAAGGTCGGCGAGAACGAGGAGATCGACCTCGCCTATATCTTCGGCGGCACTCATGCGCTGCACTGGTCGGATGCCCATTACGGCCATCCGGACCGGATGCTGGCGCCCGGACGCGGCATCAATATGGGCGATGGCTGGGAAACCGCGCGCCGCCGCGGGCCGGGCCATGACTGGGTGATCTTCAAGCTCGGCCATCCCGGCGTCATCCGCCGCGTCGTTGCCGATACCGCTCATTTCAAGGGCAATTATCCCGATACCTGCATGCTGCTCGGCGCCAACCTGGCCGACCAGAAGGACGTCTTCAGCATGGAGGAGATCGAAGCCTCCGAGGGCTGGCAGCCGATTCTCCAGCAGACCAAGCTGCAGGCCGATCATATCCATGAATTCGGCGGCAGCGCGGTCGCGAATATCGGTCCTGTCACCCATGTTCGGCTTGCGATCTTTCCCGATGGCGGCATCAGCCGGCTGAGGCTCTACGGGGTGAAGGCATGACAAGGCTGGCGCTTGAACGGCTGACGCCGGAGGCGTTCGCGCCGTTCGGCGCCGTGATTGCGCCAGACCCCGCCACGGCAAGGCTGATCAATGGCGGCACGACCACGCGGTTTCACGAACTCGCCCGCGTAGAAGCGCTGGGCGAGGGGGCTTGCGTGATCATCAGCATTTTCCGGGGAGAGCCGCGCCGCTTTCCCTATCAGGTCGACATGATGGAGCGCCATCCGCTCGGCAGCCAGAGCTTCTCGCCGCTGTCGTCCCGCCCCTTTCTGGTTGTGGTCGCCGAAGATGACAATGGCGCGCCGTCGGCCCCGCGGGTGTTTTTCGCCGAAAGCGGCCAGGGCGTGAACTATGACGCCAATGTCTGGCACCACCCGCTGATGACGCTCGGCGAGGCCAGCGATTTTCTGGTTGTTGATCGCGCCGGCCCGGGCGACAATCTCGAAGAGTATCGTTATCGCGAACCGTTCATCATCGAGGAGGCATATCCATGACCGGCCTGACCACCCATGTTCTCGACACCGCGCTTGGCCAGCCGGCTTCACAGATGAGGATCGATCTCTACCGCATCAACGGCGCCGAGCGGATCTTTCTCAAGACCGTCTATACCAATGACGACGGCCGTATCGACGGCGGCGCGATGCTGACGGCGCAGGAGATCGAGCCGGGCCAGTACGAACTGGTTTTCTTTGCCGGGGATTACCTGCGGCGCACCGGCGCGACCCTGACCGATCCCGCCTTTCTGGAGGATATCCCGCTGCGGTTCTCGATCGCCGATGTCACCGCGCATTACCACGTGCCGCTGCTCGTCTCGGCCCATGCCTATTCGACCTATCGGGGCAGCTGATGAAGATTGCCGCGATTGCCGACATTCACGGCAATATCGATGCGCTCGAGGCCGTGCTTGCCGATATCGCGCGCCAGCAGCCGGACCTGATCGTCAACCTCGGCGACAGCCTGTCCGGCCCGCTTGCCGCCGGCGAAACCGCGGCCCGTCTGCTGCCGCTCGGCCTGACCACGGTGCGCGGCAATCACGATCGCGCCCTGGTCGACCGGCCCTTCGAGGAGATGGGCGACTGGGAACAGCCGATCTTCCGCGAACTGATGCCCGACGCCCTCCAGTGGATCCGCGACATGCCGAGCGCCGCCGTGGTCGCGCAGGAGGTTTATCTGTGCCACGCCACGCCGAAGGACGACGGCGTGATGTGGCTGGAGGAACTGCTCGAAAACGGCCGCTTCACCATGCGCGGCCAGCCGGAGATCGAGGCCTTCGCGGCCGGCGTTTCCTATCCGCTGATCCTGTGCGGCCACAGCCATGTCGCCCGCTCAGTGATGCTTTCCGATGGCCGCCTGATCGTCAATCCGGGCTCGGTCGGCTGCCCGGGCTTCGCCTACCACATCCCCGTTGACCACAAGCTCGAAACCGCAACGCCGTTTGCTTGCTATGCCATGATCGAAAAGACGGAGTTGGGCTGGACGCCGAGTTTCCGGCAGGTGCGCTACGATACCAGCCGGATGGTCGCAATGGCGCGGGAGCGGGGGTACGAGGATTGGGCGCGGGTTCTGGCGACGGGCTGGGTGGGAGAATCTCTGGCCTGAACGAGCCGTCTTTGGGCTCGCCGCACAGCCCCCCAAACTTCTCGCCCCGGAGGGGAGAGATGTCGCGAACGCGACAGTGAGGGGGGAGACTATCACCGCGGAGGCCCTTACGGGTCGAAATGCCGCGCCACCCTCACTGCCCCTGTCGGGGCATCTCTCCCGCCAGCGGGAGAGAGTATTGGGGGGAGCAAGCGGCGTATCTCCCCAAAGTACCAAGCGCCCTTTGCGCTTCCCTCAAAAATCCACCTTCGCGAGAATGCTCCGGTCGATCTCCTCGATATCGCGCTTGCCGCACAGCGCCATGGTGACATCGAGTTCCTTGCGGAGGATTTCGAGCGAGCGGGTGACGCCCTTTTTGCCCATGGCGCCGAGGCCGTAAAGATAGGGGCGGCCGATATAGGTGCCCTTGGCGCCGAGCGCGCGGGCCTTCAATATGTCCTGCCCCGAGCGGATGCCGCCATCCATGTGAATTTCGATATCGCCGCCGACTTCATCGAGGATCTTCGGCAGCATCGAGATCGAGGACAGCGCCCCGTCGAGCTGGCGGCCGCCATGGTTGGAGACGATGATGGCGTCGGCGCCGGTCTTCGCCGCCATTGCCGCGTCCTCGGTATCGAGCACGCCCTTCAGGATCAGCTTGCCGCCCCAGCGTTCCCGGATCCAGTCGACATCGGCCCATGAAAGCCTGGTGTCGAACTGTTCGGCGGTCCAGACCGCGAGCGAGGAGAGGTCGGAAGAGGCCGGCGCGTGGCCGACGATGTTGCGGAAGGAGCGACGTTTGGTCTGCAGCATTTCCAGCGCCCAGAACGGCCGCGTTCCGACCTGCCAGACATGTTTGGGCGTGAATTTCGGCGGGGTCGAAAGCCCGTTGACGAGATCCTTGTGGCGCTGGCCGAGGATCTGGAGGTCAAGGGTCAGCACCAGCGCGCTGCAGCCGGCGGCCCTGGCGCGGCCGATCAGGCTTTCGACGAAGCCCCGGTCCTTCATCACATAGAGCTGAAACCAGAACGGCTTGGTGGTATGCTCGGCGACGTCCTCGATCGAGCACACGCTCATCGTCGACAGCGTGAACGGCACGCCCGCTTCCTCTGCCGCCTGGGCCGCGAGGATTTCGCCATCGGCATGCTGCATGCCGCAAAGTCCGGTGGGCGCGAGCGCGACCGGCATCGAGACCTTCTCGCCGATCATGGTGGTTGCGAGCGAGCGGTTCGACATGTCGACGAGAACGCGCTGGCGCAGGTGGATTTTGGCGAAATCCGCCTCGTTGGCGCGATAGGTGCTTTCCGTCCAGGCGCCGCTGTCGGCGTAGTCGTAGAACATCTTCGGCACGCGCCGTTTCGCCCGCCGTTTCAGATCGGCAATGGTCAAAGGCTCTGAGAACATGATTTCCTCCCGCATCAAATATAAACAGGCTTATCACATATGAGTGAAAGCCTGCCAAGCCGGCTCCGGCGTCATATCGTGGATTTGGCCGGTCTTCCGGCAATATAGGTCTCAGCGATGGCCCGGTCGTCGCCGAGCGTCTGCAGCAGGAAAAGCTCCTCGGCAAGCGTGGTGACGGCTTCCATCTTCAGTGCCATTGCGGGCGTTGCGCGGGCATCGAGCACGACGATATCGGCATCGGTGCCTGGCTCGAGGGTGCCGATCCGGCCTGCAAGGCCCAGGGCTTCGGCATTGCCGCGGGTCATGTGGAAGAAGCTTTCCAGCGGCGTCAGCCTTTCGCCGCGCAACTGCTGGATCTTGTAGGCCTCGTCCATGGTCCTCAGCATTGAATAGCTGGTTCCGCCGCCGATATCGGTGGCGACCGCGATGCGGACCGGCTTGTCGCGGCGCTCCAGATCCTTCAGCGCGAACAGGCCGGAGCCCAGGAACAGGTTCGAGGTCGGGCAATGAACGGCGACCGCGCCGGTTTCCGAGAGCACGTCGCGCTCGCGCTCCGACAGATGGATCGCGTGGCCGAGCAGCATGTTGGATCTCAGCAGGCCGTATTGCGCGTAGATATCGGTATAGTCTTTCGCGTTCGGATAGAGCGAACAGGCAAACTCGATCTCCGCGAGGTTTTCCGACAGATGCGTCTGGATATGCAGGTCGGGATGCTCGCGGGCGAGTGCTGCCGCCATCTCCATCTGCCCGGGCGAGGAGGTGATCGCGAAGCGCGGCGAAATGACCACGTGGTTGCGGCCCTTGCCGTGCCATTCTGCGATCACGGCCCTGGTGTCGTCATAGCTTGTCTGCGGGGTGTCGGTGAGCGCATCCGGCGCATTGCGGTCCATCATCACCTTGCCGCCGAGCATCAGCATGTTGCGGCGCAGGGCTTCCGCGAAATAGGCGTCGGCGGAGGCCTTGTGCACCGAGCAATAGGCAACGGCAGTCGTCGTGCCCTGGCGGATCATCTCGTCGAAGAAGGACACGGCGATGCGGGCAGCATGGGCCGGATCGGCAAAGCGCTGTTCCTCGACGAAGGTGTAGGTGTTGAGCCATTCCAGCAGGTTCGCGGCATAGGAGCCGATCACCTGCATTTGCGGAAAATGAAGGTGGGTGTCGATCAGGCCCGGCAGGATCAGGTGCGGGCGATGATCGACGATCGCGACGCCCTCCGGGGCCTCAGCCCGGACATCGCTGAACGCGCCGCAGGCGGAAATGCGGCCATCTTCGATCAGCAGGCCGCCATCGTCCTCGTAAAAATAGCTCGCCGTGTCCGACAAATCCTCGGGCCGGCGGTAAAACGACAGCAACCGCCCCCTGAGGATCATTCGTTCTTCATTCCGGTGCTCGACCTGTACCATGCCACCAGCTTCGCCCGTTCGTCCGGCGTCATGCCGGTCACGTTCCCCGGAGGCATCGCATGGCTGCGGCCGGCCTGCAAGTAGATCTGGTTCGCGCGCGCCGCGATTTCGGCATCGGTCTCGAACCGCACGTCGAGCGGCGGGCGGTGAATGCCCTCATAGACCGGTTCGGCCGCATGGCACATCGAACAGCGCGTGGAAACCACCAGCTTGGCGGCATCGAAATGCGGGTCCTGCGCGAATTTCTCGAAAGCCGGCGCGACCGCCATGTCGGGATCTTCCGCCTTGAAGAATTGCGGCGAGGTGGACAGCCACATGATCACGATGAAGATGATCGCCGTCAGCAGCCAGGTCCAGTTCGGCTGTCCCTTGCGGGCATGCATGGTGTTGAAATAATGCCGGATGGTGACGCCCATCAGGAATACCAGCGAGGCGATCACCCAGTTGAACGTGGTTGCGAATGCCAGCGGATAGTGGTTCGACAGCATGAAGAAGATCACCGGCAGCGTCAGGTAGTTGTTGTGGAGCGAGCGCTGCTTGGCCTCCTTGCCGAGCTTCGGATCGGGGGTGCGTCCGGCCTTCAGGTCGGCAACCACGATCTTCTGGTTCGGAATGATCACGAAGAACACGTTCGCGGTCATGATCGTCGCCGTGAACGCGCCCATGTGCAGGAAGGCGGCGCGGCCGGTGAACAGGTGGGTATAGCCCCAGGCCATGAACACCAGCAGCACATAGAGCAGCAGCATCAGCCCAATCGTGTGATTGCCGAGCGGCGATTTGCACAGATAATGGTAGAACAGCCAGCCGATCGAGAGCGAGGCGAGCGAGATCAGGATCGCGACCGGGGCCGAGACATCGAGCACGCTGCGGTTGACCAGGAACAGATCGGCGCCGCCATAATAGACCAGCGCCAGCATCAGGAAACCGGACAACCAGGTGAAATAGGATTCCCATTTGAACCAGATCAGGTGTTCCGGCATGTGTTCCGGCGCGACCATGTATTTCTGGATATTGTAGAACCCGCCGCCATGGACCTGCCATTCCTCGCCCGAGACGCCCTCCGGCAGCCCCGGTCGCGCGACCAGACCGAGGTCGAGCGCGATGAAGTAGAAGGAAGAACCGATCCAGGCCATGGCCGTGATGACATGCAGCCAGCGCACGGCGAATTGCGCCCATTCCCAGATGATGGCGAGTTCAAACATGGATTGTGTCCCCGATAGTATGATCACGGTGATGATGCGCAATTTCCGCGCGAAAAAAAAGGGATGTTTTGCGAGGAATCGCAAATAGATAGGAAGGCGTTACCGGGTTGCATCCCCGGTGGGCACAATGCCCGCTTTTGCAGCAGACATGACTACGATCAGTTCAGTTGCAACCAGAGCGGCGATCACCGCCGGACGCTTGTCGGAAACCGCCATGCCGCCGATCGGCATGGTGAGTCGCGAAAGCGCTGCCTCGGAGAGCCCCTGTTCGCGGGCATAGCGGCGATAGGTGGCGCGCTTGGTCTTCGAGCCGATCATGCCGCGATAGCAAAGGTCGTCGCGTTTCAGCGCCTCGGTCGCGATCAGGAAATCAAGCGCGTGATCGTGGGTCAGGATCACGGCAGCGCCACCTGCGGGAATGTTTGCAATCTCGGCCTCCGGCATGGGGGAAAGCCTGAGTTCCACGCCGTCGGGAAGCGCCTCGACCATTTCCGGCCGGGTCTCGACGATCGCGGTGTTGAAGGGTAGCGGCGCAAGTGCTGTCGCCAGCGCCGAGCCGACATGGCCGCCGCCGAAGATGAACACATGAGGCTCGCGGGCGCTCTCGGCCGCAAGCCGCGCGAGAAAGGCCTGAACGGTCTGCCGATCGGCGGTTTCGAATGCCAGTTCCGTCCGCCCGCCGCAGCATTGGCCGATCTCCGGGCCGAGCGCGATGTCGAGCCGGGTCTCGGTCACCCGTCCCCCAAGCAGGGCGCGGGCGTGGTCTATAGCAAGAAATTCAAGCTGCCCGCCGCCGATCGTGCCGCAGGTCGCGTCGTCCGAGACGACGATCGCGGCGCCGGCCTCACGCGGCGTCGAGCCCTTTATCGCGGCCACGGTGACGATCACGGATCTGCCGTGCTCCGCGATGAACCGCCGATATTTCTCCGTTTCGTCCATGGTTCATACCTGCTTCATCCGCTCCACCGCCATCAGCACGCGCTCGGGCGTTGCCGGAGCATCGAGACGCGGGCAGACGCGGTAGCCGGCGACGCTCGCCACCGCCATCGAGATCGCCTCGAAGGCCGAGATCGCCAGCATGAAGGGCGGCTCGCCGACCGCCTTGGAACGGCCGATGGTCGGCTCGCGGTTTTCGGAAAAATCCGTGAGCCTGACGTTGAAGATCTTCGGCCGGTCGGAGGCGAGCGGGATCTTGTAGGTCGACGGCGCATGGGTGCGCAACATGCCCTTGTCGTTCCACCACAATTCTTCCGTCGTCAGCCAGCCCATGCCCTGGACGAAGCCGCCCTCGATCTGGCCGATATCGATGGCCGGATTCAGCGAGCGGCCGACATCGTGGAGGATATCGGTGCGCTCGAAGATATATTCGCCCGTCAGCGTGTCGATCGAGACCTCGGTGCAGGCCGCGCCATAGGAAAAATAATAGAACGGCCTTCCCTTGCCCGCCGCCCGGTCCCAGTGGATTTTCGGGGTCTTGTAGAAGCCCGCCGCCGAAAGCTGGACGCGTCCGAAATAGGCGGCCTTCACGAGTTCGGGGAAGGGGATTTCCCGGTCGCCGATCCTGACCCGGTTGGGCAGGAATTCGATGTCGTCCGGCGAGACCTGAAAGTGTCCGGCGGCAAACGCGATCAGCCGGTCCCTGATCTCTTTCGCCGCATTATAGGCCGCCATGCCGTTGAGGTCGGAACCCGACGAGGCTGCGGTTGCCGAGGTGTTGGGCACCTTGCCGGTGGTGGTGGCGGTGATCTTCACCCGCTCCAGGTCGATCTGGAACACATCGGCAACCACCTGCGCGACCTTGATATAAAGCCCCTGGCCCATCTCCGTGCCGCCATGGTTCAACTGCACCGAACCATCCTGATAGACATGGACGAGGGCGCCCGCCTGGTTGAAGGCGGTCATGGTGAACGAGATGCCGAATTTCACCGGCGTCAGCGCGATGCCCTTTTTGATGACCGGGCTCGTCTTGTTGAAATCGACGATCGCCTGCCGCCGGGCGCGGTAATCGGCGGTCTGTTCCAGCTCCTCGACCACCCGCAGGATGATGTTGTCCTCCACCGTCTGGTGGTAGGGCGTGACATCGCGGCCGGAGCCGTTCGGGCCATAGAAATTGGCCTTGCGGATATCGAGCGGGTCGCGGCCCAGCGCATAGGCGATTTCCTCGATGAAGCGCTCGCCCGCCAGCATGCCCTGCGGCCCGCCGAACCCGCGATAGGCGGTGTTGGAGCAGGTGTGGGTCTTCAAGGGCCGCGTCACCAGATGAACGTTCGGGTAGTAATAGGAACTGTCGGCGTGGAACAGCGTGCGGTCGGTCACGGGTCCCGAAAGGTCGGCGGAAAAGCCGCAGCGGGCGGCAAAGGTCGCGTCGACCGCCTCGATCACGCCGTCATCGTCATAGCCGATATCGTAGAAGGCGACGAAATCATGCCGCTTGCCGGTCATGATCATGTCCTCGTCGCGGTCGGGACGGAATTTGATCGCCCGGTTCAGCTTCTTCGCCGCCAGCGCCGCGATCGCCGCAAAACCATTGCCCTGCGTCTCCTTGCCGCCGAACCCGCCACCCATGCGCCGCTGGTAGACGGTGACGGCATTGGACGGGATGGCGAGCACATGGCCGACGATGTGCTGGATTTCGCTCGGATGCTGGGTGGACGACCAGACCGCCACCTCGTCATCCTCGCCCGGTATCGCCATGGCGATCTGGCCTTCGAGATAGAAATGCTCCTGACCGCCGATTTCCATTTCGGCGGTGATCCGGTTTTTGGCCGCCTCGAGTGCCTCTTTCGCATCGCCGCGCTGCAATTTGAGCGGCGTGATGACGTCCGGCGCGTTATGGGCCAGCGCATCGCGGACATTGGTCCAGAACGGCAGGTCCTCATAGGTGATCTCGGCCAGTTTCGCCGCCACGCGGGCCTGCTGACGGGTCTCGGCGATCACGGCGAAGATGAGCTGGCCGTGATATTCGACCAGCGTATCGGCAAACAGCGGCTCGTCGTGGTAGCCGCCGGAGGAAATATCGTTGATCCCCGGCACATCCTTGCCGGTCAGCACGCAGACCACGCCGGGGGCCGCCTCGACCTTCGAAAGGTCCATGGCGACGATCTTCGCGTGGGGCCGGTCGGAAAGGCCGACGCCGGCATGCAGCAGGCCGGCCGGTTCCGGCATGTCGTCGATATATTCGGCGGTGCCCGCCACATGCTTGTGGGCGGAATCATGCACCCGGGACTTGTGCATGCCGCCGGAAATTTCGGCCTTGAGGGGCAGGGTGTCGGTTGCCGGCTTGTCCATCGATCAGGCCTCCTCTTCCGCGAACCGGCTGAGTTCCTGGCCATTGCCTCGGGTTTCCAGAAGAAAGCGCGTCAGCAGGTTCTTCGCCGTCAGCATGCGATAGCCGGCGGTGGCGCGCATATCGGTCATCGGCTGGTAATCGTCCTCGAAGGCCGCGCGGGCCGCTTCCACCGTCTCTGCGTTCCATGGCTTGCCGGAAAGCGCTGCCTCCACGTGAGAGGCCCGCTTCGGGGTGCCCGCCATGCCGCCATAGGCGATGCGGATCGTGGCGACCGTGCCGTCATCGGCAAGCTTCAGATAGAACGCGCCGCAGACGGCCGAAATATCCTCCTCGCGGCGTTTGGCGACCTTGTGGACGGCGAAATGAGCGTCTTCGGCGGGCTTCGGCACGGTCAGCGACAGCACGAATTCGCCGGCGCGCCGGTCCTGCTTGCCATAGCCGAGGAAATAATCCTCCAGCGCTATCGTCCGGGTGCCCTCGGCCGATTGCAGCGTCAGCGTGGCGCCGAGCGCGATCAGGGCCGGCGGGGTGTCGCCGATCGGCGAGCCGTTGGCGACATTGCCGCCGATCGTGCCCATATTGCGCACCTGCTCGCCGCCGATGCGGAAGATCAGCCGGGAAAAGGCCGGAATTTTTTCCGCAAGCGCCGGCAGCGCCTCGGAATAGGTGACGCCCGCGCCGATGATGAAGCCGGCGTCGGTCTCGGTGATGGTCTGCAATTCTTCCAGATGGTTGATGAACACCATCGGGTTCAGCCGGCGCATCTGCTTGGTGACCCACAAGCCGACATCGGTGGAGCCGGCGACGATGGTCGCGTCGCGATATTCCTTCAGAATATCCGCAAGTGCTGTGACCGAGCCGGGAATGATGGCGCGCGCCGTTTCGTCGCCGACCGTGATGGTTGCGCCCGTCTTCATGCCGGCAAGCTTTGCCATCACGTGATCGCGCTCGCGGGCAATCGCGTCGAAGGCGGCATCGGGGCGGATGGCCGATGCCTTCTCGGCGGCCTTCACGATCGGTTCATAGCCGGTGCAGCGACAGAGATTGCCCTGCAGCGCCTTTTCGATGGCAAAGCGCGACGGCTTTTCATTCGTCATCCACAGCGCGTAAAGCGACATCACGATGCCCGGCGTGCAGAAGCCGCATTGCGAGCCGTTGAGGTCGACCATCGCCTGCTGCACCGGATGCAGCGTGCCGTCCTTTGCCGCCAGATGTTCGATCGTCACCACATGGGTGGCGTGAAGCGAGGCGGTGAAGCGGATACAGGCATTGACCGATTCATAGACCAGCCTGCCGCGCGTCAGCCGGCCGACAAGCACGGTGCAGGCCCCGCAATCGCCCTCCGCGCAGCCTTCCTTGGAACCGGTCAGCCGCTTCTTGATACGCAGATAGTCGAGCAGGGTTTCCGCCGGCGGCCGCGCCTCGAGCGCAATTTCCTGATCGTTCAGTATGAACCGTATCGTCATCAAAAGTCCTTCAGAAATGGGCGCTCGTCTGGCCGTTCACCTTGCCGCTCATTTGGCCGTCCAGCCGCCATCGATCGAAATATGGGTGCCGGTCACCTGGGCTGCCGCATCGCTTGCCAGATAAAGCGCGGTCGCGGCGATCTGCTCGACGGTGACGAATTCCTTCGTCGGCTGGGCGGCGAGCAGCACCTCGGTCTTCACCTCATCCTCGGTCATGTGCCGGGCTTTGGCGGTATCGGGTATCTGGGCTTCCACCAGCGGCGTCAGCACGTAGCCGGGACAGATCGCGTTGACGGTGATCCTCAGTTCCGCAAGCTCCAGCGCCACGGTCTTGGTCAGTCCCATCATGCCATGCTTGGCCGCGACATACGCCGCCTTGAACGGCGAGGCGACAAGGCCGTGGGCGGAGACCACATTGATGATCCGGCCTGAGCCCGCCTTCTTCATCAGCGGCACAGTGTGGCGGATAGTGTGGAACGAACTCGTCAGGTTGATGGCGATGATCCGGTCCCATTGCTCCGGCGGAAAATCCTCGATCGGGCTGACATGCTGGATGCCGGCATTGTTGACCAGCACATCGATGCCGCCGAACGTGTCGGCCGCGGAGGCGATCAGCGCCGCGATTTCGTCCGGCTTCGTCATGTCGGCTGGGTGGTAGATCACCGACCCGCTCCCGAGCGCGCCGATGCGCTCGACTGCCGCGTCAATGTCTTTCTGATTTCCGAAGCCGTTCAGAACGATATTCTCGCCGGCGGCCGCAAAACCCTCGGCGATGCCGAGTCCTATGCCGCTTGTGGAGCCTGTTATGACGACCGTGCGTGCCATGTGTCGAACCATTCCCGTTTTTGTTGTTTGCAGGAAAGGTTATGCGCAAATATGGGGCCATGCAATCGCCGCGAGGCCCCAGAATGGCATGGGGCGGGCAGAAATTTTGACCGGTTGGTCGTTTTTTTTGCCGCGCCCGCCCGGCGACAGATGGTGAACACTGCGTTTCGCCATTGAAGCCTGCCCCCGGCGTGACAATGCCGCCTGCCTGCCCCATATCGGGGTCAAGCAAATTCAACCGTAAGGACAGTCTCATGGAACTGGGCGTTTTCACCTTTGCCGATGTCGATCCGGCCGACGGAGTCGATCGCGGCCGCGAGGCCGAAAAGCGGATGAAGAACCTGATGGAGGAAATCAGGCTCGCCGACAGGGTCGGGCTCGATGTCTTCGGCGTCGGCGAGCATCACCGGGTCGATTACCTCGTTTCCTCGCCCGCGACCGTGCTGGCGGGCGCCGCCACGATCACCGAGAATATCCGCCTCACCAGCGCGGTCTCGATCCTCTCTTCGGATGATCCGGTGCGGGTGTTCCAGCAATTTTCCTCCGTCGATCTTCTGTCGGGCGGTCGTGCCGAGATCATGGCCGGGCGCGGCTCGTTCATCGAGAGCTTCCCGCTGTTCGGCTATCCGCTCGAAGCTTATGACCTGCTGTTCGAGGAAAAGCTCGATCTGCTGCTGAAGATCCGCGACAACGAGACGGTGACATGGTCGGGCAAGACGCGGGCGCCGATCGACAACCTTCCGGTCTATCCCCGCCCGGTGCAGGACCCGCTGCCGGTGTGGATCGCGGCCGGCGGCACGCCGCAATCGATGGCGCGCGCCGGTTTTCTCGGCCTGCCGCTGATCATCGCCATTCTCGGCGGCCAGCCGCGCCGGTTCGCGCCGCTGTTCGATATTCACAGACAAGCCGGCGAGCAGGCGGGCCATGATCCGGCAAGGCTGAAGCGCGCCATTTCGGTGCACGGTTTCCTCGCCGATACCACCGAAAAGGCCGCCGACATCTTCTTCGAGCCGCAAAAGGCGGTGATGGACCGGATCGGCCGCGAGCGCGGCTGGGGTCCGCAAAGCCGGGCGCAGTTCGATGCAACCATGGGCCCGGAAGGGGCGCTGTTCGTCGGCGGACCGGAACAGCTTGCCCGCAAGATCGTCGCCCACCAGCGCATCATGGGGCTCGACCGGTTCATGATCCAGTTCGCGGTCGGTCTTGTGCCGCACGAGGAAGTGTTGCATGCAATCGAACTGCTGGGTACGAAGGTTGCCCCGATGGTGAAGGAAATGCTGGCTCAGGGAGAGCCGGTCTGAGAGAAAGCGTTACATGATTGTCGAGACTGAGGAAGAACTGGCCGCGCTGAAGGATATCGGCCGGATTTGCGCCACCGCGATTGAAAGAATGGCTGCGGCGCTCGAGCCGGGCATCACCACGCTGGAGCTCGATAATATCGGCCGCGCGATCCTGGACGAAAACGGCGCGCGATCGGCGCCGGAGGTGACCTACCGGTTTCCTGGCGCGACCTGCATATCGGTCAACGAGGAGGTGGCCCACGGCATTCCGGGCGACCGGGCGATCGCCGCCGGCGACCTCGTCAATATCGATGTCTCGGCTGAAAAAAACGGCTTCTTCTCCGATGCCGGCGCCTCCTTTGCCGTTCCGCCGGTCACAGCCAAGGTCAAGCGCCTTTGCCGCGACGGCAAGCGGGCGATGTGGACCGGCATCAACCAGGTGAAGCCCGGTGGCGGCTTTGCCGAGATCGGCAATGCGATCGGGGCCTTCGCCCGCAAGAACCGCTATTCGCTGATCCAGAACCTTGCCAGCCACGGCGTCGGCCGGTCGCTGCACGAGGAGCCCGCGGAGCTTTCCACCTGGCCCGATGCCAGCGAGCGGCGGATCATAGCGGAGGGGCAGGTCTTCACCGTCGAACCGTTTCTGTCGTTCGGCGGCGAATGGGCGGAGGAGGAGGACCGCGAATGGGTGCTCTATTCCCACCCGCGCGCGCTCACCGTGCAGTTCGAGCACACGGTCATCGCCACCCGCAACGGCCCGCTGGTGTTGACATTGGGCGAGGGGGCTTGAGGGATTTCTGCCTTCCGGGGGCTTTCGACAGCGGTTCAAACCGCGCCGGGTAGCTGCTGCCACACCATCCTCGCGCTATCGTGAGGCACCTTAATTATGTTTAATTTCTCTTTCTTAAGCGAAATGCCGTAGTAGTTGCGAAAGCGCAAACATTTCCGGAAGGCCAGATCTTGTTCCAGTCATTCTTTCCCCGGCCGAAATGGTATTTCCTCTCCGCCCTGATATGGACACTGGTCGCGATCGCCGGATGGTATGGCGTGGTGCGCGAACTCGGCGTCAGCATGGGTTTTGCGCCTTATCCGGAAGGCGACCAGCCGATCGGGCTCGCGCATTTCATCACCCCGGATTTTCTCTGGTTCTATCTCTATTACGCCGTGTTTTCGGTCATTTTCGGCGTTTTCTGGTGGTTTGTCGGCGACAATCGCAGATGGCAGGCGTGGTCGGTCTGGGGCTCGCAGCTGATCATCTTCATCACCTATTTCTCGGTGCAGATATCGGTCGCGATCAACAACTGGCGCCGGCCCTTCGGCGATACGCTGCAGGCCGCGCTTCAGGGGGAGGGCGGTATAACCGTCGGCGATTTCTATACGCTGATGCTGATCTTCCTGCAGATCGCCTTCCTCAGCGTCACGCTGTTCATCGTTTCGCGCTTCTTCATCAGCCATTACATCTTCCGCTGGCGCACGGCGATGAACGATTACTATACCGGCATGTGGGAACGCGTCCGCCATATCGAGGGCGCTTCCCAGCGCGTGCAGGAAGATACGATGCGGTTTGCCTCGATCATGGAGGGCCTCGGGGTCTCGATGATCGACGCCGTGATGACGCTGATCGCCTTTCTGCCGGTGCTGTTTTCGCTGTCGCAATACGTCACCGAACTGCCGATCGTCGGCGCGATCCCGGCGCCGCTGTTTACCGCGGCGATCTTCTGGTCGCTGTTCGGCACGATCCTGATGGTGGTGGTCGGCGTCAAGCTGCCGGGGCTCGAATTCCGCAACCAGCGCGTCGAGGCGGCCTATCGTAAGGAGCTCGTCTATGGCGAGGACCATGCGGATCGCGCCCAGCCGGAGACCCTGATCGAGCTGTTTTCCAATGTGCGGCGCAATTATTTCCGGCTTTACCTGCACTACACCTATTTCAACCTCGCCCGCAGCCTTTATCTGCAGGCAGACAATATCTTCGGCTATTTCATTCTGGTTCCGGCGATCGTCGCCGGCGCGGTGACCTATGGTCTCGTCCAGCAGATCGTGACCGCCTTCGGGCAGGTCGCCTCGTCGTTCCAGTATCTGGTGATGTCATGGTCGACGATCATCGAGCTGATATCGATCTACAAGCGTCTTGCCGCCTTCGAGGCCGCGATCTTCGGCCAGCCGCTGCCCGAGATCGACCGCGAGGATTATCAGGAGCCCGGCGGCGACGTGACCGAGCCGCATCCCGAGGGGTGAGGGAAGAGGTTGCCTGCGGCGCGATATGGCAGCTTCGCTTTGCCTGCCTGTTCGGATGCAGCCGTCTCCGCTCGGGCTTGTCCCGAGCATCCAGGCCACGCGGGGAACGCCGCCTGGACCCTCGGGTCAAGCCCGAGGGTGACCCAAAGAGGGAAAGGGTTATCAGCTAAAACTCGATCATCAGGCCGCCCGATAGCGAAATCTTCTGGATCGCTTCTAAACTCGGCGCTTCCGGCATAAGGTGGCGCCAGTTGGAATGTTCGCCAGGGGTTGATTCATGGTCATGCTTGTTATCGCGGTTCTGCTATTTGCCGGAACGCATCTCGTTCACGCCTTCGCGCCCGGCTTTCGCCGGTCGATGATCGACCGCATCGGCGAAAACCCGTGGCGGGGCCTGTTTTCGTTGGCGGCGCTCGCCGAATTCGTGTTCCTGGTGTTCGCCTACGGCCAGGCGCGTCAGGGCGGCGTCGTTCTCTATACGCCGCCATTCTGGTTTGCCCATATCACCGTACTGCTGATGCTGCTCGCGATGATCTGTCTTTCGGCAAGCTTCTTTCCGCCCGGAAAGATCGCGACGATCGCCAAGCATCCGATGGTGCTGTCGGTCAAGATCTGGGCGCTCGCCCATCTTCTGGCGAACGGCGAGGCGGCCTCGGTCATCCTGTTTGCCGGCATCCTGATCTGGGCGGTGATCCTGCGGATTTCGCTTGCAAGGCGGGAGCGGGCGGGGCTTTTGACGCGCAAGCCCTACGTCTCGGCGCGCTATGACGCCTATGCCTGCATGCTCGGCATCGTGCTCTGGGGCCTGTTCATCTGGAAGCTGCATGTCTGGCTGATCGGCGTGCCGATCCAGTTCGCTGCATAATCAGCGCAATGAGGCGCGTTTTCCCTTACAACTGAGCAAAAAAACGGTTAGAAGGCCGCACCTAACAAAAATGCACGCCGGAGTGACGTGATGGCTAATCAGGACGACAGCTTTATCCGCGAAGTTAACGAGGAACTGCGTTCCGACAGGATGAAGGATGCCTGGCGACGCTATGGCAAGATCCTGATCGCGGCCGCCGTCATTCTCGTGATCGGCACGGCCGGCTGGCGCGGCTATGAATACTGGCAGTCCCGCGCGGCGGCGAAATCCGGCGACGTGTTCCTCACCGCGCTGAACCAGATCGAGGCCGGCAATCTCGAGGCCGCCGAACAGACGCTGGCGCAACTGGAACAGGAAGGCCACGGCTCCTATCCGGTGCTGGCGCAGTTGCGCGCGGCAACCCTGCTTTCTGAAGCCGGCGATACCGCTGCCGCGATCTCGGCCTTTTCGTCGATCGGCAAGGACCGCGCCGTGCCGGAGGCGATCCGCGATGCGGCCAAGCTGCGCGCCGGCTGGCTGCTGGTCGATACCGGCACCTATGAGCAGGTGTCCGCCGAGGTCGAGCAGCTTGCGAGCGACGGCAATCCGTTCCGCTTCTCCGCGCGCGAGATTCTCGGTCTTTCCGCTTACCGGCTGAAGGATTACGCCCGCGCGCAGGAATGGTTCGAGGCAATTTCCAACGACCCGGAAGCCCCGCGCAACGTGCTCAATCGCGCCCAGATCATGCTCGAGGTGATGACCGCCGATGGCAATGTCACCGAAAGCGCTACCGGCTGACCGGAGCATTTCGCAGTCAGGTGGAGCCACCTGACGCCCGCGTGAATGCGGCAAACACGACCGTCAGGAGAAACATTTCATGAGTTTCAAGGTCGCCATCGTCGGAAGACCGAATGTCGGTAAATCGACGCTGTTCAACCGTCTGGTCGGACAGAAGCTGGCGCTTGTCGACGACACGCCGGGGGTTACCCGCGATCGCCGGCCGGGCGAGGCGCGGCTTTCGGACCTGCGCTTCACCATCATCGATACCGCCGGCCTTGAGGAGGCCGCCGCCGATACGCTGCCGGGACGCATGCGCGCCCAGACCGAGGCGGCGATCGACGAGGCCGACCTGTCGCTGTTCGTCGTCGACGCCAAGGCCGGGCTGACGCCTGCCGACAATACGCTGGCTGAAATGGTGCGCCGGCGCGGCAAGCCTGTCGTGCTGGTCGCCAACAAGGCCGAGGCGCGCGGCTCCGACGCCGGTTTCTACGACGCCTTCACGCTCGGGCTCGGCGAACCCTGCCCGATTTCCGCCGAACACGGCCAGGGCATGCACGATCTGCGCGAGGCGATCATTGCGGCGATCGGCGAGGAACGGGCCTTCCCCAAGGAAGAGCCGGTCGAGGAAGCTCGCACCGATGTGATGCTGACCAAGGAAGAGGCCGAGAACCCGGAAGAGGTCGCCCCCTATGACGACACCAAGCCGCTCCGGGTTGCAATCGTCGGCCGCCCGAATGCGGGCAAGTCGACGCTGATCAACCGCTATCTCGGCGAGGAGCGGCTGCTGACCGGGCCGGAGGCGGGGATCACCCGCGATTCGATCTCCGTGGAGTGGGAGTGGCGCGGCCGGCCGATCAGGCTGTTCGACACCGCCGGGATGCGCCGCAAGGCGCGGGTCGTCGAAAAGCTCGAAAAGCTCTCGGTCTCCGATGCGTTGCGCGCGATCCGTTTTGCCGAATGCGTGGTGATCGTCTTCGACGCCACCATTCCGTTCGAGAAGCAGGACCTGCAGATCGTCGATCTCGTCATCCGCGAGGGCCGCGCCGCCGTGCTCGCCTTCAACAAATGGGATCTGATCGAGGATCGTCAGGCCGTGCTTGCCGATCTGCGCGAGAAGACGGACCGGCTGCTGCCACAGGCGCGCGGCCTTCGCGCCGTGCCGATTTCCGGCGAGCGCGGAACCGGCCTCGACAAGCTGATGCAGGCGATCGCCGATACCGACAAGGTCTGGAACAGCCGCATCTCCACGGCAAGGCTCAACCGCTGGCTCGACGTGCAGACCGTCAGCCATCCCCCGCCCGCCGTTTCCGGCAGGCGGTTGCGGATGAAATACATGACCCAGGTGAAGACCCGCCCGCCGGCCTTCATGATCTCATGCACCAGGCCGGAGGCTGTGCCGGAAAGCTATATCCGCTATCTGACCAATGGCCTGCGCAATGATTTCCAGATGCCGGGCGTGCCGATCCGTATCCACTTCCGCGCCGGCGAAAATCCGTTCGAGCACAAGCGCAAGAAGAAGCGCTGACTGGCGCGATCAGCCGTCGTGCGCGCTGGTCACGTTCTGGTAGAACTGGATGGCGGCCGCTTCCCAGGTATAGGTCGCGGCCAGTTCGCGCGCCTTTTCCGGGGAGCATTCAAGGGCTTTCAGGCAGGCGGCCTTGAGGTCGTCGTCGAGGACGCCCGCCTGATCATGTCCGCCGAGGATATCCGCCGGACCGCTGACCGGAAAGGCTGCGACCGGAATGCCGCATGACAGCGCCTCGATCGTGGTATTGCCGAATGTGTCGGTCTTCGAGGTGAACACGAAGACGTCGGCCTCGGCATAGGCCTTTGCCAGTTCCTCGCCTTTCAGCATGCCGAGGAAATGCGCCTTCGGGTATTTCTCTTCGAGCTCGCGCCGGGCGGGGCCGTCGCCGACGATCACGGTGCTGCCCGGCATGTCGAGCGAGAGCAGGGCCTCAAGGTTCTTTTCGACCGCGACGCGCGCGACCGTCAGGAAGATCGGCCGGGGAAGGCCGCCGAACGGGGCATCGGACTTCGGTCGCGGGTAAAACAGCGTATTGTCGATCCCCCGGCTCCACTGCATCAGGTTTCTGAAACCATGGGCCTCAAGCTCGCGGGCGAGGCTTTCGGTCGCGACCATGCAGCCATTGCCGGCATTGTGGAAATTGCGCATGACGGAATAGAGCAGGCCGAGCGGAATGGGCAGGCGGGCGGAAACATATTCCGGAAACTTCGTGTGGTAGCTCGTCGAAAAGCGGCAATCTCTGCTCCGGCACCAGCGGCGGGCCTTGTAGCCGAGCGGGCCTTCGGTTGCGATATGGACGTAATCGGGCCGGCTTTCCTCGATCAGGCGTGCCACGTGACGGTAGCTTGCCAGCGCCAGCCGTATTTCCGGATAGGTGGGCATGCCGATATTGCGAAACATGTCCGGGGTGATCATCGTCACCTCCACGCCCATCTTCGCAAGCTCGCGATTGGTGTTCTCGATGGTGCGGACCACGCCGTTGACCTGCGGATGCCAGGCGTCGGACACCAGGGTCAGTCTTTTCGCCGGTTCAAGCATTCACGGGGCTTCCTCAGCCGAAAGGCACTGTGCGGGCTTCAGCCGCTTTAGCCCGTCCGTGTGTCAGTCATATTACAGTCGAATTTCCGGCGTGATGGTGCGTTGCAAAAGAAACGCCGACTTCGCATTTACCTCGCGTGGTCCGGGAGATAGTCTGGCGGCCGGACGCTTCGAGCAAGGAATTTTCAATGACGGTTGGCAATACCGGCAACTGGTGGCGCGGCGGCGTCATCTACCAGATCTACCCCCGCTCATTTCAGGACACCACCGGCGACGGCATCGGCGATCTGCCCGGCATCACGCGGCGGCTCACCTATGTGGCCGAACTCGGCGTCGACGCGATCTGGCTGTCGCCGTTCTTCAAATCGCCGATGGCCGACATGGGCTATGACGTTTCGGACTATCTCGATGTCGACCCGATGTTCGGCACGCTCGACGATTTCAGGGCGCTGGTCGGCGAGGCCCACAGGCTCGGCCTGAAGGTGATCATCGATCAGGTTCTGTCCCACACCTCGGACCAGCATCCCTGGTTCAGCGAAAGCCGATCGAGCAAGGACAATGCCAGGGCCGATTGGTATGTCTGGGCCGATGCCAAGCCCGACGGCACGGCGCCCAACAACTGGATGTCGATCTTCGGCGGGCCGGGCTGGGAGTGGGATGGCACCCGCAAGCAGTATTACATGCATAATTTCCTGACCAGCCAGCCCGATCTCAACTTCCACTGCAAGGCGGTGCAGGACGCACTTCTCGAGACGGTGCGGTTCTGGCTCGATCTCGGGGTCGACGGTTTCCGCCTCGATACCGTCAATTACTATTTCTGCGACGACAAGCTGCGCGACAACCCGCCAATGCTGGGCGATGACGATGCCGCCGGCCTCGATGCGCCCGACGTGAACCCCTACGGTTTCCAGAAGCACATCTATGACAAGACCAGGCCGGAGAATATCGGCTTTCTCAAGCGCTTCCGGGCGCTGCTGGATGAATATGACGACCGCGCGTCGGTCGGCGAGGTCGGGGATGGCGCACGCTCGCTGAAGACGGTCGCCGATTATACCGCCGGCAATGACAAGCTCCACATGTGCTACACCTTCGATTTCCTCGGCCCGGATTTCTCGCCGGGTCATATCCGAAAATGCGTGGAGAATTATTTTGCCACGGTTTCGGACGGCTGGGTGTGCTGGGCGTTTTCCAACCACGATGTCGACCGCCATGTCTCGCGTTTTGCGAAGACAGAGGCCGAGCGCGAGCCGGTCGCGCGGCTCGCCATTTCGGTTCTGGCAACGCTGAAGGGCTCGATCTGCCTTTACCAGGGCGAGGAACTCGGCCTGCCGCAGGCGGAACTCGCCTTCGAGGACCTGCGCGACCCTTACGGCATCCGCTTCTGGCCCTCCTACAAGGGAAGGGACGGCTGCCGCACGCCGATGCCATGGAGCAATGTGCCGCCCAATGCCGGCTTTTCCACCGCCGAAAAGCCCTGGCTGCCGGTGCCTGAAGCCCATCTGGCGCTGTCGGTGTTCGAGCAGGCGCCGCTGCCGGATACGGTCTACAACCACTATCGCGCGACGCTCGCCTTCCGCGGCGAACACGACGCGCTGTTCGATGGCGAGATCGCCTTTCTCGACAGCGACAATGACGACGTGCTGATGTTTACCCGCAGCAAGGGCAATGAAACCCTGCTGTTCGTGTTCAACTTCGCCGCCATCCCACAGTCCGTGCCGCTGCATATGGCCGTCGGCCACGTCGATACGCTCGATTTTCCGGGCATGACGGCGGTGCTGAACGGCGCCGGGGTGGAACTCGGCGGGTTTGACGGGTTTTGCGCACGGATCTAGACGGCATTTGCTGATCCTGACGTGGTGGACGCCGACATTCAGGCGTCCACCATGCGCAGCGCTCAGTCTTCGAGCGTCTTGAAGCGATAGAGCAATGCCCCGATGACACCGCCGGCCAGCGGCGCGACGATGAACAGCCAGAGCTGCGCCAGCGCATGGCCGCCGACCAGGATCGCGGGGCCGAAGCTGCGGGCCGGATTGACGGAAACGCCCGTCACTTGGATGCCGACGAGGTGGATCGCGACCAGCGTCAGCCCGATTGCGAGGCCGGCAAAGCCGGCAGGGGCTGCGGCGGCGGTCGAACCGAGGATGACGATCACGAAGATCGCGGTGAACACGACCTCGAAGACGAGAGCTGCCGGCAGCGCATATTCGCCGAGATAGCCCGGCCCCCAGCCGTTCTGGCCAAGGCTGGCGGTGGAGCCGGCAATGACGGCCAGAACGACCGCGCCCACCAGTGCGCCGGCGAACTGGGCGATCCAGTAGCGCGCCATTTCGCCAGCGGGCATGCGGCCTGCGACAAACACGCCGAGGCTGACGGCGGGATTGATGTGGCATCCGGAAATCGGGCCGATGCCATAGGCCATGGCGACGATGGCGAGGCCGAAGGCAAAGGCGATCCCGGTCTGCCCGATGGCATCGCCGCCAAGAACGGCAGCGCCGCAGCCAAACAGCACGAGCACCGCAGTGCCGATAAATTCTGCCACGAGTTTTTTCATGTTGAGGTCCCCGAAGAACACGGCGGCCCTCATCATTACCCGAGCGGCGCGCCGACGATTGAAAGATCAATGCGAAGCGACCCAGGTGTTTTTTTCGAGATATGCGATATTGTTTCGCGTTAGGCAATCAAAATGAGCGCGGAACAACCTATCCGTCTATTGCCACGGACCAGCCGAAGCGCGCGCTCTCGCCCGGGGCGAGCGTCCGGGTGAAAGGTCGGTCTTCCAGCGCCGGGCCCTTGCCGTGGGCGGCGGCCATGCCGTGCCACGGTTCCACGCAGATATAGGGCGCGCCCGGCTTGGTCCAGAGCGCCAGATTGGGCAGGTTTTCGAAGCGGAAATGCAGCGAGGGACCGTCCTCGGCGCTGAGACTCAGTCGGTCGCCGGCTCCCTCGGGAAAGATCATCGCATCCTCCTCGAAATAGTCGTGGTCGAGCGCGAGCACGCCATCGGCGAAGGGCGAGGCGAGCGGCGTCGGGTCCAGCAGGCCGTCGCGCAGGCGGATCATGGCGGGCTCTGCACGGTTGTCGAGCGTGATGTGATGCACATGGCCCTTGTTCAGGCCCGGCATCGGCCAGCGGAAGGCAGGGTGAAAGCCGAAACCGAACGGCATCGCCCGGTCGTCCCGGTTCGCCACCTCGGCTGTGACCGTCAGCGTGGCGCCGGCCAGCGCGTGGGTGATCGACAGAGAGAATTCGAACGGATAGGCCATCCGCGTGTCCGCCGTCGGGGCAAGCACAAAGCGACAGGACGACGCCGCGCTTTCTTCAAGCGTGAATTCGCTCTTGCGGGCAAAACCATGCTGCTGCATCGGGAATGCCATGCCGTCGATCGTCACCCTGTTGTCCGGCGCCTTGCCGACGATCGGAAACAGGACCGGGGCCCGTCCCGTCCAAAAGGCGGGGTCACCGTCCCAGAGCCATTCGCGCCCGTCCCTGCTCGTGATCGACCGGGTCTCGGCGCCGAGCGGCGACACCGCGACGGCAAGGTTTTCGTTTTCAATCAGAATGTCGTCGGACATGACGGCATCTCCCGTTTGCGACAGTGCAAAAAATAGAGCGCGGAGTCGAAAAACGGAGACCTGCTTCCTGAGAATGCTGATGCGGCAAGGCAAAATCGGGCGATCTGAACCAAACGCCCGATACGCCGGCCTCCTGTTCCCGACGCGCCACGCGACGGCGTCAGATATTGTTCATCAGCACCTTGCGCAGCGTGTCGAACAATTCGTCGATCTGGGCCTTGGAGACGATCAGCGGCGGCGACATGGCGATGATATCGCCGGTGGTGCGGATCAGCAGGCCGGCTTCATAGGCGTTCAGGAAGGCGGTGAAGGCGCGCTTGGTGGGTTCGCCGGAAATCGGCTCCAGCTCGATCGCGCCGATCAGGCCGGTATTGCGGATGTCGATGACATACGGGCAATCCCGCAGGCTGTGGAGCTGTTCTTCCCAATAGGGCGCGAGTTCTGTTGCCCGGGTCAGCAGGCCTTCTTCCTTGTAGGTGTCGAGCGTGGCGAGTGCCGCGGCGGACGCCATCGGATTGCCCGAATAGGTATAGCCGTGGAAGAACTCGATCATATGCTCCGGGCCGCTCATGAAGGCGTCATGGATTGCGGAGGTGACGAAAACGGCGCCCATCGGAATGACGCCGTTGGTCAGGCCCTTGGCGGTGATGATGATGTCCGGGGTGACGTCGTAATATTGCGCCGCAAACGGGGCGCCGAGGCGTCCGTAACCGGTGATCACCTCGTCGAAAATCAACAGTATGCCGTATTTGGTGCAGATCTCGCGCAGTTTCTTGAGATAGCCCTTCGGCGGAATCAGGACGCCGGTCGAGCCGGCGACAGGCTCGACGATGACGGCGGCGATCGTGGAGGCATCGTGGAGCGTCACGATCCGTTCGAGTTCGCTTGCAAGGTCGAGGCCATGTTCCGGCTGGCCCTTTGTGAAGGCGTTCTTTTCGGGCAGATGGGTGTGCGGCAGATGATCGACGCCGGTCAGAAGCGTGCCGAACATCTTGCGGTTGGAAACGATGCCGCCGACCGAGATGCCGCCGAAATTGACGCCGTGATAGCCCCGTTCGCGGCCGATCAGCCGGAACCGCGAGCCGTCGCCCCTTGCCCGGTGGTAGGCGAGCGCGACCTTCAGCGCGGTCTCGACCGATTCGGAGCCCGAATTGGTATAGAGCACATGGTTCATGCCCTCGGGCGCGATATCGACCAGCCGGTTGGCAAGCTCGAAGGCCTTGGGGTGGGCGAGCTGGAAGGCGGGGGCGTAGTCGAGTTCGCCGGCCTGTTTGCGGATCGCCTCGGTGATCTTCGGCCGGCAGTGACCGGCATTCACGCACCAGAGCCCGGAGGTTGCGTCCAGAACCTGACGACCATCGGCGGTCGTGTAATACATGTCCTTGGCGGCCACGAACATGCGCGGGGCCTTTTTGAACTGCCGGTTGGCGGTAAACGGCATCCAGAATGCGTCGAGATTGTTGGGCGTCACATTGGCGCTGTCGGACATGAGCTGCTCCAAAAAAGAAAGCGACCCGTCGCCGGGCCCCTGTTGCATCATTTCAATGGAGAGTACGTTATCAGCGGCACCGACGTCGTCAAGCGAAAGCCTCTGCCGATGCGGAATCCGGCAGGCGATAGCCGTCTCCCGGACAACCCGTGCCGGCCTTCGATGAGCCGGCCGGCAGAGGTTCAGCCCGCCTTGCGGCTGGCGATCATTTCATCGTCGTAGATCTCGCCGAGCGTGTCGAGAAGCTTGCGAACCGGTTCGGCATGTGTGCTGTAATAGATGGTCTGCGCCTCGCGCCGCGTTTCGACGAGGTTCTGGGCGCGCAGTTTCGACAGGTGCTGCGACAGCGCGGACTGGCTCAGGCCGACGCGGATTGCGAGCGCGCCAACCGGCATTTCCCTCTCGATCAGCACGCAGAGAATCTGAAGCCGCTTCGGATTTGCCATCGCCGAAAGCAGGCTGGCCGCGGGAGAGGTCATGTCTGAAAGTTTGTTTGCGCTCACAGCAGTACTCCTTGGTTTGACTTTAAGTGTCAATAATTTTTCCAATGCCTAAAATGGAATGTAACCGAGTCGTCGGGAAAATAATAATGTGAAATTTAGGGTAGTTTTTAAAAGGGCTGGCGAAAATAAAGCAAATCTCCGTTTCGGGTGCTCGTCGCCGCAACTTTGTTAAATTAGTTACTTTTCAAGATCGAGCCGGCACTGGTATTTCGCGTGGTGGCCATTCTGGTCAATCAGGCTCGATCAGAGCCTTGCCCTCGATGGCATAGGCCTTGCCGAAACCGCCATTGAGGTTCGCCGATACCGGCGACAGGCGGAAGAGGTTGAAATCGGGGAAGTCGATATAGGTCCTTGCCTTCGGGTGGCGGTCGAGAAATCGCGTTCGTACCCGCTGATGATCGTCGCCGCCGCGTTCGATGACCGCGGCAAGGCATCGCGTCGTCATGCGCGGGTGGGCCATCGGATCGCCCTTTCCCGGTTCTCCCGTCAGCAGCGATACCTTGCTGTCCTGCAAGATCGCCCTGGTGTGGTTCGACAGCGCCGAAATCAGGATGACGGGCGTGCCGTCGGTATCGGTCGCGACCAGCACACGGCTTGCAAGCGGGAAACCTGTTTCCGGTTCGTTGACGGCAAGGGCGGCAAAGCTTGCATCCCGCAGGAGCGATTTCGCAAGGCTGATCGCCGCTTCGTCGGTTTCGCGCAGGGGAGATGATTTTTCGCTCATGCCGTCGGCCTTTCCGGCCGCCGCGGCGCAAGGCCGGCGGCAATCTCGCGGTGCGAGATCGTCCCGGCAATCCGCCCGCCCTCGACGACGCCGATGGTTCCCGGCCGGTCTGAAAGCAGTCGTATCAGCGTCATGGCCGGCGTCGCGGATTTGACGGTCGCCGCGATCCGTGTGTCCAGCTGACTGCGTGAAGCAACAGGTTTCATGATATCTTCTGCCGTGAGAACCGTGAGCGGGTTGGTATTGGCTACAAAGTCGGCGACATAGTCGTTTGCCGGGTTTTTGACGATTCCGCGCGGCGTGTCCGTCTGGATCACTTTTCCTGCCTGCATGATCGCGATGCGGTTGCCCAGTTTGATGGCTTCATCGAGATCGTGGCTCACGAACAGGATCGATTTTCTGAGGCGCTGTTGCAGTTCCAGCAATTCATCCTGCAGATGGGCGCGGATCAGCGGATCGAGCGCCGAAAACGGCTCGTCCATCAGAAGAATCGGCGCTCCGGTGGCAAAGGCGCGCGCCAGGCCGACCCGCTGCTGCATGCCGCCGGAAAGCGCATCGATGGGATGATCGGCCCAATCCGAGAGGTTCACCAGGTGAAGCTGCTCCTCGATGCGCTCGCGCCGCTCGCGTCTGGGCACGCCCGAAAGCTCCAGCCCGAGGCCGACATTTTCGGCAACGCTCAGCCAGGGAAGCAGGGCAAACTGCTGGAACACCATGGAGACGGACCGCGCTCTCAGGGCCCTGAGCGCCTTGGCATTGGCGGTGTAGGGATTGACGACGCCTTTATCGGTATGGACGCGAACCTCGCCGCGTATGACCGGCGCCAGACCGTTGACGGCGCGCAGCAATGTCGACTTTCCAGACCCCGAAAGGCCCATCAGGACGACGATTTCACCGCGTCCGAGCGTCAGCGAGGCGTTGGCGACGCCGACGAGGTTGCCGGTGCGGGCATGAATGTCGTCGCGCGAATGACCGGCGTCGACAAGCGGCAGCGCGCGCCGCGCATGCTTGCCATAGATGATATCGATTGTGTTGATCTCGACGACTGTTTCCATGGGTCTGCATCATCATCGGCAGGGGTAGGATAGCAGGAGGCTGTTTCTCACATTCGGGCCGAAGCGGCAAGACACAGCGCGCGAAACGCGCGGCCCGCGGTTTTCTGTGGCTATCTGCGATTCCGGCTTCTTGTAGGCGCGCGATCGCGGCAAGAAAGGAGAAAAAGGACCGCACTATGGCGAAACTCCACTTCTACTATGCCACGATGAATGCCGGCAAATCGACCTTGCTGCTGCAGGCCGCCTATAATTACCGCGAGCGCGGCATGCATGCCGTCATCCTGCTTGCCGAACTGGATGACCGGGGCGGCAAGGGCGTGGTTTCCTCTAGGATCGGCTTGGAGGCCGATGCGGTCACCTTCGGGCCGGACACCGATCTGTTCGAATGCGCGGGCGCGCTCGACGGCAAGCGCAAGATTGATTGCCTGTTCGTGGACGAAGTCAATTTCGCCACCGCCGATCATGTCTGGCAATTGGCGCGGGTTGTCGATGAACTCGGGATTCCGGTCATGGCCTATGGCCTCAGATCCGATTTCATGGGGCGGCTGTTTCCGGCATCGGCCGAACTGTTCGTGCTCGCGGATGAAATCCGGGAAGTGAGGACGATCTGCCATTGCGGCCGCAAGGCGACCATGGTGGTGCGGCAGGACCAGACGGGCAAGGCGCTGCTCGAAGGCCCCCAGATCGAGGTCGGCGGCAATGACCGCTACGTTTCCTATTGCCGCCTGCACTGGAAAGAGAAGACCGGACGCCGATAGAGCGTTCCCTCCGGCGCTGACCCGCTGCGCGCACTCATTCGATCAGCCTGAGGCGGATGGCCTTTGCCACGAGATGCGCCCTGTTGACGCATTCCATCTTGCGGATCGCATTTGCCAGATAGGCATTGATGGTGTGGTCGGAGAGATTGAGGATCCTGCCGATCTCGTGCGAGGTCTTGCCTTCGGCGGTCCATTTGATGACCTCCAACTCCCGCGAGGAAAGGCTCTTCAGGTGATGGGCGGAAACCGGTCGCAACTGCTCGAACCGGCGGCAGGCGCACAGCGCCAGCCTGTTGATTTCGTCCTTTTCTTCGTCGCTGAGGGGGGCGCGATCCCCGAACAGCAGGAAAGCCAAGGGCTCCGGCTGGCAATCCGGCGCCGTGAAGACAACGCCCATGCGGACATGGATTGTCTTGAGGCGCTGGCCGAAAGCCGCCTCCGCATCATCCAGCTCGAACTGGCCGATATTCCACTCGACCGGGGAAGTTGCTTTTCTCCACGACCGGACGAAAGCGGAGTTTTGCAGGATCTCCGCCTGATCATAGGCCGCGATGAGGGGGTAGGGAAGCGAGGTGAAGTGAATCAGGGACTGCAGCAGCGCGTCGCTGCTTCGGGGGATGTCAGTCAACGTAAAGTGGTTAAAACCAAAGGTTGATGTTATCTCGCCAAGCGAAACGATAAGCTCGGCAATTGTTTCCGAATGCGCGACCCGTGCCCGCAATTCCAAAATTCTGGCTTCGTCCATCATCATCGCCATTTCTGTCGTAAATTATGATACCTAAACAGTTTTTCGAATTTCGATCCAAGGATGCAGAGGAGAGTCGGTTACCGTCCGGGGGAGCGTGAACGGTATGACGTCCATGGACTACTCCCTCATGAGTTGACGCAGGAAACCTTTGGAATCGAATATTGTCTATAGTTTGATAGACCTTTTAACATGTGAAAATCAAGTTAAAGTTGTAATTCGGGGCGCGACTTCCCCCGTTTTGGCCGCCATCTGCCCGCGACGGCGGTCTGGAAGGCGAGATGCCGGCTATCCTGCCGCGCCTCGGCGCAACGGGCCGCAAACGGCGCGGGCCGGCACAACGTCGCGCCTCGATCAGGGTCATCGGGCGGTTGTCAGGGGTTGTTGGGGAGGCGGCGGCAAGCAGGCTGGCTGGACAGCCTCTGCTTGCGACCTGCCGTGTTGTCTACTCGGCCGCCCGGCGCTTTTCCGAGGCGGCGACATCCGCCTCGACCACGGCGAGGCTTGCCATGTTGACAATCCCGCGCGAGGTCACCGAGGGCGACATGATGTGGGCAGGCAGGGCGCTGCCCAGCAGGATCGGGCCGACATGAAGCGCATCCAGCATGCTTTGAACCACCGTCATGGTGATATGGGCGGCATCGAGCGAGGGGAAGATCAGCAGATTGGCTTCGCCTGTCAGCGTGCTGTTGGGCATGGCGCGCTCGCGCAGCAATTCGGAGATCGCGGTATCGCCGTGCATTTCGCCGTCGACCTCGAGTTCGGGCATGCGGGACCGGATCAGCGCCAGCGCATCCCGCATCTTTGTCGCACTTTCGGAATCGCGCGAGCCGAAATTGGAGTGGGAGACGAGGGCGGCTTTCGCCGTCATGCCGAAGCGTGCAACGGCGCGGGCGGACTGGATCGTGGTCTCCGCGATCTCTTCCGCGGTCGGGCAATAGGTCACGTGGGTATCGGCGAAGAAGGTCGCGCCGCGGTTGGAAATCAGCAGGCCAAGGCTCGAGAAATCGCGGACATTTTCATGCTTGCCGATGATGCTGCCGATATCGCGCAGATGTTTTTCGAACCGGCCCTCGACCCCGCACAGCAGTGCATCCGCATCGCCGCGCTTGACGGCGAGCGCGCCGATCACCGTGGTGTTGGTGCGGACGATGGTGCGGGCGCGCTCCGGCGTCACGCCCTTGCGCGCCACGAAGGAGAGGTACTCGTCGACATATTCGCGGAACCGCGAATCGCTTTCCGGGTTGATGATTTCGAAATCCTCATGCAGCCGCATGCGCAGGCCGTAGCGTTTCATCCGGGTTTCGAGCACGTTGGGCCGCCCGATCAGGATCGGCTGGGAGATGCCTTCCTCGATCAGCACCTGGGCCGCGCGCATCACGCGTTCATCCTCGCCGTCGGAGAAGATCACCCGCTTGCGTTCGGCGGCCTTGGCGGCGGCGAATACCGGCTTCATCACCAGGCCGGAGCGGAAGGCGAAGCGCGTCAGGTTTTCGTAATAGGCCTGATAGTCCGGGATCGGGCGTTCGGCGACGCCGGTCTCCTCGGCGGCGCGGGCAACGGCCGGGGCGATCCTGAGGATGAGGCGCGGGTCGAAGGGCGAGGGGATCAGGTAGTCCGGCCCGAAGATCAGCGGTTCGCCGTTGGCGGCGTTGCGCGAGGCTTCCCAGACCTCCTCCTTGGCGAGCCCGGCGATGGCGCGCACGGCGGCCATCTTCATTTCCTCGTTGATCGTGCGCGCACCGCAATCCAGCGCGCCGCGGAAGATATAGGGGAAACACAGGACGTTGTTGACCTGGTTCGGAAAATCCGATCGCCCGGTGCAGATCATTGCATCCTCGCGCTCGGCGCGGGCCAGATCCGGCATGATTTCGGGCACGGGATTGGCGAGCGCCATGACCATCGGCCGCGGCGCCATCTGCTTCAGGAGCGATGGCTTCAGCGCGCCGGCGACCGAAAGGCCGAGGAACACGTCCGCGCCCGCAATATGGTCGGCCAGCGCGTGGGCGTCGCTTTGCTGGGCGTAGACCGCTTTCCATTCGTCCATATTGGTCTCGCGGCCGGGATAGACCAGGCCGTCAATGTCGAACACCCAGATATTCTCGCGCCTGGCGCCGAGCGACACCAGAAGGTTGAGGCAGGCGAGGGCGGCGGCGCCCGCGCCGGAGGCCACGATCTTCACATTCTCGAGCGATTTGCCGGCAAGTTCCAGCCCGTTCAGGATCGCGGCGGCAACGATGATGGCGGTGCCGTGCTGGTCGTCGTGGAACACCGGGATCTGCATCTTCTCGCGCAGGATCCGCTCGACCTCGAAACATTCGGGAGCCTTGATGTCCTCGAGGTTGATCCCGCCGAATGTGGGCTCGAGGGCTGCAATGGTGGAGACCATGCCGTCGATCGACGGCGCGTCGATCTCGATATCGAAGACGTCTATCCCCGCGAACTTCTTGAACAGCACGGCCTTGCCTTCCATCACCGGCTTGGAGGCGAGCGGGCCGATATTGCCGAGGCCGAGAACGGCGGTGCCGTTCGATATCACGGCGACCAGATTGGCGCGCGCGGTGTACTGGGCGGCGTCATGCGGATTTTCGTGAATGGCAATGCAGGGCGCGGCGACGCCGGGCGAATAGGCAAGGGCAAGGTCGCGCTGGTTGCCGAGCGGCTTGGTCGCCTGGATCTCCAGTTTGCCGGCGCGCGGATAGCGGTGATAAAAAAGAGCCTGCTGCTGGAGGTCCTCTCCGGCGGGCTTCTTTCCTGTCGGTTCGCTCATTCTCTGGTCTCCTTGCACGGCGAAAAGGCCGGTCCCCGATAAAGTCGGGCGACTATATGAGGGGAGAAAAGGAACTGCAATCCATAGGGCCAGCTTCAGGCGTTTTTGGGTTTTTGCGAATCGATGCAGCCGGCGACGCAGTGTTTACATATCTCCGTCTTTCACAGATCGCTTTTTCGCGTATGTTAGCGCCTTCTGTAACCGCGCCTGCGCGGGCAACGATCTCGCCTTATCACGGAGTTGATTTATGAGTACAAACCGCATGTTGCAGCCGATGGCGCCGATTTTCCTCGCCATTCTCCGCGTCGTGGCCGGCATTCTTTTCTTCGAGCACGGTACCCAAAAGATTCTGCACTTCCCGATCTCGGAAATGCATCCCCCGATGTTTTCGCTGTTTTGGATCGGCGGCATTCTCGAAATCGTCGGCGGCGTGCTGATCGTGCTCGGCCTTTTCACCCGCGTCACGGCCTTCGTGCTGTCCGGCATGATGGCGGTCGCCTATTTCATGTTCCACGCGCCCTCAAGCCTTTATCCGGTCAATAACGGCGGCGATGCGGCGATCCTGTTCTGCTTTGTCTTCCTCTACCTCGTCTTCGCCGGCCCCGGCTCCTTCAGCCTCGACGGCAAGCGCAAATAAGCGCGATACGATCCAGAAGTACGAAAAGCGGGCCAGAGCGCCCGCTTTTTTGTTGTCCTCTCTATATTCTTTGCCGCATTTTCGCGGGCGTCAGGTGATTCCACCTGACTGCGAAATGCTTTGGCCGGGCATGGTTGCCCTTTTGCCTGATCCGCTTTAGGCCTCGGCAGAGATAACAGGAGATCTGCCGATGATGCCGAAGCAATATATCATTCCCGGCATGATGATCCGGGACATGCTGGTGCCGGTGCCGCTCGACTGGTCCCGCCCTCAGGGACCGGTGCTGCAAATCTTCGCGCGCGAGATCGTCGATCCCGTCAAGCGGCGGGACAACCTTCCTGTGCTTGCCTTTTTGCAGGGCGGGCCCGGCGGCAAGTCGCCGCGTCCGGTCGCCGGCGGCCCGCCATGGCTCAAGGCGGCGCTCAAGACCCACAGGGTCGTGCTGATCGACCAGCGCGGAACCGGCCGCAGCAGTCCGATCGACGCGCATGTCATCTCCCGTTTCGAAACCGGGGAGGCGGCTGCGGATTACCTGATGCATTTTCGCGCCGACAGCATCGTCGCCGACTGCGAGCACATCCGCAAACAATTGCTGGGCGAGGTCAAATGGGAAACGCTCGGCCAGAGCTATGGCGGGTTCATCACGCTCACCTATCTGTCGCGCGCGCCGGAAGGGCTTGCCGCCTGCTATGTCACGGGCGGTCTTTCGGGGATTTCCGCCGACGCGGACGAGGTCTACCGCCGCACCTACCCGCGCGTTCTGGCCAAGAACCGGCGCTATTATCAGCGCTATCCCGAGGACGAGCGGCTTGCCGGCCGCATCGCCGACTTCATCGAAAACAATGCGGTTCACCTACCGGACGGCGACCGTTTGAGCGTGCGTCGGCTGCAGACTTTGGGTCTGGGGCTCGGCATGGGTCCCGGTTTCGAGGCGCTTCATTTCCTCCTCGACGAGGCCTTCGCAGACCCCGACGAGACGCGTCTGTCGGATGGTTTCCTGTTCTCCGTCATGGCTCAGACCGGTTTTGACGGCAATCCGCTCTATGCGGTGCTGCAGGAGAGCATCTATGCCCAGGGGCAAGGGGCGACCGCCTTTGCCGCTGAAAGGATGAGGGGCGAGTTTCAGCGCTTCGATCCCGCACTGCGGCCGCTGATGTTCACCGGCGAAATGATCTATCCGTGGATGTTCGAGGAAATCCGGTCGCTGCGCCCGTTCCAAGCCGCCGCCGAGGCGCTCGCGGCAAGGCAGGACAATCCGCCGCTTTATGACGCCACGCGGCTGTTCGCCAATGACGTTCCGGTGGCCGCCGCCGTCTATCACGACGACATGTATGTCGATGCCGGGCTGTCGCAGGAGACGGCGGCCCGTCTTGGCAATTGCCAGGTCTGGATCACCAATGAATATGAACATGACGGTGTGCGGCAGGGCCCTGCAGTGTTCGAAAGGCTGCGGGAGATGGTGATGGCGCGGGGCGGGTCGCACGATTGAGCACGCGTTACGGCACGGGATAGGCAGTGCCTTTCAGGCGTTCCGACCTTTGAATGATTTGGCGAGCACGAACATTTCGACGGATTCGGCGCGCGAGGCCGCGGGCTTGACGTGGATAACCTGACGGAAGTTCTGCTTGAGCATGGTCAGGAGATCATGTTCCGCGCCGCCCTGGAATGTCTTGGCCAGAAAATGCCCGCCTTCGGCAAGCGTTTCCACGGCGAAATGGGCCGCGACCTCGCACAGATACATGGTGCGCAGATGGTCGGTGCGCCGGTGCCCGGTGGTGGGGGCTGCCATATCGGAGATAACGACATCCGGCGGCCCGTCCAGAGCTTCGCGCAAAAGGTCCGGGGCGGTCTCGTCAAGAAAATCCATCTGAAAGAATTTGACGCCCGGAACGCCGTCCATTTCGAGGAAATCGATGGCCGCGACGCGGATATTGGTATCGTTGGAGCCGGTGACCTTGGCGGCGATCTGCGACCAGCTTCCGGGTGCTGCGCCAAGATCGATGATCCGGCGCGCGCCCTTGAGGATCTGATGCTTCTCGTCGATTTCCAGCAGCTTGTAGGCGGCGCGGGCGCGAAAACCCTCGGTTCTGGCGCGTTGCACATAGGGGTCGTTGATGTGGCGCTCCAGCCAGCGGCGCGAAGAGGCCTTCAGCTTCGATTTCTTGACCTTCTGGCCGATTTTGCGGCCTGTTCTGGCCGGCTTGGACGGTGGTTTGGTCACATTCAGTCCCATTCAGTCCCATTCAGTCATTGCTTGAGGCCGCGCCCTGGCGCCGGCTGAAGCCGCCGCGGCGGCGCTGTTTACGCCACACCCCGTCATGCATCATCATATCGGTCAAAAGCCCCTCGCGCAGCCCGCGGTCGGCGACGCGCATGCGCGAGGACGGCCAGCGCCGGCGGATCGCCTCGAGGATGGCGCAGCCGGCGAGCACGAGGTCGGCGCGATCCGGGCCGATACAGGGATTGGCGGCCCGTCCCGCGAAATCCCACGACAGCAGCTTGGCCTGCATGGCCGAAACCTCGTCATCGGTCAACCATATGCCATCGACCTTGCGGCGGTCATAGCGCGGCAGGTCGAGATGGACGCCGGCCAGTGTCGTCACGGTGCCCGATGTGCCGATCAGGTGGAAACCCTCGTCATCCGCGCCGCCGCCGGTGCCCGGACAGTTGAAATCGCCAAGCAGCCGGGTGACTTCCGCCACCATGTTTTCAAAGATTTCCGGCGTCACGTGATGGCCGCCATAGCGCTCGGACAGCGTGACCACGCCGACCGGCAGCGATGTCCAGTGCGAGATGTGGTTGGCAATCCGGTAAGACCGGTTCTCGCCGAGCTTTATCACCGCGATTTCAGAGGAGCCGCCGCCGATGTCGAACAGCACGGCCGAGCGGGTTTCGCGCCCGATCAGCGAGGCGCAACTGGAGACGGCGAGCCGCGCCTCGGTCTCGCGGTTGACGATTTCGAGTTGCAGCCCGGTTTCCTCGCGGACCCGTTTGAGAAACAACGCGCCATTGTCGGCCGAGCGGCAGGCCTCCGTCGCGATCAGCCGCATGCGCCTGACGGAGCGGCCCTTCAGCTTCGCCGCGCACATGGCGAGCGCTTCGATCGCGCGGTCCATCGCGGCGGGCGACAGGCTGCCGGTGGCGGCAAGGCCCTCGCCGAGACGCACGATGCGGGAGAAGCCGTCGACCACGCGAAACTGATGGTGGCGGGTCGGCTGGGCGATCAACAGCCGGCAATTGTTGGTGCCGAGGTCGAGAGCGGCATAGAGGCCGTGGTCGGGCGGCCGCGCGCCGTCCTGTGCCCTCGGCACCTCGCGGACGGGCGGATGAGGCGGAGGCTGTTTTGCGGTGTCGGCGGCCCGGGCGGGTCTGTTCTCGGCGCCGGGGACATGCTTGCAGCCATCGGCGCCGAGCGGTCCTTTGGTATGCGCCCGGCGGCCGCGACGGCGCTTGCGTTTGCGCTGCGGCTTGTCGCCATCATGGGCGGCATGGTTCGGGTTTTCGTCGGGGTTGCCGCCTGGCTTTCGGTCCGAAGACGGCGAACGCGCGGCCTTGCCGCGCATGGCGCGGCCTTCCTTCGCTTCACCGCCATCTGGCGAACGCAGCTGCTCACTGCCGCCTGCGACGACGGCATCATGCGATGCGGGCACTCCGGCAGCGGCCTTGCGGCGACCTTTCCGGGATCGGCGGCGAGCGCGTTTACCCTTGCCGTCATTGTTCAAGCGCGCCCCGCCATCGGACAGCTCAGCGCTGTTTTGGGGGTCTTCCACTTTGCCAATTCCATCGCGCCGCGCAAACCGCTGATTTGGCTCGCTGCAAGGCGCTCTTATGATTTTCAGTTGGCGTGATCATAACAGTGTGAGACCAGAAGGCCAATGCCTTTTCTGCGCAGGCATCGGTCCGGCCCGGAAGCCGGTCCTTCCAGTCCGGCGCAGCGGAGGTCGCGGCCCTTCTGCCGCCCGCCATTGCCGGAGTTTCGGGCCAAAGGCGGGAACCCGGTTTTTCGACAATCCCGATACGGCAAAGCGAAGAGAGAGCATCAGGTGATTCAAACGAGACGCCCGGGGCTCTCGACGGCGTGACCCGGCCGGGTCGCGGAAAATTTTGCGTCTCCCCCTTGGCAAAGCCCGGCCTTTCTGTTTATAAGCCCCCACATCAACGATGCCCTCGGGCGCGTTCTGTTGGGGAATAGGTTAACGGTAGACCCACGGACTCTGACTCCGTTAGTCCTGGTTCGAATCCAGGTTCCCCAGCCAAACAAAATCAATTCATTGAAATCAAAGACAGTTTCATCTGTTTCGCGCGGCAGTGATACCGCAGTGTATCACAACGGCATCAGGCTGCTTCGGTCGAGCCGATGATTGGCCATGTTTTCCGTCAGTGTGGGTCGAAACCGAGCGTCGTTATCAGTCCGATGTGTTCATGGAGGGGCTGTCAGCCGTGCTGATATTCGAACTTTCGCCCCATTGCGGCGCTTCTGTCTCGGCAGGGCTGAGTGTATCGCATGCCAGGAAGAGATGGCTGGCCGTCTCGGCCAGGCCGAGCCGCATGGCGAGCTGGAGAGCGATTTCGATCAAGTCGAGAAGATCGTCTTCCTTCATCATCATTCCTTCAGGGCTGTGATTTTCCTCGCTGCGGGATGTGTCGCGGTTCTTCATGTTGTGCCTCCTCACGCGTTGCCGCGCAGACATTGCCGACGGGAACGCAGGTTTCTACTCCGACTGCTTTGGGCGTCTGGCTTCGTTGACCCCGATACGGCGTGACGGGGCCTCCCGCTTGCCGTGTTGCGGCAGTTTTAGACCGATGCCGGCAGATGTTGAACGAAGTCGCCCCGGCAGATCTATCGGTCTTGCGCTGCCTCCCGCTTCCACGCGTCCGGCGCAGACGCCGCTTCGTTTTCTTGAGAATTCAACGAAGAACCTACTGCGGCGGGTTACACGTAAGTATAAATTGCCATCTATATGCTATTACTAATTCGATATCGCTATTTATACAATATCACTGGTAATTTTAAGAAAATATTTCATGTTGTTTTTGTGGTTCAACTTCGCGCTTCACCAGCAGGTCTTCAGTCTGACGAAGCCGCCACAGCCGTATGTCTTCATGCCAGATCCGCTGAAGCCGGCGATTTCGTTGGGGCGCTTGTTTCGCGACAAGCCCGGTTCTCCAGCCACGTGGTTTTTTCGATGTACCGCGCTTCTTTTTTCCCGGAACGGACCATTCCCGTTGACCGGAAATATGAATAGGTGTTTATATGTTCATATATAAGAACGGAGATCAGACATGTCTGAAGGCGTCAGCAGCGGCGGGCCCGGCAAGGGCGAGGCGCATGAACACGCGCATGATGGCGACCGCCACCATAAACATGACGACGCCCATGGCGATCATGGCGATCATGGCCACAGCCACGGCGACGGCCACCACAGCCATGCGCCGACCGTTTCGCGCAACAATGAACGCGTGGTGCTGATCGGCCTGTGCCTGACCGCGGGTTTCATGGTCGCCGAATTCATCGGCGGGTATCTGTCTGGGTCGCTGGCGCTGATTGCCGATGCTGCGCATATGCTGACGGATACCGCAGCCCTTGGGCTTGCCTGGGCCTCGTTCCGCTTCGGACGCCGGGGCTCGGATGAAAAGCGCACCTTCGGCTATATGCGGTCAGAGGTGCTGGCGGGATTTGTCAATGCGCTCGCGCTGTTCCTGCTGACGATCTGGATTGCCTATGAGGCGGTCGAACGGCTGATGACGCCCGAGCCGGTGCTGGCGGGACCGATGTTCATCGTCGCCGTCCTCGGCCTGTTCGTCAATATCGGCGTCTTCCTGCTGTTGATGCGGGGCGACCGCGACCATGTGACGATCCGCGGCGCGCTGCTGCATGTCATCGGCGATCTGCTCGGCTCCGTCGGCGCGATCACCGCCGCGGTGATCATCTATTACACTGACTGGACCCCGATCGATCCGATCCTGTCGGTGCTGATGTCCGTCCTCATTCTGCGTTCCGCCTGGGCGCTTCTGCGCAGCGCCGCGCAGATCCTGATGGAGGGAACGCCGAGCAATATCGAGATCGAGGAACTGCGCCGCTATGTGCTGAGCGAGGTCGCAGACGTTGCCGACGTCGCCCATGTCCATGTCTGGTCGATCACCTCGGGCCGTCCGGCGGCGACCATGGAAATCAGCCTTGCGGAGAATGGCAATGCCGCAACCGCCGTCGATCGCGTCAAGGCTGTGCTGGAAAGGCGCTACGATATCCGCCATGCGACGATCGAGATCCGATGGGGCGAGCAACCCGCCGACTGCCCGCTCCAGGCGCCGGCATGAGGCTCCCCCGAGAAATGGTGCGATCCGGATAAGTGAAGACCCTTGGACGATAAACAGCCAGAAATCGAAGTTGCCGCCGAAACCTTCAAGCTGCTGGGCGACCCCACGCGTCTCAAGATCCTGGTCGCCTGCCTGAGCGCGCCGATGGCCGTTGGCGATATCGCGCACAAGGTGGAGGCCTCGCCGTCGCTCGTCAGCCACCATCTGCGTCTGTTGCGCGGCGCAAGGCTGGTGCGGCGCACCCGCCAGGCGCGGCAGATGTATTACGAGGCCGCCGACCATCATATCGAACATGTCGTCTCCGACATGATCGCCCATGCGGGCGAGCATGACGGGCTGGACGATCCTGATCCGTAAATGCGTTCAGCTGTTGTAAGAGCTGCCGGGGCAGGCGAGAGCTTCGCGGCCCCGACAATCAACGATGCGCTATGACGCCATGCCCGCCTCGGCATCCGCGCCCGCCGGAATGCGCATCGGCGTTGACGGGTCGGTCGCCGCCCGAAGGACAGCGTTCGCGACGTCCTCCGCATGGGTCACCAGATCCGCCGGGGCCGCGGCCCATTGCCCGAAGACCGCATCGGCAATCTCCTTGTAGGCCTCCGGAACGCTCATGCCGTCGGGTGAAAGCGACGCCGCGTTCCTGCCGAAATCGGTCGAGGGCGCGCGGCCCGGCAGCACGATGCGGACACCGATGTTGAACGGCGCAAGCTCCAGCGCCAGGCATTCGCTGAACGCGTTCACCGCCGCCTTGCTGGCGGTATAAACCGAAAGAAGGCGAAGCGGGCTGAGCGTCACCGTCGAGGTGACATTGACGATCATGCCGGAGCGGCGGGCGCGAAACTGCGGCAGGAGGGCCTGGGTCAGCGCCATCACGCCGATTGTGTTGGTCTCGAACACCTTGCGGATGATGTCGACCGGCGTTCCCTCGAGCGCGTTCAGCCAGCCGACGCCGGCATTGTTGACAAGAATATCGACCGGGCCGGCGGCCTCCACGACGTTGGCAATGCTCGCCGGATCGGTGACGTCGAGAGGCAGCAGTTTCAGATTGTCGGATGCGGGAAACAGGCCTGCGTCCGGGCTTCGCATCGTGGCGATGACCCTGAAGCCGCGATCGAGAAAGGTTTTGGCGGTTTCAAGTCCGAAACCGGAAGAGCAGCCGGTAATGAGGACGGTTTTCATGGGGACTCCTTTGCACGGCTACGGCAGTGCTGTGAACCGAATGGGTGGATATGAAAGCGAGGGGCATGGATGGCCGCGCTGACAATGCCAATATAGACAGCGCGGCCCGGACGCTCCATAATGGATCATCGCGTTAACATCATTGAAAGTCCGGTTTTGACCGATCCTCTCGCCGATATCGTTTCATTTCTGCAGCCGCGCGCGCCCTATTCCAAATGGGTCACCGGCGCCGGCCCGTGGCGCATCCGCCGGGAACAGACCGGCCAGGTGTTCTATGGTCTGGTGCTCGAGGGCGCGATCCGGTTTCAGGCGGATGGTCGCGACGAGGTGGCGCTCGCGCAAGGCGATTTCGTGCTGGTGCCGTCCTCTTTCGGCTTCACCACCACCAGCGCGAACGAGAAGCCGGAAGCCGGGATCGTGACGACGCCGGTTCATCTTGGCAATGGCGCGCTCAGGGTGGGACGGGCGGATGGTCCGGCCGATTGCCAATACCTCGTCGGGCACTGCGTCTTCGGATCGGCCGATGCGGCGTTGCTGGTGTCGCTCCTGCCCGATACCGTCATCGTCCGGCGCGACGAGCGGCTGGCCGCGCTCGCGAGGCTTGTGCGCGACGAAACGCTGTCGAAACGCCCGGCGCGCGACGTCGTGCTCGAACGCTTGCTGGAAGTGCTGTTTATCGAGGCGCTCAGGTCGGCGGCGGCCTCCGACACCGCGCCGGGCCTGCTGCGCGGCCTTGGCGACGCCCGGATCTCCGAGGCGATCCGGGCGATGCATCGCGAGCCCGCGCGCGCGTGGACGGTTGACGAGCTTGCCGATCTCGCCGCCCTGTCGCGCTCGTCCTTCTTCGCCCGTTTCAGCCGCACAATCGGCGTGCCGCCGATGGAATATCTGTTCGGCTGGCGGATGGTTCTGGCGAAGGGCCTTCTGACGGAGGGCCGACTGCCGGTCGCGACCGTTGCCGAACGCGTCGGCTACGGTTCCTCCAGCGCCTTCAGCCTCGCTTTCACCCGCCACACCGGCATGGCGCCAGCGCATTTCGCACGTGCCGCGACGGCGGCGGCCGCAGAATAGCAAAAAGGCCGATGCTGTTGGCGCCGGCCTTTACGAGAGTCCTTTAGAAGCTGGGTCTATTCGGCCGCAGACTGCGTACCGGGCGTCGAGATCGCGTTGGCCTCGTAGCCATGCGCTTGCTTCAGCGCGCGGCGGACGCCGGCTTCGTAGTCGGGATGGACCTGCTTGAACAAGGCAAGCTGGCGCTCGATGATCTCGCCCGGAACGCCGCCCATGGCGGCCGCGACATTGTCGAACAGGCGGGATTTCTGGCCATCATCGAAGAGTTCGAACAGGGCGCGCGGCTGGCCGAAATCGTCATTGCCGTCGCGGTGATTGTAGCGTGCCATCGCGCCTTCGATCGCGAGCGGCGGCTCCATCGCCGACTTGTCCTCGACCGCGCCGCCCATGCTGTTCGGCTCGTAATAGGCATCCGTCGCGCCGGTTTTCTGGCCGAAGAAATTCATCTGGCCATCCTTGTGGTAGTGATGGACCGGACATTTCGGCGCATTGACCGGCAGCGCCTCGTAGTGGGTGCCGAGGCGGTAGCGGTGAGCATCGGCATAGGAGAAGATCCGGGCCTGCAGCATTTTGTCCGGCGAATGCGAGATCCCGGGCACGCTGTTGGAGGGCGAGAACGCGGCCTGCTCGATTTCGGCGAAGTAATTGTCGGCATTGCGGTTCAATTCCATCACGCCGATATCGATCGGCGGATAGTCGCCATGCGGCCAGACCTTGGTGAGGTCGAAGGGGTTGTAGGGCGTCTTACCGGCATCGCTTTCCGGCATGATCTGCACCTGCACCTTCCAGCGCGGATAATTGCCGGTCTCGACCTTGTCGAACAGCGCTTCCTGATAGGTTTCGCGGCTCTTGCCGATCAGCGTCTCGGCCTCTTCGTTGACGTAATGCTTGTGGCCCTGCTCCGTCTTGAAGTGGAACTTGACCCAGAAGCGCTCGCCGGCATCGTTCCAGAGCGAGTAGGTATGCGAGCCGTAGCCGTTCATGAAGGTCGGATCGACCGGAATGCCGCGGTCCGACATCAGGATCGTCACCTGATGCAGGCTTTCCGGCGACAGCGACCAGAAATCCCACATCGCCGTCGGCGATCTGAGATTGGTGCGCGGATGGCGCTTCTGCGTGTGGATGAAGTCCGGAAACTTGTAGGGGTCGCGGACGAAGAACACCGGCGTGTTGTTGCCGACGAGGTCCCAGTTGCCGTCCTCGGTGTAGAATTTCAGCGCGAAGCCGCGCACGTCGCGCTCGGCATCGGCGGCGCCCATTTCGCCGGCAACCGTGGAGAACCGGGCGAGCATCGGGGTTTCCGCGCCCGGCTGGAGACACTTGGCCCGGGTGTATTTCGAGATGTCGCCGGTGATCTTCAGCGTCCCGAAGGCGCCCCAGCCCTTGGCGTGGACCACGCGCTCGGGAATGCGCTCGCGGTTCTGGTGGGCGAGCTTTTCGAGGAGCTGGTAATCCTGGATCATCACCCCGCCATGCGGGCCGGCGGTGATCGAGTTCTGGTTGTCCGGCACGGCGGTGCCGGCTGTCGTCGTCAGGGTCGGTTTATCAGCCATGGTTTCCTCCATTGTGGGTGAGCACGATGATCTCACGAAGTAACGATAGTTTCCAATTGCGATTTCCTGAAATTGCGATAGGATTTTCCTATCATGATTACACTCAAACAATTGCGCTATTTTGAGGCGCTGGCGCGTGAACGCCATTTCGGCCGGGCGGCGGAGGCGGTGCATATCAGCCAGCCGGCGCTGTCCGCCCAGATCATGGAGATGGAGGCGACGCTCGGCGTGGCCCTGTTCGAGCGCGCCCGCAGGCAGGTGCTCCTGACCCGCGAGGGCGAGCGGGTGCTTGCCCATGCGGGAAGCGTGCTGGCGGCGATGGCCGCGCTGGAGCATGCCGCGCGGCCGGCCTCGGGGCCGCTTTCGGGGCCGGTGGCGATCGGCCTCATTCCCACCGTCGCCCCCTATCTGATCCCCAAGCTCGTGCCTTATCTGAAGCGCCACTACCCCGAAGCGGAGATCGCCTTGAAGGAAGCGGTCACCGACCAGCTTCTCGATCATCTGGAGGCGGGAATGCTCGATGTCGTGGTGGCGGCGCTGCCGGTCGAGCGTGATGGCATCGAGGCGATGGAACTGTTTTCCGACCGGTTCTTCATGGCGGTTGCCCGCAACAACCAGACCGTGCTGGCCTCGCCGCTGATCCAGGCCGATATCGAGGCGGATCGCCTGCTGTTGCTGGAAGAGGGCCATTGCCTGCGCGACCAGGCCTTAGCGCTTTGCGAGCGAAAGCCGAAGCGCGCGATCGTCAATGTCGGAGCGACCTCGATGACAACGCTGTTGCAGATGGTGGCCAACGACATGGGCATGACGCTGATCCCGGAAATGGCGGTGGCCGCCGAAACCGCCCGCACGCCGCTGACCATCCTGCCGTTCGCCGAGCCGGCGCCGGCGCGCAGGCTCGGGCTTTGCTGGCGGCGCTCGGACAGACGGGGCAAGAGCATGGAGGCGCTGGCGGCGGCGGTGCTGGCGTGTCGCGCGGGTTGACGGCCGGATTAGTCCTTTACCTATGGCCTCACAAGCCTGATAGTGTCTGAACCGGCTGAATGACGAAAGGGGCTTTGGTCATGAGCGGAATAACACGCATTCTGGCGACTGTATTCACGGTTCTGGTGCTCGCCTGCACCGCTGCCATGGCGGACGATGACAAGATCATGGTCTTCGGCGGCGATACCTATGCCAGCGGCACGACGACGGTTCTCAATCAGGACAGCCCGCGCAATGCCTTCGTGGCCGGCGCCACCGCCCGGCTCGACGGTTCGGTCGGGCGCGATGCGCTGCTGGCGGGCGCCAGGGTCCGCTCCAACGCCTCGGTGAACGGCGATCTCTACGCGGCCGGTTTCTCCGTCAAGATCGACGGTACGGTCGCCGGCGATCTTTCGGCCGCCGGCGCGGATATCGAGATCGGCCCCGGCGCGGCCGTCAGCGGCAATGCCCGGCTGGCGGGCGGCTCGGTTGAAATCAACGCCCCGATCGCGGGAAGCCTGCTCGTGGGCACTGGCGACCTGACCCTTAACGCGGCGGTTTCCGGCGATGTCCGGATCATGGGCGATGATATCGCGTTCGGGCCGGATGCCACGGTCGGCGGGACGCTGACCTATTACGCTCCGGATGAAGTTACGATCCCGACCTCGGTGATCGCCGCCGACAAGGTGACCTATCACAAGCTGACGCCGCATGCCGCAGTGGAACAGGAGGACGAGACGGAAGTCGTCTCCGACACCACCGTGGTCGCGAGCTTCATTTCGATGCTGGTGTTCATGCTGGCGCTGGCGGCGGTGTTCCTGCTGCTCGCGCCGCAGCGGACGGAAACCGCGCGGGCGCGGCTGATCGCCCGTCCGTTCGCCTCGCTCGGCTACGGCTTCGTGGCACTTTCAACGCTGATCGGCGCGGTGCCGGTCGCGCTGATGACGATCATCGCCATTCCGCTGATCCCGTTCGTCGTTCTGGCCACGGTGGTGGGTTGGACATTTGCCTATCTGCTCGCCGTCTATGCGCTTTCCTGGTGGGTGGTGACCAGCATCAGGCCGCTCAGTCCGAGCCTCGTCAACCGCCTGCTGGCGATTGCGGGCGGGCTGGTGCTGATGTCGCTCCTGCACTACCTGCCGTTCTTCGGCTGGATCGCGAACATCGTCGTCGTGCTGCTCGGCTTTGGCGCCATGGCAGCACTTTGCGGCCATAGCATGCTCGCGCGGCGCGAACGCCGGAACGCCGAGGTGATCGAAACCCCGCCGCCTCAGCCGCCTGAGGCCGTAACCAGTGATCCGGTCAACCCGCCGGACGAGCCGCCGCGCGCATAGTCGTTTCACCTTCAGGGGAGGAACGCCCGTCGCATTTCCGGGGAGCTTGCTAGGTCTGCACTTGCCGTAACGGCAAAAACATGTTTCCTCTTTGTTCTGTTTTAGAATCAGGAGGCGGGCGTGAGTGAGACGGCGGGTTTGATAACGGGCGAGGACGGCAAGGTCCGCTGTTTCTGGCATGGCAATCTGCCGGATTATCTGCGTTATCACGATGACGAATGGGGACGGCCGGTTACCGATGATTTCCGGCTGTTCGAGAAAATCTGCCTGGAAGGGTTCCAGTCGGGGCTTTCATGGCTGACGATCCTGCGCAAGCGCGAGAATTTCCGGGAGGCCTTTGGGGGGTTCGACTATCACAGGGTCGCGCACTATACCGCCGACGATGTCGGGCGCCTGCTCGGCAATGCCGGGATCATCCGCCACCGCGGCAAGATCGAGGCGGCGATCAACAACGCCGCCCGCGCCATCGAAATGGAGGCCGAATTCGGATCGCTTTCGGCGTATTTCTGGGCCCATGAGCCGGGCGCGGACGAGCGTCCCGCCGTCGTCGACCTCGAGACGCTGCGCGCCAACCCGACGACGCCGGTTTCGGTCCGCATTTCCAAGGATCTGAAGAAGCGCGGCTGGAAATTCGTCGGCCCCACCACCGTCTATGCCTTCATGCAGGCGATGGGGCTGGTCAACGACCATCTCGAAGGCTGCTGCTGCCGGGGAGAGGTCGAGCGGCTGCGCACGGCGCTGAAGCGTCCGGTCGCCTGATCGCGATCAGCCGATCTGCAGCGCGAAGATCAGGCAGAGCGCAATCGCCGTCAGCGCGGCAATCGAGAGCACGGCGGTGGCGACGACCCGGCCGCCGGCGCGGCCGAGCGAGCGGATGTCGACCGAAAGGCCGAGGGCGGCCATCGCAAGCACGGTCAGTGCGTTGGAGGTATGGGCAAGCGGCTCCACCATCGCCTCGGGGAACGCGCCGGCCGAGCGCAGCGCCATCATCAGCGCGAAGCCGATGATGAACCACGGCGCGATATGCCTGAGCTTGATCTGTGCGCCGCCCGAGCCCGAACGCATGGTCATGCCGAGCGTAAACAGCACCGGGCCGAGCATCATCACCCGGATCAGCTTGACCAGCGTGCCGGTCTGCACCGCGATCACGCCGCCCGGCTGGGCGGCGGCCAGAACCTGGGGAACGGCGTAGACGGTGAGGCCGGAGAGCACGCCATATTGCGTGCCCGTCATGGAAAAACCGACAAGCGCCAGCGGCAGCGCCAGCACCATGACGACGCTGAGCACGGCGGTGAACGCGATCGCCGAGGCGATATCGCCGGGCTCGGCGTCGATCACCGGGGCCGCGGCTGCAATCGCCGAATTGCCGCAGATCGAGTTGCCGCAGGCAACCAGCGTGGCGAGCTTTTTGTTGAGCCCGAAGGCGCGGCCGATGCCGTAGGAAACCGCGATCGCCAAGACCACCGTGCCGACAATGCCGAGCACCAGCGCCGGCCCCGCCGCCTTCAGCGCCTGAACGCTGATCGAGGCGCCGAGCAGCACGATCGCGACTTCCAGAATGAATTTCTCGCAGAACCGGATGCCGGGCTTGAACACCTCCGACAGCGAGACCAGCGAGCGGATCAGGGTGCCGAGCAGGATCGCCAGCACCAGGTTCTCGACGAAGCGATGGCCGGAAAGCCGCACCTCCACCGCCTCCAGTCCGAACGCGGCAAGCGCCACGAGACAGGACAGGATGATGCCGGGCGCGAGCGACATGATCGGCGCGATCCAGGAGCGGTTGGTATCGTGGGTAAGGGCAATGCGCATTCGGGTTTTCCTGATTTGCGCAATAGATGATCTTCTCCAATGTCATCTTCCATCGAATAATATTTGACGTTTCGTTCGATTGGAGAGAATGTTTTTTCATGATGACCGTTGAACAACTCATCGTGTTCGTGGCTGTTGCCGAACGCGAGCACCTGACCCGGGCGGCCGAAGCGCTGCACCTGACGCCGTCAGCGGTTTCCAGCGCGCTGCGCAAGCTCGAGGATTTTTATCAAGTCGCGCTGTTCGATCGCGTCGGCCGGGGGCTGGTGCTGACGGCGGAGGGGCGGGTGTTTCTGGAGGAGGCGCGGGGCGCGCTCGCCGGCATCCGTTCCGCCGAACGGGTGCTGGGCGAGCTCGGCGGGCTGGAGCGCGGCGAACTTTCGGTCTTCGCCAGCCAGACGATTGCCAGCTACTGGCTGCCGGATGTGCTGATGCGGTTTCACGCGCGCCATCCCGGCATCGAACTCAAGCTCTCGATCGGCAACACCACCACGGTGGCCGATGCGGTGGCGAAGGGCGAGGCGGAACTCGGCTATATCGAGGGCACGCTCGACAATCCGCGGCTCAGAAAACGCCATCTGACCGACGATGCGCTGATGGTGGTGGTCGGCCCCGGCCATCCGCTGGCGGACGGCGGGAAGGTGACGGCCGCCGATCTCGTGCGCAACACCGGCTTCGTGCTGCGCGAGGAAGGCTCCGGCACCCGCTTCGAGTTCGAGCATGCGATGGCGGGTTTCGGCATCGCCGCCGCCGATCTCGATGTGGTAATGGTGCTGCCCTCCAACGAGGCGGTGCTTTCGGCGGTGCGTTCCGGCCATGCGGCCACGGCGGTTTCCGGCGCGGTTGCCGCCCCGTGGCTTGCCTCCGGCGGGCTGAAGCGCGTCGATTTCGACCTGCCCTCGCGCGCGTTCCAGCTATTGAGCCACAAGGAACGGCATCTGAGCAAGGCGGCGGCGGCGCTGGTCGAATTCTCGCTTGCCGCCTGAAGGCTTGCCGCAACGGCGCGCATCTTTTAAGACTGCGGCCAACCCTTTCCCTGACAGACTTTTCAAGACAGATTGGCGAGCAATCCCATGAGCGACAAAAGCAAGAAAAAACCGCAGAAACTGAAGGCCCGCCTGCCGCGCGGTTTTGGCGACCGCTCCGCCGCCGATATCCGCGCGACCGATGAAATGGTCGGCAAGATCAAGAGGGTCTACGAGAATTACGGTTTTGATCCGGTGGAAACGCCGCTGTTCGAATATACCGATGCGCTGGGAAAATTCCTGCCCGACAGCGACCGCCCGAACGAGGGCGTGTTCTCGCTCCAGGACGATGACGACCAGTGGATGAGCCTGCGCTATGACCTGACCGCGCCGCTCGCCCGCCATGTCGCCGAAAACTTCAACGACATCCAGCTTCCCTACCGCACCTATCGTGCCGGCTATGTGTTCCGCAACGAAAAGCCCGGCCCCGGCCGGTTCCGCCAGTTCATGCAGTTCGACGCCGACGTCGTCGGCGCGCCGGGCGTCCAGACCGATGCCGAAATGTGCATGCTGATGGCCGATACGATGGAGGCGCTCGGAATTGCGCGCGGGGACTATGTGATCCGGGTGAACAACCGCAAGGTGCTGGATGGGGTGCTGGAGGCGATCGGGCTTGGCGGCGAGGAGAATGCCGGGCAGCGGCTGACTGTGCTGCGGGCGATCGACAAGCTGGATAAGTTTGGCGTCGAGGGTGTGCGGCTGCTGCTGGGTGAGGGCCGCAAGGACGAGAGCGGCGATTTCACCAAGGGGGCGGGGTTAGATGAAGGGCAAATTACGGTTGTTGTAGGTTTCATATCAACAGCGGTTGGTGTTGCAAGCGAAATTGCAGAGCGGAGAACGATGCCAGCGAACGTACGCGATGAAGATATGGCGGACTGGTATGTCCTCGATGAGATGCAGCAATCGTTCTATGAGAATAGGCTCGCTAGTGAGGGCTTAGGAGAGTTGATGCGTATGTGGGAAATGGTCAGATATGCTGGCTATGGGATAGATCGCATCAAAATCGACCCCTCCGTCGTCCGAGGCCTCGAATACTACACCGGCCCCGTCTACGAAGCCGAACTCACCTTCGATGTCACCAATGAAAAGGGTGAAAAGGTCGTGTTCGGTTCGGTCGGCGGCGGCGGGCGGTATGATGGGCTGGTGTCGCGGTTCATGGGCCAGCCGGTTCCGGCCACGGGCTTTTCCATCGGCGTGTCGCGGCTGATGACGGCGCTGAAGAACCTCGGCAAGCTTGGCGCGTTCGAGGTGATCGAGCCGGTGCTGGTCACCGTCATGGATGGCGATGCGGAGAGCATGGGCCGCTACCAGAAGATGACGCAGGAGTTGCGCCGCGCCGGCATCCGCGCTGAGATGTACCAGGGCAACTGGAAGAAATTCGGCAACCAGCTCAAATATGCCGACCGTCGCGGCTGCCCGATCGCGATCATCCAGGGCGGCGATGAACGCGCCGAGGGCGTGGTCCAGATCAAGGACCTGATCGAGGGCAAGCGGCTTTCGGGCGAGATCGAGGACAACGCCGAATGGCGCGAGGCCCGGGTGGCGCAGAAGACCGTGCCGGAAGGCGACCTCGTCGAAGAGGTGCGGGCGCTGCTGGAAGCGCAGGCGGAAGACCGGCGGCGGGCGCGCAAGGGCTGAGGCACGGGTCTTGTGTTCCTCACGGGTGTTTACTGCGTCGGAAGCGCCGCAGCCGTCTCTTGATGGCAGATGAGTTGCATCGGGTCTTGCCGCTTGCTCCCAATATTCTCTCCCGCTGGCGGGAGAGATGCCCCGAAAGGGGCAGTGAGGGTGGCGCGGCATTTCGACCCGTAAGGGCGTCCGCGGTGATAGTCTCCCCCCTCACTGTCGCTTTCGCGACATCTCTCCCCTCCGGGGCGAGAAGATTGGGGGGCTTTGCGGTGATGCTGGTTGCGCTTTGCCTACCCCTGTGTTGGGGAGATTGATGGGTGCGTGACGAGAAATCACTCCCAAAACAAAACGGCCCGCATATCCGCGAGCCGTCCGTAACCTTCAGGCGCGGCAGGTCAGAGGCCGCTGCTCTTGTTCTCGCGCTCCCTGGCGCGGTCGTCCATCAGTTCGTACCACATGGCGTTCAGCACCGCGAAAAGTGCTGCGAGCGGCAGGCCGAGGATCCAGGCGAAATACCACATAGAATTCTCCTTTCGTGAAGGGGGCGGGCCTTGTGGGCCCGCCGGCTTTGCTCAATAGGCGTGCTTGTCCTTGTTGGTGACGTCCGCATTGGTCACCTTGCCCCACATGATGTGGTAGACCCACGAGGTGTAGATGATGATCAGCGGCACGAAGATCAGCGCGCAGACCAGCATGATGAACAGCGTCAGGTGGCTCGACGAGGAATCCCAGACCGTCAGGCTGGCGCCGGGCTGTTCCGACGACGGCAGGATGAACGGGAACATCGCGACGCCGGGCGTTGCCACCACGCCGAAGACCGAAGCCGACGACGACAGCATGGCAAGCGCCGGCCTGTTGCCCTTCAGCCCGATGAACGCGCCGATGGCGCCGATGAAGCCGAGCGCGGGCGCCAGCATCATCCAGGGATATTTGCCGTAGTTGACGAACCATGCGCCCTGGGTGCGGGCAACGTCGTTCATCAGCGGGTTGGACGGGCCGGCCGCATCGACCGCGCCGGTAAAGGCATAGCCGTCAATCCCGTAATAGAGCCAGACGCCGGCCAGCGCGAACAGAACGATCAAGAGCAGAGCCGAGATCGAGCCATAGGCGCGGGCGCGGTCGTTGACCGGACCGTCCGTCTTGGTCGTGAGGTAGGCCGCCCCGTGCATGACCAGCATGGCGACGCAGACCAGACCGGTCAGCAGCGCGTAGGGGTTCAGCAGGCCGAAGAACGAGCCGTCGTAGAAGATCCTCAGATCGTTATCGAGACGGAAGGGAACGCCCTGCAGGACGTTGCCGAGCGCCACGCCGAAGATCAGCGTCGGCACGAAGCCGCCGATGAACAGCAGCCAGTCCCAGGTACTGCGCCATGTGGCGCTTTCGCGCTTGGAGCGATACTTGAAGCCGACCGGGCGCAGGATGAGCGCGAACAGGATCGCGAACATCGCAAGATAGAAGCCCGAGAACGAGACGGCGTAGATCGCCGGCCACGCCGCGAAGATCGCGCCGCCGCCGAGAACGAGCCAGACCTGGTTGCCTTCCCAGATGGGTCCGACCGTGTTGATGACGACGCGTCGTTCAGTGTCGTTTCTGGCAACGAAGGGCAGAAGCGTTCCGGTGCCAAGGTCGAAGCCGTCCATCACGGCGAATGCGATCAGCAGAACGCCGAGCAGCAGCCACCAGATGACGCGGAGGGCTTCGTAGGAGATGAGATCGTGCAATACCATGATGTTTTACTCCGCAGGTGCCATGGTGCCCTGAACCCGGCGAGCGCCGAGAACCGGCATGTCAGGTCCGTTGTCCGGCTGCGGTCCCTTGCGGATCGCGGCGAGCATCAGGCCCATTTCGACGATGAACAGCACCGTATAGATTCCGACAAAGCCGATGATCGTCAAAAGCACCGTTCCCGCGCCGAGGCTCGATACGGCGAGCGCCGTCGGTAGGATGCCCTCGATGATCCACGGCTGGCGACCGATTTCCGCGACGATCCAGCCGCATTCGGCGGCAATCCACGGCAGCGGAATGATCCAGACCGCGACGTGAAGCAGCCAGCGATGGCTGTCCAGCCGGCGCCTGGTCGACAGGTAGAAGAACACAGCCATGACGGCGATGAACAGGAAGCCTGCGCCGACCATGACGCGGAACGACCAGAACAGGGTGCCGACCGGGGGAACGAGGCTGTTTGCGGCCTGTTGGATCTGGGCGGGCGTGGCCTGGCTCGGGTCGTCGACGAAGGGCTTCAGAAGATAGGCGTAACCGAGGTCTGCGCCATGTTCCTCGAAGATCGCCTGATCTGCGGCGTCCGGCGTGCCGGTGCCGAGATTCTGGCGAATGTTCGTCAATGCATCATAGGCCAGGATACCGTTTTCGATCTTGGTCTTGCCGCGTTCGACCAGCTCGTTGATGCCCTCGATCGGGGTATCGAGCGAGCGGGTGCCGATCAGGCCCATCACCCACGGAATCTTGACCGCGTAGTGGGTCTCACGGTCCTTGGCGTCGGGAATGCCGAACAAGGTGAATGATGCCGGAGCCGGTTCCGTATCCCACATGGATTCCATCGCGGCGAGCTTCATCTTCTGGTGTTCGGTGGTCAGATAGCCGCTCTCGTCGCCCAGCACGACCACCGAGAGGGCGGCGGCCAGGCCGAACGAACAGGCAACCGTCATCGAGCGCTTGGCGAGTTCCACATGGCGGCCCTTCAGCACATACCATGCGCCGACGCCGAGCACGAAGACCGAGGCCGTGACATAACCGGCCGAAACCGTATGCACGAACTTCGCCTGCGCGACCGGGTTGGTCAGAACCTCGAAGAAGTTGGTGACCTCCATGCGCATCGTGACCGGGTTGAACGCCGAACCGACCGGGTTCTGCATCCATCCGTTGGCGATCAGGATCCACAGCGCCGACAGGTTCGAGCCGATCGCCACGCACCATGTGGCGATGAGGTGCGCGACCCGCGACATGCGGTCCCAGCCGAAGAAGAACAGCCCGACGAAGGTTGCTTCCAGGAAGAAGGCCATCAGGCCCTCGATCGCCAGAGGCGCGCCGAAGATGTCACCGACATAATGGCTGTAATAGCTCCAGTTCATGCCGAACTGGAATTCCATCACGAGACCGGTGGAGACGCCGATGACGAAGTTGATACCGAACAGCGTCCCCCAGAATTTTGTCATTTGCCGCCATATTTTGCGGCCAGTCATGACGTAGGTCGTTTCCATGATCGCAACGATCATGGAAAGGCCCAGCGTCAACGGCACGAACAGAAAGTGATATAGCGCCGTCATAGCGAATTGCAGGCGCGATAGCGCCACGATGTCCAGTTCCATTGCGTCTCTCCCGCGTTCAAACCGGGTCTCAGTTTCACCGGCCGTCCGTGTTACCGGCAGGCCGCATTTTTATTGGAGGCCGGGGTTCAGTCCGGTCTCAGTGCGGCAAGCGCTCCGGCAAAGCCGGGCTCGCCTCTTCTGTAGGCGGAAACGATCCGCCCCGAATTGATCATGATCAGTCGATCGGCAATTTCTGCCTCCCGGCGGATATGGGTCGCAATCAGCAAACTACGGTGTTTTCCGGCCCGCGCTTTGATCTTTGTCATGACGTCGCGGGCTGTCTTGCCGTCGAGGCCCTCGCTCGGCTCGTCGAGCAGCCACACCGGCGTATCGCGCAACACCAGCCGGGCGAGCGCCAGCCGGCGGGCCTGACCGCCCGAAAGCCCGAGCCCCTGTTCGCCAAGCTCGGTATCAAGGCCATGGGGGAGACCGCGCACGGTGTCGCCGAGCCCCGCGGCATCGAGCGCCGCCATCAGGCTTTCATCGCCGGCTGTGGGTTGAGCGAGTTTCAGATTGGCGCGCAGCGTATCCTGGAACAGTTCGGTGCGCTGGGTCAGAAGCGTTGCCGGCAGGGCGGCGATCCTGCCGCTTTCGGGCATGACCTCGCCCGCGATCAGCGCCATGATCGTGGATTTTCCGGCCCCGCTCGCGCCGATCAGCGCAAGCCTTTCACCCTCGGCAATCGTAAGCGTCAGGCCGGAAAGCGCGGCCCCGCCGCGGCCCGGATAATGCAGAGTGACCGCTTCGAGCGCGACCGCGATGCCGGCGTCCGGCGCGGCGTGTACGATGCGGGCTGCGGGCTCGTCGGCCAGCCGGGGCGACAGCCTGCGCGCGGCAAGCAGCGTGCGGCCAAGCTCCATCGCGCCGCGACGCAGCGCCGCGAACGGCTCCAGTGCTGCAAAGGCGATGAGAAGCGCGAGGGCTGCGAGCGGCGCGGTGATCCGCCCGGCCTCGGCAAGGCCCGCGCCGGCAAGCAGAACGCCGGCGAGGATCAGCGCGGTCGCCATGTCGAAGCCGAAACCGGTATTGCTGTCGATCCGGTTCAGCGCCAGATCGGCTTCATGCTCCCTGCGATCGGCGTTTTCCACCCGCGCGCGCTGGGCATCGAGCCGTCCGGCGAGCGCCAGCTCGCTCTGGCCGGCGATCATGTCGACGGTGCGGGCGCGCAGCGCTTCCTGCGCATGGGCGCGGCGGCGGGCGGGCTTTTCCGCGGCGCGCGCGGCAAGGGCGGGCAGGGCGAGACCCGGCACAACGATCGCCGCGCCGACGGCAAGCGCCAGCGGCCACGACAGAACCCCGAGCGCGACAATGGCGGCAAGCCCGGCGATGATCGCCACCGTGCCCGGCACCAGCACGCGCAGATAAAGCGAATCGAGCGCGTCGACATCCGCGGTCAGCCGGAACAGCAGGCGGGCGGGCCTGAGCGCCAGCGCGCGGGCGGCGCCAGGTGCCGCAAAGCCCCGGAACAGGTTGACGCGCAGGCCGGCGAGTACGCGCAGCGTGGCGTCATGGGTCTGCAGCCGTTCGAAATAGCGGCCGGTGGTGCGCGACAGCGCCAGGAAGCGGATCGCGGCAGAGGGGGCGAACACGTCGAAGGCAAGTGCGGTCGCCATGGTCAGCCCCGCGATCGCGGTGGCGGTCACGAACCAGCCGGAGACGCCGAGAAGCGCGATGCCGGCGAGCACGGTGAAGGCGGAAAGTGCGGCGCCGGCGACGAGCCCGCCGCGCCGTTCGCGCCAGAACAGGCCGATGATCGGGCCGAGCGCGGCAAACCCCGATTTTCGCATGGCTCGTTTCATGGCGTATTCTCCCTGAAATCCTGAGCAAGGTGGACGACGCGATCCATTTTCGCGGCCAGCACCGGATCGTGGGTCGCCACGATCAGCGTCCGTCCGGCGGCGAGCGCCAGCAGCGCCTCGGTGATCCCGGCCGCGGTATCGTGATCGAGATGGGCGGTCGGCTCGTCGGCGAGAATGAGGCCGGCGCCCTTGCCTGCGGCGGCGCGCGCCAGCGTCAGCCGGAGGCCCTCGCCGCCGGAAAGCCCCGCGCCGTTTTCGCCGATCATCGCGTGGCCATGGGCCTCGGCAACCGTGTCGAGCGCGGATAGCTTCAGCGCGCCGGCGATATCGTCGCGGCTGATGTTTTCGCGGTTGAGGCGGATATTGGAGGCGATCGAACCGGCGAAGAGATGCGGGTTCTGGCCGATCCAGGCGATCTTCGCGCGCAGCCCGTCGGCGGTGTCGTCGCCAAGCGTCACGCCATCGATGACGATGCGGCCGTGACGGGCCTCGGCGAGGCCTGCGATCAGAGCGAGAAGCGTCGACTTGCCGCTGCCCGAGGGTCCCAGCAGCGCAACATGCTCTCCGGGTTTGACCGTGAGGTCGAAGCCGTCGAAGACCGGGTCTTTCGAGCCCTGATGGACGAAGCCGAGATCGCTGAGTTCCACGCTTGCCGGGCGGGCTGTGGTCGTTGCGCCTTCGGTTGCCGCGCCGCCGGCCATGGAAAGCCCCTCTTCGGCAAGACTGTCGAGCGCGGAAAGCGCCGCCTCGCCCGCGGCCCGGTCGTGCCAGACGGAGGACAGCATACGCAGCGGATCGAAGAAGGCCGGCGCCAGCAGCAATATGAACAGCCCTTCCGACAGCGTCAGCTTGCCGCCCCAGGCGCCGAAGCCGATCTGTCCGAGCAGGTGAAAACCGATATAGGCCGCCGCCATCGCCACGCCGAGCGCGGAGAACAGTTCCAGCACGGCCGAGGTCAGGAACGCGATCTTCAGCACCGCCATGGTGCGGCGGCGCAGGTTTTCGGCGCGAAGCCTCAGCCGCCGCGAGACCTGCTCGACGGCATCGAAGGAACGGATGGTCTGCAGCCCGCGCAGCCGGTCGAGCAGGAAGGCGTTGAGCGTGCCCATATTGGCGAGGTGCTTTTCGCTTGCCGATTGCGCGCTCCAGCCGATCAGCGCCATGAACACCGGGATCAGTGGTGCCGCGATCATCAGCACGAGTGCGGCAATCCAGGAATAGGGAAGCACCACGGCGAGAATCGCAAGCGGCACGACGCTCGCCTTGAAGCGGGCGGTCTGGAAGCGGGCGAGATAGGGCACGATATGCTCGGCCTGTTCGGCGAGAATGCTTGCGGCTTCGCCCGAGGCGGCCCGGCCGGTATCGAGCGGCGAACGGCGCGTGAGCGCGGCGATCGCGATTTCGCGTTTTTCCGAGAGGATATTGCGGGCCGCGCGATAGGCCATGCGATTGCCCGCCCGCTCCAGCACCGCCTTGGCAAGGCCGAGCGCCGTGACGGCCGCGGCCAGCGGCCAGATCGCGGCGATGCCGTAGCCCTCGGCGATCTGGCCGATGCCATAAGCGAGGCAGGCCGCCTGCGGCAGCCACATCAGTTCGGCAAGCGTGGAGAGCCAGGCGGCAAGTTTCAGCGCCCGGGTTTTCGGCGCGCGCGACTTGTGGCGGGCAGCACTCGGCGCAGCACCTTGCGGTGAGACGGGACGACCGCTCTCCGGAGCGTTGCTCCGCGCTGGTTCGGCCTCCGCGACCCCGGTCCTTTCGACAAGCGCGTCCATCATGAACCCTTGTTCTTCTTCACGCTCTTCCGGCCGAAGCCGGGGAGCCTGTCTGTGGTTTCGAGCAGTTTGGTGACTGCCGAGCCCATGCTCAGCAGCATCAGAAGCCGTTCCGTCTCCATCACCTTCACATCGTCGTACCAGTCGGAAAGTTTCTCGATCAACGCGTGCATCTCGCCCAGTCGGGCTTGCGCATAGCGCTCCTCCTCGTTTTCCGGCTCGCGCATCAGCACCTCGCGCAGCATGGTCAGCGTCGGGTCGATCTCGCGCTTCTTGCGCTCTTCGGCCAGCGTCCTCAGGATCGTCCAGACGTCGTCCGGCGTGGTGAAGTAATCCCGCCGGTCGCCGGCCTTGTGGCGCAGCAGGACCAGCCCCCAACCCTGCAATTCCTTCAGCCCCATGGCCACGTTGGAGCGCGACATCTTCAGCGCTTCCACCATGTCGTCGGCGCAGAGCGGTTCACGCGTGGCGTAGAGCAGGGCGTAAATCTGCCCGACCGAGCGGTTGATGCCCCAGCGGCTCCCCATCTCTCCGAAATGGGCCACGAAATCCTGCACGATCGGCGACAATTGCATCGATATTCCTGCTCTGCCTGAATTTTCAGAAATTACTGAAAATTATGTATACCGATGTTTGACGGAACGCAAGCCGTCGACCCCTGGCTACAGGTTTAACCGAGCGGGACGGGCAGGAAATTGATTTATGTCATGTGGGAGGAAGAAGAGGCGGCGGGCGGGGCAATTGCGCGGTTGTGCGCAATGGAGAAGGGCATGCCCTCATCCGGCCTTCGGCCACCTTCTCCCCACGGGGAGAAGGGGAAGCCGGCGATGCCGTGCTGGCCCGCCTGTTCCCGCGCTGGCTGCATGGTTACCCTCGCCCCGGAGGGGAGAGGGTGGCGCGTATGCGCCGGGTGAGGGGAGGCGGCGGACGCCACATGCACTGAATTTGCGGCGTTGCTCTGCCCACCCGCGCCAGAAATTACCGGGTCGTGGCCGCCAGCGTGTCGGCAAGCGCCTGCCTCGGTTTCAGGTTGCAATAGGCCGGGCGGTCGCGTTCGAAGCGCCAGCCCTCGTGAAGCGGTCCGGCATCGAAACTGTCGAAACCGAACTGATGGTAGAGCCCGGCCACCACCGCCTTTGCATCGGCATCATCGCCGGCAAGCGGCAGGGCGAGGCGATCTTCTGCACCCTCCGGCCGTCCCGCGACGTCGAGGTCGACCATGCGGATGGCGTTGAAGGCCTTGACGATACGGGCGCCGGGGAGATGGGCGGCGATCATCTCGCTGGTGGTGGTGTCGCCCTGATCCAGCGCTGCGATATGGCCGTCACGCTCGTGATAGTAATTGATGGCGTCGATCACGACCTTGCCCCTGAAGCCTTCCGGCGGCAGCGCGCCATAGGCGGTCAGCGGAACGGCGAGCACGATCACGTCGGCGAAGGCGATCGCCTCGTCCACCGTCCCCACGGCACAGCCGAGGGCGCTTTTCATGCTGAAAAGGCTTTGCGGTCCGCGCGAATTGCTGAGCATCACCTCATGGCCGGCCTGAACCGCCTTCTGCGCCACCGAGCGGCCGACAAAGCCCGCGCCGATAATTCCGATTTTCATGTGTTTTCTCCTTGTCATGCAATGATGACCCGGCTTAAACCTCCACCAGAGGTTTTTAAATATCGGAAAAACACACACTCTCCCAACCAGAAGGGGATAATCATGGACCGCCTCACCAGCATGGCCGTCTATGTCAAGGCGGTTGATCTCGGCTCGTTTGCGGCCGCCGCCGATGCGCTCGGCATCTCGCCGCAGATGGTCTCCAAGCATATCGTGTTTCTGGAGGACAGGGTGGGCGCGACGCTGATCCACCGCACCACCCGTCGCCAGAGCCTTACCGATATCGGCCGTGCGTTTTACGAGCGCTGCCGGGTGATCCTTGGCGAGGCGGAGGCCGCGGAGGGGCTGGCCTCGGAGATGCACCGTCACCCCAAGGGACTGCTGAAGGTCAACGCGCCGAAAACCTTCGGCACGCTGGCGCTCGCGCCTTTCGTCACCCGGTTTCTCGAAAAATATCCGGATGTGCAGGTCGAGGTCACGCTCGAGGATCGGTTCGTGGATCCGCTGGAGGAGGGCTTCGATGTCACCATCCGGATCGGCGGAGCGGAAAGCGCCGGCCTCGCCTCGATCGCGCTGGCGCCTTACGACCTGGTGGTCTGTGCCGCCCCCGCCTATCTCGCCCGGCACGGCGCGCCGGAAACCCCGCAGGACCTGACGCGGCACGAATGCCTGATCTTCGGCCAGCGGGCCGGGCAGACGCCGTGCCGCTGGCTGTTTACCGAAAATGGCCGGGAACGGGAAATCCAGGTCAGCGGCCGGCTTTACAGCAATGACTGGCTGATGCTGTTGCGCGCCGCCGTGGAGGGGCACGGCGTCGCGCTCGGCTCGGATATCATCCTGCGGGAGGAACTGAAGGCGGGCCGTCTGGTGCGCCTGCTGACCGGCTATCGCACGCCCCCGCGCCCGATGCAGGCCCTCTATCCGGCGCGGCACAGGCCGAGCGCCAAGATCATGCGGTTCGTCGAAGGGCTTGCCGAGGCGTTTCCGCCCCGGCCCGCGCTTCAACTCGCGGCGCGATAGAGCGCGTCCAGGAAAAGTGGACACCGGTTTTCCGTCCGGACGCGTGGAAAGCAAAAGGTTGGAGCGTGTTCGCGATTCAGGGAAACGCGGGCACGCGATAGGCCTCGGGGATGACGAAAACCTCGTCGGCGCGGCCATAGCCGCCGTCCCCGACCTCCTCGATCAGCACCATGGTGTGGGGCCGGGCGGCTTCGCTGAAATACTCGGTCAGCATGTCGGTGACGCGGTGGACGATTTCTTCCTTCTGGGCGCGGGTGAGTGCTGCTTCAGGGGTCTTGATGTTGACGAATGGCATATCGGTTCTCCTTGCTAAATCGTGTGGTTAAATCATGCCGCCATTGATGCGCAGCACCTGTCCGCTGATGAAGCGGGCCTCGTCGCTGACGAGAAACGCGACGGCTCCGGCGATATCATCGGGCTCGCCGAGACGACCGGCGGGAATCGTTCTGGTGATGTTGGCGATCAGTTCCTCGCTCTTGCCGACGAAAAACAGCTCGGTGGCAACCGGACCGGGGGCGATCGCATTGACGGTGATGCCCCGTGCGGCAAGCTCCTTGGCGGCGATATGGGTCATGGTCTCGACGGCGGCCTTGGTCGCGGCATAGACGCCGTAGGCCGGCAGTTTTGTGCCCACGACGGTGGTCGAGAAATTGACGATCCGCCCGTCATCGGCGAGCCGGTTCGCAGCTTCGCGAAGGCCGCGAAACGTGCCGCCGAAATTGACGGCGACCTGACGCGCGAAATCCTCGTCCGTAACCGTGCCGAGCGGCGACAGCGAAATCATGCCGCCATTGTTGACGAGGATATCCGCCTTTCCGAATTCGGCCTCTGCCGCATCGAACAGGGTCCTGATGCCGTCATCGGCGCCGATATCGGCCTTCACGGCAACCGCCTTGCCGCCGTTTTCCGTGATGGCCGCGACCACCTCGTCCGCGGCGGCGGCGTTCGAGGCGTAGTTGACGACGATGTCGATGCCGTCGGCGGCGAGCCGCCTTGCGATTTCCGCGCCGATCCCACGAGAGGCGCCGGTGATGATGGCTGTTCTGGTCATGGTAAACTCCCTATGTCTGTGACTGGGTTGAAGATAAGCTCCCGCCTGAACGAAACAATCACAGAAAATTTGACAAGATAATTCGGCTGTGGTGAACAATGTCCATGGACAGATTTGACCGCATGCGCTTGTTCACCCGCGTCGTCGAGCGCGGCAGCTTCTCCGCGGCCGCCCTCGATCTCGGCCTTGCGCGCTCGACCGCGACGGAGGCGATCAAGGGGCTCGAGGCCGATCTTGGCGTGCGGCTCCTGGACCGCACCACCCGCCATGTCGCGGCAACGCTCGACGGCGCCGATTACTATCGGCGTTGTCTGGCGATCCTTGCCGATGTCGAGGAGGCCGAGGGGGCGTTCAGGGCCGGCAATCCGGACGGGCTTCTGCGCATCGATGCCCATCCTCATCTGACCCGCAATTTCCTGCTGCCCGGCCTGCCGTCGTTCCTGGCGCGATACCCCGATCTCAAGATCCATTTCGGTCAGGGCGACCGTTATGTCGATCTGGTGCGCGAGGGTTTCGATTGCGTCATCCGGGCCGGCGAACTGGAGGATAGCGGCCTGATCGCCCGCAGGCTCGGCGCGCTTGGCGAGGTCACTGCGGCAAGCCCCGCCTATCTCGAGCGGCACGGCGTGCCGGAAACGCCGGATGATCTGGCCGGCCATATCGCGGTCGGCTTCATCTCGTCGCGCACCGGAGAGGTGATGCCGCTCGAACTGATCGAGAACGGCCGCACCCGCTACGTGGCGCTCGGAACCCGCGTGACCGCCAATGATTCCGGCACGGCCAATGCGCTGGCGCGGGCGGGTTTCGGGCTGGTCCAGGCACCGCGCTATCATTTCGCCGGGGCGCTCGAAACCGGCGAAATGATCGAAGTCCTGCCGGATTTCCCGCCGCCGCCGACACCGCTCACCGCGCTCTACCCCCAGAACCGCCACACCGCGCCGAGGCTGCGGGTGTTTCTCGAATGGGTGCAGGCGATTTTCGCCGGCGGCGAGGTCTGAGCGGGCACTATCCGCGTTCTAGCCGTGCTCGCGAAGGAAAGCCTCCAGGAACTCGGCGAGCTTCAGGGCGGCGAAGGTGGGGGTTGGGCCTTCGGCGCGCACCAGCCGCATATCGCTGGCAATTTCCGCGCCTCTTGCGAAGGGGCGGAGCACAAGATGGCCGTCGCGAAGCTCGCGGGCGACTGTCATCGCCGGCAGGATCAGCACCGCCGTGCTGCGCCGGGCAAGCTCCTTCTGAAGTTCCAGCGAGGACGTTGTGAAGGCGACATCCACGGGCACGAACCCTCCCGCGCGCTGACGATCGTCGAAATCGCGGCGAATGCTGAAGGCGCGGTCGGGCATGGCGATGGCGTGGCGGCGGATGGCCTGAAGCGTGATTTCCTTCTCGCCGGCAAGAGGATGATCCGGCGCCATCACCGGATCGTGGCGTACCGACAGTGAAAACAACGTCTCGATCCGCGCATCCGATGGCGAGAACATCGTGACCGCGATATCGGTCTCGCCGGTGGTCACCGCGTTGAGCGCGATTTCCGCCGATGTCACCGTAACGGCAATCGAGATTTTCGGATAGAGCGCGTAGAACTCGGCAAGCGCCGGGGCCAGGATCGCGTTGATCACCGCTCCGTTGACATGGACCGAGACATGACCGGCATTCAATCCGCGCAGATCGTCGATCACCTGCCGTGCGCTTTCGAGATCGCGGATCATCGCGTCGGCGCGTTCGGCAAGCAGTGCGCCCGCCGGCGTCAGCGCAATGCCGCGCGCGCCGCGCTCGATCAGGACGGCGTTGAAATAGGCCTCGAGGTTTTCAAGCTGGCGGCTGACGGCCATCGGCGAGACGCCCAGCGTTACCGCCGCCTGCCGGATCGAGCGCGAGCGCACCAGTTCGTTGAAATAGACAAGAGCCTCGATCTGCATGGCGGTCTCGCATTTGCCGGAAACTTGATTGAGCCATCCGGTCGGCCGCAAGGCAAGGCCGGTCGCCGATGATCCCTCGATGAAATTTGTGAGACGGTCTTGCCATTTGGTATTAAATTGGTATCAATATTGGCAGCAGGAGACGACCGTGCGGGTTTTCCAGGACTTCGACATTTCGGGTGACGGGCCGATCTACCGGCGGCTGAAGGCCGAGCTGGCAAGGGCGGTTGAAAGCGGGGCGCTTGCCCATGGCGAGGCGCTTCCGCCCGAGCGCGATCTCGCCCGGATCGTCGGCGTCAGCCGGGTGACCGTGCGCCGGGCGATCGCGGAACTGACCAGCGAGGGCTTCCTGCAGCGCCGCCATGGCGCCGGCACCTTCGTGCTTCGCCCGCCGGCACGGATCGAGCAGCCGCTGAAGCGGCTGACATCGTTTACCGAGGATATGCAGGCGCGCGGCCTCACGCCGCGCTCGCTCTGGCTGGAGCGCGGCCTGTTTGCCGCAAGCGCCGAGGAGGCCGCGGCGCTGCAGCTTGGCACCAATGCCGCTATTGCCCGCCTCAGCCGTATCCGTCTTGGCGACGATCTGCCGATGGCGATCGAACATTCCACGCTGCCCGCCGACATTCTCGAGCGGCCCGACCTTGTCGAAACCTCGCTTTACGGGGCGCTCGCCGAGCGCGGCGTTACCATGGTGAAAGCGGAGGAGCGGATCACCGCCTGCATCCTGACCGCCGCCCAGGCAGCGCTTCTGACGGTTGCGCCCGGCGCGCCGGCGCTCGCGATCCGCCGCACCGGTTTTACGGCCGGCGGCCGGGCGGTGGAACTGACCAGAACCTATTATCGAAGCGATATCTATGACCTCGTCGCCGAGCTGACCTATGCCGGCGACCCATGAAACGGAAGATGACCGCATGACCGACATCACCAATATGCGCCGCGAGATCGACGAGATTCCCGAAGCCGCCGCCCGGCTTCTCGACAGCCAGAGCGCAGCCCTTGCCGCGGCCGGACGGGCGCTTGCCGAAAAGGACCCCGCGGTGATCGTCACCATCGCGCGCGGCTCGTCCGATCACGCGGCGCTGTTTTTGAAATATGCGATCGAACTGACCGTCGGCATTCCGGTCGCCTCGCTTGGACCGTCGCTTGCCTCGATCTATGGGGCGAAGCTCCGGATGAACAAAGCGGCCGCCATTTCGGTGTCGCAGTCCGGCAAGAGCCCGGACATCGTGGCGCTCGCCAAGGCCGCGCGCGCCGGCGGCGCGCTGTCGCTTGCACTGGTCAACACCATCGCCTCGCCGCTTGCGGAGATCGCCGATCAGCCGATCGATATCGCCGCCGGCCCGGAAAAGGCGGTGGCCGCGACCAAATCCTACGTCAATTCGATCGTGGCGGGCCTTGCCGTGCTGTCGGAATGGGCCGATGACGCGGCGCTCAAGGCTGCGCTCGCAAAACTGCCGGGCGATCTCGAAAAGGCGCTGGCCTGCGACTGGTCGGCGCTGATCGATCCCTTGAAACATGCCCAGTCGCTCTATGTGCTGGGGCGCGGCCCGAGCTTTGCGATTGCCAGCGAAGCCTCGCTGAAATGCAAGGAGACCTCGGAGCTCCACGCCGAGGCCTATTCCTCGGCGGAGGTGATGCACGGCCCGGTCTCGCTGGTCGAGCCGCGCTTCCCGGTGATCGCGTTTGCCGCCCGCGACAAGGCGGAGGACAGCGTCGTCAGGATCGCCTCCGGCCTTGCCAAAAAGGGCGCGACGGTGTTCCTGTCATCGGACCGGGGCGAGGGGACTGAGATGCTGCCGCATGTGGCGACCGGCCATCCGCTGACCGATGCGCTGGCGCTGATCGTGCCCTATTACGGCGTCATCGAGAAACTGTCGCGCGCCCGCGGCTTCAACCCGGATGCGCCGGTGGCGCTCAACAAGGTGACGGAGACCGAATAGTGATGAAGAAGGCGATCCGCGGCGCACGGATATTCGATGGCGAAAGCTTTCTCGAAGGCCGCGCGCTGGTGTTTTCCCCGGAAGGGATCGAGGCGATCGTTTCGGCGCGTCATATTCCGGACGAATGCGAGATTATCCCGGCCGATGGCCGGATTCTGGCGCCGGGTTTCATCGATCTCCAGGTCAATGGCGGCGGCGGCCTGCTGTTCAACAACGCGCCGGATATCGAGGGGCTTCGCACCATCTGCGCCGCCCAGATCCGCTCCGGCGTCACCGCGCTGCTGCCGACGCTGATCACCGACCGGTCCGATGTGCTGCGCGCGGCAATCGAAGCCGGCAAGGCTGCATGGGAGGCGGGCGTTCCGGGCTATCTCGGCCTGCATCTCGAAGGCCCGCACCTTTCGCTTGCGAAAAAGGGCACGCATGATCCAGCGCTTATCCGCCCGATGGAGACGGAGGATTGCGATTATTTGGTGGAACATGCCGGCAGTTTCGGCGTCGGGCTGATCACGGTCGCGCCTGAAAACGTCACCCGCCAGCAGGTCGCGCGCCTCGCGGCGGCCGGCTATATCGTCAGCCTCGGCCATACCGGCGCGTCCTGCGCGGTCGCGCGGGAGTACCGGTTTGCGGGCGCCACCATGGCGACGCATCTTTTCAACGCGATGAGCCCGCTTGCCCATCGCGAGCCGGGCATGGTTGGCGCGGTTCTCGGCGATGGCGGATTTTCCTGCGGGCTCATTGCCGACGGATACCATGTGGATCCGGTGGCGATGGGGATTGCGCTCCGGGCAAAGGCCGGGCCTGGGAAGATATTCCTGGTTTCCGACGCGATGTCGGTCACGGGCACGGATCTTCAGAGTTTCGAACTCAACGGCCGCACGATCTACCGCAAGGACGGTCGCCTGACGCTTGCCGACGGAACGCTCGCCGGCGCCGATACCGATCTGCTCACCTGCGTGAAGAACGTGCGCGACCTGCTGGGCGTGCCGCTGGAGGAAGCCCTGCGCATGGCCTCGCTCTATCCGGCTGACGCCGTGGGCGCGTCATCGAAGGGGCGGCTGAAACCGGGCTGCGATGCCGATCTGGTTCTGCTGACCGAGGACCTCGCGCTTTCCGCCAGCTACATTGCCGGGGAACGCGTCTACAGCGCGGCCTGAGGGGCTCTACGCCATGTCCTTGCCGGTCACCTTCACCGTCGGGTCGATCTGCCGGCGTTTGGGGCGCATCAGCGGTTCGGGGCTGACGGGGTGGGTGTGGAGCATGTCGGCGCCGGCCATGATGCCCTCGACCGCCTGGATCTCCAGCCGCTTGGCGTCGCGCTTGCGGATATCGTCGGTGATCGCGATCGCCTCCTCCTCGCTGGTGCCGAGCGCCACCAGGGTCTCACGACCGAAGGCGAGGCCGGATTCCAGCGTTTCGCGCAATTCGTACTCCACGCCGCGCTGACGCAGCGCAAGCGTGTGGCCGCGATCGTAGGATCGGGCGTAGATGTGGGCGCGCGGGAAATTCTCCTGCACCACGTCGATCACCCGGTCGGTGATCTCGCGCCTCTGGGTGCAGACAGCAACGATCTTTGCCTTCTCGATCCCCGCCGCGATCAGCACGTCCTTGCGGGTGCCATCGCCGAAATAGATGTGGAAGCCGAAGGCCGAGGCCTGGCGGATGCGCTCGGCGGAGAAATCGATGATCGTCACCTCGCGGCCGCTCGCCAGCAGAATTTGCGCGGCGATCTGGCCGAAGCGCGAAAACCCGATCATCAGCACGTCCGCGCTCGCACCCTCGAAATCCTCCTCCATCTCCTCATGCGCCTCGCGGCGGGCATAAAGCCGCTCGGCCAGACGGACGCAGAGCGGCGTCGCGACCATGGAGACCGTCACGATCGCGATCAGCAGCGAGGCGGTGGCGTTGGAGAAGATGCCGGCGGCGGCGGCCGTCGAAAACATCACGAAGCCGAATTCCCCGCCTTGCGGCAAAAGCGCTGCAATCCTGATCGCATCCTCATGGGGCGATCCCGTCAGACGACATAGCGCGTAGATGACAGCGGCCTTGACGACGATCAGCACCGGAACGGCGATGACGATCAAGAGGATGTTCTCGTAGACCACGGTGAGTTCGAGCGACAGGCCGACAGCGATGAAGAAAACCGCGAGGAACACGCCGCGAAAGGGTTCGATATCGGCCTCAAGTTCATGACGGTAGGAGGATTCGGCGAGCATGACGCCGGCGAGAAACGCGCCCATCGCCATCGACAACCCGACCATCTGCATCATCATCGCCGCGCCGATAACGAGGAACAGCGCGGCCACGATCATCACCTCGCGCGCGCCTGTCGCGGCGATGATCTGGAACACCGGCGTCAGCACGTAGCGGCCGGCGGCGATCATCAGCACAACGACGCCGGCGGCAATCCCGGCATTCATCAGCACGTCCGAAGTGCTCGCCTCCTCCACGCCGCCGCCCAGAATGCTGGCGAGCGCCAGAAGCGGCACGATCGCGATATCCTGGAACAGCAGCATCGAGAACGAACGCTGGCCATAACGGGTATTGACGTCGCCGCTGTCGTCGAGGATCTGCATCGCGAAGGCGGTGGACGACAGCGCCAGGCCGAAACCGGCGATCACCGCTGCCGGCCAGGCCCCGATACCGCCGAATTTGGCAAGCGGCACCAGCACGGCGCCAGTGACCAGCACCTGTGCGAGGCCAAGCCCGAAAATATCCTTGCGCATCGTCCAGAGCCTGGATGGCTTCAGTTCAAGCCCGATCATGAACAGCAGGAACACGATCCCGAGCTCGGCGACATGCAGCACCTCCTCGCCGTTGCTGATGCGCTGCAACACCGGGCCGATCACGATCCCGCCGGCCAGATAGCCGAGAACCGTGCCGAGCCCGAGTCGCTTGAACAGCGGCGCGGCGATGGTCGCGGCCCCCAGCATCCACACGGTTTCGGTGAAAAGGCTCTGCGTAGTTGCCATAAATAGGTTCCTGGATTGCAAGAAAACGGGAGGGCCGGCGCGACGGCACTTGATGCGCAATGAAGTGAACAATAAATGAGGGCGCAAGGAAAGGCCAAAGCCATGACATCATCAAGGGTTCCCGTTCAATTGATCGACAGCGCGTCGAAGATTCTCGATGTCGCGAGACGAAAGGGCGCGGATGCGGCCGATGTCGTCGTCTCCGAAGGCGTTTCGAACAGCATTTCGGTGCGCGACGGCAAACGAGAGAACGCCAAGGCTTCCGAAAACAGGGGATTTTCGCTGAGGGTGTTTCGCGGCGCCAGGGTTGCGACCGTCTCGACCAATGACGATAGCGATATCGAAACCCTGGTCGAGCGCGCGCTCGCCATGGCCGCCGTCTCGCCCGAAGATCCCTATGCCAGCCTCGCCGACAGCGCCCGGCTTGCCCGCGCCGCGCCGGATCTCGACCTTTACGACGAAACAGAGGTTTCGCCGGAGGCGCTTGCCGAACGCGCGCTTTCGGCCGAACAGGCCGCACTTCAGGTCAAGGGCGTCACCAAAAGCTCGGGCGCGGGGGCCTCGCGCGGCGAGGTCGGCTTCGTGCTGGTGACCTCCGACGGTTTCTCCGGCGGATACCGGCGCTCATATTCCTCCGTTTCGGTCTCGGTCGTGGCGGGCGAGGGCGCCGGCATGCAGCGCGATCACGATTATGACGCGCGCGCCCATGACGGCGATCTCGACCGGCCGGACGAAATCGGCCGCAAGGCCGGGGAGCGGGCCGCGGCGCGGCTCTCGCCCCGTCAGGTGCCGACGCTGCGCAACGCCGCCGTGATCTTCGAGCCGCGTCTTGCCGCAAGCATGATCGGCAGTCTCGCGAGCGCCATCTCGGGCTCGTCGGTCGCGCGCAAGACCAGCTTTCTGCGGGATCGGCTCGGCAAGCCGGTGCTGAAGGCCGGGCTCAATGTGATCGACGATCCTGCCATACGTCGCGGCGCCGGCTCCCAGCCCTTCGATGGCGAAGGAGTCGCAAGCGAACCGCTCGTCATGGTCGAGGACGGCGTGTTGCAGCAATGGTTCCTGTCGACCGCGCTTGGCCGGGAGCTTGGCCTTGAGACCAATGGTCGCGGCACCCGATCCGGCAATTCGCTCTCCGCGGCGCCGACAAATCTGGTGCTGGAGCCCGGCGGCAAGTCGCCGGCGGAACTGATGGCCGAAATCGGAACCGGGCTTTACGTCACCGAACTGATCGGCCATGGCGTCAACATGGTGACCGGCGAATATTCGCGCGGAGCGAGCGGGTTCTGGATCGAAGATGGCGAGATCGCCTATCCGGTGTCGCAGATGACGATAGCGGGCAATCTGAAGGACATGTTCATGGCGATGACCCCGGCAAACGACATCGACCGCCGGTTCTCGATCGCAACCCCCAGTATTCTTGTCGAGGGCGTTACCCTCGCCGGATCGTGAGGGCCGGCGTGGCGGAGTTATCCGGACCGGATGCAGATATAGCCGCCGATCTCGCGCTGATCACGGATGCCGCGCGGGAAGCAGGCGCGGTCGCGCTCTCTCATTTTGGCCAGAACCCGGAAGTCTGGTGGAAGAACTCCGGACAGTCGCCGGTCAGCGCCGCCGATTTTGCCGCCAATGAGTGCCTGGAGGACCTGCTGCGCAAGGCGCGGCCGGATTATGGCTGGCTCTCGGAGGAAAGCGGCGATGATTTTGCGAGATTGGATGCGGATGCCACATTCGTCGTCGACCCGATCGACGGAACGCGCGGTTTCCTCAAGGGCAAGAAGAACTGGATGGTCAGCGTCGCGGTGGTGCGCGGCGGCCGCCCGGTCGCGGGTGTTCTGGTCGCCCCGGCGCTCGACGAGGTGTTTACCGCCGGCCTCGGCGGACCGGCGCTGAAGAACGGCATGCCGATTGCGGCGTCATCGCGCCATGGCGAGGCCGGAAATCTGGAACTCTGCCTGCCGGCGACCATGCTCGATGGCTTCAGTCCGCCATTTCGCGCGCGGGTCAACAAGGCCGCCCATATTCCCTCGCTTGCCTACAGGCTGGCTTTGGTTGCCGATGGCCGTCTTGATGCCACACTTGTAAGGCCTAACTCACATGACTGGGATCTGGCCGCCGCCGATATCATCCTTGCCTCGGCCGGAGCGGCGCTGGTGGATGACGCGGGACGGCAGCTGACCTATAATCGCCGCGCGCTTCGTCACGGTACGCTGTTTGCGGGAAATCAGGCGCTGGTCGGAAGGCTGATGGCCGAATTCGCGCCGCCGGCCGTGATCTGACCCGTGACTTGACAAAAGCGTCCAAACCCGGGACACGCTGTGGCGGGAGGAACAGAGTAAAGAGAGATCTGAAATGGCTGATACGGTTGAAAACAAGCAACTCCTGCATCTGGTTTTCGGTGGGGAACTCGAAAGCCTGAAGGGCGTCAAGTTCACCGACCTGAACGCGCTCGACATTGTCGGCATCTACCCCAACTACGCCAGCGCCCACGCGGCCTGGAAATCCAGGGCGCAGCAGACAGTCGACAATGCTCATATGCGGTATTTCATCGTTCATCTGCACCGGCTTCTCGATCCGGAATCATGAACACGGAATCATGAACACTGTCTTTTTTGCGCATCCGGACGCAGAATAGGGAACTGATTTTGCCTCGAAAGCGTATTGGGCGTTCCTGCAACTGCTCTACGGTATAAAATTAAGCAGTTGCTTTAAAAGCATGCAGTCGAAGTCTTTATAAGAATAAAGAAAAGAACTTCGTTCCGGGTCTGCCTGAAGACTTTTGGTGGAATATTTAGGATATGGTTCTTCCTGTTCCTAAATGTTATTTTCTGAAGTAGGATGATTCGCGCAATGGTGGTGGGTGCGGCCGCTGATCCGATGCACGAGAACGGGGTATACGGACAAGGGAATGATATCAGGCATTTCTATTTGGTTGGCCCGCAACACCTACCGACTTGGCGGGATTCTCGGCTATCCGCTGTTACGGCCGATCCTCTATCATCGCGTCAGGCGCGGCAAGGAGGAGCGAAGCCGCCTGGGTGAGCGCTTCGGCCGCGCCGACCGGCAAAGACCGGAAGGTCCGCTCGTCTGGATACACGCGGCAAGTGTGGGCGAAACGCTCGCCGTCACGTCGCTCGTCCAGAATATCCACGAATTCGGCATCACCGTTCTACTGACCACCGGCACCGTTACATCCGCGCGACTGGCCTCGGAACGTTTCGGGGACACGATCATCCATCAATATGTCCCGCTTGATGCATTGCCAGCGGTAACACGCTTTCTCGATCACTGGCGTCCGGACCTTGCGATCAACGTCGAAACCGAGGTCTGGCCGGTCACGATCGCGGAACTTGCCAAGCGCAAGATCGCGCAGATTGTCGTCAATGGACGGATTTCGGATCGCTCGTTCGAGCGCTGGATGCAGCGCCGTGAGCTTGCCCGCACGATGTTCTCGCGGTTCTCGCTGGTCATGGCGCAGACGGAGCTCGATGCCGAGCGCTTTGCCGATCTCGGGGCGCTGCATGTCTCGGTTACCGGCAATCTCAAGGTTGACCGCAGCGCGCCGCCCGTCGATGATGATGTCCTGGAGACCCTGAAGACCGAAATCGGCGCGCGTCCGGTCTGGGCGGCGATCTCGACCTTTGACGGCGAGGAAAAAAATGCCGCCGACGTGCATGCCGCGCTCAAGGAAAGCCATCCCGGTCTCCTGACCATCATCGTTCCCCGTCATCCCGATCGCGGCGATGCGCTGGCCGCGCTGTTTTCGGCCGACGGGCTTTCGGTCAAGCGCCGCTCGCTCGGCGAACGCCCGGACGAGGCGACCGACATCTATCTCGGCGACACGATCGGCGATATGGGGCTTTATCTCCGCCTCACCGATATTGCCTTCGTCGGCCGCTCGATGACGGCACGCGGCGGCCAGAACCCGCTGGAACCCGCCATGCTTGGAACCGCGATCCTGACGGGTCAGCATGTCGACAATTTCCGCGATACCTATCGTCAGTTGCGTCAACGCGGCGCGGTGCGCGCCGTCGACGATCCGCAAGCGCTGCTGCAATCGGTCGATCTTCTTTTGCGTGACGAGGCCGCGCGCGAGCACATGATCGCCGCCGGCTATGCCGGGGTGCGCGACATGCGCGGCGCGCTGATCCGCACCATGAAGGGGCTCGAGCGCTATCTTGCGCCGCTTATTCTCGAAGCCCGGTTCTCCGCGCGTCCGAAGACCGTGGCCGAAAAGAAACGCCTGCCGATTGTTCCGGAGCGGCTGCCCGACCAGAATTTGCGCAAGGCGCTGAATTGAAGGCGTGGAAGCGGTGCGGAGGCTAGCCAGTCTCATGGCGCGCAGCTAAGCTGTCGGGCGTTGATCCGCGCTTTACGGACATGCTTGCCCGTTCTATCTGTTTGTTTTGCCGTAATGCGCTGTCAGCTGAGATCGTCTGACGCAGCGCAATGCTCCGGGGTCTGACAGAGAGTTGTGCCCGATATGAAGAAAACGACACGGGCCTTCTGGTGGAAGCGCGGCCATCCCTTGAGCCTGCTTCTGCTTCCCGTCTCCTGGATCTACGCCGCGATCGCCGGTCGCCGGATGGCGCGGGCGGATGGCGCGCGGGCCGGGGTGCCGGTCCTGTGCGTTGGCAATTTCACCGTCGGCGGGACCGGCAAGACCCCCGTGGCCGAGGCGCTGGCGCGGGCAGCGCGCGAAACCGGCAGGCGGCCGGGCTTTCTGCTGCGCGGCTATGGCGGCAAGGTCGATGGGGCGGTGCTGGTCGATCCGGCGCGTCACAGCTTCCGCGATGTCGGCGACGAGGCGCTGATGCTGTCGCGGCTGGCGCCGGTCGCGGTCTCGCCAGCACGGGCGGATGCGGCGGCGCTTCTGGAGCAGGCAGGCGTCGATTTCATCATCATGGATGACGGGTTGCAGAGCGGGCGGCTGAAGCCCGATTTCGCGGTCGCGGTGGTCGATGCCAGGCGCGGCTTCGGCAATGGCCGGTGCCTGCCGGCGGGTCCGCTGCGGGCCGTGCTGGCGATCCAGCTTTCGAAGGTTAACGCGGTGCTCCTGAACGGCGTCGGCGGCGAGGAGGCGGCGGTGCGCAGTGCTGCCCGCCACGCCTATCGGCCGGTCGAGGTGCTGCATCAGAAGCCGGTGGCCGGCGGCGATGACCTCAGCGGCAAGGATGTGCTCGCCTATGCCGGCATCGGTGACCCGGAGAAGTTTTTCGCAACGCTCGAAGGCCTTGGAGCCAAGGTGCGCCGGGCCGTCGCCCTGGCCGATCACCAGCCGATCTCCGAGGCGTTGGCGCGTTCTCTGCTTGCCGATGCCGGGGCCTTGCTGCCGGTGACGACCGCAAAGGACATGGCCCGGCTTCAGGGCGTCAGCGGGTCGGCCGTATCGACGTTGCGCGAAAAGAGCCGCGTGGTCGAGATCGCCGCGGTTTTCGAGAAACGGAGCATGCCCGCCACAATGGTCATGGCCACGCTCGATGCGTTTCGTCACCGTCCGGAGCCCGACGCCGCCAGGCGGTGAACCGCGCTGTTTGTCCGTGGTAAATTAATTTTGATGGGCAATCGGCTCAGTTTGTCCTATCCTTGGGTCTTAACCGCAATGACATGCCGGTTGGAGACGATGAGGATATTATCCAGCGACGTGCGGCCCGCAGAGACGGCCGACGCCGAGAAAATCGCAAGGGTGCACTGGCTGGCATGGCATCAGGTCTATGCCGGCATCCTTCCTCACCGTGCGCTTCATGATATGATTTCACGCCGCAATATCGCCTGGTGGAAGAGCGCGATCGCCAGCGAGGAGACGCTGCTGGTGCTGGAGGTTCAGGGCCAGCCGGTCGGCTATGCCAGCGTCGGCCTCAATCGCGTCAAGGCGCTGCCCCAGGAAGGCGAGATCTACGAGATCTATCTTCTGCCGGAATATCAGGGGCTTGGCTTCGGCCGGGTGCTGTTTGCCGAAGCCCGCCGGCTGCTCGCCTCGCTCGGCTGCAAGGGCACGATCTGCTGGTGTTTCGACGCGCTCGATCACGCCGGCATCTTCTTTACAGCGCTCGGCGGCAAGCCCTTCGCCTTCGCCGAGGAAGAGCATGGCGGCAAGGTGCTCGGCAAGGTTTCCTATATCTGGGAATGACCGTTCTTTCGCGGATTCATCCGGACGGCCGCAACTGTCTTCGCGCGGTTGCTTTGTCGGGGTAATTTGGCTATCCAAGGCGCGAAATTCTTCCCCTTTTCTGGAGACCCTGATGCGTATTGAAGCGATTGCGATCGGCAAGAACCCGCCCGACGATATCAATGTTATCGTCGAAGTCCCGATCGGCGGCCAGCCGATCAAATACGAGATGGACAAGGAAGCCGGCGTTCTCGTCGTTGACCGCTTTCTCTATACGCCGATGATGTATCCCGGCAATTACGGCTTCGTTCCGCATACGCTCTCCGACGATGGCGACCCGATCGACGTGCTGATCTGCAATTTCCGCCCGCTGATGCCCGGCTGCGTCATCAATGTCCGCCCGATCGGCGTGATGATGATGGAAGACAATTCCGGCAAGGACGAGAAGATCATCGCCGTGCCGTCGCGCGATCTCAGCGCCCGTTTCGACAAGGTCGAGGATTACACCGACATTCCGGAGATCCAGCTCAAGCAGATCGAGCACTTCTTCGAGCACTACAAGGATCTCGAGCCCGGAAAATGGGTCAAGATCTTCGGCTGGCACGGCGTCGACGAGGCCAAGAAGCTGATCGTCGAGGCGATCGAACGCGCGAAGTCCCAGAAGGGCTGAGGCGAAGTCTGGGTGATGCGCTGGTTGATCCTGCTGGGCCGGCAGCCACCGATCTCCCCCCTTGAGGGGGAGATACCCCGACAGGGGGAGAGAGGGGTGAACCCTCTCCGGCAGCACGGCGTATGCGGCTTATACCCATACCCCTCTCTGTCGCCCCCGCTCACAATCTCCCCCTCAAGGGGGGAGATTGTGAGCGGGGGCGTTCTCAGAACTGAACCAGAATATTCTTGAACTGCCACGGGTCCTTTTCGTCCTTCTTTTCCTCGAAGAAGGTCTGGCGGCCGGTGAGCGGGGTCCAGTCGGTGTAGTGACCCTCGACCGGGCCGAGATAGGGCATCTGGATTTCGAGGCAGCGGCGGTAATCCATCTCGTCGGCCTCGACGATGCCGGCCTCGGGGTTTTCGAGCGCCCAGACCATGCCGGCCATGACAGCGGAAGTCACCTGCAGCGCGGTCGCGTTCTGGTAGGGCACCAGATTGCGGGTCTCCTCCATCGAAAGCCGCGAACCGTACCAGTAGGCATTCTTGTCGTGGCCGTAGAGCAGCACGCCGAGTTCATCGATACCGGTCAGGATATCGGCTTCCTCGAGAACGAGCATTTCCTTCTGGGGCGTGCCGCCATTGCCGAACATCTCGTCCAGCGAGAGCACGGCGACATCGGCGGGGTGGTAGGCGTAATGGCAGGTCGGGCGGTAGACCACCTTGTCCTTGTCGTTGGTCACCGTGAAATAATCGGCGATCGAGATCGACTCGTTGTGGGTGACGAGGAAGCCGTATTGCGGGCCCGGCGTCGGGCACCAGCTTCTGACCCTGGTATTGGCGCCGGGCTGTTCCAGATAGATCGCGGCCTTGCAGCCCTTCTTGTGTTCCCTGGCGTTTTTCGGCATCCATTTTTCGTGGGTGCCCCAGCCGAGTTCGGCCGGCTGCATGCCTTCGGCAACGAAACCTTCCACCGACCAGGTGTTCCAGAACACGTTCGGCGGGCGCAGGAATTTCGAGCGCTGGGTGTCGCGTTCGGCAATGTGAATGCCCTTGACGCCGGTTTCCTGCATCAGCGCCGCCCAGCCCTCGCGGTCATCGGCGGCGGGTTCGGCGAAGCTCGCGCCGGTCTCGCGGGCGACATTGACAAGCGCCTGCTTGACGAACCAGGACACCATGCCGGGATTGGCGCCGCAGCAGGAAACGGCGGTGGTGCCGCCGGGGTTCCTGTGCTTTTCCTTGCGCACGGTCTCACGCAGCGCATAATTGGTGCGCTCGGCATTGCCGTGGCTCTCGTCGAAATAGAAGCCGAGCCAGGGTTCGATCACGGTGTCGATATAGAGCACGCCGAGCGAACGGCAGAGCTTCATCAGGTCGAGCGAGGAAGTGTCGACCGAAAGGTTGACGCAGAAGCCCTGGCCTTCGCCCTCGGTGAGCAGGGGCTCCAGCAATTCCTCGTAATTGTCCCTGGTCACCGCCGCGTGGATGAAGCGCACACCGTGATTGGCGGCGAGATTTGCGTGGGCGTCGTTCGGGTCGATGATGACCATGCGCGACTTGTCGAAACGGAAATGCCGTTCGATCAGCGGCAATGCGCCGCGACCGATGGACCCGAAGCCGATCATGACGATGGGGCCGGTGATTTCGGCGTGGATCGGGAATTCCTGCTGCATTTCCATTTCCTTCTTGTTTGCCTGGCGGGCGCCCGACCGTCATCTCCAGACTTTGCGCTGACGGAAACCAGGTTTCCTGACGCGCTATAAAGTGGAATTGTGACGCGGCGATAATTGTTCCCCCGCGCGAAGCGAGATCACACCAACGCGCTCAAGTAAAGCGGATTTGTGGCTCAAGTTCCAGCCGTCAATGCCGACCGTCAGCGCAAAAGAGTGTCGAGCCAGGCGATCAGCGCCGCGATATCGGCGTCCTGCATGCCCTTGTAGGCGCGTTCCTCGGCGCTCAGCCCGGCGAGTTGCCCGGTCATGGCGGCGGCCATCGCCCTGCGTTCGGGACGGCGCTGAATGGCCTCGACCGGGTCGGTGTAGATGCGGATGGTGAACAGGATAGCGCCCGTTCCGGAAAGCCGCGTCAGCGTCTGGCGTTCGACCCGCATGAAATTGGCCGCGATCGGACGGACGGGGCGGAACGGATCCTCCGGCAGGTGTTTGGAAACCGGCATGGCGAGCGCGTCGGAGCCCTTGAACGACCAGTTGAAGCGCTCGGCGGGCAGGCCCGGCTTCAGATTGTCGAAAATCCGGGCAACCAGCGCGGCGTTGCGGGTGCCCGCATTGAAACCGGGCACATCGGCATGCACTTCCTCCATCGGCCGGCCGGCCTTTTCGGCAAGCGACCAGGACGAGGGAAAGGCGACAAAGCCCGCCGAAAGATGCCAGCTTCCGTCGCGATTGATCAGGATCGCCAGATCATCCTCGATCAGCATGCCCGCGGTCAAAAGCGGCGGGACCGACGGGTCGTCAAGTGCAACGGTATGATCGAGAAAATGCAGGTTGTTGCCATCACGGCGGTAGATGTCGGCATGGCGCGCCTCGAGGTGGCCGGCGATCAGCGCCAGCGCCTCGCGGGCGGCATCGAGGCTGTCGTCGTCGGCGCGGAAGATTTCGTCGCGACGGGTCGCCAGCAGGCGCTGCTTTTCGGCAAGATAGCGTCCGAGATCGTCGCCGGGCTCCAGCCATTTGTCAGGGTCGAGCGCGGAGAGGCCGATCGAGAACGGCTTGTAGGCGCGGCCATAGGGCATCAGCCGCAGGGCTTGCCGTTCAGCCGCCATCCTTCAGGCCTTCAAGGGAGGGAAGGGTGCGCGTGAAATTCACTTCGGTCAATTCGAAGCTGGCGACGCCTTCCGAGACGAACGGGTCTTCGCGGCAGATCTCTTCGACCGCCTCCATCGTTCCGCGCGCCATGATCACGCCGCCGGTGCGCGGCACCTTGCGGCCCGAGGCGACGAAAACCCCGGTTTCATAATAGCGGCTCAGCCAGGCGATATGACCGTCGAAGTGCTTGTCCACCTCTTCGAGCGGCTGGATATAGGTGAGGGAAATCAGGATCATGGCAAACTCACTAGACGGCTGCAATAAGGGGTGTTGAGGCGGCGAAACGGGCTTTCAGCAGGGCCTCTTCATATTCGTCGGCGGCCGTCGAATCCAGCACGATGCCGCCGCCGACATTGAAAGTCGCCCGCCCGTCATCGTAGAGCGTCAGCGTACGGATTGCCACATTGAACTGCATCGCGCCGTCCGGCGCGATATGGCCGATCGCCCCGCAATAGGCGCCGCGCTGGCCGCTTTCCAGCCCGTGCAGGATCTTCATCGCGGAAATCTTCGGCGCGCCGGTTATCGACCCGCAGGGAAACAGCGCGCTGAAAATCGCCTCGAGCGTGGCATCCGGGCGCAGCCTGGCGCGCACCCTGCTGACCATCTGATGCAGCGTCGGATAGGTCTCGATCTCGAACAGTCCCGGAACATGGACGGAGCCCGGCTCGGCGATCCTGGACATATCGTTTCGAAGCAGGTCGACGATCATGCAGTTTTCGGCCAGCATCTTGTCGTCCTCGCGCATCGCCGCGACGATAGCTTCATCCTCGTTCGTGGTTTTGCCGCGCGGGGCGGTGCCTTTCATCGGGTGGGTCTCGATCATGCCGCCAGCGTCGGTCTGGAAGAACAGTTCCGGCGAGCGCGACAGGATGCGCGGGCCGGCAAGATCGATATAGGCGGCATAGCGCACCGGCTGTCGCCGGGCGAGCCCGTGAAAGGCTTTGAGCGGATCGCCGCTCCAACGGGCATGGACCGGAAAGGTCAGATTGCCCTGATAACAATCGCCGGCCATCAGATGGGCATGCAGACGGTCAAAGCGCGGGCGATAGTGGTCAAAGCCCCAGGCGGGCCGGATATCCGTCAGGAACTCGGCTTCGGGGTGGCACGCCGGCGGAGCGGCCTGCTCCGGCGCGTCGAAGACGCCGAAGCAGAGAAACGGCAGGTCCGGCCTTTCCGGCGCAAAGCCCGCAAGCGCGGGGTCGAGCAGAAAGCCCGCCTCGTAGGACATGTAGCCCGCCAGAAAGTGGCCGGATGCCCGGAGTGCCTCCATCCGCCGCAGGGCGGGAATGACTTCCCCTGCGGTTTCGGCGATGATGACGTCCCCGGGCGCGCGAAACGTGAGCATCCGGCCCGAAAGATCGTCGGAAAAGATGGCTCGCGGTTCGCGCGTCATCTCAGTCGAGCGCTTCAAGCTCGTCGATCAGCCCTTCGATCATCGACAGGCCCTTGCCCCAGAAGGCGGGGTCTGCGGCATCGAGCCCGAACGGCTTCAGCAGTTCGGAGTGATGCTTGGTGCCGCCGGCGGTCAGCATGTCGAAATACTTGTCCTGGAAGCCGCTCTCGGCATTCTGGTAGACGGCGTAGAGCGAGTTCACCAGGCAGTCGCCGAAGGCATAGGCATAGACATAGAACGGCGAGTGGATGAAGTGGGGCACATAGCTCCAATAGGTCTCGTAGCCATCGGCGAGCTTGATCGCCGGGCCGAGGCTTTCGCCCTGAACCGACATCCACATCCCGGAGATCTGGTCCTCGGTCAATTCGCCCTCGCGGCGCGCGGTGTGGACCTTGCGCTCGAACTGGTAGAAGGCGATCTGGCGCACCACCGTGTTGATCATGTCCTCGACCTTCTGCGCCAGCATCGCCTTGCGCGTCGCCTTGTCCTCGGTGTTTGCAAGCAGGGCGCGGAAGGTCAGCATTTCGCCGAACACGGAGGCGGTCTCCGCGAGCGTCAGCGGCGTCGAGCACATCAGCGCGCCCTGCTTGGCGGCCAGCACCTGATGAACGCCGTGGCCCAGTTCGTGGGCGAGCGTCATCACGTCGCGCGGCTTGCCGAGATAGTTGACCAGCACGTAAGGGTGGGCGGAGGGCACGGTCGGGTGCGCGAAGGCACCGGTGCGCTTGCCGGGCCGGATCGGCGCGTCGATCCAGTTTTCATCGAAGAACCGGCGGGCGATGCCGCCCATTTCCGGCGAGAACGCGCCATAGGCCGAAAGCACGGTATCGCGCGCCTCCTCCCACGCGATCACGCGTTCGGCGGTATCGGGCAGCGGCGCGTTGCGGTCCCAGTAATTCATCTGGTCCATGCCGAGCCATTTCGCCTTCATCGCGTAATAGCGATGGGAAAGCCGCGGATAGGCATCGCGCACCGCCTCGCTCAGCGCATCCACCACCTCACGTTCGACGCGGTTGGAAAGGTGGCGGCTGTCGGCGATGTCCTCGAAGGCGTGCCAGCGGCTGTTGATCTCGGTATCCTTGGCAACCGTGTTCATGATCAGCGAGAAGGTCGCCAGATTGTCCTTGAAGGTGGCGGCAAGCGCCTCGGCTGCCTTGCGGCGCACCGGTTCCCTGGCGTCGGAGAGCAGGTTGAGCGCTTTTTCAAGCGGCATCTCCTCGCCATCGACGGTAAAGCGCATCTTGTCCATGGTCTGGTCGAACAGCCGGTTGAAGGCCTGGCTGCCGGTGGTCGACTTTTCCATGAAGAGCTGTTCGAGCCGGTCGTCGAGCTGGTGCGGCTTTTCCTTTCGGAGATCCAGCACCCAGGGCTGGTAGCGGGCAAAGCGCGGATCGCCCGCAAGCGCCTTTTCGATGGCCTCCTCGGAAAGCCGGTTCAGTTCGAGTTCGAAGAACAGCAGATCGGCATAGATTTCGGTGATGCGGGTCGAGGTGTCGCCGTAGAGCTTGCGCAGCGCCGGATCGGCGGCATTGGCATAATAGGAAAGGCCGGCAAACGAGCCGAGCCTGCCGAGCGTTTCGCCGATTGCCTCATAGGCCTCGGTCGCAGCGCCAAGCCCGTCATCGCCGGACTTGGTTGCGGCGTCTGCCAGTTTCCCCTTCCAGCGTTCACAGAAAACGCGCGCCTTTCTGGCGGCGTCATCGAAATCGCCGGCAAATTCGGATGAGGTCGCGCTTGGATAGAGATGCGACAGCTCCCATTCGGGCAGTGCGCCAAGTTCCGGTTCTTCCGCCCGGCCGGGGGCGCCATCGACGGGAAGAGAGGAGAAACGGGGATTGAACATCGGGGTCTGCCTTTCATGACGTGTATGCCGCAACAACATATGGATCGCGCCCGCCGCCCGCAACGCCGGAATTTCCGCCCGGGTCTTGATAGCGCGCGCGGGTCAGTCGGGAGAGGTGGAAAACGGCCTGAAGCGTTCGGTGTAATTGATCTGCCGCAATGGGTTAACCCTTATGAAAGCTTAACCGGATATGACGGTACTTGGAAATTAACGGAATGTTGCCTATAAGATGGCGACCTGAATTTGTGTCGGAATATCGCCTCGTTTGCGCCGCATTGCGCCTTCAGAAAAGAGGGCTTAATCTCTTATGTCGGCATGTGAATAGCGCTCGGGGGAGCCCTTCGCGACGTTCAGAAGAATCCAGGGAGAGTCCGGTTTGACAATCCGTCCATATCGCGCGTTTTTGCGGCGGACATTTGCGGTACTGGCCGTACTGGCGGCGGCGTTGTGCTTCTTCGGCGGCGAGGAAGCGCGCGCGGAAACCCGGACGCTCAAGATCTATTACATCCATACCGGCGAAAAAGCCGAGATCACCTTCAAGCGCAATGGCCGCTACGACAAGAAGGGGCTCGAGCAGCTCAACTGGTTCCTGCGCGACTGGCGCCGCAAGGAGCCGACCAACATGGATCCCCGCCTGTTCGACCTGGTCTGGGAAGTCTATCAGCGGGTCGGCGCGACCGACTACATCAATGTTGTTTCCGCATACCGATCGCCCGAAACCAATGCGATGCTGCGCGCGAACAGTTCCGGTGTCGCCCAGAAATCCCAGCATATGCTGGGCAAGGCGATGGATTTCTTCATTCCCGGCGTACCGCTTGCCAAATTGCGCGCGACCGCCATGAAATTGCAGCGCGGCGGGGTCGGCTATTATCCGAAATCCGGTTCGCCCTTCGTGCATCTCGATGTGGCGAGCGTGCGCGCATGGCCGCGCATGAACCGCAGCCAGCTCGTGGCGCTGTTCCCGGAAGGCCACACCCTGCATCTGCCCGCCGATGGCAAGCCGCTGCCGGGCTATAACGAGGCGCTGGCCGAATACAAGGCCAAGGGCGCCGTCGCCGGCTCCGAGCCGATCCAGGTCGCAAGCGCGGATGACGGGGATGAGGACGAACGTCCGAACCTCCTGTCCATGCTGTTCGGCAAGAAGGGCGACAGCGCGCCGACGCCGAGCCGACCGGCAAGACAGCAGGCAGCGCCGCAGCAGGCCGCACCACAGCAGGCCGCACCACAGCAGGCCGCACCACAGCAGCGTGATGCCGAACCCGCGCAGCGCCCTGTCGATATCCTGACGGCGGCGGTGACCTTCGACAATCTCGATATTCCTCTGCCGCTCAGCAGACCGAGTGTCGGTGAGGCCGGACTTGGTACCCCGCTCGCGACAGCGCTGGTCGATCCGACGCCGACACCGACAGCTACCGCGGTCACCGGGGCCGAAACCGCTGCCGATCCGGCGATGGCTCTTGCCGCCAATATTCCGCTGCCGCAAACGCGGCCGTCCGCCCTCGGGACCGAAGAGGGCGTGTCCGTTGCCGATATCCTGGTGTCGGAGGCCGCCGATCCTGTAACGGCCGAGCCCGCGATGGAGGTCGCCGCCCTCCAATCGGATGATAGGACATTCAACGACGATCGCTTTGGCCTGTTCGATGGCGCGGTGCCGGTGCCAAGTCCGCGTCTTGCCTACGCCGAAACCGGCGGGGCGGCGATCGGCGTGAACGATGTTCCTGTGCCCCGGCCCGCGCTTGCTGCCGCCGAACCCCCTGCGCCTGCCGTGGTGGTTGATGAGCCGCCGAGAAGCCAGGCCCGCAGCGAGCTTGCCCGCAAGCTTGCGGAGATGGGCGAGACCACCGAACTCGCCTATAATGACGACAATGATTTCCGTACGCTTTTCAAACCGACGGCTGCCCGCATCAATGCCAGCGCTCCGGACTCTCCGCAAAAAGGCGAGCGTCCCGGGGAGGTAAACGTAGCGCTTCAGCAAGTTACCGGTAGCATTACAGCGAATAAACCGGGTGATAACAGTCAGGTTTTGTCAGAATCGCCGAGCGTTTTAGTTGGGTCTAATAAAAATACAAAAAATACCCAGACGGTTGTCGAGTATTTTGACGCCGCCCGGTTTTAATTCGGCTGTTTTGCGCAATGAACGACTTGTCGGTTAGCTGACTTTGACGTAATGTGCCGCGATGAGCACGTTTGACCCCTTCGTCGCAATCGCGGATCCCAACCGGCGCCATCTTCTGATGGCGCTTCGTCGCGAGCCCAAAACGGTTACCGAACTGTCGGAGGGCCTTCCCATAAGCAGGCCTGCGGTTTCGCAGCATCTGAAGGCTCTGCTCGACAGCAAGCTGGTGCGGGTGACGCCTGTCGGCACAAAGCGGTTCTATGCAATCAACCCTGAGGGGTTTTCCAGCCTGAATGCCTGGTTGCGCCAGTTCTGAGCCGCTCCTTCGCGCAAGCCTTTTGCCTCAATCCGGCGCCCGTCCGGTCGAGGACCGCACCACCAGTTCCGGTCGCCACAACTCGGCGAAATTGTCCGTCTCCGTGCCGTTTATGCGGTTGATCAGCCGTTCGGCGACCCGCTTGCCGGCGGTGCGCAGCGATGAGCGCGTGGTCGTCAGCGGCACGCTGAAGAGTTCGGGCCGCAGCAGCGGCAAGACATCGTCATAGGAAATCAGCGAGATGTCGTCTCCGAGCGTCAGGCCGGCTGCCGCGATCGCGCGGACGATGCCGAGCGCCTGGATCATGCTGGAGCACACGATCGCGCTCGGCGTTTCGGGGAGCGCGAGAAACCGCTCGGCGGCCCGCTGGCCGTCGGCCTCCGTCATCTGGGTGGAGACGTGAAAGCGTGGCTCCAGCGAGAGCCCGGCTTCGCGGCAGGCCTTTGCGACGCCTTCGCGTCGCCTTATCGCAAAGCCGAAATTCTCGTCGCCATTGATCAGGCCTATGCGGCGGTGACCAAGCTGCAGCAGGAGCCGGGTCGCATCGTAGAACGCGGCCTCGTTGTCGACGTCGAGCGAGGGATAGGCATGCGGCGCGTCGAAGAAGCGGCCATGGACGATGAAAGGCAGGCCGAAGGACTCCATCAGGTCGATGCGCTGGTCGTTCTCGCGGATATAGGCGAGGCACAGCCCGTCGACATAGCCGCTGGTGGCAAGGCTTCTGAGCGCGGTCACTTCGTCGGCCGGGTCGGATGGCATGACCACGAGGTGAAAATCCTCGGTCTGGGCCTTTTCACCCAGCCCGTTGAGGAATTCGCCGAAATGCAGATCGGAAATCACCTGGTCGCCGATCGGCATCAACAGGCCGATCGAGCCGGCCTTGCCGGTCGCCAGCCGCTGGGCGGTCCGGTTCGGGCGGTATCCGGTTTCGCGCGCGGCCTTCAGGACACGCTCCCGCGTCACCGCATTGACCTCCGGATAGCCGTTCAGGGCCCGGCTGACCGTGGTCGGGGAAAGGCCGAGCCGGGCCGACAATTGCTTCAGGTTCACATTCATCCTCCCGCATGCTCAGGGCCGTTTTCGCGATGAGCCCAGATGAAATCCCCGTGCCTGGGCGCGAGGCGCGTCGTTTGAGGGTTTTTTCAATCCTCTCTTGACCAGGTACGGTCCGACGGCGCCGAGCTTCATTGCAAATGCTTGATGCAGTTGCAACTTCTCACCTCCACTTTCCCTTCCGCTCTCCTCAAAGCGTTTTGGGTAAAACTTGGATTTCATCAAAGCGCCTAGCCTGACAATTTTCAAGCCGTCGTCACAAAATTTATTTATTATGCGACAAATTCTCCAAAAAATCGCCTGTTTTCGATGCGGGGGGTTGACTCCTGACCCCTGCGCGAGAAATGTTCGAAGGTGTCAAAGCGCTTTGGATAAAGTGCCGAATGACAACCAAGGCCCGTGACAGGGCCGTATGTGATGGGAGGTAAATCACATGAACAGAGCTCTTCTCACCGGCGTCGCCACGCTGGCGCTTTTTGCCGGCGCTGCCAATGCCGCCGACCTTAAATTCCCCGTTGGCGAGGATTCCCGCTTCAACTGGGACAGCTACAACCAGTTTTCCGAAAGCCACGGTGACATTTCGGGCCAGACGCTGACGATCTTCGGCCCCTGGCTCGGCCCGGACAAAGACCTTGTCGAAAGCGTGCTTGCCTATTTCGAAGAGGCGACCGGCGCCAATGTCGAATATTCCGGCTCCGATTCTTTCGAACAGCAGATCGTGATCGACACCCAGGCCGGCAGCCCGCCGAACATCGCGGTATTTCCGCAGCCGGGTCTCGCCGCCGATCTCGCCGCCAAGGGCCTGCTGACCAAGCTTCCGGCATCTGTCGGCGAGTTCCTCTCCGAAAACTACGCGGCGGGCGGCTCCTGGGTCGACCTGTCGAGCTATACCGGCAAGGACGGCGAGAAGGCGCTCTACGTATTCCCCTACAAGGCCGACCTTAAGTCCCTGGTCTGGTATGTGCCGGACAATTTCGACGATGCCGGCTATGAAGTTCCGCAGACCATGGAAGAGCTGAAGGCGCTGACCGAGCAGATCGTCGCCGATGGCGGCACGCCTTGGTGCATCGGTCTTGGTTCCGGCGGCGCCACCGGCTGGCCGGCGACCGACTGGGTCGAGGATATGGTTCTGCGCACGCAACCGCCGGAAATATACGACCAGTGGGTGACCAACGAAATTCCGTTCAACGATCCGCGCATCGTCAATGCGATCGACGAATTCGGCTGGTTCGCCAAGAACGACAAGTTCGTCGATGGCGGGGCCGCCGCTGTGGCGTCCACCGACTTCCGCGACAGCCCCAAGGGTCTGTTCTCGTCGCCGCCGAAGTGCTACATGCACCACATGGCCTCGTTCATTCCGTCCTTCTTCCCGGAAGGCACCGAGCTTGGGCTGGATGCGGACTTCTTCTACTTCCCGGCCTATGAAGGCGAAGACCTCGGCAAGCCGGTTCTCGGCGCCGGCACGCTGTTCGGCATCACCAAGGACAGCCCCGCGGCACAGGCCTTCATCGAGTTCCTGGAAACCCCGATCGCGCATGAAGTGTGGATGGCCCAGTCCGGCTTCCTGACCCCGTTCACGGGCGTCAATCCGGAAGCCTATGCCAATGACGCGCTGCGCGGCCAGGGCGAAATCCTGACGGAAGCGACAACCTTCCGCTTCGACGGTTCCGACCTGATGCCGGGCAAGATCGGCGCGGGCGCTTTCTGGACCGGCATGGTCGACTTTGTCGGCGGCCAGTCTGCGGAAGCAGCGGCCACCAACATCCAGAACACCTGGGACTCGATCAAGTAACGGTCGCCAGTCCAGACGGATCTGCAATAATTGACCGGGCCGTTTACGGCCCGGTCGCCCTGTCTGAAGCCTGCGTGGTTGTCAGATGGCGGCCGATACGTCAGACTTCTGCCAATGCGCGTCGAGTAAGAGCGGTCAACGGTTTCCGCCCGCTGCGCGCGGCAAAACAAGAGGGAACGCGGCGCCGCGGCGCCGGGCTGACCCGACAATAAGCTGAGCGGCGCGGCGACAAGCCGTTGCAGAACCGCTACGGGGAGTGAGAGGCGTGGAACAAATCATCAAAGCCTTGCTGGCCGTCGTCATCGGCGTGGCCGCCGCCGTGATCTATTTCTACGGCACCAACAAGTTGCTCGACATCATCTTTCCGTCCCAGACGAAGGACCCGGCGGACGGGGTGCGCAATCTGCGCATCTCCGGCATGATCCGCCCCTGGCTGTTCCTGCTGCCGGCGCTGTTGTCGCTCGGGATCTATCTGGTCTATCCGGTTTTCGCCTCGCTCTGGTATTCGGTGCACGGCCCTTCGGGCGACACCTATGTCGGGGCCGCCAACTATGTCTGGATGTTCAACGATTCCGAGTTTCGCGAATCGATGTTCAACAACATGCTCTGGCTGCTGTTCGTGCCGGCGCTTTCGACCTTCTTCGGGCTCGTCATCGCCTGGCTGACCGACCGCATCTGGTGGGGCTCGTTTGCCAAGATGATGATCTTCATGCCGATGGCGATCTCGTTTGTCGGCGCCTCGGTGATCTGGAAATTCGTCTATGATTATCGCGGCGACGGCGCCGACCAGATCGGCATCCTCAACGCGATCATCGTTTCGATGGGCGGCGAGCCGCATGTGTGGATCGCCATGCCGTTCTGGAACAACTTCTTCCTGATGATCATCCTTCTGTGGATCCAGACCGGGTTTGCCATGGTGCTGCTGTCGGCGGCGCTGCGCGGCATTCCCGAGGAAACCATCGAGGCCGCCGTGATCGACGGCGCCAACGGGTTGCAGATATTTTTCAAGATCATGGTTCCGCAGATATACAACACCATTGCCGTGGTCTGGACCACGATCACCATCATCGTATTGAAGATTTTCGATATCGTGCTGGCGATGACCAACGGGCAGTGGGATACCCAGGTGCTCGCCAATCTCATGTTCGACTGGATGTTCAGGGGCGGCGGCGATTTCGGCCGCGGCGCCACGATCGCCATCGTGATCATGGTTCTGGTGATCCCGATCATGGTCTGGAACATCCGGAATTCGCGCAAAGAGATGGAGGGCCGGTAGATGCACTCGCACAAGAAATCCCCGCTGGTCTGGTTCTCCCACATCACCGTGCTGCTGCTGGTGATCCTGTGGACCATCCCGACCTTCGGTCTGCTGATCACATCGCTGCGCGACAAGGACCAGATCGTCGCCTCCGGCTGGTGGACCTCGCTGTCGACCTCCACGCAGAACCTGATTTATCGCGCGTCGGGCGCGGAGGGGCAGACCGAGGAGGACGGCCTCTATGTGATCACCGGCAACGCGCTGGACGGGGCGGGCGGCGAGGTTTCCCGCTTCGGCACGACCTCGCTGAGACCCGAGGAGTTCGAGGCCGGACAGACCGTCGACATGGGCGACGGCAAGGAAATCACGGTGGAGGCCGACGGCGAATTCCGGATGACCTCCGAGGAGCCCTTCGGCAGGCGCGGCGAGCGCGTCTTCGTCACCGCCGAAATTCCGCCGCGTTTCACGCTCGAAAACTATCGCAACGTCTTGACCTCCGAAGGCATCGGACGCTCGTTCCTGAACTCGCTGACGGTCGCGATCCCCTCGACGATCATCCCCGTGCTGGTGGCGGCCTATGCGGCCTATGCGCTGTCGTGGATGAAGTTCCCGTTCCGAAACCTGCTGCTCGCCGTCATTGTCGGGCTGCTGGTGGTGCCGCTGCAGATGTCGCTGATCCCGCTTCTGAAGATGTATAACTGGATCGGCGATATATTCGGTGTGCCCTCAAAAACCTATGTCGGGATATGGCTGGCGCATATGGGCTTCGGCCTGCCGCTGGCGATCTATCTGCTCCGCAATTACATTGCCGGCCTGCCACGGGAAATCATGGAGTCTGCCCGCGTCGACGGCGCCAACGACTTCATGATCTTCAACAAGATCATCCTGCCGCTGTCCTATCCGGCGCTGGCCTCGTTCGCGATCTTCCAGTTCCTGTGGACCTGGAACGATCTGCTGGTGGCGACCGTGTTCCTCGGCAACAGCGAACAGACCATCGTGCTGACCGCACGGTTGCGCGAACTGCTCGGCTCGCGCGGCGGCAACTGGGAAATCCTGACCGCCTCGGCCTTCATCTCGATACTGGTTCCGCTCGCCGTGTTCTTCACATTGCAGCGCTATCTGGTGCGCGGCCTGCTGGCGGGCTCGGTCAAGGGCGGTTGAGGCCGCCCGGGCTGCGAACCCGGACTGCTAAAATGACAAGAAAAGACAAGAAAATGAACGATACCAATATCAAAGTCATCGACAAGGACTGGTGGCGCGGCGCCGTCATCTACCAGGTCTATCCGCGCTCGTTTCAGGATTCCAACGGCGATGGCATCGGCGATATCCGCGGCATTGCCGACCGGCTGGATTACATCGCCGGCCTGGGCGCCGACGCGGTCTGGATCTCGCCATTCTTCACCTCGCCGATGAAGGATTTCGGCTATGACGTGTCGAACTACAAGGACATCGATCCGATGTTCGGCACGCTGGCCGATTTCGATGCGATGATCGAAAAGGCCCACGACCTCGGCCTGAAGATCATGATCGATCTGGTGCTGTCCCATACCTCGGATCAGCATCCCTGGTTCGTGGAGAGCCGGTCGAGCCGCGACAATCAGAGGGCCGACTGGTATGTCTGGGCTGATGCCAGGCCGGACGGCTCGCCGCCCAACAACTGGCTGTCGATCTTTGGCGGCTCATCGTGGCAGTGGGATTCCCGCCGCCTGCAATATTACATGCACAATTTTCTGGTGTCGCAGCCGGACCTCAACTTCCACAACATGGATGTGCAGGACGCGCTGCTCGACGTCGCCCGGTTCTGGCTCGATCGCGGGGTTGACGGCTTCCGCCTCGACACCATCAATTTCTACTTCCATGATCAGGACCTACGCGATAATCCGGCGCTCGCGCCCGCGCTTCGCAACGACCAGACGGCGCCGGCGGTCAACCCCTACAACTATCAGGAACATCTCTACGACAAGAGCCGCCCGGAAAATCTGGCCTTCCTGAAGCGGCTCAGGGCGGTGATGGAGGAATATCCGGCCGTTGCCGCCGTCGGCGAGGTTGGCGACAGCCAGCGCGGGCTCGAAATCGTCGGCGAATACACCTCCGGCGGCGACAAGATGCAGATGTGCTACGCCTTCGAATTCCTGGCGCCGCAGCCGGTGACGCCGCGCCATGTCGTGAACTCGATCAATGCGTTCGATGCCGCCGCGCCCGAGGGCTGGGCCTGCTGGGCGTTTTCCAACCATGACGTGGTGCGCCATATCAGCCGCTGGGGCGCCGGTATCGAGGACAGAGAGGCCTATGCAAAAATGCTGGCCTCGCTGCTGATGACGCTCAAGGGCTCGATCTGCCTCTATGAGGGCGAGGAACTGGGCCTGAGCGAGGCCGATATCGCGTTCGAGGACCTTCAGGATCCTTACGGCATCGAGTTCTGGCCGGAATTCAAGGGCCGCGACGGCTGCCGTACGCCGATGGTCTGGCAGGCGGGCGCGGCCAATGCCGGATTCTCGACGGCCGAAAAAACCTGGCTGCCGGTCTCGCCCGATCATGTGATGAAGGCGGTCGATGTCCAGCAGGGCGAGGACGGATCGGTGCTTGAGCATTACCGGCGCTTCCTCGCGCTGCGCAAAGGCCTGCCGGCGCTGGCAAGAGGCGGGATCGCGTTTCACGAGGCCGACAGCGATGGCTTGCTGATTTTCACGCGTCACCTTGACGGCGCGAGCGTGCTTTGCGTTTTCAATATCTCGGACGCGCCGGTGACGACGCGACTGCCGGATGGCGCATGGCAGACGCTCGGGGCCGAACGAACCGGCTTCTCGTTCGAGGCTGAGGGCAATACAATAAAACTTCCTGCCTGGGGCGGCTATTTCGCCCGCAACGGCGCTTAGGGAAAGGGGCGGTAATGACTGGTGTTACACTCAAGGACGTCAAGAAATCCTATGGCAACGTCCGGGTACTTCACAAGATCGACCTGGAAATCGAGCCGGGCGAATTCGTCGTGTTCGTCGGTCCTTCCGGATGCGGCAAGTCCACGCTGCTCAGGATGATCGCCGGGCTGGAGGAAATTTCCGGCGGAGATATCTCCATTGACGGCCAGGTGGTCAACCAGGTCCCGCCGTCCAAGCGCGGCATCGCCATGGTGTTCCAGACCTATGCGCTCTATCCGCACATGTCGGTATACGACAACATGGCGTTCGGCATGCGCATCGCCAAGGAGAGCAAGGAAGAGATCGATCGGCGCGTGCGGGCCGCGGCCGACATGCTGCAGATCACGCCCTATCTCGATCGCCTGCCGAAGGCGCTTTCGGGCGGACAGCGTCAGCGCGTGGCGATCGGCCGCGCCATCTGCCGCGATCCGAAGGTATTCCTGTTCGACGAACCGCTGTCGAACCTCGATGCAGCCCTTCGCGTCGCGACCCGTATCGAGATCGCCAAGCTCAACGAAAAGATGCCCGATACCACGATGATCTACGTGACCCACGACCAGGTCGAGGCGATGACGCTGGCGGACCGTATCGTTGTGCTTTCGGGCGGGTATATCGAGCAGGTTGGCGCGCCGCTCGATCTTTACGAACGGCCGTCGAACCTGTTCGTCGCCCAGTTCATCGGCTCGCCGGCGATGAACATCATGCCGGTGAAGATCACCCGCGCGGGCGAGACCACGGAGGTCGAACTCAACGACGGCAAGCGTTTCGAAGTACCGATCAAGACGCCCGAGAAGGATCTCGGCAAGAAGGCAAGTTTCGGGGTGCGCCCCGAGGATGTGAATGAAGCGGCGGAGGGTGAGGACTTCCTGTTCGAAGGCAAGATCGCGATCATCGAGGCGCTGGGCGAAGTGACGCTGATCTATATCGAGGGCGATCTGATCGACGAGGACCCGATCATCGTGAAGCTACCCGGCATCCACAAGGGCAAGGCCGGCGACGTGATGCGCTTTGTCGCCGATCCGGGAAAACTGCACCTGTTCGACGAAAGCGGCCACAGCTACCTCTATCGCTGATTTCCGGTCGCATTGACGCAAAAAAAGCCCGCCTGGCAATTGCCGGCGGGCTTTTCCATGTTCTCCGCCGCGGGAGGGGGGGAGCAGCGGAGAACGAACGGCGGAGGGGGAGAACCGCCGTTCGAAAGATCAGAACTTGTAGCCGACGCGGGCCATGACGCGGTTGGACGTGTAGTCCTTGGCTTCAAAGCCGGTCAGAGCGCCGTCAAAGTCCTTCTTGCCGAAGTCGGTGTAGCGGTATTCCAGACCGGCGAAGACGTTGTGGCTGAGGGCATAATCGATACCTGCGCCAACGGTCCAGCCGTTGAAGGCCTGGTCCTGCTCGAGGCCGTCGGCCTTAAGATAGCCGTTGGCAATCGCCCAGCCGCCGGTTGCGTAGATCAGGGCGTTGTCGAATGCATAACCCAGACGTGCGCGAACGGAGCCTTCCCAATCGGAACCGGCCTTGACGGTGTAGGGCAGGCCTACATTATAGCTCTGCTCGTTCCAGTTATAGTCGAGCTCACCTTCAACACCGACAACGACGTTGTTGTCGAACTGGTAGTTGTAGCCGGCGAAGCCGCCGAGCTTGCCGCCGTTGAAGTCGTCGCCGCTGCCTGCAACGCCGTTGTAGTGCAGGTTGGCGCTCGCCCAGTCGTAGCCAGCGGTGCCACCGAGATAGAAGCCGGTCCAGCTGAAGGTCTGCGGAATGACCTGCGGGGCGACATAAGGCTCAGCCGCCGGGGTCATGACCACGTCAGCTGCCTTTGCGGATACGCCCATGGCGATCAGAGCGGCCGAAGCGAGAAGAATCTTTTTCATTACTTGTACTCCTTCAATGTGTTTCACCTAGCGTTCAGATAGGCAATATAATCAATCGATCAAATGAACTTTGCACATTCCGCAAACTTCGTTGGGAGCTGTTGCTGGAATGTGACAGTTTCCCCTGTCCGATTGACCCCTTGACCTACAAACGAATAAGGCCCCGGATTTGTTTCCCGGCCTGACGATTATTGGTGGCATATGTTTATTTCGTGGCAGCAAGGCGCACGAATTGAGGCAGCCATTCACGTATTGAGAACAGCCTTAACGATTACCCGAAAAACACGCTGGCGCCGTGATCGGCGGTGCCGACATGATGGCGGAACGGGGCGAACAACTCGCGGCCCATGCCGAAATCATTGCCGGAGAGATCGGCCTCGACGGCCGGCCGGGCATCGAATTCCTCGGCGGGCACCAGCACTTCCAGCGTCCCGGCCTCCGCATCGAGCCGCATCCGGTCTCCGGTGCGGATTTTCGCGATCGGGCCGCCGTCCTTTGCTTCCGGGGTCACGTGAATGGCGGCCGGCACCTTGCCGGATGCGCCGGACATGCGCCCATCGGTGACAAGCGCCACCTTGTAGCCGCGGTCCTGCAGCACGCCGAGCGGCGGGGTGAGGCGGTGAAGTTCCGGCATGCCGTTCGATTTCGGGCCCTGGAAGGGGACCACCGCGATGAAATCGCGGTTGAGGTCGCCGGCCTTGAAGGCGTCCTGAAGCGCCTGCTGATCGTGGAACACGATCGCCGGGGCTTCGATGACCCGGCGTTCGGGCTTGACGGCGGAAATCTTGATGACGGCCTTGCCGACATTGCCGGCAAGCATTTTCAGGCCGCCATTGGGCTGGAACGGCTTGTCATGGGTGGTCAGCACCTTGGGGTCGGCGCTCGGCCCGTCGCCGATCGGCTCGCGGTAAACGGTGCCGTCGTCGTTGAGCCGGATGTCGATCGCATAGGCTTCCATGCCTTCGCCGAACACGGTGCGGACATCGTCGTGCAGATAGCCGGCATTCAGCAATTGGCGGATCAGATAGCCCATGCCGCCGGCGGCGTGGAAATGATTCACGTCGGCAAGCCCGTTCGGATAGACGCGGGCAAGCAGCGGCACGATATCGGAGAGGTCGGAAATATCCTGCCACGTAAGATGGATGCCGCCGGCCCGCGCCATCGCCACCAGGTGCATGGTATGGTTGGTGGAGCCGCCGGTCGCATGCAGGCCGACGACGCCGTTGACGATCGAGCGCTCGTCGATCATCTGGCCGACGGGCGTGAATTCGTTGCCCTCGACGGTGATCGCAAAGGCGCGTTTCACCGCCTCCTTGGTCAGCGCGTCGCGCAGCGGCGTGTTGGGGTTGATGAACGAGGCGCCGGGCATGTGCAGGCCCATCATCTCCATCAGCATCTGGTTGGAGTTGGCGGTGCCGTAGAAGGTGCAGGTGCCGGGCCCGTGATAGGATTTCGATTCAGATTCCAGCAGTTCCTTGCGCCCGACCTTGCCCTCGGCATAGAGCTGGCGGATATGCGATTTCTCGTCATTGCCCTGGCCGGTGGTCATCGGTCCGGCCGGAATGAAGATCGTCGGCAGATGGCCGAAGGTGAGTGCCGCAATCGTCAGGCCGGGCACGATCTTGTCGCAGACGCCGAGATAGACGGCGGCGTCGAACATGTTGTGCGACAGGCCGACAGCGGCCGCCATCGCGATCAGGTCGCGCGAAAACAGCGACAATTCCATGCCGGGCTGGCCCTGGGTGACGCCGTCGCACATCGCCGGCACGCCGCCGGCAACCTGCGCCACGCCGCCGACCTCATGCGCGGCCTCGCGGATCAGCGCCGGAAAGGTTTCGAACGGCTGATGGGCCGACAGCATGTCGTTATAGGAGGTGATGATGCCGAGATTGGGTACGGTATCGCCCGAAAGCGCGACCTTCTCGGCGGGGGAACAGACCGCGAAGCCATGGGCGAGATTGCCGCAGGACAGCACGGAGCGATGGACGCCCTTCGCGATCGCCTGGGAGACGCGATCGAGATAGGCTTCACGGGTCGGTCTGGACCGCTCGACGATGCGGGCGGTGATTTCTGCAATACGGGGATCGGCGGTCATGGGCTTTTCCTGTGCTTGGCGGAAGGCGCCCGGCAGAATGTGTCAGGGCGCCCAGTATATTTCCACTTGTGATGAGGCGCGGGTCAGAACGGCGCGGATGGGCATTTCCGCTTCGTCGTCGCCGTCCAGCGCCTTGTTCAGAACGTCCTTCTTGGCCTCGCCTTCGATATGGAGCACCAGCAGGCCCGCATTTTCGAGGCTGGAGAAGGTGAAGGTCAGCCGCGCTTCGCCGGCGCCTTCGGCATGAATTGCCATCACGCCTGCGGGCGTTGCCTTGTCGAGCGCCTTTTCAAGCGTGTCGCCTCCGGGGAAGAACGAGGCCGTATGGCCATCGGTTCCCATGCCCAGCACCGCGACATCGAAGGGCAGGCTTGCCGCCGACACCTTGTTGGTCACGATATCGGCCGCCTCCTCGGCGGTTTCCACCTTCTGGTAGAGCGGAATGAACCGGGCGCTGGCGGCGGGGCCGATCAACAGGTTTTCCTTCACCAGAAGATGGTTCGAGCGCGGATTGTCCTCCGGCACGAACCGCTCGTCGACCAGGGTAATGGTCACCTTCTCCCAGTCGATCGGCGCCGATGACAGCGCGCGGAAGAAGGCCTTGGGCGTCGAACCGCCGGAAACGGCGAGCGCGGCCATGCCCTTGTCGGCGATCGCCGCCGCAAGCTTGCCGGCAACGGCCGCGGACAGGGCCACGGCCAGATCGGCGCCGTTTTCGAATGTGTGCATTGTCTGCGTCATGTCGCTCGCCCTCACAGCGGCTCGTGCCAGGTGCGGCCATCGCGCTCGATCAGCGCGATCGCCTTGCTCGGGCCCCAGGTGCCGGCGGTATAGCCGTGAACCGGCTGGTTGGTCTCCTCCCAGGCCTTGAGGATCGGGTCGCACCAGCGCCATGCCGCCTCGACCTCGTCGCGGCGCATGAACAGCGTCTGGTTGGCGCGCACGACGTCGAGCAGGAGGCGCTCATAGGCATCCGGGTTGCGCACGTCGAAGGCCTGGGCGAAGCTCATGTCGAGTGCGACCTGGCGCAGCCGCATGCCGCCGGGACCGGGATCCTTGATCATCAGCCACTGCTTCACGCCCTCGTCCGGCTGCAGGCGCAGCACGAGCTGGTTGGCCGCGATCCGGCCGGCATGGTCGCCGAAGATCGAATGCGGGATTTCCTTGAAGGTGATGACGATTTCCGAAAGCCGGGTGGCGAGCCGCTTGCCGGTGCGGATGTAGAACGGCACGCCGGCCCAGCGCCAGTTTTCAACCTCGGCCTTGATGGCGACGAAGGTCTCGGTGTCCGACTCGCCTTCGAGTTCTTCGAGATAGCCCCTGACGGCCCCGCCCTTGGACGCGCCGGCGCGATATTGCCCGCGAACGGTCAATGCGCTGGCGTTTTCCTCGGTGATCGGCTTCAGCGAGCGCAGCACCTTGAGCTTCTCGTCGCGGACGGCTTCCGCCTCCATCGAATAGGGCGTCTCCATCGCCACCATGCAGAGCACGTTGAGGATGTGGTTCTGCACCATGTCGCGCAGCGCCCCGGACTTGTCGTAATAGCCGGCCCGGCCCTCAAGCCCGACCTCTTCGCCGACGGTAATCTGCACATGGTCGATATGGTTGGCGTTCCAGAGCGGCGCGTAGAGCGCATTCGCGAAGCGCAGCGCCATCAGGTTCTGCACCGTCTCCTTGCCGAGATAGTGGTCGATGCGGAAGACCTGTTCCTCGTGGAAGGTCTTGGCAATCATGTTGTTGAGTTCCAGCGCGGAGGCGAGGTCGCGCCCGAGCGGTTTTTCAACGACGATGCGGGTCTGTTTGGTGATCAGCTTGTGGTCGCGAATGCCGTCGCAGATCGGACCGAAGATCGAGGGGGCGACCGCCATGTAGAACGCGCGCACACGGTCCTTGCCCGGCTCCAGCAATTTCTTCAGCGCGTCCCAGCCCTTGTTGGTGGTCGCGTCGACGGGCACGTATTCGATCCGGGAGAGGAACTTCGCGACCTCGTCCTTGTCGTACTCGCCTTCCTTCAGGTGTTCCTTCAGCGCCTTGGCGGCGTGCTCGCGGAACTGTTCGGAGGTCAGTTCGGAGCGCGAGGCGCCGATGATGCGCGTCGGGTCGGTGAACTGACCCGCAATCTGGCGGTGGTAGAGCGCGGGGAGGAGCTTGCGTTCCGTCAGGTCTCCGGTTGCGCCGAAGACAACATAGTCGAAGGGTTCAACGGGGATCATTTGACTGCTCATTGTCAGTCCTCTCAATCGTCAGCTGGTTGGCGGTGTTTTATCAAATCGATTTAAAAATGCCAGTCCGATTTCGAAAAAAAACGGAGGAAGGCGGAAGGGTGCGATCGTCTTTCATCGGGGTGGTCTCGGTACTGGAGCGCTTTCAGAGCAAAGGTGGTTACCGGTCCGCAAGCGCGGAAAAACAAATCAACTAGATCAGGTCGCGCAGCGCGAACCATGTGAGCGCCAGGAACAGCAGTGGCCTGCGCAGCCGCTCGCCGCCCGGGAATGAGGGGATTTCGAGGTCGCGGTAAAGCCCGAGATCCTGCGAGCGTCCCGCGATCTCGTCGGCATAAAGCTTGCCGCAGTAATTCGACAGCATGACGCCGTGGCCCGAGAACCCGCCGATCGAGGTGACGCCCGGCATGATGTCGTGCACCAGCGGCCGGCGCGGCAGGGTAATGCCCACCGACCCGCCCCAGGCATGAGTGATGTCGACGCTGGCCAGTTGCGGATAGACCTGCATGATCTGGCGGTGGAGATGTCTGGCAACGTTTTTCGGATCATCGGCGGAATAGACCTCGCGCCCGCCGAACAGCAATTCTCCGGTCGGTGCCTTGCGAAAGTAGCGCACCACAAACCGGCTGTCATCGACCGATTCGCCGCCGGGCAAAATCTTTAGCGCCTTCGGGATCCGGGTGGTTGCGGCGATGAAGGAGCGGATCGGCATGATCTTCGCCGCCGTTTTCGGTTCCAGGTGCTCCTTGATGTAGCCGTTGCAGGCGATCAGGGCGCGATCGGCGGTAATCGTTCCGCGGTCGGTCTCCACCGCGATCCTGCCGTCGGCGCGGTCGATATTGAGGGCCTTGGTCATTTCGAACAGGCGCGCGCCGGCCTTTGCCGCAGCGCTCGCGGTGCCGACCAGAAGTTTCAGCGGATGGATATGGCCGGTGCCGATATCGCGCAGGCCGCAGTGATAATGGCTGGAGCCAAGCCGCTCCGCCGTCTCCTGCCGGCCCATGAAGGACAGATGCGGGTAGTCGTAGCGTTCCGCCAGCACCTCGGCGTGGCTGCGGTAGGCGTACTCCTTGCCGCGTTTATGCGCGACGGAGAGCTGGCCGGGGGTGAAATCGATATTGATCTTCTGGGCGCGGGCGAAATCCAGCAGGTGGGACTTGGCATCCTCGGCCATGCGGAAAAAGGCCAGCGATCGGGCCTTGCCGAGCTTGTGTTCCATGTCCTCCGGCCACCAGTGCTGGCCGGTTCCGAGCTGGCCGCCATTGCGCCCCGATGCGCCGTCGCCGAACCGGGCGGCGTCGATCAGCACCACGTCGACGCCGTCGGCCGCCAGTTGATAGGCCGCCTGAAGGCCGGTAAAGCCGCCGCCGACGACGATGACATCCGCGCTCGTCGAGCCGTCAAGCTGGGGATAGGTCGGCCGCTCGGCGAGCGTTGCCTGATACCAGGACATCCCCGGCGCAATCGGGCTTTGCCATTTCATTCGCCATCGTCTCCGTCATCAAAAATCGTTTACTGTTACACGTGCAGGAGCAGGTATTCCCGTTCCCAGGGGCTGATCACCTCCATGAAGGTTTCGAATTCGCCGCGCTTGATCCCGGCGTAAAGGTCGATGAATTCGTGGGAAAGCACCGGGACGAGCGCCGTTTCGGCCTCGAGCAGCGCCAGCGCCTCCAACAGGCCCCGCGGTAGATCGACAATGCCCTCATTGGCGGTATCGGCCGTCGGCGCGGAGGGATCGGCAAGGTTCTCGATGCCGAGATAGCCGCAGGCGAGCGAGGCCGCAAGCGCGAGGTAGGGATTGGCGTCGGAGCTCGGCAGCCGGTTTTCGACCCGCCGCGAATCCGGGTCGGAAACCGGGATGCGGAACGCGGTGGTGCGGTTGTCGTAGCCCCAGGCGGTGTTGACCGGGCAGGCCATGTCCGGCGTCAGCCGGCGGTAGGAATTCACATAGGGCGCCATCATCACCAGCGTTGACGGCACGTATTTCTGCATGCCGCCGATGAAGTGGAAGAATTCGGGCGAGGGCTCGCCGTTTTCCAGCGAAAACACGTTGCGGCCGGTCTCGATATCGATCAGCGACTGATGGATATGCATGGCCGAGCCCGGCTGGCCCTGCATCGGCTTGGCCATGAAGGTCGCAAACGTGCCGTGCTTGGTGGCCGCTTCTCGGATTGTGCGCTTGAAATAGAACACCTGGTCGGCAAGCTCCAGCGGATCGCCATGGCGGAGATTGATCTCGAGCTGGGCCGGCCCCTCCTCGTGGATCAGGGTGTCGATCTCAAGGCCCTGCGCCTCGCAGAAGTGATAGATATCGTCGATCAGCTCGTCGAACTCGTTGATGCCGGCGATCGAATAGGCCTGGCCGGCCACGATCGGGCGTCCGGAACGGCCGACGGGCGGCGTCAGCGGCAGGTCGGGATCGTCATTCTTGGCCACGAGATAGAATTCGATCTCGGGCGCGACCACCGGGCGCCATCCCTTTTTTTCGTAGAGCTCGATGACCCGTTTCAGTACGTTGCGCGGGGCGTAGGGCACCTCCGCGCCATCGGAGCCGACGACGTCGCAGATCACCTGCGCGGTCGGGTCGCTTTCCCAGGGAACCGTCGTCAGCGTCGACAGATCGGGCACGAGCTTGAGGTCATTGTCGCGCGGCTCATAGCGGAAGCTGCCGCTTTCATCCGGATAGTCGCCCGAAATCGTGTGGCGGTAGAGCGCGGAGGGAAGGGCAAGCGAGGTGTTGGACGTAAACTTCGATGTCGGCATCATCTTGCCGCGCGGCACGCCGGCAATATCGGGCGTGATGCATTCGATATCCTCGATGCCGCGCGCCTTCAGCCAGCGGGCGGCATCCTTCCAGTCGGCGACGCCGCGCGCGGATGCAGGCGAAGACAGCACGGTCGGCTTCTTCGCCCGTTTGGCTCTGTTGCCTGGGGATCTGCTTGCGGCTTTCATGGACATTTTCTTGGCTGACATTTTTCTCGCCGGTTGTCATTGCGGTTTTCTGTATCATAAACACCCGTGACGCGTTGGCGAGGGGGCAAGTTGAGTTTCTGCGCCGGAACCGGACGCCGCCTTGGGGATAACAGGCGAATGAAAGAATATGATGTCATTATCGTGGGGGCCGGAGCTGCCGGGCTGATGTGCGCCGCGCGCGCCGGCAAACGCGGCCGCAGGGTGCTGCTGATCGACCATGCGGCCAAGCCCGGCGAGAAGATCCGCATCTCCGGCGGCGGCCGCTGCAATTTCACCAATATCCATGCCGGCCCGCGCAACTACATCTCCGAAAACCCGCATTTCGCCAAATCCGCACTGGCGCGCTACACCCCGCGCGATTTTATCGATCTCGTCGAGAGCCACGGCATCGCCTGGCACGAAAAGACGCTGGGCCAACTGTTCTGCGACGGCTCGGCGCGCGAGATCATCGCCATGCTGATGGCGGAATGCGCGCGCGGCGGCGTCACGGTCGCGCTTGAAACCGCTGCCAGCGAGATCTCCCGCATCGGAGACCGGTTCGTGATGCGGCTGAATGGCGAAAAGGCGTCATCCGCCGCTCTGGTGATCGCCACCGGCGGCAAGTCGATCCCGAAAATGGGCGCCACCGGGTTTGCCTATGATGTCGCCGCAAGCTTCGCCATTGCGATGGTCGAGCCGCGGCCCGGCCTGGTGCCGTTCACGCTGGATCCGCAGTTGCAGGCGGAATTGCAGCCACTGTCGGGCATCGGGGTCGAAACCGAGATCGGCTGCGGCAAGACCGCGTTTCGCGAGGCGATGCTGATCACCCATCGCGGGCTGTCCGGGCCCGCAATCCTGCAGATTTCATCCTTCTGGAAACCGGGACAGGAAATCGCGGTGCGCATGCTGCCCGCCATCGACCTTGCGGCCGAACTCATCAAGGCCAAGCGCGACAATGGCCGGCAAAGCGCTGCCACCGCGCTTTCCGCTCATCTGCCCAAGCGGCTGGCGCAGTATCTTGCGGAGAAACGCGGCCCCGCCGGACCTTTGGCCGACACGGCGGACAAGGCGCTCGAAGCCCTTGCCCGGGCCGTTCAGGACTGGCGGGTCAAGCCCGCGGGCACCGAGGGCTACCGCACCGCCGAGGTGACGCTCGGCGGCATCGACACCAGCGCGCTGTCTTCGGCCACAATGGAAGCGCGCGCCGTGCCGGGGCTTTATTTCATCGGCGAATGCGTCGACGTTACCGGCTGGCTTGGCGGTTACAATTTCCAGTGGGCATGGGCCTCGGGCGTCGCTGCCGGCGACGCTTTATGAGGCGAAAGGCGGCAGCGCACCGCTGCGCGAACGCAACCAGCCAATACCAGGGTCTCGGGAGCGGATTGGCGTGGGCGCGGTAATAGTCGTCCTCGGGCATGTCGCGCCAGTTGACGACGTCGATGATTTTGGGCGGTCGGGGCATTGGCGATGTCTCCTTTGTCGTGAGCCATCACCTCTATTAAGCGCAAAAATTATCGTTTGATATCGCGTGAAATGAGGCCTATTTTTCATGCATGAAAAATGCTCCATGGTCTCATTATCAGTTGTTCCTGCTGGTCGTCCGTCATGGCGGGCTGTCGGGTGCTGCGGAAGAAAGCGCGCTCAGTCCGGCCACCGTCGGCAGGCACATGCTCGATCTCGAGCAACGGCTCGGCAGGACCCTGTTCCGGCGCAGCCCGCGCGGCTACAGCCTGACGCCGGACGGCGAAACCCTGCATGCGATGCTGAAGGACGCGGAAGGCAGGCTGCGCCGGGTCGAGGACTGGCGCGGCGAGACGGCGGCCCCGACGCTGGTGCGCCTGGCGATCGGCACCTGGAATGCCTTTCTGGTCAGCCAGCACATCAGTGAAATCCGGTCGCCCGGCGATCCCGTTCGCCTCCAGTTCCTCGTCGGCGAACAACGCGCGAGCCTTGCCCACCGTGAAAACCATATCGGTATCCGCTCGTTCAGGCCGGAAGAGACCAATCTTGCCGCCCGGCGCGTCTGCCCGGTCGCCTACGCGGCTTTCAGGGCCAAGAACGCGCCGGCCGCGGTCGCCGAGCAATGGATCGCGGTCACCCGCGAGGAGGCGATTTCCGGCTATCTGCTCTGGCCCCATACGCATCACGCCAACGCCATCATCATGTCGGTAAGCCGGCCGCGCTCCATGCTCGATCTGGTCGAGGCGGGCGCCGGCATTGCCGTTCTGCCGTGTTTCATCGGCGATACCAACCCGCGCCTGGTGCGCGCCGGGCCGGTGATCGATGCGCTCGCCCATGATCAGTGGCTCGTGTTGCATGACGATGATCGCCGCCAGCGCGAAATCCGCCAGGTCGCCGACCGGCTTTACAGGTTCATGAAGGCGCGGGCGCAGCTTTACGCCGGCAGGCGCTCGGAATCGGACGCGTGAGATCGCGTGCCGTTGCAGGGCAAGGGCTGTCGGTCTACTCGGAAACAGGCTTTGGCGGCATTTCCGTGACCCGGGCAAAGGCGGCCAGCGCATTTCCGCTGATATCGAGCGACAGCGACGTGCCGTTCTTCGGGATCGCCGTCAGGTTGGCCTCCAGCTGTCCGGAGGCTGTGTCGATCCGGCCGTCGATCGTGACCTGCCTGTTCTCGGATTCGATGGTGACGCCCTCAAGGGTCAGCATCGTGCCATCGAGCGTGCCGCGACCTTTGATCGACCGGAACGCATAGGGCGCCTGTTTCAGCGGCGAGAACGCGAAGGCGTTGCTGTTGGCGGCGGTTTCCAGGATCGCGTTGAGATCAAGCCAGGTCAACTGGCCCTGGCCGGCGGAAAAGCGGAAACTGCCCGAAAGGCCGTCCTTGGCGTCTCGTTGCAGCGGCAATGCCGCCTGGTAGATCAATTCGAGGTCGAGCGCGTTGCTTTCCAGCGGCACGGCAAAGCCGAGCTGACGGAAAAGCGGGCCAGACCTGACATTCTCCGCATTCAGCCGGACCTTGGCGGTGCCTTCGTTGCGAACGGCGACATGGCCGTACAATGTGCCATTATCGAGCCTGCTGTCGGCGATATCGAAACTGGTCTGCTCGCTGGTGCGGATGATGCTGGCGGCCACGTCCGACAAGGTGATGTCGGCAAGCCGCACGGTGCCGGCCGAGACCCGCAGATCGAGATCGGAGAGCGGCTGGCCGGTCTCGTCATCCGAACCATCCGCCATGGTGTCGATCCATGAGGGCAGCGAGGACTGGGCATCGAACAGCGCGATATCCGTGAACGCCATGGTCGCGGAAATCCTGGCCGGCTCCTCGGGCGTCTGCAACTCGATATCGAGAGCGCCGCTGCCCCTGGCGTCGCCGATTGCCAGTTCCACAGGCGAGAACCGCAGCGATGACCCGCTGCGCGCGACCTGGCCTTTCAGCGATGCCTGACCGACCGTGCTCAGGAACCGGGTCTCGACGCCGAGCGTCGTCAGCAAATTCTGCAGGTCGGCGGTCGAAAGGGAAAAGCTTCCGTTCAGGACGTAGGGCATTCTGCCCGATGCGGAGCCCTGATAGCTCACCGAGGCAAGGGCATTGGCGAGAGTGAGGTCGACCGTCGAGGAACCGCCGGCAAGCAGTGTGGCCGGCTTGGCGGTCCTGAGCGAGATCTCGGTTGGCTCGCCTCCGATCTCGGCCGATCCTGTGAAACGGGCGGCGCCATCCAATTCTTCCCAGTCCAGCTTTCCGGTGACGGCTTTCACGATCCGCGGATCGCCGTCGCCGGCAATGGCGATGGTGCTGTTTGAAAGCCGCAGCTCTCCCGGGCCCTTGCCATTAATCGCGTCGGCCTGGCCATCCTGAATGGCCGCGACCGCCGTGGCCAGCCTGTTCGCCGGCGCAGCGCCCGGAGCGCCGGCATCTTCCAGTACGACAACGGCCTTGTCGAGCGTCAGATCGGAGAACGCGGGATTGCCCGAAAGCGCGCCGAAAATGCCGAAATCGGCTGTGAGTTCCGCCGCGTTTCCGTACACCAGCAGACCGCCGCCGTCCGGGCGGGCGACTGCGGCGCCATGCGCGGTGACCCGGGGGCGGGGCCAGTAGGAAATTTCCGGTGCGCCCGCAATCGACGCCTGTGCTCCGAGCCATCCCGAAAGCGCTTCTTCCAGCGCACCGCGCATGGATACGGGCGAGACGATTGTGGGCACGAGGTGATAGACGGCCACGGCCAGCAGAATACCGCCCGCCAGCCCGTAGCGCACCCATCGGCTGCGGCCCAGTCGACGGGGCCGTTCCGATAAAAACGCGGCTGGAGATGGAATTCTCATGTAATAAGGCCTGTATCTGCGCACTCCCGCCCCGGCGATAACCGAAAATCGGTGCAGGCACAATAATCGGTTGTTTTTTACATCTTGGCAAAGGTGGCTCGAATGATTGAACTTTTCCCGCCTTTCGAAGCAATACCCGCAGGCGCTGGACTCTATTTTGCTGACATCGACGCCCTGAAGACGTAAGGGCGGCAGCGCCTGTCTCGCTGCTTCTTGAGAGCCTCCGGGCGACTGTCAGGCGTCCGTTTCGTGTGGTATGCTCCCTCGCGAAGCACGTTATCGGTATCCCGCTCTGGCTGCGACGGCTGGTTTAATTTGCCCCCGACCGTTGCAATCGGCGGTGCAGCGGCCTATATGAGTGGTCATCGACCATTGCTTGTGACGTTGTCCGGGGGCGGCAAGCTCCCACCGATATCCTTTCAAAATCGATCTCATTCGCGAATCATCGCGAAATAAAAACCAATTGAAAGGATATCATCATGTCGACCGGAACAGTGAAATGGTTCAATGCCGCCAAGGGTTTTGGCTTTATCCAGCCCGATGATGGCAGCACGGACGTTTTCGTTCATATTTCTGCTGTTGAGCGTGCGGGTATGCAGTCGCTCAATGACGGTCAGAAATTGAGCTATGAAGTCGTTCGCGACAACCGCTCTGGAAAGAGCGCGGCCGACAATCTTCAGGCTGCTTGATCTTACTGCTTCCCGGTTGACCACGGATGTACTGGCAACCGGTGCGGGGCAACGGTGGACACCACCTTATTTCAAGTTGCAGATAATTGTCATTCGCTGTCGCTGACCACGGATGTACTGGCAGTGACTGGGAAGAGGTCGGGGTAATCCCGGCCTTTTTGTTTTCACGTTGCCGCTCGTGCGCGCTCCGGCGCTGCATGGCCGGGAACGTGGAAGAAACGTAACGCAATCAAGGAGGTTTTCTTGCAGGTACTGGTAAGAGATAATAATGTCGATCAGGCGCTTCGCGTCCTGAAGAAGAAAATGCAGCGTGAGGGCATCTTTCGCGAGATGCGGGCGCGGCGATCTTACGAGAAGCCTTCGGAAAAGCGCAATCGCGAGGCAGGCGAGGCGGTTCGTCGTCTGCGCAAGCTGAAAAGAAAGCAGATGCAGCGCGAAGGTCTTCTTCCTGCCGCGCGCAAGAAGAGCTAAGGCGCGTCCACGAAATGTGGATACCGGTTTTCCGCCCGGACGCGCATGAAAACCAAAGAGACAGAGTGGGACCGCTTTTCCGTGAAAGGCGGACCCCCTTCAGGGCCGGCACGGCGTCCGATCAGGGAGACTGCCATGACTGCGACAAAAGATCAGTTTTTCAAGCCTGGCCGGGTTTCGGCCACGGACAAGCTGGCGACCACCGACAAGGTGGCGCGCGAGATCATTGCCGAAGAGGCAACGCGGATTCTCACCAAGACGGAGCGTTTGCGCCGCCTGCGCATTGAGCGCGAAGCGTCCGCTCCGGAAGAAAAGCCGAAGAAGAGCCGGGCCAGGAAGGTCGCCGCGAAATAGGCCTCTCCGGCCACTGCCGTCCCGGCATGACCGGTCTTGTCCGCGACCGCGCGCTTCAGGCCGGGCGATCTGGCGGAATGTTTTCTGGATATGCGACGACCCGCCCGATGGCGGGTCGTTTTGCGTTTTGGCCGGGTCTGCCGAAAACGCTGTGTTCATCGAACGACCCATTGCCCTTGCGGGGCGCGAACGGCATCTATCGGAAAACAGGGCCAGCCCGGGAAACAGAGGCATGACTATGCCGGAGGTATGCATAACATGAAGAAAATAGGATTTTTGTCCTTTGGACACTGGACGCCGTCGCCGCAATCGGCGACCCGCTCCGCCGCCGACGTGCTGTCGCAGTCGATCGACCTTGCGGTCGCCGCCGAGGAACTGGGGGCCGACGGGGCCTATTTCCGGGTGCATCACTTCGCCCGGCAATTGTCCTCGCCGTTTCCGCTTCTGGCCGCCATCGGCGCCAGGACGAACCGGATCGAGATCGGGACCGGCGTCATCGACATGCGCTACGAAAACCCGCTTTACATGGTGGAGGATGCGGGCTCTGCCGATCTGATTTCGGGCGGAAGGCTGCAACTCGGCATTTCGCGCGGCTCGCCCGAACAGGTGATCGAGGGCTGGCGCCATTTCGGCTATCAGCCCGGCGAAGGGGAAGACGATGCCGCCATGGCGCGCCGTCACACCGAGGTGTTCCTCGACCAGCTTGAAGGCAGGGGCTTTGCCGAACCCAATCCGCGCCCGATGTTTCCCAACCCGCCCGGCCTGCTGCGGCTCGAACCCCATTCCGAAGGGCTTCGACAACGCATCTGGTGGGGTTCGGCGACCAATGCGACCGCGCGATGGGCGGCCGCGCTCGGCATGAACCTGCAGAGTTCGACGCTGAAATTCGACGAGACCGGCGAGCCGCTTCACAAGCAGCAGGCCGATCAGATCCGCGCCTACCGCGCCGCCTGGAAAGAGGCCGGCCACGACTGGACGCCGCGCGTTTCGGTCAGCCGTTCGATTTTCGCGCTCACCAACGACATGGACCGGGCCTATTTCGGCCGGGGCGGCAACGAGCAGGATTCGATCGGCTATATCGATGAACAGACCCGCGCGGTGTTCGGCCGTTCCTATGCCGCCGAGCCGGACCGGCTGATCGAGCAATTGAAGGGCGACGAGGCGATCGCCGAGGCCGATACGCTGCTGCTCACCGTGCCGAACCAGCTTGGCGTCGCCTACAACGCGCATGTCATCGAGGCGATCCTGAAACATGTCGCGCCGGGCCTTGGCTGGCGCTGAGCCGCTATGTCGCGACGCGGCGCTTTGCGCGCCGCGTTGCTTCGGCCAATGACGCGGCAGAACCTGCTTGCCCCGTGGCGCGTTCGCGCATACGCTTTCCTCCAAGCAAATCAAAAACAGCGGGCCATGCAGGTCCGTTCGGGTGGGGACCCTGGAGCATCGATGCGTTCGCGCGCAATCATGCATTTGCGACAAAAGGGGACTGGCAGTGCAGTTTTTCGATACGATCTTCAACTATATCAACGATCTGACCTGGGGCTGGGCACTGGTGCCGTTCCTGGTTGTGCTCGGCGTGTTCTTCACGGTTGCGAGCGGCTTCGTGCAGTTCCGGTTCTTCAAGCGCATGTTCGGCGTGTTGTGGGGCGATGAGGATGGCGACCCCTCCAAGATCAGCGCCCGCGAGGCGCTGTTCGTTTCGGTCGGCGGGCGCGTCGGCGGCGGCAATATCGCCGGCGTGGCGGTGGCGATCACGGCCGGCGGGCCGGGCGCGGTGTTCTGGATGTGGGCGATTGCCCTTGTCGGCATGTGTTCGAGCCTGGTCGAGGCGACGCTTGCCCAGGCCTACAAGCGCACCGAACCGAATGGCGATTATCGCGGCGGCCCCGCCTCCGCCATCATCTACGGTCTTGGCGCGAACTATCGCTGGCTGGCGATCATCTACGCGGTCTGCCTGATCGCGGCCTTCGCGATCGGCTTCAATGCATTCCAGGGCAACACCGTGGCGGGCGCGGCGGCCGACAGTCTCGGCATACCGCGCTATGTCACGGGCGTCGTGCTGGCGGCGGCGACAGGCTTCATCGTGTTCGGCGGCATTCATCGGATCGCCAAGGTGTCCGATGTCATCATTCCGATCATGGCCCTCGGCTATATCGGCATGGCGCTGGTGATCATCCTCATCAATATCACCGCCGTTCCGGCCGTGCTGTGGGATATCGTCGCCAATGCGGTCGGCATCCGCGAAGCGGTGGCCGGCGGCATCGGGGCTGCGGTTTCCAACGGGCTCAGGCGCGGGCTGTTTTCCAACGAGGCGGGTCTCGGGTCGGCACCCAATGTCGCCGCCACCGCCTATGTCCGCCATCCGGTGAGCCAGGGCATCACGCAGAGCTTTTCGGTGTTCATCGACACGATGATCATCTGCTCGTGCACGGCGTTCATCATTCTGCTCGGCGATGTCTATCAGCCGGGGCAGAAGGGCGTCGACGGCGTGATCCTGACGCAGCAGAGCATTGTCGATCACCTCGGCAACTGGGCGCAGTATTATCTGACGGCGGCGATCTTCCTGTTCTCGTTCTCGTCGATCATCTACAACTACTATCTCGGCGAGAACGCGCTCGATTTCATGACCGACAGGCCGAGCGCGCTGCAGATCCTCAGGATTGTCATCATCGCAATTGTCTTCATCGGCGCGGTCGCCCCCGGCGCGACATCGGTGTTCAACTTCTCCGACCCGATGATGGGCATTCTTGCGGTCGTCAACCTTCTGGCGCTGATGATGCTGTTCCCGATCGCGCTCCGGCTGATCAACGATTTCCGCGACCAGCTTGCCGCCGGGATCAAACGGCCGATCTTCGATCCGAAGAAGTTCCCGGATCTCGATACCGATCCGACGGCCTGGCCGGACGCGAAGTGAGATGGTGGCCGGGGCCGGCGGTCTTTCCTGTTTCGGCGGAGGTCGTTGGGTCCCGTGCAATGCAGCTTTAATCTCCCCCCTTGAGGGGGAGATGTCGCGAAAGCGACAGAGAGGGGTAAGGGGCATAAGCCGCAGGTGCAGTGCTCTCTGAAAGGGTTCACCCCTCTCTGCCCCTGTCGGGGCATCTCTCCCTCAAGGGGAGAGATTGTAGGTTGCCCGCAAGTCTCATGTGGAAGCTGGCTGCAAGGCCGTTCACCGAACGCTTTTCTTGACCGCTTCAGCCGCTCCGCGCCATCAGCGCCGTCATTGTCTTGCGGAACCGCGTCTCGATCGCCGTGCGCTTGACGTGTCGGCCGCCTTCGACCTGTTTGATGCCGTTGACCCAGACGCAGTCGGGTTTCAACTGGCCGGCGAAGATGAAGCCGTCGAGGGCCTGGTCTTCGGCGAGCCAGGGCGCTGTGGAACCGTCGAGCGAGAAGAAGCTCGCCGGCAGGCCCTCGGCAATGCCGGCCTTGATGCCCATCGCCTGCGCTCCGCCCGCGAGCGCGCCGTCGAACAGGCGACGGCCGGTGGTGCCGCCGGGGCTTGCGATCACGTTGCGGGCCCGCTCCCCGAGGCGCTGGGCATATTCGAGCTGGCGCAATTCGTCCGAAAGCCCGATCTGTACGTTGGAATCCGAGCCGACGCCGAAGGCGCCGCCGGCATCGAGGAACCGGCTTGCCGGGAAGATACCGTCGCCGAGATTGGCCTCGGTGACCGGGCAGAGCCCCGCGACCGCGCCGGATTTCGCAAGCCCGTCGGCGTCGGCGTCGGTCATGTGGGTGGCGTGGATCAGGCACCAGCGGGCGTCGACGCCGGTGTTTTCGAGGAGCCATTCGACCGGCCGCCTGCCGCTCCAGTCGCGGCAATCATCCACTTCCTTCACCTGCTCGGCGATATGCATGTGGACGGGGCCGTCGGCCAGGGCGCTGACGGCGGCAAGTTCTTCGGGGGTAACGGCACGCAGCGAATGGGGGGCGACGCCGAGCACGGCGTGGTCCAGTCCGCTGACGATCGCCCGCGAGGCCTCCATCAGCCGGGCGAAACCGTCGAGATTGTGGATGAAGCGGCGCTGGCCATCATTCGGGGCAAGGCCGCCGAAATTGGAATGGGCGTAGAATACCGGCAACAGCGTCAGGCCGATTCCGGTTTCGCTGGCCGCCGCCGCGATCCGTTCCGCCATCTCGCCGATGTTTGCGTAGTGGCTGCCGTCCCTGTCGTTGTGGAGATAGTGGAATTCGCCGACGCGGGCAAAGCCGGCCTCCAGCATTTCCACGTATAGCTGGGCCGCGATCGCCTCGGCCTCGTCGGGCTCGAGCGCGAAGGTGAAACGGTACATCACCTCGCGCCAGCTCCAGAAATTGTCGCTCGCGGGGCCGCGCCGCTCTGCAAGGCCGGCCATCGCGCGCTGGAACGCATGGCTGTGCACATTGGCGACGGCCGGCACGATGATGGCATGGCGCTCGTCGCCGGCCTCGGGGCTCGCATCGAAGGCGAGGCCGGCGATGCGGCCGCCGTCGAGCGCGATGCGCGCATTCGCGCGCCAGCCCGCGGGCGTCAGGATACGGTCGGCGAAAATATGGGAAGTCATGCAGCAGCCCCGTTTTTATGCTTGCTCGTTGCTTCATTATGTATATACATAATAACCAAACAAGACAATAAGGGGGAAAGCAATGCCATCGCTTTTCAACAATGCGCTGATCGCGACCATGGCGGGGGACGCCGTGGCGAGCGAGGGCGTGCTTGCTGTTGATCAGGGTCGGATCGCCTATGTCGGTCCGGCATCCGGCCTGCCCGCCCGCTTTTCCGGCCTTGAGGCGATCGATTGCGGCGGCCGCCTGATCACTCCGGCACTGATCGATTGCCACACCCACATCGTCTATGGCGGCAGCCGGGCGAAGGAATTCGGAATGCGGCTCGAAGGCGCGTCCTACGAGGAGATCGCGCGCGCCGGCGGCGGCATCGTCTCGACCGTGACGGCCACCAATGCGCTCACCGAGGACGAACTGGTCGAGGCAGCACTTCCGCGCCTGGATGCACTGATCGCCGAAGGCGTTGCGACCATCGAGATCAAGTCCGGCTACGGCCTCAACATCGATGCCGAAATGAAGATGCTGCGCGCCGCCCGCAGGCTTGCAGCACGGCGTCCAGTGCGGATCGTGACCACCTGGCTTGCCGCCCACACCACGCCGCCCGAATACAAGGGTCGCAACGCTGCCTATATCGCGGAGGTCGCGATTGCGGGCCTCGAGGTCGCCCATGCTGAGGGTCTGGTCGATGCGGTAGACGGCTTCAGCGAGGGCATTGCGTTTTCACCCGACGAGTTGCGGCCGCTGTTTGCGCGCTCCGCGAGCCTCGGCCTGCCGGTGAAGCTCCATGCCGAGCAGCTCTCCAATCTCGGCGGCGCGAAGATGGCCGCCGCCTTTGGTGCGCTCTCTGCCGATCACATCGAATATCTCGACGAGGACGGCGTGGCGGCGATGGCGAAAGCCGGCACGGTCGGCGTGCTGCTTCCCGGCGCTTACTACACGTTGCGGGAAAGGCAGGTCCCGCCGGTTGCCGCGCTACGCGCGCATGGCGTCGCCATCGCGCTTGCGAGCGACTGCAACCCCGGCACCTCGCCGCTGACATCGCTGCTTCTGACCATGAACATGGGCGCGACCCTGTTCGGTCTCACCGTCGCCGAATGCCTCACAGGCGTCACGGCGAACGCTGCCCGCGCGCTCGGCCTTCTCGCGGAAACCGGAACGCTTGAGGTTGGCAAGTCCGCCGACATGGCGCTCTGGGACGTGTCCGATCCGGCCGAACTGGTCTATCGCATCGGCTTCAATCCGCTGAGATCGCTCTATATTCAGGGGCAGGAGGTGAACCTGTGACTATCGTCCTGAAGCCCGGCAGCGTCACGCTCGCGACGCTGGAAGGCATCTATCGCAGTGATACGCCCGTGCGACTGGACCCGTCATGCGACGCCGCCATCGAAAAGGCCGCTGCTCGTATTGCCCAGATCGCCGCCGGCAATGCGCCGGTCTATGGCATCAATACCGGCTTCGGAAAGCTCGCCTCGATCAAGATCGATGCCGCCGATACCGCGACCCTGCAGCGCAACCTGATCCTGTCACATTGCTGCGGCGTCGGCGCGCCGCTCGATGACAGCATCGTCCGGCTGATCATGGCGCTGAAGCTGATCTCGCTCGGCCGGGGCGCGTCCGGCGTGCGGCTGCAACTCGTGCGCCTGATCGAGGGGATGCTGGAAAAGCGCGTCACGCCGGTCATTCCCGAAAAGGGCTCGGTCGGCGCCTCCGGCGACCTTGCGCCGCTTGCTCATATGGCAGCCGTGATGATGGGCGAGGGCGAGGCGGTTTTCGAGGGCGAGCGGCTTTCCGGAGGTGCTGCGCTTGAAAAGGCCGGTCTTGCGCCGGTGCGGCTTGCCGCCAAGGAGGGATTGGCGCTGATCAATGGCACGCAGGTTTCCACGGCGTTGGCGCTCGCCGGCCTGTTCCGCGCCTTCCGTTGCGCCCAGACGGCACTGGTCACCGGCGCGCTGTCCACCGACGCGGCGATGGGCTCACCGGCGCCGTTTCATCCCGATATCCATACTCTGCGCGGCCATCAGGGCCAGATCGATGCGGCCGCAAGCCTCCGCGCGCTTCTCGAAGGTTCCGAGATCCGCGTCTCCCATATCGAGGGCGACGAACGGGTGCAGGACCCTTACTGCATCCGCTGCCAGCCGCAGGTCGAAGGCGCCTGCCTCGATCTCCTGCGCCAGGCCGGACGCACGCTTGAAATCGAGGCCAATGCCGCCACCGACAATCCGCTGGTGCTGTCCGACGACAGCGTCGTGTCCGGCGGCAATTTCCATGCCGAGCCGGTGGCGTTTGCCGCCGACCAGATCGCGCTCGCCGTCTGCGAGATCGGCGCGATCGCGCAGCGGCGGATCGCGCTGCTGGTGGACCCGGCGCTCTCCTTCGGCCTGCCGGCCTTCCTGTCGAGAAAGCCGGGGCTCAATTCCGGCCTGATGATCGCCGAGGTGACATCGGCGGCGCTGATGAGCGAGAACAAGCAGATGTCCCATCCAGCCTCGGTCGATTCGACCCCGACATCCGCCAATCAGGAAGACCATGTGTCGATGGCCTGCCATGGCGCGCGCCGGCTTCTGGCGATGACCGAGAACCTCAGCCATATCATCGGCATAGAGGCGCTCTGCGGTGCGCAGGGCGTGGAACTGCGCGCGCCGCTCGCGACCAGCCCCGCGTTGCAAAGGGCGATCGCCGCGTTGCGCAGGCTCGTTCCCGCGCTTGAGGAAGACCGCTATATGGCCGGCGATCTGGAAAAGGCGGCAAATGCGGTGCATGACGGCGTGCTGATCGACGCGGTCGGGGCGGGGGTGCTGCCGGAGATCGCGGCGTGAGGCTTTTCCCTGTTCCATCTCCGCCCCTCACCCGGCGCATGCGCGCCACCCTCTCCCCCGCGGGGCGAGGGGGAGCAAGCAACCGGCGCTGGAGAATGCAGACAGGCAATGCCACTCAGTTTTCCCCTTCTCCCCCTGGGGAGAAGGTGGCCGAAGGCCGGATGAGGGTAGGCGACGATTGCCATAAATTCAGACAGAGGAATACTTTCCCATGACCGACCCCGTCATCGTCAAAAAGGGCATATCGCCCGTCATCCTCGGCTTGCCGCACACGGGTACGCATGTTCCGCCGGATATTGAGGCCCGGCTCAACGACAATGGCCGCCTGCTCGCCGATACCGACTGGCATGTCGACCGGCTCTATGACGGGCTGCTTGCCGACGTGACCACGGTGAAGGCCACCTTCCACCGCTACGTGATCGACGCCAACCGCGATCCGGAAGGCGTCAGCCTCTATCCAGGCCAGAACACCACCGGACTGGTGCCGGAGACGGATTTCGACAGCAAGCCGATCTGGAAGGACGGCGAGGCGCCGACCGCGACCGATATCGCAGCGCGGCTTGAAGCGTTTCACGCGCCCTATCATGCAGCGCTTGCCGCCGAGATCGCGCGGGTCAAGGCCGAGCACGGCATCGCCATTCTCTACGACTGCCATTCGATCCGCTCGCATATTCCCTTCTTGTTCGAAGGCAAGCTTCCGGATTTCAACATCGGCACCAATCTCGGCGTTACCTGCGCGCCCGAATTCGAGGCGGCTGCGGCAAGCGTTGTGTCGCTGGCACCCGGCCACGACCACGCCGTCAACGGCCGCTTCAAGGGCGGCTGGACCATCCGGCATTACGGCAGGCCGGAGACCGGCGTTCACGCCATCCAGATGGAGCTTGCGCAGTCGACCCATCTTGAAAGCGAGGCCCCGCCCTTTGCCTATGACGACCGCAAGGCGGAGGCGCTTCGCCGCCACCTGCAGGACATTCTGGAGCGGATCGAACGGCTGTCGTTCTCCGCGCGCATTTAGGAGACGAACATGACCGACAATCCGCGACACAATGCCCGCGAAATCCATGCGCCGACCGGCACGGAGCTGAACGCCAAGAGCTGGCTCACCGAAGCGCCGCTCCGGATGCTGATGAACAATCTCGATCCGGATGTCGCCGAAAAACCGCACGAGCTGGTGGTCTATGGCGGCATCGGCCGCGCGGCGCGCACCTGGGCCGATTTCGACCGGATCGTCGAGACGCTGAAAACGCTGGAAGATGACGAGACGCTGCTGGTGCAGTCCGGCAAGCCGGTCGGCGTGTTCCGCACCCATGCCGATGCGCCGCGCGTGCTGATCGCCAATTCCAATCTCGTGCCGCATTGGGCGAACTGGGACCATTTCCACGAGCTCGATCGCAAGGGCCTGATGATGTACGGCCAGATGACGGCCGGATCGTGGATCTATATCGGTGCGCAGGGCATCGTGCAGGGCACTTACGAGACCTTCGTCGAGGCTGGACGCCAGCATTACGACGGCGACCTCTCGGGCAGATGGATCCTCACCGGCGGGCTTGGCGGCATGGGCGGCGCGCAGCCGCTCGCCGCCGTCATGGCCGGCGCCTCCTGCCTTGCCGTCGAGTGCGACCCCTCCCGCATCGATTTCCGCATCCGCACCGGCTATGTCGACGAAAAGGCCAATACGCTCGATGAGGCGCTCGCCATGATCGACGCCTGGACCAAGGCGGGCGAGGCGAAGTCGGTCGGCCTCCTCGGCAACACGGCGGAGATCCTGCCGGAACTGGTGAAGCGCGGTGTGCGTCCGGATATCGTCACGGACCAGACCTCGGCGCATGACCCCATCAACGGCTACCTGCCCGCCGGCTGGAGCCTTGGCGAATGGCGCGACAAGGCCGAGCGCGATCCGAAGGCGGTCGAAAAGGCCGCACGGGCCTCGATGCGCACCCATGTGGAGGCGATGCTGGCCTTCCACGACAGGGGCATTCCGACCGTCGATTATGGCAACAATATCCGCCAGATGGCCAAGGAAGAGGGCTGCGAGCGGGCTTTCGATTTCCCCGGCTTCGTGCCGGCCTATATCCGCCCGCTGTTCTGCCGGGGCATCGGCCCGTTCCGCTGGGTGGCACTTTCCGGCGATCCGGAGGACATCTACAGGACCGACCGGAAGGTCAAGGAACTGCTGCCGGACAATCATCACCTGCACAACTGGCTGGACATGGCCCGTGAGCGCATCCATTTCCAGGGCCTGCCGGCGCGGATCTGCTGGGTCGGCCTTGGCGATCGCCACCGCCTCGGCCTCGCCTTCAACGAAATGGTGAAGAATGGCGAGCTGAAGGCGCCGATTGTCATCGGCCGCGATCATCTCGACAGCGGTTCCGTCGCCTCGCCGAACCGCGAGACCGAGGCCATGCGGGACGGTTCCGACGCCGTTTCCGACTGGCCGTTGCTGAACGCTCTTCTGAACACCGCCTCCGGCGCCACCTGGGTGTCGCTGCATCACGGCGGCGGCGTCGGCATGGGCTTTTCCCAGCATGCCGGCATGGTGATCTGCTGCGACGGTACGGATGACGCCGCGCGGCGCATCGGCCGCGTGCTGTGGAACGATCCGGCCACCGGCGTCATGCGCCATGCCGATGCCGGCTACGACATCGCCGTCGACCATGCGCAGAAGATGGGGCTCAGGCTTCCGGGCATTCTCGGGAACTGAGGCGGAACGCAAGCGCTGGGGGTCCGCCCCTCACCCGGCGCGTTCGCGCCACCCTCTCCCCTGCGGGGCGAGGGGGAGCAAGCAGCTATCGCGGAGACAAGCGGACGGGCAATGCCGTGCCGGCCTCCCCTTCTCCACCTTCTCCCCTTGGGGGAGAAGGTGGCCAAAGGCCGGATGAGGGCAAGCCGGTTTAATATGTCTAGACAACAAAACCGAAACGCGACTAGACTGGCGACCTCGCAACAAGGGCGGTTACGCCCGCATAAGAGGGGTTCTTCACATGAAATTGCTAGCAGCTACCGCAATCGCAGCGCTCGCCGTCGCATCCGCCGCGCATGCGCAGGAAACCAAGGTCGCCATCGGCCTATCCGGCTGGACCGGCTTCGCACCGCTGACGCTGGCCAAGGAGGCCGGGATTTTCGAGAAGAACGGACTTGATGTCGATCTCATCAAGATCCCGCAGGCAAGCCGCCATCTGGCGCTCGCTTCGGGAGACATCCAGTGCGCGGCGACCACCGTTGAAACCTGGATCGTCTGGGCCGCCGCCGGCGTGCCGACAACGCAGATCTTCCAGCTCGACAAGTCCCACGGCGCCGACGGCATGGTGGTGCGCGGCGATATCGAGACCATCGCCGACCTGAAGGGCAAGACCGTCGCCGCCTCCGCGCCCGGCACCTCGCCCTATTTCTATCTCGCCTGGATCCTCAAGGAAAACGGCATGACGATGGACGACGTCAAGGTCGTCAATCTCGAGCCGGGTCCGGCCGCCCAGGCCTTCATTGCCGGCCAGAACGACGCCGCGATGACCTATGAGCCCTACCTTTCCTCCGTCCGCGAAGCGCCCGATGCTGGCAAGATCATCGCCACCACGCTGGATTATCCGGCGGTTATGGACACGTTCGGCTGCACGCCGGCCTTCCTCGAAGACAACCCGGACGCCGCCAAGGCGCTTGCCACGTCCTATTATGAAGCGCTGGACATGATCGCCGCGGAACCGGAAAAATCCTATGAGATCATGGGGGCCGATGTGAACCAGACCGGCGAGGCGTTCGCCGGCTCGGCGCAGTATCTCGAATGGCAGGACCGCGATGCAGCGATCGCCTTCTTCGGCGGCGAGTTCAACGATTTCTCTGCCGATGCCGCGCAATTGCTGCTCGAAGCCGGCGTGATCCGCGAAATGCCGGACCTGACGACGCTCGCCGATCCGTCGTTTATTCAGGAGTGAGCGGAGCCGTTTTCCGCGCAGTCTCTTCCACACGCCCGTCATCCTCGGGCTTGACCCGAGGATCTAACCACGTTGCCGAGCGGGCTGCGTGGGTTTGTTCAAGTCGGGACTCCCTGTGCAAACGGGCCTCCGCTCGTGGGGGAAGGTGATTGGATCCTCGGGTCAAGCCCGAGGATGACGCAGAACGGGAGGGAGGGCTTTTCGCAAACGAGGTCTTCCCCGTCTGAAATTGAATTATATGCCTGTGACGAAATACCGATGGCATCGTCATCCCAAAACACGGAGACCCGATGAAACCGCTTGAGCCTATCAGCCCGGGACTCCGATTGTCCCTCGGTATCCTGTTCTTCGTGATCTTCTTTGCCGGCTGGTCGTTCGCGACCTTTGGCGGGTTCGTGTCGAAGACGTTTCTCGCCGATCCGATCACCATGATGAAGGATGGCTGGTGGCTGCTGTCGAAGCGCGGTTTCCTCGGCGATATCGGCATCACGGTCTGGCGCGTTGTCGGCGGGTTTGTGGTTGCGTCGGCCATTGCCGTTCCTGTCGGCATTGCGATGGGCGCCTACAAGCCGATCGAGGCACTGCTTGAGCCGTTCGTCTCGTTTGCCCGCTACCTTCCGGCCTCCGCCTTCGTGCCGCTCCTGATCCTGTGGGCTGGCATCGGGGAAATGCAGAAGCTGCTGGTGATCTTCATCGGCGCGGTGTTCCAGATCATCCTGATGGTCGCCGTTTATGTCGCCAATACAAGGCGCGATCTCGTCGAGGCCGCCTATACGCTCGGGGCCAGCGACAGGGGTGTCGTTCGAAGGGTGCTGCTGCCGGCCTCCGCGCCGGATATCGCCGAGACGCTGCGGCTGGTGCTCGGCTGGGCCTGGACCTATGTCATCGTTGCCGAACTGATCGGCGCATCGTCCGGCATCGGCTACATGATCATCAATTCGCAGGCGCTGATGGCGACCGGGCAGATCATCTTCGGCATCATCGTCATCGGCGTGATCGGCCTGATCTCGGACTTTGCCTTCAAGCTGGCGAACCGCCACCTGTTCGCCTGGAGGTTCGCATGAGCGCGCCCGAGCTTGAGGTCAGGGGCGTCTCGCGGGTGTTTCCCGGACGGCGCGGGGCAAAGCCGGTCCAGGCGCTGTCGCCGACCGACCTGACGCTGGAAAAGAACGATTTCGTCACCATCCTCGGCCCTTCCGGCTGCGGCAAGTCGACCCTGCTGCGCATCGTCGCGGGGCTTGACCGGCCGACCACCGGCACAGTCTATCTGGAGGGTAAGGAAATTCGCGGGCCAGGGGCCGATCGCGGCATGGTGTTCCAGTCCTATACGCTGTTTCCCTGGCTGACGATCCGCGAGAATGTCGGTTTCGGCCTGCGTGAAAAGGGCATGAAAACGTCTGCCATCAAGGAGATAGTCGATCTCTATCTCGCCCGTGTCGGCCTTTCGGCCTTTGCCGAGCACTGGCCGAAGCAGCTCTCGGGCGGCATGCAGCAGCGCACCGCGATCGCCCGCGCGCTCGCCAACGAACCCAAGATCCTGCTGCTCGACGAGCCCTTCGGCGCGCTCGACAACCAGACCCGCGGGCTGATGCAGGAATTGCTGCTCGGCATCTGGGAGCGGGAGAAGAAGACGGTGATCTTCGTCACCCATGATATCGAGGAAGCGGTGTTCATGGCCTCGCGGGTGGTCACCATGTCGGCGCGGCCGGGGCGGATTTCCTCGGTGACGCCGGTCGATTTCCCGCATCCGCGCGACTATCGCCTCAAGGCCGATCCGGAATTCGCCAGGCTCCGGATGCAGCTTACCGAGGAGATCCGGGCCGAGGTGATCGCGGCGGCGAGCCGGGGCTGAGGATGGCCAGGGAAGGCGAAGACCGTCCGCTCGCGCTTCATGCCCGCATCGAGCAGGAAGTGGAAAACCGGATTCTCTCCGGTGAGTGGCCGCCGGGCACGCGCATACCCTTCGAGCACGAACTGACGACGCAATACGGCTGCTCGCGGATGACGGTCAACAAGGCGCTGTCCGAGCTCGTGAAAAAGGGCCTGATCGAGCGCCGCCGCAAGTCGGGTTCCTATGTCCGCCAGCCGGAAGTGCTGTCCGCCGTCATGGAAATCCATCAACTTGAACGCGAGGTACGGGCGCTTGGCCTCGCCTATGATTTCCGGCTGGTCGAGCGCGCCAGCCGGGGCGCGAACGATGCGGACCGCCGCCGGCTGCTGCTTGCAAAGCCCGACCCGGTCATTCATCTCCGCAGCCTTCACAGCGCCGGAAGTCGTCCCTTCTGCCTCGAGGACCGCCTGATCAGCCTTGCCGAAGTGCCCCAGGCGGAAGACGCGGATTTTTCGAGGTATCCGCCGGGGTCCTGGCTTCTGGAACAGGTGCCGTGGAGTGCAGCCGAACACCGCATCAATGCCGTCGGCGCGGGCCGCGCCGAGGTCGAACTGCTCGACCTGCGCGAGGGCACGCCCTGCCTGGTCATCGCCCGCCGCACATGGAACGCCGGCGGCTCGATCACCCAGGTCAACCTCACCTATCCCGGCGACATGCACACGCTCGTCGCCCAGTTCTCGCCCACGGGCAGGGCGGGATAGGGCGCGTCCGGAAAAAGCGGATGCCGGTTTTTCGTCCGGACGCGCGCGCAAAAGGCCTCGCTGGCCCTCAGTGCGCGGCTGACATGTCGCCAAGCACGGTCTTGTCGGCAACCGTTGAATCCGGCTTGAGCGTGTAGACCATGGGAACGCCGGTCGCCAGGTTGAGCTTCAGGATTTCCTCCTTGCTCATCCTGTCGAGGATCATCACGAGCGCGCGCAGCGAATTGCCGTGGGCGGCGACCAGCACCTTTTGGCCGCTGAGCACGCGCGGCAGGATTTCGGTGAGATAATAGGGCCATACCCGCGCGCCGGTATCCTTCAGGCTTTCGCCGCCGGGCGGCGGCACGTCGTAGGAACGGCGCCAGATATGGACCTGTTCCTCGCCCCACTTCTTGCGCGCGTCATCCTTGTTGAGACCGGCGAGGTCGCCATAGTCGCGCTCGTTGATCGCCTGGTCCCTGATGGTCTCGAGATCGCCCTGTCCGATTTCATCGAGAATGATCTGGCAGGTGCGCTGGGCGCGGATCAGGTCGGATGTGAAGGCGACGTCGAACTTTATCCCGGTCTCGGCCAGCGCCTTGCCGCCGGCATGGGCTTCGGCCACGCCCTGATCGGTGAGGTCGGGATCCTTCCAGCCGGTGAAAAGGTTTTTCAGGTTCCATTCGCTTTGGCCGTGACGGACCAGAACCAGTGTTCCGCTCATAAAATCAGTTCCTTCAAACGTTGCTATTTGGAAAGCCCGAGCACGTCGAGCATGGAATAAAGTCCGGGCTTCTGGCCGCGCGCCCAAAGGGCCGCCTCGACCGCGCCACGGGCGAAAATACTGCGATCGGTGGCCTTGTGGGAAAGGCTCACGGTCTCGCCCTCGCCGGCAAACAGCACGGAGTGTTCGCCCACCACCGAACCGCCGCGCAGCGTGGCAAAGCCGATCGTGCCCTCCTCGCGCGCGCCGGTATGGCCGTCGCGCACCTTCACGGCCTTGTCCTTCAGCGCGATGCCGCGCCCCTCGGCGGCAGCCTCGCCCAGAAGCAGGGCGGTGCCGGACGGCGCGTCGACCTTGTGGCGATGGTGCATTTCCAGCACCTCGATATCCCAGCCCCTGGCGGAAAGCGCTGCGGCCGCCTCCCTGACCAGGACGCCGAGGAGATTGACGCCGAGGCTCATATTGCCGGATTTGACGATGGTGGCATGGCGGCTTGCCGCCATCACCTTCGCGTCGTCAGCCTCCGACATGCCGGTGGTGCCGATGACGTGGACGATGCGCGCCTGCGCCGCCAGTTCCGCATATTCGAGGGTCGCGGCCGGCGCGGTGAAATCGAGCACGCCGTCGGCATCGACGAAGGCCTTCAGCGGGTCCTCGGTTATTGCGACGCCGAGTTCGCCGACGCCGGCAAGCACGCCCGCATCCTTGCCCAGCGCCGGGCTATCCGGCCGGTCGATCGCGGCGTGCACCACGGCGCCTTCGGTTTCGCAGATGATGCGGATCAGGCTTTGGCCCATCCGTCCGCTGGCGCCCACAACGACGAGCTTCATTGCCGGAGAATTCATATGTCTTCCTGGTATTTGCGTTTTACGGCGGCCCCGCCGCAGCTGGCTGGGCGGGGCAGGCCGACCTTATTGCAAGCCTTTACGGAAGAAAAGGTCGATCTTGGCCTGCCGGCTCCGGTTTGTTGCCGGCCGGCAGGCCTTGCCGCGTTGCTCAGATGTGCTGGAGAAATGAAAGATCGGTGCTCTCGCTGTCGGTGGACCGGGTGACGGCCTCCCATTCGGCGGCTTCTCTGCTGCGGGTTTCTTCGGCCTTGTGCAGCATCGCCCAGGCGTCGCTGCCGAGCAGAAGGTGTTCCGGCACATGATCGCTGTTGGCGAGATCGAGAACGACGGCGGCGACCTTGTCGGGGTCGCCGACCTCGTTGCCGACCACCTTGTCCAACGCTTCCGCCATCGCGCCCATCGCGGGTTCATAGTCGGGCATCAGGTCGGGGACATCGCTGCGGGCAATCCGGCCCCAGTCGGTGCGCATTCCACCGGGTTCCAGCGATACCGTCCTGATGCCGAGATGGCTGGTTTCCTTGGCAATGATCTCGGAAAACGCGCTGACCGCCCATTTCGAGGATTGATAGGCGGCCATGCCGGGGCCGACGATGCGCCCGCCGACCGATGAGACGTTGATGATGTGGCCGGACCTTTGGGCCCTCATATGCGGAAGCGCGGCGCGCACCATATGGACGACGCCGAAGAAATTGGTTTCGATCTGGGCGCGGAAGTGATCGGGGTCGGACTGCTCGAACGGGGTGAAATGCCCGAAGCCGGCATTGTTGACCAGCACGTCAAGGCGGCCGAACCTGTCTACCGCGAACCGGACGGCCTTTTCCGCCTGCGCCGCGTCGGAGACGTCGAGGGCGAAGGGCGCGACGCGATCGCCGAATTCGGCGGTGAGCGGCTCCAGCCGTTCAAGATCGCGGGCAGTGGCGACAACGCGCTCACCCGCTTCCAGCGCGGTCCTTGCGATGTGTAGCCCGAGACCGCGGGCGCTGCCGGTGATGAGCCATGTTTTCACAGATGTCATTTTCATTTTCCTATCGATATTGAGTGAGTAGGCACTCAAATTTTTGGTTGAATGAGACAGCGGAAATCCCGCTGCCGGTGGTGCCGGTCGTGGCCGACCGGAATTCAGGCCCCGGGCGTTTCCGCCCGCGCGCGGGGTGGCTATCCGGATTTGCCTGCGGTTATGCCGTTCCAGAAGAAGTTGAACCCGAGATCGGTATAGTGCCGGCTCCGGTCGGGCTCCGCGGCGATCCGTTCGAACGTGACTTCGGCAAGGGCATTGAGAACGACGCCGGCATAGTCGGGCGCTATGGCGTCGCCGGCGTGACGGCGGATCGTCTCGGCTAGCATGGCGATCAGTTCGCCAAACAGCGCATCCATTTCCCTGCGGCTCGCCTCGGTGATGTATTCGGATACCTTGAGGCGCTTCAACGCCCGCCATTTCGCTGGATGGGCAGAGCCCCAGGCGATCAGCCGGTCCCAGACATGGCGGATATCCCCGCGCCCGCCGTCGCCCGGCCGCGACCCGACCGAGAAGGCGGCGGCAAGCTCGGCTTCCAGCGTGCCGAGCAATGCATTCATCAGCATGGATTTGGTCTCGAAATAGACGAAAACGGTTCCTTCGGCGACGCCGGCCGCTCGCGCGATCTTCGCCGTCGAGACGCCGGTGCCGGTTTCCGCAACCAGCCTTTCGGCGGCGTCGAGTATCGCCTTTCGCTTTTCCTCGCTGGTCGGCCGCGCCATGCCGTCTTTCCCTAATAAGTGAGTAGGCACTCAATATAGAAAGGCGGGGAGCCGGTGCAAGTGGCAATTTCAGAAATCATGCCGGCGGGATGAAACCGGCGCACGGTCCCCCGGCTCAGACGCGCCAGCGGCGGCCGTCGAGCGCGAGGCCGAAGCGGGTGGGGGTGCGGGCAAAGCTGGAAAGGCCTGCGAGGGCGGCCAGCGGATGGGTCACGACATAGGTCGGGATCGATTCCAGGAGCTTGGTATGCGGCGCCTTGTCCTCGAAGGCAGCACGGAATTCCGGCGATTTCAGCGCCGGCAGGATCTTCTGGGAAATGCCGCCGGCGAGATAGACCCCGCCGCGCGCCATGAACACCATCGCCATGTCGCCGGCAAGGCGACCGAGATAGGTGGCAAACAGCGACAGGGTTTCGACCGCCTGGCGGTCGGTGCCGTCGAGGCCGTGCTGGCTGACATCCTTGGGCTCATAGGGCTGCGGCTCTATGCCGTCGGCGGCGCAGATGGCATTGTAGAGGTTCACCATGCCGCGGCCGCAAAGGATCTGCTCGGCCGCCACCCGGCCCTCGATCGTCTTGATATGGGGGAAAACCTGATAGTCGCGCGCGGTGCGCGGGCCGACATCGATATGCCCGCCTTCGCCGGGGACCGGGATCCAGCGTTCCTCGGCATGGACGAGGCCGGCGACCCCGAGCCCCGTGCCGGGACCGAGCACGACCCGTGAGGCGAGCAACTTGTCCGGCGTATCGCCGATCGGCTCGCGGAACTTGTCGGCCATGTTGGCGATCGCCAGCGCCTGGGCTTCGAAATCATTGATGACGATCACGTCGACGAGGCCGAGATGGGCGATCATGTCGCGCGGCTTCACCACCCAGTCGCAATTGGTCAGCGGAATTTCATCGCTGCGGATCGGGCCGGCGACAGCCAGGATCGCGCTTCTCGGCTGCAGCGATGACTTGTCCATCACCGCCGCCTGGATCGCATCGCCGATCGTGGCGAAATCGGCGGTATGCACGATCGGAAACTCGCGCGGTTCGGCATAGGGATCGACCAGCAGCGAAAACCGGGCATTGGTGCCTCCGATGTCGCCGATCAGAATGGGGAAGGCAAGCGGTTGTTCGAGCGGTATTCTGGCCATTGTGTTTCCCCGTTGCGCAGGCATTGCGCCTCTCATGCGGTTTCGGGTTTCCTACATCAGTTCAAATCGCTTTGAAAGAGCCGGCTCACCCACTTGGTCTCTGCGTCGGCACGGGGCCGATTTCGGGCCATGGCGCAAGCGGCGGCAGCGGGATCGCGGGCGTCAGCGCCGCCTGCGGCAGTTGAGCGGGCGCCGTCGCATCCAGCACGGCGGTGCAGGCGGCCGGCAGGTCGGAGAGTATGGTATAGCTCGGTCGCGTCGGTTTCGGCGGCGGCTTCGACGGTTTTTCGGGCGGCGTCACCGGTTTTGCCGGCGCCCAGGGCTCGTCGGAAAGCCACCAGGCAAGGTTCGCGCCGCAGCCGTCATCGGCCATGTCCACCCTGTTCTGCGGTTTGCAGTCGGGCGAACCGGGTCGGCAGAACAGGCGGATATGGAAATGGTAGTAATGGCCGTAATAGGGCCGCACCTTGGCAAGGTTGGAGCGGTCGCCCTTCCAGTCATCGCAGATCGCCTTCTTGATGCCGGGATGGACGAAGATGCGCTGCACCTCCGGATAGCTTGCCGCGCGCATGATCAAGCGCTCATGGGCAGGCGTGAATTTCTGCCTGTCGACGAACAGCGTGCCGTCTTCCTTCAGCATCGACGTTGCGGAGATATCCTCGCGCTCGCGCAGCGTCAGCGTGCGGTCCGGCATCGGCGTCAGCCAGATATCGGCGTCGAGGCCGACCTGATGGGAGGCGTGGCCGGAGATCATCGGCCCGCCGCGCGGCTGGGAGATATCGCCGACCAGAAGCCCCGGCCAGCCATCATATTGCGCGGCCTCGCGCGACAGTTTCCTGATCAGCGCGATGGTATCGGGGTGGCCGAAGCGGCGATTGCGCGAAAGCCGCATCGCCTGCCATGTCGGACCATCGATCGGCAGCGCCTCGGCGCCGGCAAGGCAGCCCTTGGAATAAAATCCTATCGAATGCGGCTGGCCTGCGGTCGGCGCCGCCTCCGATGCGAAAAGCACCTTGGCTGGCGGCGGAAAATCCTCGGCGATGGCCATGGATGCCGCCATCACCAGGGCGAGGACTGCGGACAGGGCATTGATCCAGCGCATGATGTTGCTCCCTCGATGCGGCGCATCCTGCCGGAAACGGCAGACGCAAAACCCGCTGCCATCATGATTTCACGAAATGGCCACTTGTGCACCCATGCCGATATTTGCTTATTCTTGTGCCGGAAACGAGAAAAGCAAGCACGCAGAAGGCAAAAACCATGTGGATAAAGGCTGCTCGGGCGATCGTGATCGCTGTTGCGGGGCTTTCGGCTCCCGCTGTTCTGGCTGACGACAATGGCGCAGGCGACTGGCAATACGCCACCGCACTCACCGGGACCCCGCAATACCCTCAGGATTTCAGCCATTTCGATTATGCCAATCCGGATGCCCCGAAGGGCGGCGAGTTGAAGCTTTCGGCGACCGGCACCTTTGATTCGCTCAATCCCGTTCCATATGGCGGCAACAAGGCGATCGGGCTTGGACTGGTGTTCGAAACGCTGATGGCCTCTTCGGAAGACGAGATCAATGCGATGTACGGCCTTCTGGCCGAGGCCTTCCGCTACCCCGAAGACATTTCCTCGGTTACCTACAGGCTGCGCCCGGAGGCGAAATTCTCCGACGGCGAGCCGGTGACGCCCGAGGACGTCGTGTTCTCGTTCGACAGCTTCAAGAGCCTGAACGCGGTCTACGCCAATTATTACAGCCACGTGACCAGCGCCGAGGCGACGGGTGAGCGCGAGGTGACGTTCCGCTTCGATCAGACCGGAAACCGGGAACTGCCGCAGATCGTCGGCCAGCTCCTGATCCTGCCCAAGCACTGGTTCGAGGACGCAGACGGCAATGTCGTGCATGATGTCTCGGCAAGCACGCTGGAAAAGATCGTCGGCTCCGGCCCTTACGTGATCGACACGGTCAATGCGGGTTCCTCGATCACCTATCGCCTCAATGACGATTATTGGGGCAAGGACCTCAACGTCAATGTCGGCCGCAACAATTTCGGTACGGTGAAATACCTCTATTTCGCCGATCTCGACGTTGCCTTCGAGGCGTTCCGCGCCGGCACGTTCGATTTCTGGATCGAGACGCGGGCGAAGCGCTGGGCGACGGGCTATAATTTCGCGGCGGTGAAGGATGGCGAGGTCACCCGCGAGGCGGTGCCCAATCCGTTGCGGACCGCCGGCATCATGCAGGCGCTGGTGCCCAACAACCGTCGCGCGCCGTTCAACGACAAGCGCGTGCGCGAGGCGCTGATCTATGCCTTCGATTTCGAGACCATCAACAAGAACCAGTTGAGCGACGCCTATGCGCGCGACAATTCCTTCTGGTTCGGGACCGATCTCGCCTCCACCGGCCTGCCCAAGGGCGAGGAGTTGCAGATTCTCGATTCCGTGCGCGATCTGGTGCCGCCGGACGTGTTCAACAAGGCCAACAAACTGCCGGTGGGGGGCACGCAGGAGGAAGCGCGCTCCAACCTGCAGAAGGCTTTCGAGCTTTTGAAGGAGGCCGGATATGAACGGCAGGGCGGCAAGCTGATCAACGCCGATACCGGCAAGCCGTTCGCCTTTGAAATCCTGCTCGACAATCCCTCGCTTCAGGTTGTCGTGCTGCCCTATGTCGAAAACCTGCGCAAGCTCGGCATCGATGCCTCGGTCCGCGTCGTCGATACCTCGCAATACCAGAACCGGGTGAATGATTTCGACTACGACATGATCTGGGAACTCTGGGCCCAGTCGCTGAGCCCGGGCAACGAGCAGTTCAATTACTGGGGCTCGCAATCGGCCGATCAGCCGGGCTCGGAAAACTATGCCGGCATTTCCGATCCGGGCGTCGACGCGCTGATCAAGAAGATCGTGTTCGCCGATGACCGCGACACGCTGGTCGCCGCCACCAAGGCGCTCGACCGGGTGCTGCTCGCCAATGACTACATTATCCCGCTTTATTATTCGAGGGACTACCGCATCGCCTACTGGAACACGATCACCCACGGCGAATTCCCCGAATACGGCCTCGATTTCCCCGCCGGCTGGTGGTCGACGGAGGGGGAATGAACACTATGGCCGATTGCATGATGGCCGCTTCCGTAGGTCCGTTGGGTTTGTTGCCCACAAATCGTCCCGCCCGACAGTCAATCTCCCCCCTTGAGGGGGAGATGTCGCGAAAGCGACAGAGAGGGGTGCAGCGCATCCAATTCATTCTGAGTCCATCGGCCGGCGTTTCACCCCCCTCTGCCCCTGTCGGGGCATCTCCCCCTCAAGGGGGGAGATTGAAGGGGGCTATGCGGCTTCCAGTGGATTCCGTGGCGAAAGGCCTCTTCTGATGGCCTCCTACATCCTTCGCCGCATCCTCCTGATGATCCCGACGCTGATCGGGATCATGACGATTTCCTTCATCATCGTGCAGTTCGCGCCGGGCGGGCCGATCGAGCAGGTGATCGCCGAGATCAACGGGCAGGGCGGCGGCGCGGAAAGCCGGATTTCCGGCGGTTCGGATGCCGGCATGTCGATGGACAGTTTCGACAGCGCGGCCTCGTCGAATTATCGCGGCGCGCAGGGGCTCGATCCCGAGCTGATCGCCGATCTCGAGCGCCAGTTCGGTTTCGACAAGCCGCCGCTGACCCGCTACCTGCTGATGATGCGGGATTTCGCGACCTTCAATTTCGGCGACAGCTTCTTCCGCAATTCCTCCGTCATTGACCTGATCGCCGACAAGCTGCCGGTGTCGATCTCGCTCGGCATCTGGGTGCTGATCCTGTCCTACGGCATCTCGGTCCCGCTCGGCATCCGCAAGGCGGTGAAGGACGGGTCGCGTTTCGATGTCTGGACCTCGGGCGTGATCGTGATCGGCTACGCCATTCCGGGCTTCCTGCTCGGCATATTGATGATCATCCTGTTTGCGGGCGGTTCGTTCTTCGACTGGTTTCCGCTGCGCGGCCTGGTCTCGGATAATTTCTCCCAGCTTCCCTGGTGGCAGAAACCGCTCGACTATTTCTGGCACCTGACCCTGCCGCTGATCGCGCTGTCGGTGTCTTCCTTTGCCACCACCACGCTTTTGACCAAGAATTCCTTCATCGACGAGATCGGCAAGCAATATGTCGTCACCGCCCGGGCCAAGGGCCTCTCCGAGCGCAAGGTGCTCTACGGCCACGTGTTCCGCAATGCGATGCTGATCGTGATCGCCGGTTTTCCCGGCTCGTTCATTCTGGCCTTCTTCACCGGCTCGCTGCTGATCGAGAACGTGTTCTCGCTCGATGGGCTCGGCCGGCTCGGCTATCTGTCGCTGGTCAACCGCGACTATCCGGTGGTGTTTGCCACGCTCTACATCTTCTCGCTTTTGGGCCTCGTGATCGGTCTCGTTTCCGACCTGATCTATACCTGGATCGATCCGCGCATCGATTTCGAAAAGAGGGATGTGTGAGATGAGCGAACTCGCATCCCCCGACGTGGCGGCAAACGTGCCGAAATCCGGCCTGCTGTCGCCGATGAACGTCAGGCGCTGGCAGAATTTCAAGGCGAACCGTCGCGGCTTCTGGTCGCTGTGGATTTTCCTGTTTCTGTTCATCCTGAGCCTCGGCGCCGAATTCGTCGCCAATGACAAGCCGCTGATCGCCTCCTACAAGGGCGAGATCCTGTTTCCGGTACTGGTCGATTATCCGGAAGAGAAATTCGGCGGCTTTCTGGCTGTTACCGATTATCGCTCCGGCTTCATCCGCGACGAGATCGAGGCCAATGGCTGGATGGTCTGGCCGCCGGTGCGTTATTCCTATCGTACGATCAACGCCAATGTTCCCTATTCGGCGCCGACACCGCCATTCTGGCTGATGAGCAAAGAGGAGCGTTGCGCGGGCTACCCCGAGGGCGCTGACGATCCCGGCTGCGTGCTCGGCAATATGGACTGGCTCGGGACCGACGATCTCGCCCGCGATGTGTTCGCCCGGGTGATCTACGGCTTTCGCGTCTCGGTGCTGTTCGGGCTGCTGCTCACCGGGTTTTCCGCCGTTGTCGGCGTCGCGGCCGGCGCCGTACAGGGCTATTTCGGTGGCTGGGTCGATCTTTTGATGCAGCGCTTCATCGAAATCTGGTCGTCGCTGCCGACGCTTTACATCCTGCTGATCATCGCCGCGATATTGCCGCCCGGCTTCTGGGTGCTGCTGGGCGTGATGCTGGTGTTTTCATGGGTCAGTTTCGTCGCGGTGGTGCGTGCGGAGTTCCTGCGCGCCCGCAATTTCGAATATGTCCGCGCCGCCCGTGCGCTCGGCGTCGGCAATGGCACGATCATGTTCCGCCATCTGCTGCCCAATGCGATGGTGGCGACGCTGACCTTCGTGCCGTTCATCCTGTCGGGGGCGATCGTGACGCTGACCTCGCTCGATTTCCTGGGCTTCGGGATGCCGCCGGGCTCGCCCTCGCTCGGCGAACTGGTCAATCAGGGCAAGAGCAATCTTCAGGCCCCCTGGCTCGGCATTACCGCTTTTGTCACGCTCTCGCTGATGCTGTCGCTGCTGGTGTTCGTCGGCGAGGCGGTGCGGGATGCCTTCGATCCGAGGAAGACGTTCCAATGAGCAAGACCCCGATCCTCTCCGTGAAGGACCTTTCCGTCGCCTTCCGTCATGGCGGGGCGGAGAACCTTGCCGTCGACCGGATATCCTTCGATATCATGCCGGGCGAGGTGGTGGCGCTGGTGGGCGAATCGGGTTCCGGTAAGTCGGTGACCGCCGCCTCCGTGCTGAAGCTGCTGCCCTATCCGGCGGCAAGCCATCCAAGCGGCGAAATCCTGTTTGAGGGCCGTGATCTCTTGAAGGCGGACGACCGGGCGCTCCGGGCCGTTCGTGGCGGCGATATCACCCAGATCTTCCAGGAGCCGATGACCTCGCTCAATCCGCTCCACACCGTGGAACGGCAGGTCGGCGAAACGCTGGCGCTGCATGCCGGGCTGACGGGCGCGCCGGCGCGCAAACGGGTATTGGAGCTTTTGAACGAGGTCGGCATCCGCGAGGCGGAAAAGCGGCTCGGCGCCTTCCCGCACGAGCTTTCCGGCGGCCAGCGCCAGCGGGTGATGATCGCTATGGCGCTCGCCAACCGCCCCAAACTGCTGATCGCCGACGAGCCGACCACCGCGCTCGACGTGACGGTGCAGGCGCAGATCCTGAAGCTTCTGAAGACGTTGCAGCGCGACTATGGCATGTCGATGCTGTTCATCACCCACGATCTCGGCATTGTCCGCAAATTCGCAGATCGGGTCTGCGTCATGACCAAGGGCAAGATCGTCGAGCACGGCCCGGTCGCCGGGATTTTCGCCGACCCGCGGCATGAATATACCAAACACCTTCTGGCCGCCGAGCCGAAGGGCACGCCGCCGGCGCATGATCCGTCCGGCGAGATTGTGATGGAGGCGGACAATGTGAAGGTCTGGTTCCCGGTCAAGGTCGGCCTGCTGCGCAAGACCGTCGATCACGTCAAGGCCGTTAACGGCATTTCGCTGAAGCTGAGGGCCGGCGAGACGCTCGGCGTCGTCGGCGAATCGGGGTCCGGCAAGACCACGCTCGGGCTTGCGCTGACGCGGATGATCTCGTCCGAAGGTCGCATCGCCTTTGTCGGCAAGGACATCAATGCCTATAGCTTCAAGGAGATGAAGCCGCTTCGCGAGGCGATGCAGATCGTGTTTCAGGACCCCTACGGCTCACTTAGCCCACGCATGTCGATCGGCGAGATCGTCGCCGAGGGCCTGAAAATCCACGAGCGCGGGCTTTCCGCGAGCGAACGGGAGGCCCGCGTCGGCGCGGCGCTGGAAGAGGTCGGCCTCGATGCGGCCACCCGCTGGCGCTATCCGCACGAATTTTCCGGCGGCCAGCGCCAGCGCGTCGCGATCGCCCGCGCCATGGTGCTCAAGCCCCGCTTCGTGATGCTCGACGAGCCGACCTCGGCGCTCGACATGAGCGTGCAGGCGCAGGTGGTCGACCTGCTCTCCGCGCTGCAGAAGAAACACAACCTCGCCTATCTGTTCATCAGCCACGACCTGAAGGTGGTGCGCGCGCTTGCCAACGAGATCATCGTGATGCGGCTCGGCGAGGTGGTGGAGCGGGGGCCGGCGAGCGAGGTGTTTGAAAATCCCCAGGCGGACTATACCAGGGCGCTGCTGGCCGCGGCCTTCGATATCGAGCCGGTCGAGGCGGACTGAACGTCCCAGAGCGTCGGGCGAAAAAGTGGAGCCCGGTTTTTCGATAACACGACGCGGCATAAGAGCCGGCTCCGTCGCCTTTCCCCCTGAACTACGTCAAATGACGTATGTGGGGTTTTCCCGCCCTCAACGATAGTTGGTCGAGGCGCCGTTCTCGCGGCGCCGCGAATTCCAGAAGCCATTCAGGCGATATTCGTTGAGGGGAACTGAAAATATGAATTTCACTAAGGGATTGACCAGCGCCGCCCTTCTGGCCGCGCTTACCACCGCCGGCATGGGCGGCATGGCCCATGCCCAGGAAGATACGATCAAGGTCGGCATCCTTCACTCTCTGTCCGGCACGATGGCGATTTCGGAAACCACCCTTAAAGACGCCATGCTGATGCTCATCGAAGAGCAGAATGCCAAGGGCGGACTTCTCGGCAAGCAGCTCGAGGCGGTCGTCGTCGACCCGGCCTCGGACTGGCCGCTGTTTGCCGAAAAGGCGCGCGAACTGATCGAGGGCGACAAGGTTGCCGCCGTGTTCGGCTGCTGGACCTCGGTTTCGCGCAAATCGGTTCTGCCGGTGTTCGAGGAACTCGACAACATCCTGTTCTACCCGGTCCAGTATGAGGGCGAGGAAAGCCAGCGCAACGTGTTCTACACCGGTGCTGCGCCGAACCAGCAGGCGATCCCGGCCGTTGACTATCTGATGGAAAATGACGGCGTCGAGCGCTGGGTGCTCGCTGGCACCGACTATGTCTATCCGCGCACGACCAACAAGATCCTCGAAGCCTATCTCAAGGATCACGGCGTTGCCGAAGAAGACATCATGATCAACTACACGCCATTCGGATTTTCGGATTGGCAGACGATCGTTTCCGACATCAAGAATTTCGGCTCCGAGGGCAAGAAGACCGCGGTGGTCTCGACCATCAACGGCGATGCCAATGTGCCGTTCTACAAGGAACTCGCCAATCAGGGCATTTCGGCTTCCGATATTCCTGTGGTCGCCTTCTCGGTGGGCGAGGAAGAACTGGCCGGTCTCGATACCGCGCCGCTGGTCGGTCATCTCGCCGCCTGGAACTACTTCCAGTCCGTCGATACCGATGTCAATTACGACTTCATCGACGCATGGCGCGCCTTCACCGGCGATGATGCCCGCGTGACCAACGACCCGATGGAAGCCCATTACATTGGCTTCAACATGTGGGTGAAGGCGGTTGAAAAGGCCGGCACCACTGATCCCGATGCCGTCATCGATGCCATGGTCGGCATTTCCGTGCCGAACCTTTCGGGCGGCTATTCCGCGATGATGCCGAACCACCACATCACCAAGCCGGTGCTGATCGGTGAAATCCAGGACGACGGTCAGTTCGACATCGTCTACGAGACGCCCGGTCTGGTCGCCGGCGATGCATGGTCCGACTACCTGCCGGACTCCAAGAACCTGATTGCCGACTGGCGCGCTCCGATGTCGTGCGGCAACTTCAATGTCGAGACCGGCAAATGCGGCGGCATGGCTGAATAATCCAGGCTCGACGCCGGGCGTGATCGGTTCCAACACGATCGCGCCCGGTTAACAGGGGGGCGGCCGGATATTGCGAGGGCCGTCGATTTGGGGGCGTACATGTCCAATTTATTCCACATGCGCTGTTTCAGAGTATTCGTTTCAGTAGCCATTTTGTTTTTCACATGTGCGCCCCTTTCTTCTTTTGCTCAGACCGATCCTGCCGGTATGATCGACCGGTTCGGTTCCTCGCGCGGCTTCGGCCAGACCGAAGAACTGGTCAATGACCTGGCCGCGACCGGCGATGACGCCGTCGTACCCGCCCTGAAGGCGCTCGCCGCCGGCGATCTCTACACCCGCAAGAGTGATGGCAGGGTTTTCATCACCCGCAAGGGGTCCTCCAGCCGCGATCTTCTGCTGATCGATCCCGTCACCGGCGAGGACGCAGGCGAGGTCTCCAAGCGCGATCTCGACAAGGTCAAGATCAACAACAACCTGCGTTCCGCGATCGATGCGGCGCTTGCCGGCATGACGCTGATGAGCCCCAATCGCGGCACAAGGCTTTCCGCCGCAGAGTCGCTGCTGAAGGCGCCGAGCGAGGACAATCTGATCCTGATCGAGCAGGCGCTCGAACAGGAAGAGGATGGCGAGATCGCCTCGGTTCTGGCGCAGGCGCGGGCCGTCTCGGTGCTGAATTCCGACCGCAGCCCGGATGAAAAGGCCGAGGCGATTTCCGATATCGCCGAAATCGGCGGGCGCGAGGCGATCTCGATCCTGCTGTCGGCCCGGTCCAGCGTCGGCTCCGAGCTTCAGGACGAGATCGACGCGGCGCAGGCAAAGATCGAAAAGCGCCTTGCCTTCTGGGATGTGGCCCAGAATGTCTGGTACGGCCTTTCGCTCGGTTCGGTGCTGCTGCTGGCGGCCATCGGCCTTGCGATCACCTTCGGCGTCATGGGCGTCATCAACATGGCCCATGGCGAGATGGTGATGCTGGGAGCCTATTCCACCTATATGGTGCAGCAGGTGATCCGCACCTCCTATCCGCACATGTTCGACTGGTCGCTGGCGATTGCGCTCCCGGTCGCCTTTGCCGTCACCGCCGCCGTTGGCCTTGTGATCGAACGCGGTGTCATCCGCTTTCTCTACGGCCGTCCGCTTGAAACGCTGCTGGCCACCTGGGGCGTGTCGCTGATCCTGCAGCAGGCGGTGCGCACCATTTTCGGCCCCACCAACCGCGAGGTCGGCAATCCGACGTGGATGTCCGGTTCCTTCGATCTCGGCGGGCTGGTGATCACCTGGTCGCGGCTCTGGATCGTGTTGTTCTCGCTCGCGGTATTCGCCGCGCTGCTGCTGCTGATGAAGCGCTCGGCCTTCGGGTTGCAGATGCGCGCCGTCACCCAGAACCGCCGCATGGCAGCCTCCATGGGCATCCGCACGCCGTGGGTCGATGCCTTCACCTTCGCGCTCGGTTCCGGCGTTGCCGGCCTTGCCGGCGTGGCGCTGTCGCAGATCGACAATGTCTCCCCCAATCTCGGCCAGTCCTACATCATCGACAGTTTCATGGTCGTGGTGTTCGGCGGCGTCGGCAATCTCTGGGGCACGTTTGTGGGCGCGTTCTCGCTCGGCATTCTCAACAAGTTCCTGGAACCCTATGCCGGCGCGGTGCTCGGCAAGATCCTGGTGCTGGTGTTCATCATCCTGTTCATCCAGAAACGGCCGCGCGGGCTGTTCGCACTCAAGGGAAGGGCGGTGGAAGCATGATCACGGCCTATCTGCTGCGCTCGCTCGACCGCAAGGTCTCGATCGCGATCATCGTTCTTTTCGCGGTAGCCCTCATGGTTCCGGTGCTGAACCTGATCATTCCCGCCGGCAGCGCCTTTCACCTGCCGACCTATCTGGTATCGCTGTTCGGCAAATATCTCTGCTATGCGCTCTTGGCGCTGTCCCTCGATCTGGTCTGGGGCTTCTGCGGCATTCTCTCGCTCGGCCACGGCGCCTTCTTCGCGCTCGGCGGCTACGCGATGGGCATGTATCTGATGCGCCAGATCGGGCCGCGCGGCGTCTATGGCGACCCGGTGCTGCCGGATTTCATGGTGTTCCTGAATTACAAGGCGCTGCCGTGGTTCTGGCATGGCTTCGACATGTTCTGGTTCGCGATGGCGATGGTGCTGCTGGTGCCGGGCGCGCTTGCCTTCGTGTTCGGCTGGTTCGCCTTCCGCTCGCGCGTCAACGGCGTCTACCTCTCGATCATCACCCAGGCGATGACCTATGCGCTGCTCTTGGCCTTCTTCCGCAACGATATGGGGTTCGGCGGCAATAACGGCCTGACCGATTTCAAGGACATACTCGGCTTCTCGGTGCAGGCGGATACCACCCGCTCGGCGCTGTTTGCCGCCTCCGCGCTGTTTCTCGCGCTCGGCCTGTTCATCGCCTCGGCGATCGTGCGTTCCAAGGCCGGCAAGGTGCTGGTCGGGGTGCGCGATGGTGAAAGCCGGGTGCGGTTTCTCGGCTACCGGGTCGAGAACTACAAGCTCTTCACCTTCGTCGCCTCCGCCATGATGGCGGGCGTTGCCGGCGCGCTTTACGTTCCCCAGGTCGGGATCATCAATCCAGGCGAATTCGCCCCCGCCAATTCGATCGAGATCGTGATCTGGACGGCGGTCGGCGGGCGGGCGACGCTGATCGGGCCGATCATCGGGGCGATCCTCGTCAATGGCGGCAAGACCATCTTCACCGGACTGTTCCCCGCCTTCTGGCTGTTCGCGCTCGGCGGCCTGTTCGTCGCCGTCACCCTGTTCCTGCCGAAGGGCATCGTCGGCGCGGTCGCGGCGCGGTTTTCGAAGAAGCCCGGCCCTGACGCGAAAGAACGGCGCGACCATTCGGAAGAGGCCGAGGCCGGGATCGACGGCATTGCAGAGGAGCCGGCCCGATGAGCCCGACCGAAAAGCGCGCCAAGAGCCTGCTCTACCTCGACAATGTCTCGGTTTCCTTCGACGGCTTCAAGGCGCTGAACGGGCTCTCCTTCGTCATCGATCCGGGCGAGCTTCGCGCCGTCATCGGCCCGAACGGGGCCGGCAAGACCACGATGATGGACATCATCACCGGCAAGACCCGGCCGGACGAGGGCGAGGTGTTCTTCTCCGACACGATCGACCTCACCCGCCGCGACGAGGCCGATATCGCCCAGCTCGGCATCGGTCGCAAGTTTCAAAAGCCGACCGTGTTCGAAAGCCACACGGTGTGGGACAATCTGGAACTGGCGCTGAACCGGAAACGTGGCGTGTTCTCGACGCTGTTCTACCGGCTGTCGGGGCCCGATCGCGACCGCATCGAGGAAATCCTCGAAATCATTCGTATGACCGCCCGCCGCGGCGAGCTTGCGGCAAACCTCTCCCACGGCCAGAAGCAATGGCTGGAGATCGGCATGCTGCTGGCGCAGGAGCCGAAACTGCTGCTCGTCGACGAGCCCGTCGCCGGCATGACCGACGCCGAGACCGTCGAGACCGCCCGGTTGCTGCGCGAGATCGCCAGGACCCGGGCCGTCGTCGTCGTCGAACACGACATGGGCTTCGTCCGCGACCTCGGCGTCAAGGTCACCTGCCTTGCCGAAGGCTCCGTCCTCGCCGAGGGCTCGATCGACTTTGTCTCGAACGACCCGAAGGTGATCGAGAATTATCTCGGGAGGTGAGGGGCGATGGACGTTGCACTGACGAAGCGCTTGCGCCCATCAATCTCCCCCCTTGAGGGGGAGATGCCCCGACAGGGGCAGAGAGGGGTGAACCCTCTCGATAGGTTCGGAGCTTGCGGCTTACGCCCGATACCCCTCTCTGTCGCGTTCGCGACATCTCCCCCTCAAGGGGGGAGATTGTGGCTGACAGGCTTCGCTTTTCCCCGCGCTCAAGAAAGGGCTGTTGGCCCTGACGTACGTCGAAAGGGCACACCCCCATGCTGACCATTGAGAACGTCGACCTCCACTACGGCGCGGCGCAGGCGCTCCGCAATGTTTCGCTTGCCGCAGACATGGGCAAGATCACCTGCGTGCTGGGCCGCAACGGGGTCGGCAAATCGTCGTTGCTCCGGGCCGTCACCGGCCAGCATCCGATCTCGGCCGGTACAATCGGTTTCGAGGGGCAGACGCTCGACGGGCTTGCGCCCTATGGCCGCGCCAAGCGCGGTGTCGGCTATGTGCCGCAGGGGCGGGAAATCTTTCCGCTGTTGACGGTGCGGGAAAATCTGGAGACCGGGTTCGCGCCGCTGTCGCGCGAAGACCGCAGTATTCCCGACGAGATTTTCACGTTGTTTCCGGTGCTGCAGACCATGCTGTCGCGCCGCGGCGGCGATCTGTCGGGCGGCCAGCAGCAGCAGCTCGCCATCGGTCGCGCCATGGTGACGCGACCGAAAATCCTGGTGCTGGACGAGCCGACCGAAGGCATCCAGCCCTCGATCATCAAGGATATCGGCCGCGCCATCCGTTACTTACGCGACAGTACCGGCATGGCGATCCTTCTGGTCGAGCAATATCTCGATTTCTGCCGCGAACTGGCCGACAAGGTCTATATCATGGATCGCGGCGTGATCGTTCATGAGGGCGAGGCCGAGACGCTCGACACGCCCGAGGCCCGCCGCCATCTGACGGTGTGATGCTTCGGCGGGCATAATGAGGAGAATTTGTGCTTTTTGGGGGGAGCGGCAGGCGGTCTCAGGCATTTGACTTTTTATCGGGGCGAGGCGGGACAGATCGAATTCTGAAATCTCCCGCCCGGCCCGTCGACACGGCACGAAATTTGCGTTGAGCCGTTCGACAGCAGCATGATAAAAAGGAAAAGCAATGGGCTGGAACCATCAATTGCGCGGGCGGGCCGCAGGATCGGCGAGGGCGCGCGCCGGCCAGCGGCGGCACGCTGTGGCGCTTGGGTCGGCGCGTCTTCGCGAGGGGGCATGGGTGGCGGGATGGAACTGTTGATGCCGGGCCTCACCACAGGGCCGCAGCGGACATCGGGCACCGGAAGGATTACGGCGAAAGCGGCCGGCGGCAAGTCGCGCCTCGATACGTTCTATCAGGAGGGCGCGGCCAAGATCCGCATTCCCGAAAGCTTCGACGGCGCCATGGAGGCGGTGCTGATCAACACCTCCGGCGGGCTTACCGGCGGCGACAGGCTTCACTGGGCGCTGGAGGCGGGCAACGATACGGCGCTGACGGCGACCACACAGGCCTGCGAAAAGATCTACCGTTCCGAAAGCGGCCCGGCGGTGATCGATACCGAGCTCAGGGTCGGCGACAATGCCCGTCTCGATTGGCTGCCGCAGGAGACCATTCTGTTCGACGACGCCTCGCTCAACCGCAGGCTCGACGTCGATCTTGCCGAGACCGCCGAGTTCCTGGCGATCGAGGCCGTGCTGCTCGGCCGCAAGGCGATGGGCGAGGCGGTGCGTTGCGGCAATTTCCGCGATCGCTGGCGGGTGCGCCGCTCGGGCATGTTGATCCATGCCGAGGATGTGCGCATGACCGGCGATATCGAAAATCTGGTGGCGCAGACGGCCGTGCTCGGTGGCGATGTCGCCTTCGCAACGCTGCTTTATTGCGGCCCCCGCGCCGAGGCGTTGATGCCGAAGGTTCGCGCGGCTTTGGGCGAGGCTTCCGCCGGCGCCAGCGAGTGGAACGGCAAGCTCGTCGCCCGCATCGTCGCCGCCGACGGTTATAGTTTGCGAAAAAGCCTGATTCCCGCGCTTAAGGTCTTGCGCGACGGGCAGGATCTGCCGAAAGTCTGGCATCTGTAGAGCGTCCAGGAAAAGCGGATACCGGTTTTCCGTCCGGACGCGCGTGAAAAACAAATGGATAGAGCATTTCTGGTGGTCCGGCTTTCACCGGATCTGGAACAAACGGGACGAGAGTGACGCATGAACCTGACGCCGCGTGAAAAGGACAAGTTGCTGATTTCCATGGCCGCCCTGGTCGCAAGACGGCGGCTGGAGCGCGGCGTCAAGCTCAACCATCCGGAAGCGATCGCGCTGATTTCCGATTTCGTCGTCGAGGGCGCCCGCGACGGCCGGCCGGTGGCCGAACTGATGGAGGCCGGCGCCCATGTGATCACCCGCGACCAGGTGATGGACGGCATCCCCGAGATGATCCACGACATCCAGGTGGAGGCGACGTTTCCCGACGGCACCAAGCTGGTGACCGTGCATGAGCCGATAAGGTGAGGAGCCGATATGCTTGAACTCAGACCGAACTGCGAGTGCTGCGACAAGGACCTGCCGCCGGACAGCGCCGAGGCGATGATCTGCACCTATGAATGCACTTTCTGCCGGGACTGCGCCGACGGCGTGTTGAAAGGTGTCTGCCCGAACTGCGGCGGCAATTTCGCCCCACGCCCGATCCGTCCCGCGCGCAACCTTGCCAAGGACCCTGCCTCGACGGTGCGTGTCCTGAAAGCCGAGGGCTGCGGCCCGCGGAAAGCAGCTTGAGGAGAAAGACATGATCCCCGGTGAACTGATCGCCGCTGACGGCGAGATCGAAATCAATGCCGGTCTTGCGACCGTGACGCTGACCATCTCCAATACCGGCGACCGGCCGGTGCAGGTCGGCAGCCACTATCATTTCTTCGAGGCCAATCCGGCCCTTTCGTTCGAGCGGGACAAGGCGCGCGGCATGCGGCTCGATATCCCGGCTGGCACGGCGGTGCGGTTCGAGCCGGGTCAAACCCGCGATGTCACGCTCGTGCCCTATGCGGGCGAGCGTACGGTCTACGGGTTCCGTCAGGACATCATGGGGAAGCTCTGACAATGGCCGTCCAGCATTATCACGGAAGCTGCCAGTGCGGCGCGGTCGACTTCGATGTCGACGTCGATCTCGACCATGCCGTCACCTGCAACTGCTCGCGCTGCCAGCGCCTCGGCTCGGTGCTGGCGTTTGCGCCGCGCGACAAGTTTACCCTGAACAAGGGCGAGGACAGCCTCACCGAATACCTGTTCAACAAGCATCATATCCATCACCTGTTCTGCAGGACCTGCGGCATCGAGAGCTTTTCCCATGCCACGGGTCCTGACGGGACGGCGATGGTGGCGGTCAATGCCAATTGCCTCGACGGCGTCGATCCCCGCAGCCTGAACCCGCAGCATTACGACGGCGCCGCCGTATAACGCTTTCCGCCCCAGGAGGAACTCCATGCCTTTCAAGATGTCCCGCGCAGCCTATGCCTCGATGTTCGGCCCGACAACGGGCGACAAGGTGCGGCTCGCCGATACCGAACTGTTCGTCGAGGTCGAGAAGGATTTCACCCATTACGGCGACGAGGTGAAGTTCGGCGGCGGCAAGGTGATCCGCGACGGCATGGGGCAGTCGCAGGTGACGCGCGCCGACGGCGCGGTCGATACCGTGATCACCAATGCGCTGATCGTTGATCACTGGGGCATCGTCAAGGCGGATATCGGCATCAAGGACGGCCGCATCTCGGGGATCGGCAAGGCCGGCAATCCGGATACGCAACAGGGCGTCGACATCATCGTCGGTCCCGGCACGGAGGTGATCGCGTCGGAGGGCAAGATCATCACCGCCGGCGGCATGGACGCCCATATCCACTTCATCTGCCCGCAGCAGATCGAGGAGGCGCTGATGAGCGGGCTGACCTGCATGCTCGGCGGCGGCACGGGCCCGGCGCACGGCACGCTCGCCACCACCTGCACCCCCGGCCCGTGGCATCTGGAGCGGATGATCCAGGCGGCCGACGCCTTCCCGATGAACCTCGCCTTCGCCGGCAAGGGCAATGCCTCGCTTCCCGGCGCGCTGGAGGAAATGGTTCTCGGCGGCGCTGCCGCCCTGAAGCTGCACGAGGACTGGGGCACGACGCCGGCGGCGATCGACAACTGCCTCTCGGTCGCCGACAAATACGATGTCCAGGTGATGATCCACACCGACACGCTGAATGAATCGGGCTTTGTCGAGGACACGGTGAAGGCCTTCAAGGGCCGCACCATCCATGCCTTCCACACGGAAGGGGCGGGCGGCGGCCACGCGCCGGACATCATCAAGATCTGCGGCCTTCCGAATGTCATTCCCTCCTCTACCAACCCGACCCGGCCCTATACGAAAAACACGATCGCCGAACATCTCGACATGCTGATGGTCTGCCATCACCTGTCGCCGTCGATCCCGGAGGATATCGCCTTTGCCGAAAGCCGGATCCGCAAGGAGACGATCGCGGCCGAGGACATTCTCCACGATCTCGGCGCGTTCTCGATCATCTCGTCGGACAGCCAGGCCATGGGCCGCGTCGGCGAGGTCGCGATCCGCACCTGGCAGACCGCCGACAAGATGAAGCGCCAGCGCGGCCGTCTTGCCGAGGAGCAGGGCGAAAACGACAATTTCCGGGTCAAGCGCTATATCGCCAAATACACGATCAACCCCGCGATCGCCCACGGGCTTGCCCACGAAATCGGTTCGGTCGAGGTCGGAAAGCGCGCCGATCTGGTGATGTGGGCGCCGGCGATGTTCGGGGTCAAGCCGGACCTCGTGCTGCTCGGCGGCATGATCGCGGCTGCCCCCATGGGCGACCCGAACGCCTCGATCCCGACGCCGCAGCCGATGCATTACCGCTACATGTTCGGCGCCTACGGCAAGGCCCGGACCAATTCCTCGGTCACCTTCGTCTCCGAAGCCTCGCTAGACGCCGGTCTCGCCCACAAGCTCGGCGTTTCCAAGCAACTCATTCCGGTGAACAACACCCGCGGTGGCATCTCCAAGGCCTCGATGGTCCACAATTCCGCGACGCCGGAGATTTCGGTCGACCCGGAAACCTACGAGGTCCGCGCCGACGGCGTGGTGCTCACCTGCGAGCCGGCGGATGTGCTGCCGATGGCGCAGCGGTATTTCTTGTTCTGAGGGCTGGGCTGCTGCCTGTCTATGCGGATCGGCCGCGATGATGCGCGCGGCATCCCGGTTGGTGTCGGCGCAAGGCTTGATCCGTGCTGGTTTGGCGGCGGCAAATGGTCGCAGGCCCCAGGTCTCGCGTCGGGATTCCTCCTGGCTAGCCTGAGGATAACGCGGGGTATGTAACAAAAATTACGCAACTGCCTTGCGCGAGTGGTGAAGGTAAGATGCTGGCAATACTTGCTAATGAGCGTTCTCTAATCCGCATTTGATCGTATCAGGTAAGGCAAGCGCCGCGCTGCAGTGGTAGCCCTGCGTCAGACGCATACCAGATATGATATTGCCGCGATCCACCACGCCGGCCTTTCAACCACAGTCTGGAACCGTTAAAATCTGCCCACGATAAAACCCTCAAGACAGAGCAAGGAGATCGCCATGATCGGCCGTAAAGTTCCGAACGTCACCTTCCGCACGCGCGTCCGCGATGAGAGCATCGAGGGACCGAACCCGTTCCGCTGGCAGGACATGACCTCGGACGATTATTTCAAGGGCAAGCGCGTCGTGCTGTTCTCGCTGCCGGGCGCGTTCACGCCGACCTGCTCGACCTACCAGCTCCCCGATTTCGAGAAGCTTTTCCCGGAATTCCAGGCCGAGGGCATTGACGACATCTACTGCATGTCCGTCAATGACGCCTTCGTCATGAATGCCTGGGCCAAGGGGCAGAACCTCAACAACGTCAAGGTCATTCCGGACGGCTCCGGCGAGTTCACCCGCAAGATGGGCATGCTGGTCAACAAGGACAATCTCGGCTTCGGCATGCGCTCCTGGCGCTACGCCGCCATCATCAATGACGGCGTCGTCGAACAGTGGTTCGAGGAAGACGGTTTTTCCGACCTGTGCGAAACCGACCCCTACAGCGTGTCTTCGCCGCAGAACATTCTGGAGAACCTGAAGCGCGAAGCCAAGGCCGCCTGAACGGCTGCCGCATCGTGACGCAATTCATCGGCGGCCGGCCTTCCGGCCGCCTTTTTCATGGTTGCCGCCAGTTTCGGCGATACTTGCCAACAGCGGCGATGTGGTTATGAATGCTACAACAACCACGTCGTTTCGAAGGCGTGAAGGGGAAGGCATGCAGCGCGTAACCAGCTATATACCGGCAGGCGAGGATGACAGTGCGCCGGCCGGCCGCGTGGAACTGACGCATGACGGCCGGCATCTGCGCCGCAAGGCCCTGAAGCTTTCCAGCGGCGAGAGCGTTATGCTCGACCTGAAGGAGGCGGTGCTGTTTGCCACCGGCGACCGGCTGGTGCTGGAGGACGGCACGAAGATCGAGATCGTCGCCCGCCCGGAAGAGCTTTACGAGATCCACGCCCATGACGCGCTTCACCTGATCCAGCTCGCCTGGCATCTCGGCAACCGCCATTTGCCGTCCCAGATCGAGGAGAGGCGGATCCTGATCCTGCGCGACCATGTGATCCGGCAGATGCTGGAAGGTCTCGGCGCGCATGTGCACGAGGTCGTCGAGCCGTTCCAGCCGGTGCGCGGCGCCTATCACAGCGAGAACTCCCACGGAGACCACCACCATCACGGCCATCACCACGATTGACGGCGGCGCCGTTTCGGGCGCCGCGCTGTTACGGCTGTTATCCTGGCTGTCGCCGGCGTTCCCGCTGGGCGGCTTTTCCTATTCCGGCGGGCTTGAACGCGCGGTCCATGACCGGCTGCTGGAGGATGCGGATGATCTGGCCGCGTGGCTCACCGTGTCGCTTGGCCACGGCTTTCTCTGGAACGATGCCGTGCTTTTATGCGAGGCCCACCGGGCCGCCGGCGACCCGGAGAGGCTTGCGGCAGCAGCAGCCCTTGCCGCAGCCCTTGCCGGCTCACGCGAGCGCCATGCCGAGACGCTGGCGCTGGGGGCTGCCTTCGTCGCGGCCGCCGGTGCGTGGTCAACGCCAGACGATGAGGCCTTGCCGGCCGAAACCCCGCTGCCGGTCGCTTTCGGCGCGATCGCGGCAGCGCACGGCATCGGCCTCGAAGCGGCCTGTCAGGGCTATCTCCATGCCCAGGTCTCGCAATATATTTCGGCCGCGATCCGGTTGTCGCTGTCGGGCCAGGTGGCGGGGCTCACCGTGCTTGCCGGGCTTGAGCAGCCGCTCCTCGCGCAGGCGGCGCGGGCGGTGGCATCCACGCCGGACGATCTCGGCGGCTGCACCTTCAGCGCCGATATCGCGTCCCTGCGTCACGAGACCCAGCATTCGCGGCTGTTCCGGTCGTAACCCACGAGGTAGATGATGAAATCCGAAAACGGACCCCTGCGCGTCGGCATTGGCGGCCCGGTCGGCTCCGGCAAGACCGCGCTCACCGAAAAGCTCTGCAAGGCGCTGAGCCGCGATCATTCGGTGGCGGTGGTCACCAATGACATTTACACCCGCGAGGATGCCGAGGCGCTGGTGCGCATGCAGGCGCTCTCCTCCGATAGGATCGTCGGGGTTGAGACCGGCGGCTGCCCGCATACCGCGATCCGCGAGGACGCGACGATCAACCTCCAGGCGATTGCCGGGCTCAATGCCCGCATTCCCGATCTCGATATCATCTTCATCGAATCGGGCGGCGACAACCTTGCCGCCACCTTCTCTCCGGATCTCGCCGATATCACCATTTATGTGATCTCGGTCTGCCAGGGCGAGGAAATCCCGCGAAAGGGCGGTCCCGGCATCACCCGTTCGGACATGCTGGTGATCAACAAGAAGGATCTGGCCCCCTATGTCGAGGTCGATCTCGACGTCATGGCGCGCGATGCCGAGCGCATGCGCAATGGCGGCCCGACGGTGTTTACCGACCTGAAGCGCGGCGACGGGGTTGAGGCCATCATTGCGTTCCTCAGGGAGGCCGGCGGGCTGTAGGAAGCCCCGTCGCTATCAGCGGTTACAACCGCTTCAGGGCCTCGATGTCGGTGATTTCGATCGTGCGGCCATTGACGTTGACGCCGAGGGTCTTGAGGGAGCCGAAGGCGCGTGACAATGCTTCCGGGGCCAGGCCAAGCTTGCCGGCAAGCAGGCTCTTGCGGCAGGCAAGCCGGAAGGTGGCCGTCGATGCGTCGTCGGGACATTGATCGAGCAGGTAGTGCGCCACCCGTTGCAGCGCGGTGTTGAGCCGGTCGTCGGCCACGCAGTCGACGGCTTCCTGCAACTGCGTCGACAGCGAAATCGCCAGAACCCGCGCCATGCTGCCGTCATCATTGGCCGCGATCTGGCGCACCTTGGCGAGGTCATAGCAGACCAGCGTGGCGTTTTCGGCGGCCTGGGCACTGTAGCGGCAGGTCTCGCCGCTGAACACCAGATCGTCTCCGAAGGTATCGCCCGGCCCGCAGATCCGGATATCCACCTCGCGGCCTTCGCTGTTCTGGCGGAACAGCCGGATATAACCGGTCACGACGCTGTAGAAAGACCGCGCTGTGTCGCCCTCAAGAAACAAGAGGTCAGGCGGGGCGGCGTTGACGAAGCTGGCGCATTCCATCAGCCGGTTGACCGTCGTCATATCGGTCGCCGCCGTCAGGCCGGTTTCGATGAACTGTGCTTTCCTGCGTTCGCTCACATTGATGGTCGTGTTCACTGTCCCGCCTCCCATGGCGCGGCTATGATGGCGTGTATCCACGTACCGGCTCCTTCTCTTCTCACCCGCCGCATACCGGTCCGGAAGAAAGCGGCCGTGTCATCCAAAATATGCTGAAGCCAACGCAAAAGGATTGATTTCAATCAAGCGATGGGCAAGCGACGGCGGTTTCGTCGGCCGGTCTCAGGGCGTCAAAGACTGGAGGCGTCGTCTCAAAAGAAAAAGGCCGGCGTTATCCACCGGCCTTCGTGAGCAATTGTTGCGCAGGCGCGTTACGCCATGCCGCGCTTGGAGATGTTGTCGCGGTTGCTTTCCAGATTGTCGATCCGCTCCTCGAGCCTGGAAAGTTTTGCCCGGTTGGCCTCGCTCATCCGTCCGGCGGTCTCGGCGGTGTAGACCACGTCATTGGGGTCCGCCTTGCCGATGAACCGGCTGAAGGCCCATCTGAGCAGCCGTGCCAGATCGTCCATGATCATGAAGAAGGCCGGCACCACCAGCAGCGACAGCGCGGTCGAGACGATAATGCCGCCGATCACCGCGATCGCCATCGGCGCGCGGAAGGACGAGCCCTCGCCGACGCCGAGTGCTGCCGGCAGCATGCCCGCCGACATCGCGATCGAGGTCATGATGATCGGCCGCGCGCGTTTGCGGCCGGCTTCGACCAGCGCCTGCCGGCGCTCCATGCCATGCCAGATTGCCTCCTTGGCGAAGTCTACCAGCAGGATCGCGTTCTTGGTCACGATCCCCATCAGCATCAACAGGCCGATCAGCACCGGCATCGAGATCGGATTGTCGGTGATGATCAGCGCGATCGCGACCCCGCCAAGCGCCAGCGGCAGCGAAAACAGGATGGTGAACGGCTGGATGACGTCCTTGAACAGCAGGATCAGCACCGCCAATACCAGGAACAGGCCGAGCATCATGGCGTTCACGAAGCTCTGCTGCATTTCGGCGAGAACCTTGGCATCGCCGCTTTCGGCAAGCGTCACGCTTGCGGGAAGATCGGTGCTCTCGACGATCTCGCGGAAGCGTGCGGTCGCCGGATCGAGCGCCACGCCCGGCGGCAGGTTGGCCCCGATCGAGACCACGCGGTGGCGGTCGTAACGCTGCACGGTGCTCACGCCCTCGGAATAATCGACATCGGCGACCACCGAAAGCGGCACCATTTCGCCCGACGCCGTCTTGATCTTCAGCGCGCGGATGGCGGCAAGGTCGCGTCTCAATTCCAGATCGGTGCGCACCCGCACCGGGATGAGACGGTCATCGAGCGAGATTTTCGCCAGATTGGCGTCGACATCGCCGACCGTTGCCACCCGCACCGTCTCGGAAATCTGCGCCGGGGTGACGCCGAGACGGGCGGCGATTTCCTTTTTCGGCCGGATTTTCAGTTCCGGGCGCGGCAGCGCGCCTTCCGAGGAAACCTTGTCCAGCATCGGCTCGGTGCGCAGCCTCGCCTCCAGTATGGCGACCGCCTGCTGCAGGTCCTCTTCATTGTCGGAGAGGAAGTTGAATTCGATATCGCGCTGCCCGCGATCGTTGAGCTTGGTCACCCGGAGGTCGGGAATGTCGGAAAGCCCGGCCAGGATCTCCTGCTCGATCTGCCATTGCGGGATTTCGCGTCCCGATGGCGAGATTTTCGGCAGATACTGTCCGATCACCGGCAGGCCGCCAAGCATGTCGTTGACCAGCGCTTCCGGTAGCGAATGGGCGAGTTTGCCGAGCGTGACGGTGATGGTCGCGCGGCGATATTCGAGGTCGCCAAGCGGCGAGGAGCCGCCAAGCACGGTGACATCCTCGACGCCGTCATAGCCGGCGATCCGGTCCGCGATCAGGTCGGTCATTTCCTCGGTGTCGGACAATCGGGCATTCGGCGGCAGTTCGATCGACAGCACGATGCGCGAGGCATCTTCCGGCGGCAGGAAACTGCCGGGAATACGCGCCATGAAGAACAGCGAAACGGCGAGAACGCCGATCGCGGCAAGCAGCGTCGCATAGCGCCACTTCGTGGTCCAGCGCACGGAAGCGGTATAGCCGCGCATGATCCGGCTGTCGTTATGCTCGCTGTCCTCGCTGTGCTTGCGCTTGGAGGGCTTCAGCATGTAGGCCGCCATCACCGGGGTGATCAGGCGGGCGACCACCAGCGAGAAGAACACGGCGAAGGCGACCGTCAGGCCGAACTGGATGAAGTATTGTCCGGGAATGCCCGGCATGAACGAGACCGGCACGAATACGGCGATGATGGTGAAGCTCGTCGCGATTACCGCGAGGCCGATTTCGTCGGCGGCTTCGAGCGCCGCGCGATAGGGCGTCTTGCCCATGTTGATGTGGCGCTCGATATTCTCGACCTCGACGATCGCGTCGTCGACGAGGATGCCGGTCGCAAGCGTCAGAGAAATCAGGCTCACCAGGTTGAGCGAGAAGCCGAGCATGTCCATGATCCAGAAGGTCGGGATCACCGACAGCGGCAGGGCGACCGCGGCGATCAGCGTCGCCCGCCAGTTATGCAGGAACAGGAACACCACGATGATGGCGAGCAGCGCGCCCTCGTAAAGCGTGTCCATCGCGGCGGTGTAGTTGCCCTTGGTGAAATAGACGGCGTCGTCGATCAGCGAGATCGAGACCTCCGGATTTTCCGCGCGCACCTCGTCTAGCGCCACGGCAACCGCATCGGCAACCGTCACCTCGCTCGCGCCCTTGGAGCGGAACACGCCGAAGGAGACCACCGGCTCGCCGTCATGGCGGGCGAAGGTGCGGGGTTCCTCATAGGTATCGGTCACGGTTCCGAGATCGGAAAGGCGGGCGAACCGGCCGCCGCCGAGCGCGATCGTGGTGCTGGCGAGATCGGAGACGCTGCGGCTGTCGCCGAGCGTGCGGATCGCCTGCTCCGAGCCGCCGACCTGGCCGCGGCCCGAGCCGACATCGGCATTGGTCTGGCGCAGCTGCGCGTTCACTTCCGAGGCGGTGATGCCGTAGCTGGCAAGCTTGTTGGCGTCGAGCGAGACCTGAATTTCACGGTCCGCGCCGCCGTAGCGATCGACCCGGCCGACGCCCTTGATGCCTTGCAGCGCGCGCTCCACCTTGTCGTCCACGAACCAGGATAGTTCCTCCAGCGACATGTTGGGAGAGGAGACCGCGAAGGTCTGGATTGCCTGACCCTCGACATCGATCTTGCGGACCACGGGCGCCTCGGCGTTGGCCGGCAGGTCGGAGCGGATATTGTCGATCGCGTCCTTGACGTCGCGCAGCGCCTCGTCGGGACTGACTTCCATGCGGAACAGCACCGAGGTTGTCGATATGCCGTCCGTCACCGTCGAATTCAGCTCATCGACGCCGGTCACGCTGGCGATCGCGTCCTCGATCTTCTTGGTGACCTGCATTTCGAGCTCGGCGGGGGCGGCTCCCGACTGGGCGACGGTGACGGCGACGACCGGCACGTCGATGTTCGGGAAACGCGTGACCGGCATGCCCTTGAAGGCCTGAAGGCCCAGGAACAGCAACAGGCCCATCACAAGAAGCGGGGCTACGGGATTTCGGATCGCCCAGGCTGAAAAGTTCATCATACGGACCCTCAGTTGGTCGCGGCCGCGGAAGCGGGAACCGGGTTGATGCGGTCGCCGGCGCGTACATAGGCGCCGGCCTTGGCCACCACCTGGTCGCCTTCGGAAAGCCCGCTTACGATCTGAACGGTCTCACCGTCCTGGATGCCGGTTTCCACCTCCACGACTTCCACGATACCGTCCGTGACGCGGCGAACCGTGGCGGTGCCCTGGCTGATATTGACCGCGGTCAGCGGCAGGGCCAGAGCCTCTGCCTCCCTGGTAATGATTTCGGCGCTGGCATACATGCCCGAACGCGCGGTTTGCGGATTGTCTATGGTGATGAAGACATCGGCGAGCCGGGTGGTGTCGTCGACGATCGGCGAGACCAGCCGCACCGTGCCCGTGATCGGCTGGCTGTCGCCGACGAGCGAAATTTTCGCCTTCTGGCCGGCCGCGACCTTCATCACTGCATCCTCGGGGACTTCGGCGACAAGCTCGATCGCGCCGTCCTCGATGATCGTGAACATCGGGCTGGTGGAGCCGCTTGCGATGGCGCCGATACGCGCATTCTTGTCGGAGATGACGCCTGCGACCGGGGCCTTGATATTGGTGCGCTCCAGTCTGAGCGCGATGTCGTTGATCTGCGCCTCGGTGACCGCGATCTCGGCATTGGCGACCGCGATGGCCTCGCCGGCGGCCGCAGCGCTGGCATCGGCGCGCAGCGCTTCGGTTTCGGCCTGTTCCAGCGCGGAGGTCGAGACCGAGCCGTTATCGGCGAGCCTTTTGGTGCGTTCGAACTGGCGGCGCGCATCGGTTCGGGCGGCCTCGCTTGCGGTCAGCTGCGCCTTGAACTGCGCCAGGCTCGCCTCGGCTCTGGCCTTGTTGGCCTCGAGACTGCTGCGCTCGAGCGCCAGCATGTCGGTGCGCAGCGTTGCCAGAACCTCGCCGGCCGTAACCCGGTCGCCGATATCGACCGTGATGGTTTCGATCGAAAGGCCCTCAAGCAGCGGCTGGACGAACACTTCCTCGACCGGGCGGATGGTGCCGGTTGCCAGCACCACTTCGGTGAGCGGCTTGACGACGGCATCGGTTACCACGATCGCAGGCAGGGAGATCGCCTGTTCGGCGGGCGCCGCGGCATCTGCGGCAAGGGCCGGCGCGGCGGCGAGCGCAAGCAGCATCGCGGTCGCGGTGACAAGGCGGGTCGGTCTCGGCATGTGTAGTTCCCCTATCGGCCGGGAGGAGGCCGGTTCCATCAGGAGCGATCGTCCGGCCCGAAGGCGCGCGAAGAGGCTCGTTGTGCTAATCTCGCCGCGGCGGACGGATTTCCGCCATGGCAAAAAATCAATCTGGCAATCGCAAGAGCGGCCCGTTGGGCATGCAACGTCTCGCTTTGCGGCAGTTCGTCATAAAATCAGCCTTTTTCAAGATCGTCGCAGGCAGAAAGTCGAATTAATTGAACCGAGTGGTTCGATTTAAACCCGATCTGGTGCAAAAATGCAATACGCGCGGCATCGATCGGATGCCGCGCGTATCGGTTTCGCTGCCTGTATGGGATCAGTTGGAAAGCGCCGCGTCGGTGATTTCCAGCGTATAGGCGCCTTCCGGCTGCTTGGTGATGACCGGGTCGGAGCCGCCGCCGAGCAGGACGTCTACCGTGCGCTGGTAGTCGGCCGGATCGAGCGCGCCGTTGGAACCGGCCGTCAGCTTGGCGACCTCGCCCATCATCCGCTTCTGGTGCTTTTCGGTCTGGGCGCCGGTGTCGTCATAGTCGAGCACGATCTCGGCGGCTTCGTCCGGGTTTTCCTCGGCCCATTTCCAGCCCTTCATCGAGGCGCGGACGAACTTGATCATGTCGTCCTTGAATTTCGGATCCTTCAGGTTGTCTTCAAGAACATAGAGGCCGTCTTCTAGCGTCGCCACACCTTCGTCCTCGTATTTGAAGGTGTTGAGCTGGTCTTCCGAAATGCCGGCATCCACGACCTGCCAGTATTCATTGTAGGTCATGGTGGAGATGCAGGCCGCCTGCTTCTGCAGCAGCGGGTCGACGTTGAAGCCCTGCTTCAGCACCGTCACGCCGTCTGCGCCGCCATCGGTCGGAATGCCGAGATGGGCCATCCACGACAGGAACGGATATTCATTGCCGTAGAACCAGACGCCGAGCGTCTTGCCGGGAAAATCCTCCGGGCTCATGACGTTGTTTTCTTTCAGGCAGGTCAGCATCATGCCCGAGGATTTGTAGGGCTGGGCGATGTTGACGAGCGGCACGCCCTTTTCGCGGGTCGCAAGGGCGGACGGCATCCAGTCGACGATCACATCGGCGCCGCCGCCGGCCAGCACCTGTGCCGGCGCGATATCCGGGCCGCCCGGCTTGATCGTGACATCGAGGCCTTCTTCCTCGTAGAAGCCCTTTTCGAGGGCGACGTAGTAGCCCGCGAACTGGGCCTGCGTGACCCATTTGAGCTGCAGCGTGATTTCATCGGCGGAAAAGGCCTGGCCTGCCCCAAGCATCATGCCGCCCGCGGCAAGCGCCGCGATAAAAGTCGATTTCATGGTTACGTTCCCCTATTTTGGCTTGCTGCATCACGACCGCCCCGAACGGACGGAGGGATGCCAGAAGGTGACGGCGCGCTGAATGAGCGCCACCACCCCGTAGAACGCGGAGCCGGCAACCGCCGCCACCGCAATTTCGGCCCAGACCATGTCGATATTGGCCCGGCCCACTTCCGTGGAAATCCGGAAACCCATGCCGACGGTGGGTGTGCCGAAAAATTCTGCCACAATGGCCCCGATCAGCGCCAGCGTGGAATTGATCTTCAGTGCATTGAATATGAACGGCCATGCCGCCGGCAGGCGCAGCTTGATCAACGTCTGCGACCACGAGGCGGCATAGGTGCGCATCAGGTCGCGCTCCATGTCGCTTGCCGAGGACAGGCCCTGGATGGTGTTGACCAGCATCGGAAAGAAGGTCGCGACCACCACCACGGCGGCCTTGGACGGCCAGTCGAAGCCGAACCACATCACCATGATCGGCGCGATGCCGACGATCGGCAGCGCCGAGACGAAATTGCCGAAGGGCAGCAATCCGCGTTTCAGGAACGGCGAGCGGTCGATCAGGATCGCCACGATGAAGCCCGAGCCGCAGCCGAGCGCATAGCCGATCAGCACCGCCTTCATGAAGGTCTGGCGGAAATCGGCCCACAGGATCGGCACTGACGTGGTGAGCCTTGCCCAGACATCGGAGGGCGCCGGAAGCAGGATCGGCGGAATGTCGAAGGCGATCACCGCGCCTTCCCACAGCACCAGCAGCGATATTCCGAAAATCACCGGCACGGCGAACCATGCGATCCGCGACAGCGTGCGATTGGAAAAATTCTGCCGCACCAGCCATTCGTTGAAGGCCCAGCCGCAGATCCAGAAGGTCAGCGCAAACCAGACGAAACCGTTCATGGCCTGACCCCCATGCGCTTCAGCACCATGGCCTGCGCCACGCCGACGATCGCAACCAGGATCGAGGCAAGAATGGCCGCCATGAACAGCGCCGACCAGATCTGCACCGTCTGGCCGTAATAGGAGCCCGAAAGCAGCCGCGCGCCGAGCCCCGCCACAGCCCCCGTCGGCAGTTCGGCGATGATCGCGCCGACCAGCGAGATCGCGATCGCGATCTTCAGCGAGGTGAACAGATAGGGCATGGCCGAGGGCAGGCGCAGCTTCCACAACACCTGGCGGTCATTGGCATTGTATGTGCGCATCAGGTCGAGTTGCAGCTGGTCCGGCGAGCGCAGCCCCGAGACCATGCCGACGGCGACCGGGAAGAACGACAGATAGGTCGAAATCAGCGCTTTCGGCAGCAGCCCGGTAATGCCGACCGCGTTCAGAACCACGATCAGCATCGGCGCGATCGCGATGATCGGTATGGTCTGGCTGGCGATGATCCACGGCATCATCGAGCGATCCATCGTGCGGTTGTGGACGATGGCGATGGCAAGCACGACGCCGAAACCCGAGCCGATGGCAAAGCCCAGCAGCGTCGACGACAGCGTGATCCACGCATGATAGACGAGGCTGCGTTTCGACGTGATCTTCTTGTCGATGGTCGTATTCCAGAGCTCGGCCGCCACCTGATGCGGCGACGGCAGCACCGGCCGCTCCAGCGTGTAGCTCTGCTTCACCACCTCCGCGAAGGATATTTCCTGACCCGCCCGCCGGGCCTGATCGGTAACAAACTGACGGTTCATGACCACCACGAACACGCACCAGATCGCCAGAATGGCGAGGACCACGGTGGCAATGGGAAGGACGCGCTCACGCAGCATGGCGAGGTCCCTTCTGCCATTGCTGCGCGCAACAGCGCGGTTTGTCGTCGCCGGCATGGGCCAAACCCACCCGCCAATCTCCCCCCTTGAGGGGGAGATGTCGCGAAAGCGACAGAGAGGGGTGCAGCATATCCGTTTCGCTCTGAGTGCGTGGCTGGCGGTTCACCCCCCTCTGCCCCTGTCGGGGCATCTCCCCCTCAAGGGGGGAGATTGTAGGGAGACTATCGGCGCGCATCCCAACCGGGCGCCACACTCCGGCGTCATCTTCAGGCTTGTCCCGAGGACCCAAGCACGTTTCCGCACGCGAGATGTGGGTGGCTGAAACGTGAATTGGTCTCACTAAATCAGCTCCCAAAATGTGGCGTGTTTTTTCAACTTTCCAGATCGTTGAAGGTCTTGACCAGCCCAGCGCATATCGTACTGCCAAGTATAGAAATATTTTCCAGAGCCTCTGAGTTCGGGCTCATGATTGTCCCAGATATGCTTGCATGTGTCGGCTATGTTTGCCCGACCTTCATGAGCTCTGAGCCCCTCAACGATCCATCTTTCGAGATCAGTCTTAATAGTCATCAGTCTATCCTCTCACTCATAACTATGCCCCGCCCTCAGCCCCTCGCGCACGCGGTGGGCGATCTTCAGGAATTCCGGGCTTTCGCGGATGTCGAGCGGGCGTTCCCTCGGCAGCGGGCTGTCGATCACGTCGGTGACGCGGCCGGGGCGGGGGCTCATCACCACGATCCTGGTCGACAGGTAGACGGCTTCCGGGATCGAATGGGTGACGAAGCAGATGGTCTTGTCGGTCCGCGCCCAAAGCTTCAGAAGCTGTTCGTTGAGGTGATCGCGGACGATCTCGTCGAGCGCGCCGAAGGGTTCGTCCATCAACAGCAGATCGGCGTCGAAGGCGAGCGCGCGGGCGATCGAGGCGCGCTGCTGCATGCCGCCGGAAAGCTGCCATGGGAATTTTTTCCCAAAGCCTGCAAGATCGACGAGGTCCAGCACCCTTTCGATCCGGCGCTGTTGATCGGCCCTGGTATAGCCCATGATTTCAAGCGGCAGGGCGATGTTCTTCTCGATGGTGCGCCACGGATAGAGGCCGGCGGCCTGAAACACATAGCCATAGGCGCGGTCGAGCCGGGCGTTTTCCGGCGTGGTGCCGTTGACGGTGATCTTTCCGGCGGTGCTCTTCTCCAGATCAGCGATCACCCGCAGGAACGTGGTCTTGCCGCAGCCGGACGGGCCGATGAAGGAGACGAAATCGCCCTTTTTCACCTCGAGATCGACGTCCTTCAGCGCGTGTACCGGGCCGTCATTGGTCTGAAAGGTGAGACAGAGGTCTTTGGCCGATACGACGGAGAGCGGGTTTTCTTCGGTCATGCTGTGCTCCGGGCTTCGGCAAATCGTCTGGCGGCGATGGGGAAAAGATGTGTGCGGGTGAGCGGCGCGCGCTCGACGGCGACCGGGCCTTCTACCGGCAGCCATTTCAGCTCCTCGATTTCCGCCTGAGGCGCGACGGCGGGCGCGGCCAGCCACGAAAACGCTTCCGCCTCGACGATCATGTCCGGCTCGTTGGCGGCCTGTTCGCGGTAGCAGCCCTCATAGCGGAAGTCGTCCGGCCTGGCGTCGAGCGCCAGTTCCTCGCGCAATTCGCGCACCAGAGCGGCAATCGGCGTCTCGCCGGCGTCGATCTTGCCGCCCGGCTGCATGAAGGCGGTGGTGCCGCGTTTGCGCACGGTCAGCATTTCGCCGCGGTCGTTGATGATCAGGGCGACGGCGATGCGGATATCTGCGCTCATGCCCGCCGCTCCCATGCAAGAATACCCGCCAGCGCGATCAGCACGCCGCCGGCAACGGCCTCGAGCCACAGCACCACGCGCTCGGTGATGACCTTTGCAAGCGCCGAAAAGGACAGCGCGTAGATCAGCAGCACCGGAAGCTCCAGCAGCACCGAAATGCTGCCGAACACCACCATCTGCAGCGCCACCGGCCCGTGCGGATCGATGAATTGCGGCAGGATGGCGACGAAGAAGGCGAGGTTCTTGGGGTTTGCCGCCTGAATGCTGATGCCCTTCCAGTAGAGCTTCAGCGGCGGGGCGGCGATCCGGGGTAAGGTCGCTGCCGCGAGCGGGACATCGGCCTTCTCGCCGCTCCGCCATGCCCGCCACAGCGGCAGGATCATGCCGATGCCGAGCCACGCCAGATAGGCCGCGCCGACGATCTTGAGGATGTAAAACAGCGTGGCGCTCGCCAGGATCAGCGAGGCGACGCCCGCCGCCGACAGCGCGAAATAGACGGCGTTGGTGGTGAGAATCCCGGCGGCAGCGCATTGCGAGCGCCAGAAGCCCTGCCGCATCGACAGGCCGACGACCAGCAGCACAGCCGGCCCTGGCGACAGGCATAGCAAAAATTCGGTCGCGGCAAACGCCGCCACATTCGACCAGTCCATGGCTCAGACCCCGGAACGCGGAATGCCGGAGCGCTCGACCTTGCGCGGCGCCACCAGTTCCTTCCAGGTGGAAAGCGCGGTGTTGACGGCGGTGAACGGCTCGCGGGAAACGAATTTGCCGTGGCCTTCCTCGGTCTTCACATTGCTCTCCTCGACCACGACCTTGCCGCGCGAAAGCGTAAAGCGCGGCAGGCCCTTCACATGCTTGCCCTCGAACACGTTGTAGTCGATGGCCGATTGCTGGTTGCCTGCTGATATCGTCTTTTCGCGGGTCGGGTCCCAGACCACGATATCGGCATCCGCGCCCACCAGGATCGCGCCCTTCCTCGGGTAGATGTTGAGGATTTTTGCAATATTGGTCGAGGTGACGGCGACGAATTCGTTCATCGTCAGCCGGCCGGTGGCAACGCCATAGGTCCACAGCATCGGCAGCCGGTCCTCCAGCCCGCCGGTGCCGTTCGGGATCTTGGTGAAATCGCCGAGGCCGGTGCGCTTCTGCTCGGTGGTGAAGGCGCAGTGATCGGTGGCAACGCAGGAGAGCGAGCCCGCCTGCAGCCCGGCCCAGAGTGAGTCCTGGTTCTGCTTGTTGCGGAACGGCGGCGACATCACCCGGCGGGCGGAATGGTCCCAGTCCTTGTCGAAATATTCGCTCTCATCCAGCGTCAGATGCTGGATCAGCGGTTCGCCATAGACCCGCATGCCCTTCTGCCGCGCGCGGCGGATGGCCTCATGGCTCTGCTCGCAGGAGGTGTGCACGACATAGAGCGGAACGCCCGCCATATCGGCGATCATGATCGCGCGGTTGGTGGCCTCGCCTTCCACTTCCGGGGGCCTTGAATAGGCGTGGCCTTCCGGGCCGTCATTGCCCGCAGCCAGCAGCTTCGCCTGCATGCTGGCCACCACATCGCCATTTTCGGCATGGACCAGCGGCAGCGCGCCAAGCTCGGCGCAGCGCTGGAACGAGGCATACATCTCGTCATCATTCACCATCAGCGCGCCCTTGTAGGCCATGAAATGCTTGAAGGTGTTGATGCCCTTTTCCCTGACGACGGTTTCCATCTCCTCGAACACCTGTTGGTCCCACCAGGTGATCGCCATGTGGAAGGAATAGTCGCAGTTCGCCCGCGTCGACTTGTTGTCCCAGCGTTGCAGGGCGTCCAGCAGCGACTGGCCGGGATCGGGCAGACAGAAATCGACCACCATCGTGGTGCCGCCGACAAGGCCCGCGCGGGTGCCGCTTTCGAAATCATCGGAGGAATAGGTGCCCATGAACGGCATTTCGAGATGGACATGGGGATCGATCCCGCCCGGCATGACGTAGCAGCCGGAAGCATCCAGCGTCTCGTCGCCGGAAAGGTCCGGGCCGATCGCGGTGATGATCCCGTCCTCGATCTTCACATCGGCCTTGTAGGTGAGGTCCGCGGTCACGACCGTGCCGCCCCTGATGACTGTGCTCATAACTGTTCCCTTCATGCTTTCAACGGGCGGTTTTCCGCTTCTCGTTCAAGTGTTCATTTGATCCGCCATTTTGGCCGTGGCGGAATGTTCTGTTCAAGGCCTTTCGGCGCGCCGGTCGGATTTGGTTTGACCGCGCCGCGACTTTTGCCCGGCCCGGTCATTTTCAGCGGTCCGGTATCGGCGGTGACCGATGAGGCGGGCTTGCCGCCGATGAAGCCGCGGGAGCGGAGCGGGGGCTTTTGGATGGATTTCATTGGATTTGCTCCGTGGCGGGATGGAAACGCGTGGTGTTGCAGGCTTCTTTCAAGCGGCCCTCAAGAATGGCGACGATGGTTTCGAGGACGTCGTCTGGTTCTCGCAGCACCTCCTCATTCCAGAACCGGATAACCGAAAAGCCTGTCCTGTTGATATAACGCGTCCTTTCTACGTCTCTTATATTTTCGGCATGTTGCGCGCCATCCAGCTCGACAACAAGCGCTTTTTCCCGACAGGCGAAGTCGGTGATGTAGGGGCCGATCGGATATTGCCGCACGAATTTGAAGCCGTTCAGATTGCGGTTCCTGATCTCGCGCCAAAGCATCTTTTCCGCATCCGTTTCGTTGCGGCGTAGCGCACGGGCGTATTGGGTAGAGATGTTTGGCATGAGCCCCCCTCATCCGGCCTTCGGCCACCTTCTCCCCTCAGGGGAGAAGGGGCGGCGCTTCGCGTTCGATGGTTGTGCTGTTCGGATACTCAGCGTATGCCCCACGGCTCCCCTCTCCCCTTGGGGAGAGGGTGGCGCGCATGCGCCGGGTGAGGGAGCAGCGCCCGCCGTCACGCCACAATCTCCGCCGTCTTCAACACCGCCCTGAGCAGCACATCCGCGCCGGCCACGGCCCATTCCCTGGAAATCTCCTCGGCCTCGTTATGCGACAGCCCGCCAACGCAGGGGCACATCACCATGGTGGCGGGCGCGACCTTCGCGGCCCAGCAGGCGTCGTGGCCGGCGCCGGAGACGATGTCCATGTGGCTGTAACCGAGTTCGACCGCGGCCTCCCGGACATTGCCGACCAGTTCCGGATCGAAGGTCACGGGGTCGAAATGGCCGACAGCCTCCACCGAACAGCCGACGCCGAGCGCCGCGCAGATTTCCGCTGCCTGGCTTTCGATCGAAGCCCGCATGCGGTCGAGCTTGTCCTGGTCGACGGTGCGGATATCGACGGTGAAGGTGACAGTGCCGGGCAGCACGTTGCGGGAATTGGGCTTGAAGACCATCTGGCCGACGCCGCCGACGGCATTCGGCTGGGCATCCATCGCCACCTCCTGCACCATCTCCAGAATGCGGGCCATCGCAAGCCCGGCATTCACCCGCATCGCCATCGGCGTCGAGCCGGTATGCGCCTCCTTGCCGGTGAGCGTGAATTCCAGCCACCACAGGCCCTGACAGTGGGTGACGACGCCGATCTGCTTTTCCTCAGCCTCCAGAATCGGGCCCTGTTCGATGTGGTATTCGTAATAGGCGTGCATCTTGCGCGCGCCGACCTCCTCGTCGCCGACCCAGCCGATCCGCTTCAACGCGTCGCCGAAGCTCTTGCCGTCCTGATCCTTGCGGTCATAGGCGTAGTCGAGGGTATGAACGCCGGCGAACACGCCCGAGGCCATCATCGCGGGGGCAAAGCGCGCGCCTTCCTCATTGGTCCAGTTGGTGACCACGATCGGGTGCTTGGTCCTGATATCGAGGTCGTTCAGGGTGCGCACCAGTTCCAGCGCCGACAGCACGCCGAGCACGCCGTCATATTTGCCGCCGGTCGGCTGGGTGTCGAGGTGGCTGCCGACATAGACCGGCAGCGCGTCCGGGTCGGTTCCGGGCCGGGTCATGAACATGGTGCCCATTTTGTCGACGCCCATGACAAGCCCGGCATCGTCGCACCATGCCTTGAACAGCGCGCGGCCCTCGGCATCGGCATCCGTCAGGGTCTGGCGGTTGTTGCCGCCGGCGATACCGGGGCCGATCTTCGCCATCTCCATGATCGCGTCCCAAAGGCGGTCGCCATTGATCCGCATGTTCTCGCCTGCCGCCATTTCCGTTCTCCCCTGGTTTTTTGCGCCTTGAGGGCGATTATGATGTTTTTGACCGGTTGGTAAACTTTACAGTTTCCAACACAAGGCTCAAGTGATCAAAATGAAAATCGGCGTCGTTTTCAGCAAAACTGCCCATGTTTTTGGCGTGAATTGATTTTGGGCAGAAACAGTCTATGGAATGCGGGGCATAACAGCACGGATGAGGGCGGACATGACGGCACGGGCGGCGAAGACGCAGCGGCGCACACGCATCCAGGTGGCGAAGGAAGAGGTGATTCTCGAAGCCGCGCTCGACGTGTTCTCGGCGAACGGCTTCCGTGGCGCGACGGTGGACCAGATCGCCGAAGCCGCCGGCATGTCCAAGCCGAACGTGCTCTACTATTTCCGTTCCAAGGAAGCGATGTTTTCAGCCCTGATCGCGAGCGTCATGGACATCTGGCTCGATCCGCTCAGGGTTTTCGACGTGGACAAGGATCCGGAGGCCGAACTGCGCTCCTATATCCGCCGCAAGCTGGAAATGGCCCGAGACTTTCCGCGCGAAAGCCGCCTGTTCGCCAATGAGGTGATCCAGGGCGCCCCCAATACCGAGGCGTTCCTGAAGGGCGAACTCAAGGATCTGGTCGATGAGAAGGCCAAGGTCATCCGCGCCTGGCAGAAGGCCGGCAAGCTGCGCAAGGTCGATCCCTACCATTTGATCTTCTCGATCTGGGCAACGACGCAGCATTATGCCGATTTCGACGTCCAGGTGCGCTCGGTGCTGGGCGAGGGGTTGGCGGGCGAAGGCCGGTTCGAGGATGCGGCGCGCTATCTCGAAACGTTGTTCGTCAACGGGCTGATTGTGCGGTGAATTCGGCCGTCAATCTGCTTCGGGCGGGCCTGCGTTGATGTCGAATTGCTCGACCCACTTGCGTTCCCGCGCGAAACGCACGAACGCCTCGTTGTCGAGCGGTGGGGCGAAGAAGAAGCCCTGAAACGCGTCGACGCCGAGATCGCGGAGGATATGGGCATGTTCCAGCGTCTCCACGCCCTCGGCGATCACCTCGATGCCAAGCGCCCGGCCGATCTCGACGATCGAGGCGACCAGCCGGCGCTGACTTTGGCCGGTCGTTATCGGGAATATGAGCTGGCGGTCGATCTTCAGCCGCTTCGGTTCGAGCGCGAGCAGGCTCAGGATCGAGGCATAGCCGGTACCGAAATCATCGATTTCGACATCGACCCCGAGGGCCTTTATGGCGGCGACGCTCGTTTCCAGGCTGGTGCCCTGGTCATCGAAGGAGATCGATTCAAGCAGTTCGAGGCATAATGCGCCGGGTTTCGGCGCGATCTCCCGAATGCTTTCCAGCAGGCCGGGATCGACAAGGCGCTGGGCGGAGATGTTGACGGAAATATGCGGAACGGCGATGCCGTTGTCGCACCAGATCCTGTGCTGGGCGGCGGCCTTCTTCAACACCACCGCGTCGATGCGCGCAATCGAGCCGGTGGTCTCCGCCGTGCCGATGAAATGGTTGGGGGCCAGCATGCCGCGCTCGGGGTGACGCCAGCGCACAAGCGCCTCGACCCCCTCGATCTCGAGCGTATGGGCCGAAATCTGGGGCTGGTAGAAAACCTGGAACTGGTCATCCTCCAGCGCCACGAGCAGTTCGTCGGCGACCTTCTTGTTGGTGATCGCGATGTTGCGCAGCGCGGTGTCGAAAACCACAGCCTGGTTGCGGCCCATGCGCTTGGCCTCGTAGAGCGCGATTCCGGCATTGACCAGCACGTCGCGCAGCGCGTTCGCCTCGTCATCCATCCAGGCGATGCCGACGCTTGCCGAAACACGGACCTGATGCTCGCCATATTGCAGCGGTTTTCCAAGTGCTCGGATAATATCCTGCGCAAGGCGGGAAAGCCTTTCGCCGTCGCCGTTCCAGTGCGTCACCAACGTGAATTCGTCGCCGCCGACACGCGCCAGAAAATCCTTCGGCGCGGAAATGGAGCGAAGCATGCCTGCCGCATGGCGCAGCATTGCATCGCCCGCGCTGTGGCCAAGCGTGTCGTTGATTTCCTTGAACCGGTCGAGATCGATATGAAGCACGGCGAAGGGCGGCTCGACAGCCACTTTCTCGTCGCCCTTTACAAAAGCGGCTTCGAGGTAGCTGCGATTGGCAAGCTCGGTCAGCCCGTCGTGAAGCGCGTTGTGGCGCAGAACGGCCTGCGCGCGCTCCAGCTCCCGGTTCTTCTCCAGCGCTTCCGCATTCGCGCGCTTGATATCCTCGTGCAGCCGGATATCGTCGGTGATATCCCAGTTGACGCCGACAACATGCGTCCGGCCGCCGACATCCCGGTAAAATCCGCCGAAGACCTGGAGATGGCGGACCGTTCCATCGTCGAGAACGATGCGGAAATCGCTGCGGAAATTTTGCTCGGCAGCCAGGAAGTGCTCCAGCCTCTCGAATTCGAGCTGCCGGTCCTCGGGGTGCAGGCGACGGGACCAGATCTCGACGCCGTTCCTGTCGCAATCCGCGCGCTCGCCGTAGAGCGCATACATCCGCTCGTCCCAGATCGCCTCGCCGGTTTCGGCATCCATGTCCCATACGCCGATGCGCGAGGCCTCCAGCGCGAACTGCATGCGCTGCGACAGGTGTTGCAGTTCCGCCTCGCGGGCTCGAAGCGCCGTGATGTTGCGGTTGCGCTCGCGCATCAGCTTGGCGATGCCGAACACGAAGGCGATGATCAGAATGCCGATCGAATCGATCAGAAGATGACGGGAAAGGCGCTCGCCCAGGGGCTCCTTCCAGCCGCCGCGCGGCATGGCGGCGACCGTCCATTCGGTGTTGGCGAGTTGAACAGACTGGGTTACCGGATCGCCGGCGAAGATTGTCTCATCGCCGAAAAGAACCTGCTCCGGCCGGCCGTCGTCTCCGTCCTTGCTGATGGCTATCGCGAGGGCCGGGTGGGCTGCCTCGATGGTTTCGCCGGATAGCAGGCGGTCCAGATCGACAAGCGAGGTGAGGATGCCCCAGGCATCGTTTTCGGAACCGTCGTATAGCGGGTAGTAGACCACCAGCGCGCTGCCGCCCTGCACCAGCGGTATCGGACCGTCGACCACAGGTTTGCGGGTCAAGAGCGCCTTGTTGATGGCGGCCATCTGATCGGGGCGGTCGGCGTAGTCTAGGCCGATGGCCGCACGGTTTTCGGAAAAGGGAAAAACCATTTCGATGGTCATGTCGCGCGCGATCGCCAGGTTCTGCAGCGCCGAATCCTGGTCCAGCGCTTTGCGGGCGACCCGTTCGAACCGAGGCGACGAAATCTCCGGCTCGAGCGAAATGGCAAGGCCAACCCCCTCCACCAGCTTGAGATTTTCCCGGATGCCGGCTGTCACCCTTGCGCTGGAAAGGGCAATTTTCTCCGCCGTTTGCAGCCGAAGGTTCCGGGTGAAGTTTGAATCCATCTCGCGGTTGGTGAAGTACATTGAGGCGAGCACCAGCGCCGTGGCCGCCAGGGCCAGTATGTCGCTCGGGATGATGCCCCATCGTCTGGCCGCAGGGGTTTTCGCCGGTTCTACCATGCCGTCCTATCCATCTTATCCGGCGATAAATATCGTCCATGCAATCCGGATAAAATGGGATTATAGATTTGAAAATTTAAAAAATAATATACACTTCAAATACTGATGAACTCTAATGGTTTATATCTATGTATTTTCCTGAACTTATTTAATCTGTACTAATATACAGAGAGTCGCGAAAAATCTCTTCGCGACTCATGATGTCTTGTGATGGTTTTTACTCCGCGGCTGCCATCGGGTTGTTGGGGTGCGTCGTCCAGTTGGCGTAGTCCGCCGATACGCGCTCGCCGGTGCGCTGGTCCTTCTCGCCGGGGGCGAGCGCCACCATGTCGATGCAGTTCTCGACCGGACAGACATTGACGCACAGATTGCAGCCGACGCAGTCCTCCTCCTTCACCATGAAATGACGCTCGCCGTCAACCATCGCCGTGATGGCCTGGTGCGAGGTGTCCTCGCAGGCGATGTGGCAGCGGCCGCACTTGATGCAGGCGTCCTGGTCGATGCGGGCCTTGGTGATGGCGTTGAGGTTCAGATACTGCCAGTCCGTCACATTCGGCACGGCGCGGCCCGTGATGTCGTCCAGCGTCTGGAAACCCTTGGCGTCCATCCATGCCGAAAGCCCGGAGATCATTTCCTTGACGATCTTGAAGCCGTAGGTCATCGCCGCGGTGCAGACCTGCACATTGCCGGCGCCGAGCACCATGAATTCGGCAGCATCCCGCCAGGTGGTGATGCCGCCGATGCCGGAGATCGGCAGGCCTGTGGTTTCCGGGTCGCGGGCGATCTCGGCCACCATGTTGAGCGCGATCGGCTTGACCGCCGGGCCGCAATAGCCGCCATGGGTGCCCTTGCCGCCGACCGTCGGATTCGGCGCGAAAGTGTCGAGGTCGACGGAGACGATCGAGTTGATGGTGTTGATCAGCGACACCGCGTCCGTCCCGCCCCGGTGGGCGGCGCGGGCCGACTGGCGGATGTCTGAGATGTTCGGCGTCAGCTTGGTGATCACCGGCATGCGGGTATACTGCTTGCACCAGCGCACCACCATCTCGACATATTCCGGCACCTGGCCGACGGCGGCACCCATGCCGCGCTCGGACATGCCGTGCGGACAGCCGAAATTGAGCTCGATCCCGTCCGCTCCGGTCTCCTCCACCAGCGGCAGGATCGCCTTCCAAGCCTCCTCCTCGCAGGGCACCATGATCGACACCACGATGGCGCGATCCGGCCAGCGCATCTTGACCTCCTTGATCTCGCGGAGGTTCAGATAGAGGTCGCGGTCGGTGATCAGCTCGATATTGTTGAGGCCGAGCAGCCTGCGGTCCGCGCCCCAGATCGCGCCATAGCGCGGGCCGTTGACATTGACCACCGGCGGGCCTTCCTCGCCCAGCGTCTTCCAGACCACGCCGCCCCAGCCCTCGCGGAAGGCGCGTTCGACATTATAGGCCTTGTCCGTCGGCGGCGCGGAGGCGAGCCAGAACGGGTTGGGCGACTTGATACCGACGAAATTGTTGGAAAGATCAGCCATTGTCTTGTCTCCTCACGCCACGGCGCTTGCAAGCGGCATCTCGCCTGCCAGAACATGATTGATGGAAATCGCGGCGTCGCGGCCCTGCGCGACCGAGGTGACCGTCAGGTCCTCGCCCTTCTTCACGCAGTCGCCGCCGGCCCAGACATCGGGGAGAGAGGTGCGGCCCCCGGCATCGATGGCGATCCGGCCGGCTACGATCTTCAGCGCGTCCAGGTGGTCGGCGACAAACGTCTGGCCGATCGCCTTCAGCACGTGGTCGGCGGCGATCACCCCGGTCTCGCCGGTGGCGATGAGCTTCCCGTCTTTCACGTGCGTATGCTCGAACAGCACGCCGGCGACCTTGCCGTCCTCACCGAGGATCTCCTTCGGCGCCAGATAGTGGCGGATGAACACGCCGCGCGAGGCGGCCAGCTCCTGCTCGAATTTCGAGGCGCCCATGGCCTCCGGCCCGCGCCGGTAACAGAGCGTCACTTCGTCCGCGCCGAGGAGCTTTGCCTGCACGGCGGCGTCGATCGCGGTCATGCCGCCGCCGAGCACCACGACATGGCTGCCGACGGTGATTTCGGCGAGGTCGTCGGCCTGGCGGATCGCCTCGATGAAATCGACGGCGTTTTCGCAACCCGTCAGGTCCTCGCCGGCAACGCCCAGTTCATTGACGCCGCCAAGGCCGATGCCGAGGAACACGGCGTCATAGTCGCGGCGCAACTCGTCGAGGGTGAAGTCGCGGCCGAGCATCTGGCCGCCGCGGATTTCGATGCCGCCGATCTCCAGCAGATAGGCGATTTCCTTCTGGGCGAAATCGTCGACGGTCTTGTAGGCGGCCAGACCATATTCATTGAGCCCGCCGGCCTTTTCCTTCGCCTCGAGCACGATCACGTCGTGGCCGGCCATGGCGAGGCGATGGGCGCAGGCAAGGCCCGCCGGACCCGCGCCGACGACGGCGACGCGCTTCCCGGTCTCATGGGCACGGGTGTAGAACTGCTTGTTTTCGGCCATCGCGATGTCGGTTGCATAGCGCTGCAGCAGGCCGATCTCGACCGGCTTCTCCTCCGCCGTGTTGCGCACGCAGGCTTCCTCGCACAGCGTCTCGGTGGGACAGACGCGGGCGCACATGCCGCCGAAAATGTTCTGGTCGAGGATCGTCTTCGCCGCGCCCAGCGGATTGTCGGTCGATATCTGGCGGATGAACAGCGGGATATCGATCGCGGTGGGACAGGCCGTCATGCAGGGCGCGTCATAACAGAAATAACAGCGATCCGCCTCCACCGCCGCCTCGTGCCGGTCGAGCGGGGGATGCAGGTCGGAAAAATTGCGGTGATAGGCATCGGTCGCCAACCGCCGGCCCTGAAGGGCAGGATTCAAATCTCGCATCGCAAATATTCCCCAATTTTTGGTTGTTGGCGAAATGCTACCGCGAAAATAAATATTTATCAAACGGTAAATTTTTTGGCGGAAACCCGCTTTCCCGGAGAGGACGAAATGCGCTTCGCAGGCCGTCTTGCCACCGGCCTCTCCGTGTCATCCCCGTGCTTGACACGGAGATCCATGAAACGTTCTCCGCATGGCCTGGATGCTCGTGTCGAGCACGAGCATGACACCGTTGGCGAGGTTGAGCGCGAGCGGCGAAGTGGCGAAAGGCTTGCTGCTCACTCCATTCACACATTGCACCTTTCCTGTTGCCCCCGACGCCGGAAACATGGTGTCTGTCGGTTCGCAAGACTCACCGGAAGCCTGTCATGTTGAAATCCCCGCTGCTGATCGATCTCAAATTCTCCGACCGCGCTGCGGTGGTTGCGGCGCTGCAACGCCATTTCGCCGGTCGCGAGGTCATTGATCTGGGGGATGCGGAAAATGCCGGGCGCGACCTGTCCGATTGCCGTTACGCGGTCCTGTGGAAGCCTGACGACGACCTGTTCCGCCGCGCGCAAAACCTCGATGTGCTGTTTTCCGGCGGGGCGGGCGTCGACAGGGTTCTGGCGCTCGAAGGCCTGCCGGATGTGCCGCTGGTGCGTTTCGTCGATCCCTCGCTCACCCGGCGGATGAGCGAATATGTCGTGCTGCAATGCCTTTACCATCTGCGACAGGTTGCCTCCTATCGCGCAAGCCAGCAGGCCCGGCGCTGGGAGCCGCTGGCGCAACCGGAAGCCGGCGAGGTCACGGTCGGCATCATGGGGCTCGGCGAACTCGGCCTTGATGCCGCTGCAAAGCTGAAGGCGATGGGCTTTGCCGTTATCGGCTGGTCGCGCGGCGTCAAGGAAATCGACGGCCTCGAGACTTTCGATGCCGGCCGGCGCAATGCGTTTCTGGCAAAGACCGATATCCTTGTCGGTCTGCTGCCGCTGACGGCGGAGACCGCCGGCATTTTCAATTTCGCACTTTTTGAAAAGCTCAAACGCAGCGGTCCGCTGGGTGCGCCGGTGCTGATCAATGCCGGTCGCGGCGGCTCGCAGGTCAAGGCCGATATCGTCGCGGCGCTCGATCGCGGCATTCTCGGCGGCGCTTCCCTCGACGTCTTCGAGACCGAGCCGCTTGCCGCCGACAGCCCGCTCTGGGATCGAGAGAACGTCGTGATCACCCCGCATGTGGCGGCCGACAGCGATGTCGCGGCCCTGTTTGCCCATGTCGAACGGCAGATCGCGCGGTTCGAGGCGGGCGAGCCTCTCCAGCATGTCGTCGGCCGCGACCGGGGATATTGATAGACGGAACAATCTGCCAGGCGTCGGCGTTCTTACTTCGACTGAACTCGCACAGGCGGGCAAGGAGGAAGATATGGCAACGCATTTCGATCCCAAGGAAGTCCGCCCCGTGAAATATCCGGGTGAGGAAAATTACCCGCAGAAATCCGAGGACGATGGCGGTATCCCGAAGAGCGAAAACCCGCATCTGAACCGCGGACAGACGGTGATCATGATCCTGATCGCGATCATGGCGGGGGTCGTCCTGATATGGGGCGGCGCGGAATGGCAGTTTGACACGCCGTCGGTGGAATGATCAATGATTGACCCGAACAAAACCAACCGGACCGGCGGAACCGAGCACGGGAGCCCCGAACTCTCTCCGAACGAGGCGCGGCAATCGGAAAAAGGCCGTGGCTTGATCTATGTACTCGCGGGCGGTCTCGTGCTTGCCTTCGCGGTCTGGGCGGTTCTGGAACTCTTTGCGCCGAAGGGCGCCAGCCCGGATGTCGAAACCGTCACCGAGGACGCCGAACAAGTCGCTCCGGCGGCACAATAGGCGCGGTCGGATAAACTCGTTTTGAGCAAAACCGCGGTGCGCTCTGGATTTTATCGTATATTACGGCTAAGTCATCTGCCCTGAGGGGCGCATGGCCGTCCTTCACGCGAATGACGCCTGAAGGAGCGGGAGGCGATGGCGAAGACCGATATTGCCACACGGGTCTATGATCACAGCTGGAAGCTCGACCCGATCATCCGCAGCCTTCTGGACACCGATTTCTACAAATTGCTGATGCTGCAGATGATCTGGAAGCTCTATCCGGACGTCAATGCCACATTCTCGCTGATCAACCGGACCGCCTCCGTACGCCTTGCCGACGAGATCGACGAGGCCGAGCTGCGCGCCCAGCTCGACCATGCGCGGGAGATCAGGCTCACGAAGAAAGAGACCATCTGGCTCGCCGGCAACAGCTTTTACGGGCGCTCGCAGATATTCGAGCCCGAATTCCTGACCTGGCTCGCCAATTTCCGCCTGCCTGAATACGAACTGACGCGGCATGACGGACAGTATCACCTGACGTTCCACGGCCGCTGGATGGAAACCACGATGTGGGAGATACCGGCGCTGTGCATCATCAACGAACTGCGTTCGCGGGCGGCGATGAAGGATATCGGCCTGTTCACCCTGGACGTGACCTATGCCCGCGCCAAGGCCAAGATGTGGTCGAAGGTGGAGCGGCTGGCCGCCCTCGAAGGTCTCAGGATATCCGATTTCGGCACCCGGCGGCGGCACTCCTTCCTGTGGCAGCGCTGGTGCGTCGAGGCGTTGAAGGAGGGCATCGGACCAGCCTTCACCGGCACCTCCAACGTGCTGCTCGCCATGGATACCGATCTCGAGGCGGTCGGCACCAATGCCCATGAACTGCCGATGGTCGCCGCCGCCCTTGCCGAAACCGACGAGGCGCTGGCGCAGGCCCCCTACAAGGTGATGCAGGACTGGAACAAGCTCTATGGCGGCAACCTGCTGATCGCGCTGCCGGATGCCTATGGCACCGCCGCCTTCCTGCGCAACGCGCCGGAATGGGTCGCCGACTGGACCGGATTCCGCCCCGACAGCGCGCCGCCGATCGAGGGCGGCGAGAAGATCATCGCCTGGTGGAAGAAGATGGGCCGCGATCCGCGCGAGAAGATCCTGATCTTCTCCGACGGGCTCGATGTCGATGCCATTATCGAAACCTACAAGCATTTCGAGGGCAGGGTGCGCATGAGCTTCGGCTGGGGCACCAACCTTACCAACGACTTCATCGGATGCGCGCCGCATCGCCTCGGCGCGTTGAAGCCGATCTCGATCGTGTGCAAGGTCTCCGACGCCAATGGCCGCCCGGCGGTGAAACTTTCCGACAATCCGCAAAAGGCGACCGGCGATCCGGCGGAAGTCGAGCGCTATCTCAAATTCTTCGGTTCCGAGGATATGGTCGATCAGCCGGTGATGGTCTGAATGAATATCCGCAGAGGCAGAAACGAGGATCTGGACGCGCTTTACGCCATCGCGCTTGCGACCGCCGACAACGGCCGGGACGCGAGCGCGCTTTACGACGATCGGCATATGGTCGGCCACATCTATTCCGCGCCCTATCTCGTGGTCGATGGCGGCTTCTGTTTCGTGGCGGAGGATGACGAGGGCGTTTGCGGCTATGTCGTGGGAACCGCCGATACCGAGGCCTTTGCCCGGGCGCTGGAGGCGCAATGGTGGCCTGCGCTGCGCCAGCGCCACCACGAGCCGGACACGGCAAAACGGGCGGAATGGTCGCGGGATGAACTGCGCGCCTATTTGTTCCATCATCCCGAAATCCCGCCGCGCGCGGTTGTCGAGCGCTATCCGGCGCATCTGCACATGAATTTGCTGGAGCGCGCCCGCGGCCATGGGCTCGGACGCCGGCTGCTTGGCGCGGCGTTGCGTGAACTCACCGATCTCGGCGCCGCTCACGTCCACGTCGGGGCGGGATGGAGCGATGCCGGCGGCGCCGCGTTCTGGCAGGCCTGCGGGTTCGAGGTGCTGAGCGACGGCGATAGCCGCGTCGTCTATCTCGGCCGGGCTGTGGCCTGATTGCCACCCGGCCTGCGAAGCTCTGTTCAAACACTGCCAATTCCATTGACACCGGAAAACCGACCTCGCTAAGAAGGTTGCGGATCAGGTTCCGTTCGCAAGAACGGATGAAAAGGGAACGCGGTTCAAAACCGCGGCTGCCCCCGCAACTGTAACCGTTGAGCCGCTTCCATGACGTCACTGGGCGAAAGCCCGGGAAGACGGAAGTTCAGGCGTTGACGCGGAAGCCAGGAGACCTGCCCGATCCGGTCACCCTTGCTTGAACACGGGGTTCTTGTTCAGGCGCGGTCGTCCGTCGCGGTGACATTCGAAAACGATGTTGCCGTGGATGGATGGTCAGGTGAATTTCCACTTTCCCATTCCTTCCCCACGGTGCTTTACGCCGGCTGCGGCCGGCCCGAATGGGGATTTGATATGAGAGATTTCATTGCCGCCGGCGTCGCCGCCGCGGTGCTTGCTTCCGCTGGACAAGGGATAGCGCAGGATGTCGTGGGGGACGTTACAACGATTCTGGAACCCATCTATGTGACCACGCCGCTGCGGCGTCCGACCACGATCGTGCAGTCCACGTCAACGGTTACGGTGGTCACCGAAGAGGATATCGAGCGCTCCGCCGCCGTTGATCTTCCTTCGCTTCTGAGGCGCTATCCGGGCGTCAATGTCACCACCAATGGCGGCATGGGCGCGAATGCCGGGATTACCTTGCGCGGCACGAATACCGGACAGACGCTGGTGCTGGTCGACGGCATGCGGGTCGCATCCGCCACCGGCGGGGCGACCGCCATCGCCAATATTCCGCTTGCAAGCGTGGCGCGCGTCGAAATCGTCGAAGGCGCGCATTCGGCCCAGTGGGGCGCGGATGCGATCGGCGGCGTCGTCAACATCATCACCAAGGATGGCAGTCTCTGCGAAAACGGCGCGGCGATCTGCTCCAGCGTGGAAACCGGCGTGACCTGGCCCTGGGGCGGTTTCGGCACGCTGTCGACCCGCGGCGTCACCGGTTCGGGGGTCGATTTCAACGTCGGCCTGTCGATCATCGGCACAGAAGGCTATGATTTCACCACGCCTTCCAACTCTGTCCACGAACCGGGCCGCGACGGCTTCCTGCAGGGCGGCTTCAACTATTCGATCGGCAAGGACTTCACCTGGGGCCGGCTTTATTCGGAGGGCTTCTACGCCCGCTCCAATCCGCAATTCGACAGCGCGCCCTATGCCGACTGGATGACCGGCGACATGGTCTATGGCGCGAATGAGTCGATCCAGACCAATGCCGCCTTCAAGCTCGGCGCGGAGTTCGATCACGCGGACGACTGGTCGTCGGTGTTCGAAATCTATTCCGCCTTCGACTACCAGAAGAATTTCCGCGACGACTATCCGGACGCCGATACCCATTACGACACCAATCGCTATGGTGTTTCCGGCTCGACCACCAAGGAAGTCCTGGCGGGCGAGGCGCTGAACATCTTCACGCTCGGCTTCGATGCCTATCGCGAGACGGTGGATTCCTCCGTCGACTACACCGAGACGGCGCGCAATGTCGGCGCATTCTACGGCCAGTACAGCCTCGAACTTTCCGCCCTGACGGTCAATGCCGGGCTGCGCTACGATGCCGACGAGCAGTTCGGCGGCGCGCTGACCTACAATGTCGGCCTCGGCTACGAACTGGTCGAAGGGCTGACGGCGCGCGCCTCGTTTTCCACGGGCTTCAACGCCCCGACCTTCAACGACCTCTATTGGGCGTTCGACGGCTCCTATGTCGGAAATCCCTATCTCGATCCGGAGACCTCCAAGAACTGGGAGGTGGGCCTGAACTGGGATTCCGGCGTTGGAAGCGTGGTCGACGTCGTCTACTACGAGAATTATATCGACGACATGATCGTCTTCGTCTCCGACCCGGTCACCTATATCGGAACCATGGAGAATATCGAGAAGGCCAAGGTCAGCGGCGTGCGCGCCACCTATTCGCAGGCCCTGCTCGATGACCGCCTCGGCCTCGACTTCGGCTTCGAATATCGCCTGCCGAAAAACGAGACCGATGACGAGTATATCGCCGACCAGAACCGGCTGAAGCTGACGGCGGCGGCAAGCTGGCAGGCGACCGAACGGCTCAATCTCAATGCCGATATCGAATATGTCGGCAGCCGCTGGACCAATGCGTCCAGTTACAATCCGCGGCTCGGCGCCTATACGCTGGTTGATATTTCCGCGAATTATGCGGTGGATGACTTGTCAAATGTCAAATTCGCGGTCGAAAATCTTTTTGACGAGGACTATCAGACGATCAACGGCTATGTCGGTCCCGGCACAACCGTGACGCTTGCCTACCGAAGGACCTTCTAGATGTCATGCCCGGCGCACGCCAAACGGAATGCTCTCAGTGGCTTCGCAGCATGCGCCGGGTTCTTTGTTCTTCTCTCCGCTACCGCCTCCGCCGCGCCGCAACGGGTGGTGTCGATCAATCTGTGCACTGATCAGATGGCGATGCTGGTCGCCGGCGAGGGGCAATTGATATCGGTCTCGATGCTTGCGGCCGATCCCGCCGTGTCGATGATGGCGGAAGAGGCGGCCGGCTACCGGCTGAATGACGGGCTCGCCGAACAGGTTTTCCTGATGAGACCCGATCTGGTGCTTGCCGGCAGCTATTCGACAAGGGCGACGGTCGATCTTTTGAAGCGCCTCGGGATCGCGGTGTCGGAGTTCCAGCCCGCCGCCTCCCTCGATGATGTCCGTCACAATCTGGAACGCCTCGGCGTGCTTCTCGACAGAAAGCCGGCTGCGGACGAACTGATCGCCGGGATGGATGCCGGCCTTGCGGCGCTTGCCGAAACGCCGCCCGGCAAGCGCACGGCCGCGCTCTATTACGCCAATGGCTACACTTCAGGCAAAGACAGTCTTGCCGGCGACATGCTTGCCCGGCTCGGCCTCGTCAACATCGCGTCGGAGGCCGGCGTCGATACGCTCGGCCGGTTGCCGCTGGAACGGCTGATCATGGCCGCGCCGGATGTGATCGTCGGCGGCGATGTCGATTATGACGCCCCGGCACTCGCGCAAGCGGGTTTTACGCATCCCGCGTTCGTGGCCGCCACCGGGCACAGCGACTATGTCAATCTGCCGAGCCGCTATTCGATCTGCGGCGGACCTTTCAATGTCGCGGGGATTGCGCTGCTGGCCGAAGCGCTTGGCGGAGGCGGAGCGGATGAATGAACGCCAGTGCTATTGGCGACTGATGATCGCCCTCGGCATTCTCGTTCTCGTGCTTTTTACCGCCTCCCTCTTGGTCGGGCCGGCCGGCATAGGCTTCGGCCGGAGCATTGCCGGCCTGTTCGGCCGCGACGCGGCATCCGTCGGGCTGATCATGCAGGAGATCCGGCTGCCGCGCGCCATTCTCGGCCTGATGATCGGGGCCACGCTCGGGCTTTCAGGGGCGGTGTTGCAGGGCTATCTGCGCAATCCGCTGGCCGAGCCCGGCCTCCTTGGCGTCTCCGCTTCGGCCTCGCTCGGGGCGGTCATCGCGCTCTATACCGGATTATCGGCGGTGTTCTCGCTGGCGCTGCCGCTACTGGCGCTCGCCTTTGCCTTCGCGTCGGTCCTGCTGGTGCGGTTTCTGGCCGGCGGCGGGGCGCGCAGCCTGACGATCATTCTCGCCGGCGTTGCCGTCACCAGCTTTGCCGGCGCCATGACCTCGCTTGCGCTCAATCTCTCGCCCAATCCCTTTGCCGCGATGGAGATCATGTTCTGGATGCTCGGCTCGCTTGCCGATCGCTCCATGCTGCAGGTGTGGCTGTCGGCGCCGTTCATGCTGGCCGGCTGGGTGCTGTTGTTCCGGTGCGGCAGGGCGCTCGATATGCTGACGCTTGGCCACGAGGCGGCGGCCAGTCTCGGCATGTCGCCCAAGCGCACCGAGCGGATGGTGATCTGGGGCGTTGCGGCAAGCGTGGGCGCGGCAACTTCTGTCTCGGGCGCGATCGGCTTCGTCGGCCTGGTGGTGCCGCATATTCTGAGGCCGCTCGTCGGATCGGTGCCCTCGCGGCTGTTGCCGGCGAGTGCGCTGGGCGGGGCGGCGGTGTTGCTTGCGGCCGATGTCGCGGTGCGGCTGGTGGCGCCGGAGCGCGACCTGAAGATCGGCGTGGTGACGGCGCTGATCGGCGCGCCGTTCTTCCTGTGGCTGATCTACAAGACACGCAGGGAGCTTGTCTGATGTTGCTCAGCGCCGAAAACCTCACTGTCAGGAGAGGCGGCCGCACCCTTGTCGACAGCGTCGATCTTGAGGTTCAGGGCGGCGAGTTCGTCGGCCTGATCGGCCCCAACGGTGCTGGCAAGACGACGCTTCTGAAGGCCTTGACCGGGGTGACGACTGCCTCCGGCGCGGTCTTTCTTCAGGACAGTCCGCTGGAACGGCTGAGCGCGACCGAACGCGCCCGCAAGGTCGCCTTCCTGCCGCAGGATCATGAGATCGCCTGGCCGGTGAAGGTGCGCGAAGTGGTGGCGCTCGGCCGCAAGCCCTGGAGGGAAAGCAGTTGCTTCGGCGATTATGCCGGCGGCCAGATCATCGCCGCGGCGATGGCGCGCATGGGCGTCGAAGGCCTTGCCGATCGCACAGCCGATACGCTTTCCGGCGGCGAGCGCGCCCGCGTTCTGATCGCCCGCGCGCTTGCCCAGACGACCCCGCTGCTGATTGCCGACGAGCCGGTCGCCGGTCTCGATCCCGCCCACCAGATCGGGCTGATGGAGGTGTTCGCCTCGCTCCTGCGCGAGGGCCGTTCGGTGGTCGTGTCGCTGCATGATCTCGGCCTTGCCGCGCGCTGGTGCACGCGGCTGATCATGATGGATGGCGGCGTCGTTGTTGCAGACGGACCGCCCGCGGCGGTGCTGACGGCGGAAAACCTGCGCCGGGTCTATGGCATCGAGGCCTATTTCGGCAAAGCCGATGGCGGTCCGGTGATCATGCCGACCCGGCTTTCGCAAAAATAGCGGTGGCGGCGCGACCGGCGTCCCATTCGTGGCGAAAGCGCCATTGCGCGAAGGCGGCGATTTCGCTAAGAAACCGCAGTTTTCCCGGCTTGCGTCGTCATCTCGCTGTCACGAGCGAGGCCTGGGCGAAAGGCTGTATGGATAAGGCGTTCGGTTTCGAGCGCTTTGGAATTTTGAGTTTGGAAAGTCTTCAATGGCCCGCATCGTCATGAAATTCGGCGGCACGTCTGTCGCCAATATCGAGCGCATTCGCAATGTGGCGCGCCATGTGAAACGGGAAGTCGATGCCGGCCACGAGGTCGCCGTCGTGGTTTCGGCCATGGCCGGCAAAACCAACGAACTGGTCGAGTGGACGCGCGAGGCCTCGCCGATGCACGATGCCCGCGAATATGACGTCGTCGTTTCCTCCGGCGAGCAGGTGACGTCCGGCCTGCTTTCGATCGTGTTGCAGTCGATGGGCGTCAACGCCCGCTCCTGGCAGGGCTGGCAGATACCGATCAGGACCGACGGCACCCATGGCGCCGCCCGGATCGCCGAGATCGACGGCTCGGACATCATCAAGCGCATGGGCGAGGGTCAGGTCGCCGTCTGCGCCGGCTTCCAGGGCATCGGCCCGGACAATCGGGTCGCGACCCTCGGTCGCGGCGGCTCGGATACCTCTGCCGTTGCCATCGCCGCCGCCGTTCATGCCGACCGCTGCGACATCTACACCGATGTCGACGGCGTCTACACCACCGATCCGCGCGTCGAGCCGAAGGCGAAGCGCTTGAAGAAGGTGGCGTTCGAGGAGATGCTGGAAATGGCGTCGCTCGGGGCCAAGGTTCTGCAGGTTCGCTCGGTTGAGCTTGCGATGGTTCACAAGGTGCGCACATTCGTGCGTTCCAGCTTCGAGGCGCCGGATGCGCCGGGCATGGGCGATTTCGACAATCCGCCCGGCACCCTGATTTGCGACGAGGATGAGATTTTGGAACAGGAAGTCGTAACCGGCATCGCGTATGCCAAGGATGAGGCGCAGATTTCGCTGCGCCGCGTGGAAGACCGCCCGGGCGTCGCCGCCGCCATCTTCGGCCCGCTGGCCGAGGCCCATGTCAATGTCGATATGATCGTGCAGAACATCTCGGAAGCGGGCACCCATACCGACATGACCTTCACCGTGCCGGCATCGGACGTCGAGAAGGCCAAGGCGGCGCTTGCCGCCAAGCAATCCGAGATCGGCTATGACGTGATCCAGAGCGAGACGGAACTGGCCAAGATCTCGGTCATCGGTATCGGCATGCGCTCGCATTCCGGCGTTGCCGCGTCCGCCTTCAAGGCGCTGTCGCAGAAGGGCATCAACATCAAGGCGATCACCACCTCCGAGATCAAGATTTCGATCCTGATCGACGGCGCTTATGCGGAACTCGCGGTCAGGACTTTGCATTCCTGCTACGGTCTCGATAAATAGACCCTAAAGAGGCGTCCGGTGAGTCCCGGACGCCCATGGAAACGCACCGCGCTTCCTCCACCGGGGACAGAACTGCGATGAACCACCAAGCATCGAGCCCGCGCATTCTCCTTAAGCGGCTGAGGGAACTGATGGCGGAACCATTGGAGCCGCAGGATCGCCTCGACCGCATCGTCGGCCAGATCGCCGACAACATGGTGGCGGCGGTCTGCTCGGTCTATGTGCTGCGCGCCGACAGCGTGCTCGAACTCTACGCCACGCAGGGCCTGAGGCGCGATGCGGTCCACCTTGCAAGCCTTCGCATGGGACAGGGCCTCGTCGGCACGATCGCGGCTTCTGCCCGGCCGCTGAACCTTTCCGACGCCCAGTCGCACCCCGCCTTCCGCTATCTCCCGGAGACCGGCGAGGAAATCTATCATTCGTTCATGGGCGTGCCGATCCTGCGCGCCGGCCGCACGCTCGGCGTTCTGGTGGTCCAGAACACCGACGAGCATGCCTATAGCGAGGAAGAGGTCGAGGCGCTGCAGACGGCGGCGATGCTGCTTGCCGAGCTGATCGCCTCGGGTGATCTGAAGAAGATCACGCGTCCCGGCATGGAGCTGGACCTCACCCGTTCGGTGTCGCTTTCGGGCGATGCCTATGGCGAGGGCATCGCGCTTGGCCACGCCGTGCTGCACGAGCCGCGCATCGTCATCAGCAATCTCGTCAACGAGGACAGCGATGCCGAGATCGCGCGGCTGCGCGCGGCTGTCGAAAAATTGCGCTTCTCGATCGACGAGCTGTTGCAGCGAAACGACGTGCCCTCGGAGGGCGAGCATCGCGAGGTGCTGGAAACCTACCGCATGTTTGCCCATGACCGCGGCTGGGTTCGCCGTCTGGAAGAGGCGATCACGCTGGGGCTGACGGCCGAGGGCGCGGTCGAGAAGGTGCAGAGCGACACCAAGGCGCGGATGATCCGCCTGACCGATCCGTTCATGCGCGACCGGATGCACGATCTCGACGACCTTGCCAACCGGCTGCTCAGGCAATTGACCGGCGGCAGTATCGACCGCGACGGCGAGGACTTTCCCGATGACGCGATCGTCGTGGCGCGGGTCATGGGCGCTGCCGAACTTCTGGACTATCCGCGCGAAAAACTGCGCGGCCTGGTGCTGGAGGATGGGGCCGCGACCAGCCACGTGATCATCGTCGCGCGCGCCATGGGTATCCCGGTGATCGGCCAGGCCGTCGGCGTTGCCGCCCAGGTCGAAAACGGCGACGCCATCATCGTCGATGGCGATGATGGCGAGGTCCATGTCCGCCCGCTCGATGCGGTGATCATGGCGTATGAGGAAAAGGTCCGCCTTCGCGCCAAGCGCCAGGAACAGTTCCGCGCGCTGCGCGCGGTCGAGCCGGTCTCGGCCGATGGGGTGCGGTTCAAGCTGATGATGAATGCCGGGCTGCTGGTGGACCTGCCGCAGCTCGACGACAGCGGCGCGGAGGGCATCGGGCTGTTTCGCACCGAATTGCAGTTCATGATCGCCTCGCGCATGCCGAAGGCCGCCGAGCAGGAAAGGTTCTACCGCCAGGTACTCGATCATGCCGGCGACCGCGCGGTGACATTCCGCACGCTCGATATCGGCTCCGACAAGATGGTCTCCTTCTTCCGCGCCCAGGAAGAGGAAAACCCGGCCATGGGCTGGCGCGCGATCCGGCTTGCGCTCGACCGGCCCTATCTTCTGCGCATGCAGATGCGCGCGCTGATGAAGGCGACGGCGGGCGAGACCCTGAGGGTCATGGTGCCGATGGTCTCCGAGGTCGGCGAACTGCGCGAGACGCGGGCGCTGATGGCCAAGGAAGTCCAGCATCTCGTCAAATTCGGCCATCAGGTACCGAAAAAGATCGAGCTCGGCGCCATGCTGGAAGTGCCGGCGCTGCTTTACGAGATCGACGAACTGATGGCCGAGGTCGATTTCATCTCGGTCGGGTCCAACGACCTCTATCAGTTCTTCATGGCGATCGACCGCGGCAATGCCCGCGTTTCCGACCGCTACGACACGATCAGCAAGCCGTTTCTGAGGATGCTGCGCGATATCGTGCGCGCGGGCGAGCGCAACAATGTGCCCGTGACGCTGTGCGGCGAATATGCCAGCAAGCCGATTTCCGCGCTGGCGCTGTTTGCGATCGGCTACCGCGCCGTGTCGATGTCGCCGACGGCGATCGGGCCGGTGAAGGCGATGCTGCTCGGGCTCGATATCGGCGCCGTCAGCGCGGAAATCAATACCGCGCTTGACGATCCCGCCAATGGGACTCCTGTGCGGGCATTGCTTGAACGCTTTGCGAACGACCACAATATTCCGCTATAAGCGGCATTCCATTATAAGTGATCGGCGCGAGAGCGCTCCATAAGAAAACGTCCATAACCAGCGGAGTGATCCCGGCGTGGCAAGGCTACCCAAAGACAAGATGCGCGAACTGGAGCGGCGGTTTTCCGAGGTCGAGGCGCGGATGTCCTCAGGACCCGACGCGGAAACCTATGTGAAGCTCGCCTCCGAATATGCCGAGCTCGAGCCGGTGGTGGCCAAGATCCGCGCCTATCAGGCCACTGAGAGCGAACTTGGTGATCTTGAGGCCCTGCTCGCCGACAAGGCGACCGATCGCGAGATGCGCGAACTCGCGGAAATGGAAATGCCCGACCTCGAGGAGCGGATCGAGACGCTGTCGGGCGAAATCCAGCTGCTGCTGCTGCCGCGCGACGCCGCCGATGAAAAGAGCGCGGTGCTCGAAATCCGCGCGGGCACCGGCGGATCGGAGGCCGCCCTTTTCGCCGGCGACCTGTTCCGCATGTATGAGCGCTATGCCAGCGCCCATGGCTGGAAGGTGGAGGTGCTTTCCGCAAGCGAGGGCGATGCCGGCGGCTACAAGGAAATCATCGCCTCGGTCACCGGCAAGGGCGTGTTTTCGCGGCTGAAGTTCGAATCCGGCGTCCACCGCGTCCAGCGCGTGCCCGAGACCGAGGCCGGCGGGCGCATCCATACCTCCGCCGCTACCGTTGCCGTGCTGCCCGAGGCCGAGGATATCGATATCGAGGTGCGCCAGGACGATATCCGCATCGACACGATGCGCGCGTCGGGCGCGGGCGGCCAGCACGTCAACACCACGGACTCGGCGGTGCGCATCACCCACATCCCGACAGGGATCGTGGTCACGAGCTCGGAAAAATCCCAGCACCAGAACCGGGCAAAGGCGATGCAGGTGCTGCGCGCCAGGCTTTATGACATGGAGCGCCAGCGGAAGGACAGCGAGCGGTCCGCCGACCGCAAGAGCCAGGTCGGTTCCGGCGACCGTTCGGAGCGGATCCGCACCTACAATTTCCCGCAGGGGCGCGTTACCGACCACCGCATCAACCTGACACTCTACAAGCTCGATGCCGTGATTGCCGGCGATCTCGATGAGGTCGTGGATGCGCTGGTATCCGATTATCAGGCCGGACAGCTTGCGCTCCTCGGCGGCGAGGCGCACTGAGGTGACGCTTGCCGAACTCTATCGCCAGACCGTCGAAGCCTTCGCGGCGGCCGGGCTCGAAACCCCGCAGGACGATGCCCGCCACCTTGTCAGCGGCGTGCTCGGCCTGTCGCTGACCGAGATGGTGACTGAAGGCGCGCGCGTCATCGACGACGAAGAGATGGCGGCGGTGGCCGAGGCCGTCGCCCGGCGCAAGAACCGTGAGCCGGTCTATCGGATCCTCGGCGCGCGCGAATTCTACGGCCTCGATTTCCTGCTGTCGCCGGACACGCTGGAGCCCCGGCCGGACACGGAAATTCTGGTCGAGCAGTGCCTGCCGTTTCTGAAACGCCGGATCACCGAGGCCGGTCGGGCAAGCTTCGTCGATCTCGGCACCGGAACCGGGGCGATCGCGATCACGCTGCTCAGCCAATGTCGCGAAGCCGAGGGCGTGGCGACGGATATTTCCGAAGGGGCTCTTGAAACGGCGCGCGGGAATGCCTTGATAAACGGCGTTGCCGATCGGCTGCGCCTTCGACAAGGCTCCTGGTTCGACGCAATTACCGGGCGTTTTGACATGATCGTGTCAAATCCGCCTTATATCGTCTCGGATGAGATTGCAGCGCTTCAGCCGGAAGTGCGCGATTTCGACCCGCGAGCAGCCCTCGATGGCGGTGAAAGCGGTCTGGATGCCTATCGGGCGATCGCCGCCGGCGCCGAGGATCATCTCGCCGAAGGCGGGATTGTGGCGCTCGAAATCGGAGCCGAACAGAAGGCGGCGGTTACCGCGGTGTTTGTCGCGGCCGGGTTCAAACTCTTGGTTGCAGAAAAGGACCTCGGGAATAACGACCGCGTCTTGATATTCGTCAGGTCCGGGTGATGTCGCAGACGATCACAGAGGGTTTTCGCGGCGCCGGCGCAGCGCCGATCTAAAGCTTTGAAACTGCGCGGCGTTCCGAATGCGCGAGGATTGCGATTTTCCGACCGGTGCGTCGGTTTTTTTTGAAAACAGCCAAAGAAAGGGCTTGGAATTTCTCCACAAGCGGGCTAGGTTGCAACCACGCAAAAACGGCGACCAAAGGAAACAGCGATTCGTCGCTTGGTCGCGGTCTTGGTTTTTCGTCCGGTGTTGTTTCATTGTGACTTACCTTCTTTTGCGTGATTCAGGTCCTTAAATTCCACGAATGGCAGTGCTGAGATGCCCTGCCGGATGGACTGTGTCGCCGTGTGTTTATGACACCCGCTCGGCAGAGGGCGTAGCTCGACCATAAACAGAAATTCAGGTGAAGTTTTCATGAGGCCAGGACAGCAGAATAAGCGCGGACGCGGGCGCGGCGGCAATAATAATAACAACAATTTCAACCGCAAGGGCGCCAACCCGCTGACCCGGACCTATGACAGTACCGGTCCGGATGTGAAGGTCCGCGGTACCGCCCAGCATGTTGCGGAAAAATACATGGCGCTTGCGCGCGATGCCCATAGTTCCGGCGATCGCGTCATGGCCGAAAACTATCTTCAGCATGCCGAGCACTATAACCGCATCATCTCCGCCGCCCAGGTGCAGATGCAGGATCGCTTCCAGCGCGACGACCGCTCCGAAAACGACGACAATGACGACAATGGCCCGCAGGCCAACGGCAACCAGGCCGACGATCGTGACGACAGCAATGACCGCATCGATCGCAACGACCGTAACGATCGCAACGATCGCAATGACCGGGACCGCAATGACCGGCGCAGCAATCGCCGCCCCGAACAGGCCGTCGATGCCGATGGACCGCAGCCGGTGATAGAGGGTACGCCCGCCGAAGTGCTGGCTGAGGACGCCAATGGCCAGCCGGTCGAAAAATCGCGCCGCCGCTCGGCAACGCCCGCCCGCCCGCGCCGCACCAAGCGCGCTGCCGCCGAGACGACCAGCGACGACAGCGCTGTCGCACCGGAACCGGCCGGGGAGGGTGATGGCCCGAAGAAACCGGCACGCCGCCGCCGCACCCCCAAGGCCGAAGCCGCAGATGACGGGGCCGGGAACAAGCAGGAAGGCCCTGTCATGGCCGACAGCCCCGCGGAATAGGCGATCGACGCTTTCTCGTATTTGTTAAAGAGCCCGGCTGGCAACGGCCGGGCTCAGTTTGTTGACAGACCTGTCCCCACACTCCGCGTCATCCTCGGGCTTGACCCGAGGATCCAGGGCCACACGATGTTCGCTTGCTAAAGAGTCTTCCTCCTCAAGGACTTGAGCAGGATGGATGCTCGGGTCAAGTCCGAGCATGACACGTTTGGGGGCGGCTGACAGAGGCGACAACCTGCACCCGGCTGGCAACGGCCGGGCTTTTTGCTGCGTACCGGCCCGGCTGGAGCGGAGCCGCGTATCGTGGAATCGAAAGCGCCGACCCCTCGACCGGCTGTTGCGGATTTGCCAATCCTTTGCCTTTGTCTTATGACGCTCTCAAGTTTTTGCGGGGCGATTTCATGGCATTGGTGATTGCAATCGACGGGCCGGCTGCGGCCGGCAAGGGGACGCTGGCACGAAAGCTCGCCGCTCATTACGGCCTGCCGCATCTCGATACCGGCCTTACCTATCGCGCCGCCGCCAAGGCCCTGCTCGATGCCGGCAAGCCGCTTGACGACGAGGCGATCGCCGCGGAAATGGCGGGCGGGATCGATCTTGGCGGGCTCGACCGCGCGGTGCTTTCCGCCCACGCGATCGGCGAGGCGGCCTCGAAGATCGCTGCAATGCCTGCCGTGCGCGTGGCTCTCGTGGCCGCCCAGCGTCGGTTCGCCGAGGCCGGCAGCGGCGCGGTGCTGGACGGACGCGATATCGGCACGGTGGTCTGTCCGGACGCGACGGTAAAGCTCTATGTCGCCGCCGATGCCGAATTGCGGGCAAGGCGCCGCTATGACGAGATCGTCGCCTCAGGCGGGACTGCCGATTTTGCCGAGATTTTCGAGGATGTGAAGCGCCGCGACGCGCGCGATATGGGCCGCAAGGACAGTCCGCTGAAACCGGCTGACGATGCGCACTTGCTTGATACGTCCAAAATGGGTATAGAGGCCGCGTTTCAGGCCGCGCGCGCGATTATCGACGCGCAGCTTGACCGGATTAACTGAAATGGGCGGGGTATCCCGCATATTAAAAGGTTTTCAAAGCATCCGCGCGCCGGAATGCTCTTTGCCGAAAGGGAAAGAGGGGTGCTTTGGCAGTCTGATATCAACACCAGCCACCGGCGCATGCGTGCCCGGCTTCCCGAACCGGAAGCGGCACGATCCAGGAGTTTTAATGACTGCACAAACCCCCACGCGCGACGATTTCGCCGCAATGCTCGAAGAATCCTTCGGCGCCAACAATGATCTGGCCGAAGGCTATGTTGCCAAGGGCATCGTTACGGCTATCGAAAAAGACATGGCCATCATCGATGTCGGTCTTAAGGTCGAAGGCCGCGTGCCGCTGAAGGAATTCGGCGCCAAGGGCAAGGACGGCGAACTGAAGCCGGGCGATGAAGTCGAAGTCTATGTCGAGCGTATCGAAAACGCGCTGGGCGAAGCCGTTCTGTCGCGCGAAAAGGCACGCCGCGAGGAATCGTGGATCAAGCTCGAAGCCAAGTTCGAGGCCGGTGAGCGCGTTGAAGGCCTGATCTTCAACCAGGTCAAGGGCGGCTTCACGGTCGACCTCGACGGCGCGATTGCCTTCCTGCCGCGTTCGCAGGTCGATATCCGTCCGATCCGTGACGTGTCGCCGCTGATGCACACGCCGCAGCCGTTCGAAATCCTGAAGATGGACAAGCGCCGCGGCAACATCGTCGTTTCGCGCCGGACCGTTCTGGAAGAAAGCCGTGCGGAACAGCGTTCGGAAATCGTTCAGAACCTCGAAGAGGGCCAGGTTGTCGAGGGTGTCGTCAAGAACATCACCGATTACGGCGCGTTCGTGGATCTCGGCGGCATCGACGGCCTGCTGCACGTCACCGACATGGCATGGCGTCGCGTCAACCACCCGACCGAGCTTCTGACCATCGGCCAGAACGTCAAGGTCCAGATCATCCGCATCAACCAGGAAACCCATCGTATTTCGCTGGGCATGAAGCAGCTTGAAGCTGACCCGTGGGATGGCATTTCGGCCAAGTATCCGGAAGGCAAGAAGATTTCTGGTACCGTCACGAACATCACCGATTACGGCGCGTTCGTCGAGCTGGAGCCGGGCATCGAAGGCCTGATCCATATCTCGGAAATGTCCTGGACCAAGAAGAACGTACACCCCGGCAAGATCCTGTCGACCACGCAGGACGTCGATGTCGTCGTTCTCGAAGTCGATCCGGCCAAGCGTCGTATTTCTCTCGGCCTCAAGCAGACGCTTGAAAATCCGTGGGAAGCCTTCTCCTTCTCCAATCCGTCCGGCACGGAAGTTGAAGGCGAGATCAAGAACAAGACCGAATTCGGCCTGTTCATCGGTCTCGAAGGCGATGTCGACGGCATGGTTCACCTGTCCGATCTCGACTGGAACCGTCCGGGCGAGCAGGTCATCGAGGAATACAACAAGGGCGATATCGTCAAGGCTGTGGTTCTCGATGTTGATATCGAAAAGGAGCGTATCTCGCTCGGTATCAAGCAGCTCGGCAAGGACTCGCTGACGGAAGCTGCCGCTTCCGGCGATCTGCGCAAGGGTGCGGTGGTTTCCTGCGAAGTCATCGGCACCAATGACGGCGGCGTTGAAGTGAAGCTCGTCAACCATGACGACATCACCGCCTTCATCCGCCGTGCGGACCTCGCCCGTGACCGTGACGATCAGCGCCCCGAGCGTTTTTCGGCCGGCCAGGTCTTCGATGCCCGCGTCACCAACTTCTCCAAGCGCGACCGCAAGGTCATGCTCTCCATCAAGGCGCTGGAAATCGCCGAGGAGAAGGAAGCCGTGGCACAGTTCGGTTCGTCCGACTCGGGCGCCTCGCTTGGCGATATTCTCGGTGCGGCTCTGAAAAACCGCGACGACCAGTAGGCTTTTCTTGCCTCACGAATAGAAAAACCGCCGGGTGCAGCGCGCCCGGCGGTTTTTTTTGTTTGCGCCCGTCCGGCCTTCGTTCCCGATTTCAACCAGGCCATTCGCCGCCGCGGCCCGGTATCCGCAGGCTCAGTCAGGTCGCCGGTTTCTCGGCCTTGTCCTCCAGCCAGTATGCGTAGAACGCCAGCATGATGATGACCGGCGGCGCAAGGAAGCAGAACCGGCCGAACAGGCGGTATGCGAGGGCTGCGAGCGCGCAGCCGAGCGCGAACAGGAAAAGCGCGGGCACCAGCCGCTTCAGCCGGCGTTTCAGCGGCTTCCTGTCCGCCGTGCGTTCGAAAATCAGGTCGGCAAGGTCCAGCATGATCTGCGTCGTCGTGCCCGTCATCAGCGTGGACGGCGGAAGATCGGGAAGATGCACCCGATGCACGGCGTTCTGTATCGCCATCGCGACGACAAGGGTCATACCGATGATGATTTCGCCGGGACTGCTTGCTGCCAGGGACAGCAGGAATGCCAGTATGGCAGCCGCCAGGAACAGGGTGAACTGAAGGATCAGAAGCACCGGAACGACCCGGTGGTCATGCTTTCCAAGCCAGTGCGCGAAATAGCGCGCCGCCATTACCGAAACGCAGAACACCGGCAAGGCAAGCGCCTTTGCCAGGAGCCCGCCAGTGCCCGTCGCGATGGCAGCGCCCAGCGTCACGAAGTTGCCGGTGACATGGGCGGTGAAAAGCCCGTGCAGGGCAACGAAGCCCATCGTATCGACATAGCCCCCATTGAGGCTGAGAGCCGAGGCAAGCAGGGAACGCGACATACACCATCTCCGCCCGGAACATGACCTGTTCACGATGCGCCGATCCGTAACGGACGCATCGGCGGCGAACAGCAACCGCGCCTATGCGCGTCCAATCCGCGCGCTTGAACGCAAACACGTTAGCGGGGAAGCGTAAATAGATGGTTATGCTGATGCCGGCTGCAGAAAGGCCAGGCACGCCACGATCGTCTGTGTCGTGGAGATCATGCAACGACGCTGGATGGTCGGCGAGGCGATCATCCATGTGCTCGACGGGAGCAGCGTGACTACGATGGTCGAAAAGCCATGGGCCTTCGCGTCGTCCGACCAGGTCCGGTGGGTTTCGCAAATGGAACGAGATGCCCTCAATGCCGGCGCCACCCTGCAGGGTTTACGGGCAAGTTTATTTTATGCCCTGCCAAATTCAAACCGTACCCCAAAATATGATCCGTCACCCCGCAGTGAAAGTCGCCCTTCATTGAGGGTTGGCATTCTGCTTCCTTCACGTCGCAGATGACGGGAGGGGTGTCGAAGATGGATACACTATCAGGATCTTGAGCATCAGCACCGCTGGAAATGGCGGACGCTCGCCCTTCGAGCCATCCGGACGTTAAGCGCCTTTGCCAGCGGCTTCTCGAACACAGACCAAGGAATAACGCTGTTGAGCTTCTTCAAGGGGGGCCGACGGCACTCAGCCGCGCTTGGCGCTCATCCAAATCCCAAAAGCTTGTCTGAGCAACCCTCATCGATTCCCCGCAAATCACGCGAGCCGCGTTGAACCAACGCTGTCCTACGCGGTGGGACAAAACCACCATCTAGCTAACGGAAAGACCATTATACTGATGAAAAAGTGGTGCCCAGACGCGGATTCGAACCACGGACACGCGGATTTTCAATCCGCTGCTCTACCAACTGAGCTATCTGGGCCATCGCCCGGGAGGGCGAGGACAGGGCGGCAAGCGCCCTTAAGTGAGCGCGTTTATAGCATCTTGTTTTTTCAAGTCCAGCGGCAAAAAGTGGAATTTCCAAGAATTTTAACACGTAAAAGCAGCGCGCCGGAATTGACCGAGCGCGCCGTCAGCACGGATCTCGCTCGACGAAGCGGTCTGCGAGGCGGACAACCTCTCCAAGCCGGGGATTGCCGAGTTCATAGACCGTTTCATTGTTCTGCCGCCGCATGATAACCAGACCGGACTGGAGCAGCTTTGCGATCGAGGAGATCAGCGGTTTGAAAGCGAGGCCGGTCGCGTGGCTGAGTTCGATCAGCGTTCTGGAACCGGATTGAAGCGCCCTGGCAATAAGCAACCGGTGATCGAAGGCGAGGGCGGACAGGAGTTCGGCTGCGCCGAGAAGCTTTGCATCCGCTTCGCTCGACGTATTAAGGCGGATAACGACGCCAGTATTACCCATGTTATTGACCCATATTTTATTTTTAATTAAAATCTAATTTAGTGACTTATTTTGCTCTATATATGTTGCATTTCCGTCTTCTAATGTATCGTTTTGTTGAGAAAAATCTAGTTGGGCCTGGGCATTTTTGTGATTTCTATCGAGGGTTGCTTTATGTGCGATTTCGAACGTCGTCAACTGCGGATTTTCATTGCCTGATTTTTCGACCGAGGCGCCTGTAATTCCCGGTTTCGACATGGTTACATGCAGGCGCGAGAACGTAAACGCGTCGGCGATCTCCACAGGGTGGCCGAATATAACAGTAATGCGGAGCAAATCGGGTCATGGCCGCGGATCGACAGCTTGATTGTCGGTGATGCGGCGGTGCAGCAAATGCCGATCCCTATGTTGCAGTGCAATTCACAATTGCCAATCGAATGCGACGTGCTAACCTTGTCATCAGGGGAAAGCAGGTAAGCATGACGACAATTTCAGAGACTTCGCAAAAGCCCATGGTTATCACCCGCCGGTTGCGGGAAAGCATCAGGCTCCATCTAGAAGACATCTATCCCGACCATGATTCCCGCGCGCTGACGCGGCAGGTCCTCGAGGCTTTCTGGAGTGACGGCGTTGTGCCGCGCAAACGGGGTCGCACCGCCGGCAACAATATGTGGAGCGCGGACAATACCTATGTCATCACCTACGGCAACTCGATCATCGACGGCGAGCACAAGCCGCTTTCCCTGCTGCAGGATTTCCTGACCGAAAACCTCAAGGGCGTGATCAAGGGCGTGCATATCCTGCCCTATTTCCCCTATACCTCCGATGACGGCTTCGCGATCACCGACTACCGGGTGGTGGACAGCGGGCTGGGCGGCTGGGAGGATATCGAGCGCATCAGCCGCGAATTCCGCCTGATGTCGGATCTGGTGCTGAACCACTGCTCCAGCCAGAGCAACTGGTTCAACGAATTCCGCATGGGCCATGAGCCCTACAAGAATTTCTTCTTTACCGCCTCGCCGGATGACGACCTCTCCGATGTCGTGCGTCCGCGCGCTCATCCATTGTTGCGCAAGGTCGAGACCGCCGACGGCGAAAAGCATGTCTGGTGCACGTTCAGCCACGATCAGGTCGATTTCGACTTCTCCAACCCGGAAGTGCTGCTCGAATTTCTGCGCATCATGCGGTTCCACATCAATCGCGGCGTGCGCACGATCAGGCTGGATGCCTGCGCCTTCATGTGGAAGGAGGTCGGCACCTCGTGCATCCATCTGCCTGAGACCCACGAGATCATCCGGCTGATGCGCGTCCTTGCCGATTTCAGCGAGGAAAGCGTTGTCCTGATCACCGAGACCAACGTGCCGAATGTCGAGAACCTCAGCTATTTCGGCAATCGCAACGAAGCACATATGATCTACAACTTTTCGGCGCCGCCATTGATCCTGCATGCGCTTTTGAACGGCACCTCGCAGTTTCTGAACGCCTGGCAGATGGCGATGCCGCCGGCGCAGATGGGCTGCGCCTATTTCAATTTCACCGCCTCCCATGATGGCATCGGCCTGCGCCCCGCCGAAAGCCTGCTCTCGGAAGAGGCGATTACCTCCATGGTGGACACCATCCAGCAGTTCGGCGGGCGCGTGTCGATGCGCCAGCTCTCCGACGGCACGATGCGGCCCTATGAGATGAATGTGTCGCTGTTCGACGCGCTGAAGGGCACGGTCAGGGGTGAGGACGAGCACAATATCGCCCGCTTCCTCTGCAGCCAGACCATCGCCATGGCGCTGGAGGGTATCCCGGCGTTCTACATCCACTCGCTGCTGGCCACCGGCAACGATCATGAAGGCGTCGAGAAATCCGGCCATAACCGCGCCATCAACCGCCACCGCTGGAATTACGAAAAACTGCAGGAGGCGCTGGCCGACGAGACCACGCAGCATGCCAAGGTCTTCAACGCGATGTGCCGACTGATCGGCATCCGCACCCAGCAGCCGGCCTTCCATCCGAATGCGACGCAGTTCACGCTGCATCTCGGAGAGAAACTGTTCGGCTTCTGGCGCCAGAGCGTCGACCGTTCGCAAAGCGTGTTCGCGATCAACAACGTCACCGACGAGGCGCTGGAGATCCCCCCCATGTCGCTCAATCTCATCGGCGGCGAGAACTGGGTGGATCTGATCACCGGCGATGAGATCACCGCCGGCGGCAGCAAGATCTCCTTCGCGCCCTATCAGTGCCGATGGATTTCGAACAGGTTTCAGTAAGGTCCCGCGTGTTTCAAGGCGGCCCCGCCGTTGCCGGCGCGCCTGACCGGGCGCTCATGTCGCAGCCTGCCGACAGATTTGCCTCTTGCGTCTGGGCCCATCAATCATCAACTTGAAATCACGCGTCGTTTTTTCGAGGAGACACGTTCATGATACCGCCCTTGCCCTTCGAACCCGAACCCGGTCTGAAACCGGAGGTTCTCGGCTTTTTCGACAAGGCCACCAACACGATTTCCTATATTGTGAAGGACCCGGCTTCCGACGCCTGCGCGGTCATCGACAGCGTCATGGATTTCGATCATGCGGCCGGCCGTATCACCTATGAAAGCGCAGACCGGCTGATCGGGACGATCCGCGACAATGGCTGGCGTCTGGAGTGGATCATCGAGACCCATGTTCACGCCGACCATCTGTCCGGCGCGCCCTATATCCAGCAGCAACTCGGCGGCAAGCTCGGCATCGGCGAGAACATCATCATCGTGCAGGATACGTTCGGCAAGGTTTTCAACGAGGGAACCGAATTCCAGCGCGACGGCTCCCAGTTCGACCGGCTGTTTGCAGATGGCGACAGCTATCGGATCGGGACGATGACGGCCCATGTCATGCACACGCCCGGCCATACGCCGGCCTGCATGACCCATGTGATCGGCGATGCCGCTTTCGTCGGCGATACGCTGTTCATGCCGGATGGTGGTTCGGCGCGGGCCGATTTCCCCGGCGGCGATGCGCGCGTGCTCTACCGTTCCAGTAAGCGGGTGCTGCGACTGCCCGAGGAAACCCGGCTGTTCATCTGCCATGATTACGGGCCGAACGGCCGCGACATCGCCTGGGAAACCACGGTCGGCTCGGAGCGCCAGCACAACATCCATCTCAAAGACGGCGTCAGCGAGGATGAATTCGTGAAGATGCGGGAGACGCGTGATGCAACGCTTTCCATGCCCAGGCTGATCCTGCCCTCGCTGCAGGTCAACATGCGCGCGGGCGAAATACCGAAGGATAGCGACGGCCGGCCGATGCTGAAACTACCGATCAACGCCCTTTGATATCGCCGTTTACCGCGCCGGTTTGCGCGCGTAGAAAATCGTCTCGAAGCGCGCCCCGAGGCCATCATAGAGCAGCAGCCGGCCGATCAGCGGTTCGCCGGCTCCGGTGATCAGCTTTATCGCCTCCATCGCCATCAGCGTGCCGATGACGCCGGTAACGGGCCCGATCACCCCGGCCTCGGCGCAGGAGGGCACGAGGCCTGCCGGCGGCGGCTTCGGATAGAGATCGCGGTAGCGCGGGTTGGCCGCGCCGTCCTTGCCGGCTTCATAGGGTTTCAGCACCGTCAGCGAACCATCGAAGCGGCCGACAGCGCCGGTGACCAGCGGGATTTTCGCCCGCTCCGCCGCATCGGCCGCGCGGTAGCGGGTGCCGAAATTGTCGGAGCCGTCGATCAGGAGGTCGAAACCCTTCAGAACGTCATCGATATTGTCGTCACCGAGGCGTTCGTCATAGCGCCGGCTGATCACATGCGGGTTGATGCGGGCGATCGCGCGCGCGGCACTGTCTGTTTTCTTCTCGCCGATCGTGCCGCTGTCGTGAATGACCTGGCGCTGCAGGTTGGAGAGGCTGACGCCGTCATCATCGGCGATGCCGAGCGTGCCGACGCCGGCGGCGGCCAGATAGGCGAGCACCGGTGAGCCGAGACCGCCCGCGCCGATCACCAGCACACGGGCGCGCTTCAGCGCCTGCTGGCCCGCCCCGCCGATTTCCGGCAGCACGATATGGCGGGCGTAACGTTCGATCTCGTCGGAAGAAAAGGGTTCACTGTCGCTCATCGCCGCACTATAGCATTGGCGGGAGGAACGGATAGCGCCGATCCCGCAAACGTGATGGAAAATCCCATGAGTGACGACCGTATTTTGCAGTTGGAAGAGACTGTCGCCTATCAGGCGAAGACCATCGACGAGTTGTCGGAACAGCTTGCCGCGCAGTGGACGGAAATCGACCGGCTGAAAAAACGGTTCGAGGTTCTGACCGAGCGGTTTCTGACGCTGGAGGAGACCGCCGGCGAGCGCCCGGCGATCACAAAACCACCGCATTACTGAGCGGCAATCTTGCCGCCGGCAACGTCGAAGAACTGGCCGCGATCGCCCAGCGCATCAAACAGCGCCCGGTCCGTGCCGGTCATGAAGGCCTGACCGCCGATATCGTCGATCCGCGTAAACAGCGCCGCGCGCCGGCCGGCATCGAGATGGGCGGCGACCTCATCGAACAGCATGATCGGCGGATGGCCGCTGATCCGACGGGTGAGCTTTGCATGCGCCAGCACCAGCCCGATCAGCAGCGCCTTCTGTTCTCCGGTCGAACAGAGCGCCGCCTCCATCGCCTTTGCCGCATGGCGCACCTCCAGATCGCTGCGGTGCGGGCCGTCGAGCGTGCGCCCTGCGCCGGCATCGCGAAACCGCTCCTCTTCCAGAGCCGCGCGGTAACGGTCCTCGAGGTCGATCGCCGGCGCTTCGGCATGATCGGCGAAGAAGCCTGAAATGGCGATCTCGGGCGCCGGAAACGGCGAGCCGCCCGTCGTCTCGGCGATCAGCGCGGCAAGCAGCGTCACCAGTTCGCGCCGCGCAAGCGCCATCGCCACGCCGAGGCTCGCCATCTGCTGTTCCAGCCCGGAAAGCCAGGCCGGTTCCATGCGCCGTTCGGAAAGCAGGCGGTTGCGCGAGCGCATCGCGCGCTCGAAATCGGCGACGCGGCGGCCATGGGCGGGGTCGATGGACAGCACCATGCGATCGACGAACCGGCGGCGGTCGGAGGCCCCGCCGGTGAAAAGCCCGTCCATTGCCGGCGTCAGCCAGATCACGCGGGCATGGTCGAGAAGCTCGTCGCCGGATGCCGCCGGCGTGCCGTTGATGCGCACCTTCCGGCCCGCGCCCTCCGCGCCATCCGTGCCGGTACCGATGGCGACCGCCCCTTCCATGCCCTCAAGCTCGGCAAAAACGGAAAACCCGGCCGCGGCCTCCTTGCGCACCACCTGCCCATAGGCCGCGCGCCGCATGCCGCGCCCCGGCGACAGAAACGAAACCGCTTCCATCAGATTGGTCTTGCCCGACCCGTTATCGCCGGTCAGCACAACATGCCGCCCATCAAAGGCAAGTGCCGCCTTTTCATAGTTGCGGAAATCCGTGAGTTTCAGCGCGGTAAGGAAGATCGAGGGCAGCATGGTACCGGTTTTCGGTTCAAATCAGTCCGCTTCTTATGGGGCAAAAGCGGGTAAGGCGAAAGGCTGTTGAGGCAGTTGCGCCGCTGTCAACTTGCCGGCATCCACGAAGTTCGGCCACGCGACACCGGCCTTTCGGTCTTGCGTCACCGTCTCAGTTTTCCGTCATCCCGGCCCTGAACCGGGATCCAGGGCCATGCGACTTGCGCCTCGGTTGTGGATGTCAGATGGAAACGCCTTGCCAGACTGCCCTGGACGCCGGGTCAAGCCCGGCGTGACGGATGGGTGGCTGCGAGACACAAGCGCCGGGTCGAGCCCGGCATGCCGGACAGGAAGGGAGCGCCACCAGCAAAAAGGCGCCGGAAAACCCGACGCCTTGAAATGTGTCTGACTCTCTCGTCCGTTTACTCGGTGCCGAAGAAATCCTTCATCTTCGAGAAGAACCCGTTCGATTCCGGGTTGTTCTCGTTGGAGGACAGTTCCTCGAATTCCTGCAGCAGCTCACGTTGGCGTTTGGTGAGCTTTTGTGGGGTTTCAACGCGGACCTGGATATAGAGGTCGCCGCGGTGGGACGAGCGCAGCACCGGCATGCCCTTGCCCTTCAGGCGGAACTGCTTGCCGGCCTGGGTGCCTTCGGGAACCGCGACCCGCGACTTTGCGCCGTCGAGCGTGGTGACCTCGAACTTGCCGCCGAGCGCTGCCTGGGTCATTGAGATCGGCACCGAGCAGTGCAGGTCCGCCCCATCGCGCTGGAAGAACGGATGCGGCTTGACCGACAGGAAGATGTAGAGGTCGCCGGACGGTCCGCCGCGCAACCCGGCCTCACCCTCGCCCTGAAGGCGGATGCGAGTGCCGTCCTCGATGCCGGACGGAATGTTGACCGAGAGCGAACGCTCCTCGATCTTGCGGCCCTCGCCATGGCATTTGGGGCAGGGGTCGGAGATCGTCTCACCGCGGCCGTGGCAGGTCGGGCAGGTGCGTTCGACGGAAAAGAAGCCCTGGGCGGCGCGTACGCGCCCCGCGCCATGGCAGGTGGCGCAGGTCGTCGGCGTCGAGCCGGGTTTTGCGCCCGAGCCGGAGCATTCGTCGCACACGACCGAGCTCGGCACCCGGATCTGGGCCGTCTTGCCGTGAAACGCCTCATCAAGGCTGATTTCCATATTATAGCGCAGATCCGCGCCGCGTTCGCGTCCGTTCGGCTGGCGACGGCCACGCGCGCCGCCCATCATTTCGCCAAAAATGTCCTCGAAGATGTCCGAGAAACCGCCCGCGCCGCCGAAACCCTGCGCGCCGCCGCCAAATCCGGCAGCGCCCGGCCCGCCGTTCTCGAATGCGGCATGGCCGAAGCGGTCATAGGCGGCCCGCTTCTGCGGGTCCTTCAGGGTTTCATAGGCTTCGTTGATTTCCTTGAATTTCTTCTCGGCGTCAGCGTTGTCCGGGTTGCGGTCGGGGTGATACTTCATCGCAAGCTTGCGGAAAGCGCTCTTCATCTCCTTCTCGTCAGCCGAGCGACCGACGCCGAGTGTCTCGTAATAATCCGCTTTTGCCATGGAGATGCCATACCTCTTGAAAAAGAGTGACCGGCCGTCCGAGGACGGCCGGAATCATATCAGTCCTACCCGATCGTCGGATCAGGCCGATTTCTTCTTGTCGTCATCGTCGCTGACGTCTTCGAAATCGGCGTCGACCACATCCGACTGGGCATCACGGGCGGCATCGGCGGAAGCCTGGGCCTCCTCGTCGGTCTGCTGGGCCTCGTAGATCGCCTGACCGAGCTTCATGGAGGTTTCCATCAGCGTCTGGGTCTTGGCCTGAATGTCTTCGGCATTCGGCTCTTCGGCGGCAACGGCGGTCTTCAGCTCGTCGATCGCGGTCTGGATGGCGTTGCGATCATCCTCGGAGACCTTGTCGCCATGCTCCTTGAGCGACTGCTCGGAGGAGTGGATCAGGCTTTCGGCCTGGTTCCTGGCCTCGACGGCGGCACGGCGCTTCTTGTCTTCGTCGGCATGGCTTTCGGCGTCCTTGACCATCTGCTCGATGTCGGCGTCGGAGAGACCACCCGAAGCCTGGATGCGGATCTGGTGTTCCTTGCCGGTGCCCTTGTCCTTGGCCGAGACGTTGACGATGCCGTTGGCGTCGATGTCGAAGGTCACCTCGATCTGCGGCACGCCGCGCGGCGCCGGCGGAATGCCGACGAGGTCGAACTGACCGAGCATCTTGTTGTCGGCCGCCATTTCACGCTCGCCCTGGGCAACGCGGATGGTCACGGCGGACTGGTTGTCCTCGGCCGTCGAGAAGGTCTGGCTCTTCTTCGTCGGGATCGTGGTGTTGCGGTCGATCAGGCGGGTGAACACGCCGCCGAGCGTTTCGATGCCGAGCGACAGCGGGGTCACGTCGAGCAGCAGAACGTCCTTGACATCGCCCTGCAGCACGCCGCCCTGGATCGCAGCGCCGAGCGCCACGACTTCATCCGGGTTCACGCCCTTGTGCGGTTCCTTGCCGAACAGCTGCTTGACGGTTTCCTGCACCTTCGGCATGCGGCTCATGCCGCCGACGAGAACGACTTCGTCGATCTCGCTCGCCGAGACGCCGGCGTCCTTGAGTGCAGCCTTGCAGGGGCCGACCGTGCGCTTGACGAGGTCATCGACAAGGCTTTCGAACTTGGCGCGGGTCAGCTTCAGCGTCAGATGCTTCGGACCGGAGGCATCGGCGGTGATGAACGGCAGGTTGATTTCGGTCTGCTGCGAGGACGACAGCTCGATCTTCGCCTTTTCGGCGGCTTCCTTCAGGCGCTGAAGCGCAAGCTTGTCGGAGCGCAGGTCGATGCCGTTTTCCTTCTTGAACTCGTCAGCGAGATAACCGACGAGACGCATGTCGAAGTCTTCGCCGCCGAGGAAGGTGTCGCCATTGGTCGACTTCACTTCGAAGACGCCGTCGCCGATCTCGAGGATCGACACGTCGAAGGTGCCGCCGCCAAGGTCGTAGACAGCGATGGTCTTGCCTTCGTTCTTGTCGAGGCCATAGGCGAGCGCTGCTGCCGTCGGCTCGTTGATGATGCGCAGCACTTCAAGGCCGGCGATCTTGCCGGCGTCCTTGGTGGCCTGACGCTGGGCGTCGTTGAAGTAGGCCGGAACCGTGATGACGGCCTGCTCGACCTTTTCGCCGAGATAGGCTTCCGCGGTTTCCTTCATCTTCTGAAGGATCATCGCCGAGACCTGCGACGGAGAGTAGGACTTGCCGTTGGCCTGGACCCAGGCATCGCCATTGTCGCCCTTGACGATTTCGAAGGGGACGAGGCCCTTGTCCTTGGTCACGGTCGGGTCTTCGTAGCGGCGGCCGATCAGGCGCTTCACCGCGAACAGCGTGTTGGTGGGATTGGTCACCGCCTGGCGCTTGGCCGGCTGGCCGACGAGGCGCTCGCCATCCTCGGAAAAGGCCACCATCGACGGCGTGGTGCGCGCGCCTTCGGCGTTTTCGATCACCTTCGCATCCTTGCCATCCATGATGGCGATGCAGGAGTTGGTGGTTCCCAGGTCGATACCAATTACTTTAGCCATTTTTACTTCTCTCCTTTTAAGCAGGCCATCAGAACCCTTCAGGCATTCCTTGATGGCCCCTTGAGCATGGTCTTGATTTGATTTCCAGCGCCGCGATAACGCCGTTGTGATCGGTATATAATAAGCGTCAAAACGCTCTGCAAGTCGAAGGAGGCGGCTTAAAACGCCATTTATGACTATATTTTACGCATGATCGCGGAAGGCCCAGCCGGTGCACACAGCCCTGCAATACCGATTCGCGACCGGTCATGCCGCATCCGGGCAGGCCCGTTCCCAGACGGCGCGCGGAAGCAGGTGCACCCCGCTTTCCGCAGCCTCCCCTCCGCCGACGATATGGCCGATGCCTTCGGCCATCACCGCAAGCGTCATGTCGAAGGCGTTGAGGCTGTCGCCCTCGCCGCCGACAAGGTTCGCCATCGCGCCGTCGACGAACAGATGCACGCTTGTGCCGGAGCCAAGGCGATAGGTGGTGACAGAGGGCAAGGCCCTGATTTTCGGGAGGTCTGCCAGAGGGGCGAGTTCAATCTCGTCGATGCGATGGCCGGCGTTCAGCAGGAAGCATCCATCCTTCAGCCGTTCGATCACGGAGAACGGAAGAACATGATGGGCGCCGGTTCCGGTGACGATCACATCGGCCAGCGGCGCAAGCGCTGCCACCGGGCCGGCGATCCAGCCGTCATAGCGCGCCTGCAGCAATCGCGCGGGGTCGATCTCGGCCACCATCACCGCGCCGCCAAAGGCCCGGGCGCTTGCCGCAAGGCCCTGGCCGACAGAGCCATAGCCGACCACCAGCACGGTCTTCTCATGCAGGCTCAACAGCGTACGGGTAAAGAACGCGTTCCAGGTGGTGAGCCCCACCATGTGGCGGTTATGCAGCCCTTCCTTCACCGGCAGGTCGTCCCAGTTGAAGATCGGCCACGGCGGCAATGCGCCCTGAAGCCGGTTGATGCCGGAGCCCGTGGCCTCAAGCCCGGCTTTGATCGCGGGCATCGGCGCGCCTTCAGAGAGCAGCATATGGGTAAAGTCCGCGCCCATCTCGCACAGATGGGTCGGGCCCCAGTCGAGCCCGGCGCGGATCGCCGCGCGCCAGTCGTCCTCCGGCATGTCCTTATAGGCCTCGACCCGCGCGCCTGTGGCCCGCATCGCGTCCGCCACGTCATTGCGCACGGTTGCCGGATTGCAGGTGGTCACGTAAAGCGCCGCCCCGCGTTTTGCGAGCCCCTCCACCAGAGGCTGCATCTTCATGTCGAGATGCATGCTCATCGCCAGACGGATGCCGGTCATATCCGGCAGGTTTTCAACGGCGCGCGCGGTGCGCGGCATATGGGCATTCGCCCATGTCGGCGTGATTTCGCTCATCATCAGCCTGTCCCCGTTCAGCGTCCGTGCCGGCGCTGATAGCGGCCGCGCAGCCAGAGCACCAGAAATACCGCCAGCACGAAGGCGATGCCGACGCCGACCGCGAGCAGGACCGAGAACTGCGCCAGATAATTGACCGCATCGGGCAGGAAATAGCCGCCGACCAGGAGGCCGAAAAAGATCAGCGCCGCGGCGATGATCGCCGAACGATTGCCGCCGGGTTGATCAGCCATTCGCTCTATCCTCTCTGATTTCCGCAAGCGAGCGGACCTGCATGCCGCCGGCGGTGAAATTTTCCGGCGCGAGAAACGCCTCGAACGCGGCCTTCAGCTCCGGCCATTCGCTGTCGATCATCGCATACCATGCGGTATCGCGGTTCCTGCCCTTGGCGACCATATGGTTGCGGAACACGCCCTCATAGGTAAAGCCGAGCCGCCGCGCGCTCGAATGGCTCTTTTCGTTTTCGTTGTTGAGCTTCCATTCATAGCGACGATAGCCGAGATCGTCGAAAATGTGGCGCGCCATCATATAATGCGCCTCGGTTGCCATGGTGGAGCGCTGCATCGCCGGACCATGGGCCACGGAACCGACCTCGATCACGCCGTTCTTTTCGTCAAGCCGCATATAGCTTGCGGTGCCGACCAGCCTGCCGCTCTCGCGCGAGCGGAAGACCCGGGTGACATAGCTTCCCGAGGCGTTTTCGCGGTCGAGCCAGGCGCGAAAATCGGCCGGCCCCGTAAAAAGCGCGTTCGGGAAATACTTCAGAAGATCGTTGATCGCGTCCGCCGTTCCGCCGAGCCCCTGCCAGAGTTCAGCCGCGTGGCGTTCTCCGTCATAGGGCTCGACGATCACGCTTACGCCTTCCGCGACAACCGGCCGGGGGCGTTCGCGGGGTGTGAAACCGGTCAGATCCTGCATCGCAATACCTTTGCAATCGGAAAGACCCCGACGGCAGGCCGGGGTCGTCAAGAAATCGAAATGGCGAGGGCCTAGACCCTCAGCGTCGCACAGGCCTCTTCGGCGAGTTTGCGGATGCCGTCCCAGTCGCCGCGCGCGACCATGCCCTTCGGCGCCACCCACGAGCCGCCGACGCAGATGACATTGGGAAGCTTCAGATAGTCGGGCGCATTCTGGAGCGTGATGCCGCCGGTCGGGCAGAACCTGATATCGGGAATCGGCGAGGACAGCGCCTTCAGATAGGGCGCGCCGCCGGCCTGTTCGGCGGGGAAGAATTTCATCAACCGGTAGCCTTCCTCGCGCAGCGACAGCATTTCGCTGGCCGTCGCCGTGCCCGGCAGCAGCGGCACGTCGCTGTCATCGGCGGCATCGAGAATATCGCCGTTGATGCCCGGCGAGACGATGAACTGGGCGCCCGCCTTTTCGGCTGCGGCATAATCGCGCGCGGAAAGGATGGTGCCGGCGCCGATCACGGCCCCTTCGATCTCATCGGTCATCGCCTTGATGGCATCCAGCGCGGCGTCGGTCCGCAGCGTGATTTCCAGCGTCTTGAGCCCGCCTTCCACCAGCGCGCGCGCCAGCGGCACGGCGTGTTCGACGGATTCGACGATCATCACCGGGATGACGGGTTGCGCGGTCAGCGCCTTGAGGAGGGTTTCTGTCTTCGCTTCCATTCTCGCACCGCTGTCTTGGTTGATATTGTCCTTGGGATACCCCGGCGAAGCCGGCAAGTCGAGCCCTGAACCGGGCTTAATCATCGCGGCCCATTGCCTGTGACCGCCGTCATCTTCATAACGTATTTTCGTCACGGCGGCGTGACCGCCGGAGGCAAGGCTGCAACCGTCCGGGAGAGCGATGATGGCCAAGGAAATCGAACGCAAGTTTCTGGTCGATGGCGGCGGCTGGAAGGATGGCGCGGAAAAGGGCGTCCGCCTGACCCAGGCCTATCTGATGAGCGGGCCGGAGCGGGCCGTCAGGGTGCGCATCTTCGATGGCGGTCATGCGCGGCTGACGATGAAGTTCGGCGGCGCCGGGCTGATCCGGGACGAATATGAATATGAGATCCCGCTCGCCGATGCGCTGGAACTTGTGACCCATGCCCTGGGTTCCGTTATCGACAAGACCCGCTACCGCCTCGCCGACGGCGCATTCGTCTGGGAAATCGACGTCTACCACGACGACCTCGCCGGGCTGGTGGTGGCAGAGGTGGAACTGCCCGATGAAGCCGCCAGGCCCGGCCTTCCCGAATGGCTCGGCCGTGAGGTGACCGGCGATCCGCGCTACCTGAACCAGACGCTTGCCGAAACCGGCATGCGCCCCAAGGAGGCAGACTGACATGTCATTCACGCTCGACCCCGACCGTCCGTTCGACGCAGCGGTCAGGAAAGTTGTCGTCTCCCAGCTTGAGGACGCGATCCGCATGCTGAAGAAGCAGCCGGCCGGCATCCATGAGGCGATCCACGACGCCCGCAAGAAGTTCAAGCGGGTGCGCGGCCTCTACCGGCTGATCCGTCCCGCCGCGAAGGATTTCGCGAGGGAGGAAAATGCCCGCATCCGTGATCTGGCGAAAACGCTTTCGGCCGACCGGGACGCGGCCGCGCTGATCGAGTGCGCCCGTTATCTCCGGCTGAACGCGGCCGATGGAAACGCCGATATGGCACTGGCCCGGCTGGAGGCGGTGCTGATCGCGCGGCGTGATGCAACGGCGCTATCCGACGACGCGCTGCAGAAAAAGGCGAAGGCGGCGGTCGGCGCCTGCCGGGAGGCGATCGCGGCGGTCGAAAAGCAGGATTTCGACGAGCGAAAACCGGAAAAGGCGATCGCCAAGGCCTGGCGCAAGCAGCTCGCCGCCGCGCACGTCGCCGTCATGGCGGCGCGGGCCGAGGCGACGGACGAGAATTTCCACGAACTGCGCAAGGAGGCGCAGACCTACTGGATGTTCTGTTCGCTTGTCGCCCCCGTCTGGCCGACAGCCCTCAAGGCCAAGCGCTCCGACGCCAAGGCGCTTGCCGACCTCATCGGCCACGAGCACGACCTGAGTGTCATGTTGGTGCTGCTCGGCGGTCCCGATGCCCCGGAGCTTCCCGAGGAAGCCCGGCGGATCTGCCGCGATCAGGCGCTGACGCTGAGGTCACGGCTTCGCCGGCAGGCGGTGAAGGCCGCCCGCAAGGTGTTCGACGACGAGGCCGAAATCGAGAGCGCGATCGTCAAAACGCTCTGGCGAAAGCGCGGCTGGCAGGGGCAAGGCTGACAATTGCAAAGCCGCGGCAATGGGTGTATCTGCCAGCCCGGCGCCCTTGCCGATTGAAAACGTAACGCGGAGACAGACCATGTCCTATCTGGTCGCAGCTCTTTATCATTTTGCCCGCTTTTCCGATTTCACCGCGTTCCGCGCGCCGCTTCAGGCTGTTGCCGACGACAACGGCGTCAAGGGCACGCTGCTGCTCGCCCATGAAGGCATCAACGGCACGATTGCCGGTTCCGATGAGGGGATCGCCAATGTGCTGGCCTTCATCCGCGCCCGTCCCGAGCTTGCCGGCATGGAGCACAAGGAAAGCCATGCCACGAAGATGCCGTTCAACCGCATGAAGGTGCGGCTGAAGAAGGAAATCGTCACCATGGGCGTCGACGATATCGATCCCCTGAAGACGGTCGGCACCTATGTCGAGGCCCGCGACTGGAACGACCTGATTTCCGATCCCGACACGATCGTGATCGACACCCGCAATGACTACGAGACCGCGATCGGCACGTTTCGCGGCGCCGTTGACCCGAAGACCAGGACCTTCCGTGAATTTCCCCGCTGGGTCGCCGAAAACCAGGGTCTGCACAACAAGCCGAAGATCGCGATGTACTGCACCGGCGGCATCCGCTGCGAAAAGGCGTCGGCCTTCATGAAGGAGCAGGGCTTCGATGAGGTCTACCACCTCAAGGGCGGCATCCTGAAATATCTCGAGGACGTGCCGGAAGACCAGAGCCTGTGGGATGGCGCCTGCTTCGTGTTCGACGAGCGCGTTTCCGTCACCCATGGCCTGAGGGAAGGCGAGCACCAGCTCTGCCACGCCTGCCGCCATCCGGTGACGCCCGAGGACAGGCTTGCCGCCTCCTACGAGGAAGGCGTTTCCTGCCCGCATTGCGCCGACAGCTATTCGGACGCCGACCGCGTCCGTTTCCGCGAACGCCAGCACCAGATCGCGCTGGCGAAAGCCCGCGGCGAGCGCCATCTCGGCGCATAGCGCGCGTCCAGGAAAAGCGGAGACCGGTTTTCCGTGCGGACGGGTCTGGGAACACATGCGCCGGGTTCTGTTCTGCACTCGACTTTACCCGCCCTTAATCATGATCAGGTAGGTAAAGCGTCAACAATCAAGCAAGACGGTCGGCATCATGCGTTTTCTGGCAAAATCACTGGTCATTTCGGCAGCGGCGCTGCTTTCGGCCTGTTCGACATTCTCGTTCCTGCCGGGGGCGTCCGATCCGATCCCCACGCCGATCGCCGCCAATCCGGCATCGCTCCGGATCGCGGTTCTGGCGCCGGAGGAATTCCGGTTGCCGAAAGGCGAGATCGAGCTGACTGTCTATCAGCGCGGCGCTGGCGGCGATATCAGCCAGGATTACATGCTGGTGAATGCCGAGCCGGAAAGCGCCGCCGCCGCCGTTGCCGAATTCCGCAAGCCGGGACAGGTGTTGACGCTGCTCAGGCTTTCGCCCGCCGATGCGCTGCGCCTGCGCGACCAGCAGGAACAGATGGCGGTCGCCCGCAATGCCGCCGGCTCCAAGCCGGGCTTCGAGGTCGATCTCGATTCCACCTGCTGGAACGGTCCGCTGGTGGCGCCTGTCGTGCCGCTCGATGTGCTGATCAGGGCGGATTCCGACGAGGAATTCCATCCGCTGCTGTCTGATATCGACATTTTCGAACTGATGAACCGGCCGGAAGACTCGCGCCTGAAAAGATGCAGCTGAGGCGTCGGATTTCTGCTAGAGCATTTCCGGTGACAACGGGATCACCGGAAATGCTCTATCCATTTTTGACGCATTTTCGCGGACGTCAGGTGATTCCACCTGACTGCGAAATGCTCTGAAAGTCTCAGTCGCGGCGGTCGCGGGCCAGCGCGTCGATGGCGCGTTCCATGCCGGGGCGGATCGCCACCATCAGCGTGGCATAGCCTTCCTCGACCGGCCAGAAGCGTTCGGCGAGATACGGTCCGACGCCGGGAGCGGCGCGGGTAACCGCGATATTGGCGTCGCGGGTGTTCCATTCCGTCAGACGCATGATCAACTGCTCGTCGACCGCTTCCTTTTCCATGTCTGGCCGCACGAACACCTGCCAGATCCAGGCCTCGCCGCCGGTAACGGGCTGGATCGCTGCCGCAATCATCTCGCCGTCGAGATAGAGCGCATGGATCCTGAGCTGGTCGTTGCGGGTAAGCTTCCTCGCCGTTGGCAGCAGCGCTGAAAACCGGGACCGGTCTTCGGCGACCGTGGTCGCAAGCGCTGCGAGCTCTTCCAGCATCAACGCCGTTTCGGACGGATTGCGGGCGACATGATAGCCGATCCTGCCGCGCGCCTTCAGCGCTTCCCACTTTGAAAGATTGGCCTGCCAGGCTTCGCGCTCGGCGGATGTCAGCGCGGGGTTGGGATCGATCGGCCCCGACAGCGCGCGCCTGCGGCGGGCATGGGTGACGCGGAAGGCGAGACCCCGGGCGGCGGCCACCGCGCGGGCAAAGCGCATGAACGCGCCATCGGCGAGCAGGTGTGGAAACACGGCAATGCCCGGCAGGTTGACGAGCGCGCCGGCCAGCGCCTCGAAAAGCTGATCGAGCGTTGCCATCGGCCGATGGCGCGACACAAGCGGCGCATGATAGCCGATATCGCCGATCGCGTGGGCCAGAAGATGCGAGCCATTGCCGCGCACCGAAAAGGTCATCAGCGCGGTAAGGCTGTCATCGCTTGCGCCATCTTCCATCAGCGCCACCCGCAGCAGCGAGTGGCGCTCGCCGAGCGCCGGCAGCAGGAAAGCCGGGGTCTGGAAGATATTGTTCTCGATCGCGGTATCCGCCAGCCGCTCCATCGCCGTTTCCATATGGTCGGGCGCTTGCGAGTAAAGCGAGAATTCGCCGCCGCTTCTGACCTCGAGGCGGATATCGGGTACCGCCTTGCCGGGCTGTACGACGGAGAGTTTGGATTTGAGGCGGGCGGGCGGACGCTGGCCGAGGTCCTTGCGAATGATGCTCATGGCCGCGCCCTCTTTGCCCGGGCGCCACCGCGCAATGCGCGCGGCATGTCCGGCAAGACGGGCAGCTCTGGGGGACCTGAACGCATGGATACTGAACTCTTACAAACACACTTAACAAGGGATAACCGGTTTCAGTTAACAAAGCGTTGGCTGCGGGGCGTTGGCCGGGGTGGCCGAAACCGGCCTTGCAATTTTGGCCGATACGGGCAGACTGTCTTGCAAGTGTCATGTTTGCGAAGCGGAGACGCCATGGCTGAGAAGCCGGAAACGCAACGCGGCCGGGCCGCTGTCAACGCCAATGTGGTGGACCTGACCCAATATCGCTCCGGCCGGAAGGCCGAGCCCCTGCCGGTCACCTTCCACCGGCGCGAGCTGGATGCAATCCTCTGGATCTACGGCCGCATGGTCGGCGAGGGTGAATGGCGCGATTATGCGCTGGACCACATGAAGGACAGGGCGGTGTTCTCGGTATTCAAGCGCGCCGGCGAACTGCCGCTCTACCGGATCGAGAAAAACCCGAAACTCGCCGCCAGACAGGGCGCCTTCTCGGTCACCAACACCGCCGGTATGGTGCTCAAGCGCGGGCATGATCTGAAGCAGGTGCTGAAGGTGTTCGACCGTAACCTCAAGCTGGTCGAGAAGTAGTTCCGTCGCGCCGGGCCGCGAGCGCAGCGTCTTCGGCGGGAGAGCGAACGAAAGGCCCAGTTTGTTGACAAACCAGCCCCCTTTTACGGGCGTCATCCTTGGGCTTGTCCCGAGGATTTAATACCAACAGTCATTCTCAATGACCCAGACTGCTGACAAAGCTATCCTTTTTACGGACGTCATCCTCGGCCTTGTGCCGAGGATCTAACCACGGTCCCGCACGAGCGGCGTTGGCGTTTCGTAAGGCCCGTAAGGGATTGTATTTGAACTGACTTTTCGTCCGAGACGCCTGTCGAGTAGATGCGTGCTTAGATGCTCGGGACAGGCCCGAGCATGACGGCGGAGAGGGAGGCAGGCTTTGTCAGCAGACAGCAAGCAATCACGGCGTTGTCTCGTTCTTCGCCCTGGACCCCGGCTCAAGGCCGGGGTGACGGCGGAGAGGTAGGCGTTGCCGCGCTCACGCGTGAGGTTTGTCGACATGTCGGGCTGGGACGGGTTTCGGCCCCTTCATGCGCGAACTAGGGTCTGTGGGGATTCATCGTGAGTTGATCACAGCCGCTGCCAGATAGATCATGGCCTCAAAGCTCTGGTCCGTTTTACAGGCTCTCATAGCGATGCGCTTGAACTCTTTGAGTTTGCAGAAGAAGTTTTCGATCAGGTGTCGCCATTTGTAAATCTCAGTGTCGATTTGGAGAGGCACTGATCGACGCGGATGTTGCGAGATTACTATTTTCGCGCCGCGCTCGTTGAGATCGGCTACAATGTTGTTGCTATCGAAAGCCTTGTCGGCGAGTAGCGCACCGAACTCGATGCCATCGATGAGCGGCGCGACGCCGACCGTGTCGAAGCGATGGCCCGGCAGCAATTCGAACCGGACCAGATTGCCTAAAGCATCGGTCAGTGCCAGGATTTTGGTTGTCATCCCACCTTTTGAGCGACCAATGGCCTGGCTCTGAGTCCCCCTTTTGCGCCCTGACCGTGTCGGTGGACCTTGACGATGGTGGCATCCACCATGGCGTATTCCATGTCCGGTTCATCAGAGAGGGCATCGAATATGCGTTTGAAAATGTCGGCTTCACGCCAGTCGCGAAACCGGCGGAATGCCGTGCTCCAGTTGCCAAACGCAGCGGGCAGGTCACGCCATGGGCTGCCCGTGCGCACAATCCAAAGCACAGCCTCAATGAACAGCCGGTTGTTTCTTCCGCTGCGACCGGGATCCAGAGGCTTCCCCAGACAATGCGGCTCTATCTTCGCCCATTGGGCATCTGTCAGTACAAAACGATCCATCCAAAGCGTGAATCACATTCGCGCTGATTTGTGAATCCCCACAGACCCTAGAGCGTCGGGCGATTAGTTGGCATCGCCCGACGCTCTAGATTCTCTATTTTTGCGCGTCGGGTTAACGAAAAACCGGATTCCACTTTTTCGCCCGACGCTCTAATGTTGAGCGACGTATTTGACAACGTCAGGCAGAACCCTGCCTGACGTTATATTTCTCCGGCGACGTCCTCAGTGGGCGTCTTCCATTGCCTTCTCGGGCTCCGGTGTCTTGGCGGCCTGCAGCTCCTTGACCGCCTTTTCCGGATCGGCCGGGAAGGCCGCGTTGGTGATCTTGCCTTCCAGAAGGTCGATCGCGTATTTCAGCTGCACATCGTCCTCGGTTTCGCGCGGTACATAGGCAACCGAGCCGGAGCCCTCTTCGGTTTCCTTGTCGCCCTGGATATGACCGCGAAGCGCGGATTCGCCTTCAGGGCGGATCAGGCCTTCGAGGTCCTCCGGCAACACCTGTTCGACGATGATGTCGGGGCTGATGCCGGTGCCCTGGATCGAGGTGCCGGACGGGGTGTAGTAGAGCGCCGTCGTCAGCCGGAGCGAGCCTTCGCCGCCGAGCGGTACGATGGTCTGGACCGAGCCCTTGCCGAAGGTGCGGGTGCCGACCAGCGTCGCCCGCTTCAGGTCCTGCAGCGCGCCGGCGACGATTTCGGACGCCGATGCCGAGCCGCCGTTGACGAGCACGACCAGCGGCTTGCCGTCGGTGACATCGCCCGGACCGGCATCGAAGCGGCGGGTTTCGCTGGCATTGCGGCCGCGGGTGGAAACCACCTCGCCCTCATCGAGGAAGGTGTCGGCGACGGACACGGCCTGGTTCAGGAAACCGCCCGGGTTGAGGCGAAGGTCGAGAATGTAGCCCTTGAGCTTGTCTTCCGGCACTTCCTTCTTGATCTCGGCTATGGCCTCCAGCAGGCTGTCGTCGAGCTTCTCGTTCATGAAGGTGGTCAGGCGGATATAGCCGATATCGTCGTTTTCAACACGCCATTTGACCGACTGAACCGGGATCACGCCGCGTACGATCGTCATCTCGATCGGCTTGGTCACGCCGTCACGGATGATGGTGACGTCGATCGGCTCGCCGACCTCGCCGCGCATGCGGTCGACCGCATCGTTGAGCGACATGCCGCGCACGCTTTCGCCATCGATCTCCACGATCTTGTCGCCGGAGAGAACCCCGGCATTGGAAGCGGGCGTATCGTCGATGGGGGCGACGACCTTGACGACGTCATCCTCCATCGTCACCTCGATGCCGAGCCCGCCGAATTCGCCCTTCGACTGGTCGCGCATCTCCTCGGATTCCTCGGCCGTCATATAGCTCGAATGCGGGTCCAGCCCGCTCAGCATGCCGTTGATCGCATCCTGGATCATCTGCTGTTCGTCCGGCGGCGAGACATACTGGCTGCGCACCCGCTCGAAAACATCGCCGAACAGCGACATCTCGCGGTAGGTTGAATCGTCGCCGGCCGCGCGTGCCGGAATATCGGCTGAAACCAGTATGCCGGTCGCCGAAGCGCCGATCACGGCGCCTGCCAGCAGAAGCGTTGCCCTACGTATCATTGCGTGCCTTTCCATCAGTATTGTCCACCCACCAGGGTTGAGAATCGACCGGCTTTCCATTGTGTCGGAACTCAATGTAGAGCGTCGGCCTGTCCGTTTCCAGCGCCATTGTCGCAGCGCTCGCGATCCGTCTGGTGCCCATCTCGGCCAGCGGCTCGCCGGAGAATATGAAATCGCCCTGGCGAACCTTGAGATCATCCATGCCGGTCATGACGATATGGTAGCCGTCGCCGACATTGAGGATGACCATCTCTCCGTAACTTCTGAAACGCCCGGCGTAAACCACCGTTGCGTCGGCAGGGGCGCTGACGAGCGCGCCCGGCCGCGCGGCGATGGTCATTCCGGTCGCCCGGTGTCCCGTGCCATCCGGATCGCCGTATCGGCGCAGAATTTCGCCTGAAACCGGCAGGATCAGACGGCCTTTCAGGTCAGAGAATGGATATGCCGGCGCAATGCGGTTTTTATCGGGCGTTGAGGACAGCGCGCGCTGGCGCGCCTCGATCTGCTGCGCCTCGGTCATCTGCCGGCGTTTTTCGGCTTCCTGCCGCGCCAGAAGGGCGGCGTTGCGGGCGGAAGTCATCTCGGTTTCGAGGCTGGCGATCAGGCCGTTGAGGTCGGTCGCACGCGCTGCAAGCATCTCTGCCTGCCGGCGTTCCGCTTCGAGCGCTTCCGCGTTGGTCTCGCCGGCCTTTTCGTTTTCGGCGATCAGGAGGTCCATGCGCCGGCTTTCCTCGGCAAGGCTGTCGAGGTCGCCGGCAAGCCCGTCGCGCGCCTGCTGCTGCTCGGCCTTGACCGCCTGCAGCGATTTCAGATCGGCCAGCACGGTTTCCATCCGGGCCCGCATCTCCGGAACGACACCGTTCAGCAGAATGGCGCTTCTGACGGAATCTAGCGCGTCGCCGGGGGCGACCAGAAGCGCAGGCGGCGGGTCGCGGCCCATGCGCTGGAGTGCTGCGAGCACATCGGCGAGCACATCGCGCTCGGCGTTGAGCGAGGTCTTCAGCCGGTCTTCCTCATCGGAGAGCTCGGAGAGCCGGGTTTCGGCTGCGCCGATCTGCTCCTCCAGCCGCCGTCGCCGCTCGGCCGATGCCACCAGCGCTTCCTTCAGGCTCGCGGTATCGCCGGCAAGGGCGTCGATCTCGGCCGTAAGCGCCGTGATCTTGTCGTTGGAAAGCGCGATCGAGCTTTCGATCCGGTCGAGCTCGATCTCCTTGTTCGAGCGCTCGGTCGCCAGCTTGTCGACGAGCCCGGTGGAGCCGGCGGTCGGCTCCTCCGCCGCGGCGGACGCGGCAATCGCCCAGGCGGCCCAGACGGCAATGCCGCAGGCGAGGATTATCCGCATTGGTCGGGCCGTGGTCACTGCCATTTCCGTTTCCGCGCGAGGAAAAGGGGATTTAGATCGCGGAGAGGTTAACGGAATAACAACGCCACAAGAACACACAAAAGTTTGATTGTTCAGGCGCGATGGTAGGGATGGCCCGAAAGCAGGGTGACGGCGCGGTAAAGCTGCTCGGCGAGCAGTATCCGCACGATCTGGTGCGGCCATGTCATGGCGCCGAAATTGATCGAAAGGTCGGCGCGGGCGGCAAGTGCCGGATCAAGCCCGTCGGCGCCGCCGATCGCGAATATCATCTCGCGCTTGCCGGCATCGCGGTATTTTTCGATCTCGGCGGCAAAGCCGACGCTGTCGAGGGATTTTCCAGTTTCATCGAGCAGCACCAGCACGGTATCAGTCGAGATCGCGTTTTCAAGGGCGGCTGCCTCCTCGCGCTTGCGGGTGGCGGCGTTGCCGGCGCGGCTTTCATTGACCTCGGCGACCCTGGAAAAATCGAGCCCCTGCGCCTTGCCGGTTTTCTTCAACCGGTCGAGATAGCGCGCGACAAGCTCCTTCTCCGGGCCGGTCTTCAGGCGGCCGACCGCGAAAATGCCAATCTGCATCTCATCATCTCTCGGCCCGCAACAACCGCACCGCGCGGTCCGTTCGGGCATGTCACGCCGCTCACAGCAACAAGTGCTAGTGCAGGCGTGTCTCGTTCATTTCAGGCGCCGACCACATCTTCTCGATATTGTAGAATTCGCGGACTTCCGGCCGGAATACATGGACGATCACATCGCCGGTATCGATCAGCACCCAGTCTCCGGTCTCCTGGCCCTCGACCTTGGGGGTGGCTGCCCCAGAGTGTTTGATGTCCTTGACCAGATGGTCGCAGATCGCCATGACGTGACGGTTCGAGCGCCCGGAAGCAACCACCATGTGGTCGCCGAGTGCCGATTTCCCTCTGATGTCGATGGTGACGATATCTTCGGCCTTCGAATCCTCAAGGCTGGCGAGGACGGTGGCGAGAGCCTCATCGGCGGCATAGGCGCCGCTTCCTCTGCTCTGTGGCGCGGGAGCCGCGCCCTTCGCGTGCAATGTTGTCAGGGTTCTTCCTTTCATCCGGACCAAGCACGAATTGCGACTCGTCACTCCGGCGGGCCGCTATCCATAAAGGTGATGCCAAAGCCTGCCCGTTGCAAGGGTTTTCCGCTGCAAAATTGCAGGCAGGCGCGCATACCAGTGATCAGGGGCTGATCCGGAAGGCGACCGCCGCTGCATCATCGCTGACCTTGTAGCGCGGGAATTTCTCGCCCTCGGGGTCGTCGATCCGCTCGATCCGCCGCAATTCCTCGACCAGCGGCCGGAGCCCGTCGCGAAAGGCGCTGTCGATCAGGCCGGCGGGCGAGCAGGCGTCGTAATTGTCGCAAAGGGCGGCAAAACCATCCGAGCACAGCAGGCCGCGAACGGGCGCTTTCAAACCACAGTCTTCCCTGACGATATGGTTTGCGGCCTCCGGCACCAGGCCGAGCGTGAACACCTGTCCATCCGGCGTGTTGTGGCGCGCGCGGCCGGCGCGCAGCATCGCCATGGTCTCGGCATCGCCGGCGATATCGGCGGCACCCCGGAAGCCGCCGATGCGCTGGAGATGGGCGCGGGCGGCGGCGATTTCCTTGTCGCGATTACCCTTCAGCGCGGTGGTCGCAAACAGTGTGCCGGCTCCGTCCTGAAGAAACAGCCGGCAATCGCCGAGCCCGTAGCTGATCAGGCGGCCCGCCTCGATCCTCAGCATCTGGAAGGCGGCGGCGGGCCACATGTGGCGCGGCAGGTCATCTGTTTTCGCGGCGGCGCGATAGAGGTCGCGCGCCGATGCGTTGATGGCGGCGACGGTCTCGGCCACGGGCCGGCCATCGGCCGCGGCAAACATCCGCGCCGCATGGGCCGCAAGCCACGCGGCATCGCCTTCCGCCATCACCTCCCTGTCGCCGATGCCGGTCGCGCCGTCGATGACGAATACCGCGTTTTCGCTCCAGCCATAACGGTCGTCGCTTGCTCCGCCGGGCTTGCCGGGATCGGTGATGTCGGCGACGATTTCGAGTTTCATCGGTCGATCTCCTGTCGGAGCGCGGTCGAGGAGACGGCGGAACGCGGACCGTGGATGAAGGTCCAGGCCGGCGGCTTCATCTGCGGCAGCGCTTTTGCCGCGCGTTCGGGAATGCGGGCCTTGTCGAGCGCGCGCGCCGCCTTGGAGGAGAGGTAGGTCAGCGTCGCGCCGGGGCGGTCGATCACGGCGATCGGCACGGTCGCGGCAATCCGCCGCCATTCCTGCCAGCGGTGGAAGCTGCCGAGATTGTCGGCGCCCATGATCCAGACGAAATCGACGCCCGGGCGGCGGCGGACGATGTGGCGGATGGTGCGGGCGGTAAAGGCCGTTCCAATGGTCTTTTCGAGCGCGCTCACCCGGATGCGCGGATCGCGCGCCATGGCTTCGCAAAGCGCCAGCCGCTCGGCGAGCGGCGCGAGACCGTCGCCGCTCTTCAGCGGATTGCCGGGGGTGACGAGCCACCAGAGCTGGTCGAGGCCGAGCCGCTGGATCGCGAGGTTCGCCACCAGCACGTGTCCGTCATGCGGCGGGTTGAACGAACCGCCGAACAGCCCGATCTTCATGCCCGGCGCTGTCGCGGGCATGACGAGATGGCGGCGTGCGAGCCCGCCCAAGCCCTCAGTCCCGGGTCTGGCCGCTGCCGCGCACCAGATATTTGAACGAGGTAAGCTGCTCGACGCCGACCGGCCCGCGGGCATGCATCTTGCCGGTGGCAATGCCGATCTCGGCGCCCATGCCGAATTCGCCGCCATCGGCGAACTGGGTCGAGGCATTGTGCAGCAGGATCGCGGAATCGATCTCGTTGAAGAAGCGGGCGACGACGTCCGGATCCTCGGCGATCACCGCTTCGGTGTGGTGAGAGGAATATTTTCCTATATGCGCGATCGCGCCGGAAATCCCGTCGACCAGCTTCACCGCGATGATGGCGTCGAGATATTCGGTCGTCCAGTCGGCCTCGCTCGCCTCCTCGCGGCCTCTCGCATAATCGATCATGTCGTGATCGACGCGCACCAGGCAGCCTTTCGCCTCCAGCGCTTCGATCAGCGGCGCGGCGAAGCGGTCGGCGCTGGCGCGGTCGATCAGCAGCGTCTCGGCGGCCCCGCAAATGCCGGTGCGGCGCATCTTGGCGTTGACGACGATCGCGCGCGCCATGTCGAGGTCGGCGGATTTGTCGACATAGATATGGCAAAGCCCTTCCAGATGGGCAAAGACCGGCACCCGCGCTTCCGATTGCACGCGCGCGACGAGGCTCTTGCCGCCGCGCGGCACGATCACGTCGATATTGCCGGAAAGCCCTGCCAGCATTTCGCCGACGGCGGCGCGGTCTGTAGTCGGCACGATCTGGATCGCGTCTTCCGGCAGGCCGGTTTTCAGAAGGCCGGAGACGAGTGCCGCATGGATCTCCGCCGCCGATTTTGCCGAATCCGAGCCGCCGCGCAGGATCACGGCATTGCCGGCCTTCAGGCACAAAGCGCCGGCATCGGCCGTCACATTCGGACGGCTTTCATAGATCACGCCGATGACGCCGAGCGGCGTGCGCACCCGCTCGATTTTCAGCCCGTTGGGCCGCTCCCAGGCGGCGATGACGTCGCCGACCGGATCGCCGAGACCGGCGATCGCGCGGATGCCGTCGGCCATCGCCCTGATCCGGTCCTCGTTCAGTTCCAGCCGGTCGATGAACGAGCCGGTCACGCCGTTTTCCTTCGCGCGGGCGACATCCTCGGCATTGGCGGCGAGAATCCCGGCGCTGTTTTCCTCGATTGCATCCGCCATGGCGGCAAGCGCCGCGTTCTTGGTTGCCGTCGGGGCAATAGCGAGGCTGCCAGCAGCCTTGCGGGCGCGGCGGCCGAGATCGTCCATCACGGTTTTGACATCCTGATCAGGCATGGGCCGATCCTTCCCGTTTTGTAGCCGACATCACGAGGTCGTCGCGATGCACCATCGCGGCGCGGGCGGGATAGCCCAGGATCGCCTCGATGCCGGCGCTCTTCTGTCCTGCGATCATCCGGGCCTCGTCGCTGTCATAGCCGGAGAGCCCGCGGGCGATCTCGCCGCCCGTGGCATTGACGATGGCGACAGTGTCGCCGCGCGAGAAATGCCCGTCAACCGCGGTGACGCCGGCGGCAAGCAGGCTGTTGCCGCGCTTCAGCGCCGCGACCGCGCCGTCATCGATATGGATCGTGCCTGCGGGCAGAAGCTGGCCGGCGATCCAGGTCTTGCGGGCGCTGACGGGCGCGCGCGAGGCATGGAACATCGAGTGGCGCGCGCCCTCGGCGATCGCCTTCAGCGGGTGGTCGATCTTGCCCGACGCGATGATCATGGCGCAGCCGGAGGCGGTCGCGATCTTGCCCGCCTCGATCTTGGTGCGCATACCCCCGCGCGACAGTTCGGATGCGGCGCCCCCGGCCATCGCCTCGAGCTCCCGGGTGATGACCTCGACTTCCGGAAGGAAGCGGGCATCGGGATCAAGATGCGGCGGCGCGGTGTAGAGCCCGTCGATATCAGACAGCAGCACCAGCAGGTCGGCGCCGATCATGGTCGCCACGCGAGCCGCCAGCCGGTCATTGTCGCCGTAGCGGATCTCGGAGGTGGCGATCGTGTCGTTCTCGTTGATGATCGGCACGGCGCCGAGTTTCAGCAATTGCCGGAGCGTTGCGCGGGCGTTGAGATATTGCCGGCGCTCCTCGGTATTCTGAAGCGTCAGCAGGATCTGCCCGGCGATGATGTCATGCGCCTTCAGGCTCGCGGTCCAGGCGCCGGCAAGGCCGATCTGGCCGACGGCGGCGGCGGCCTGCGCCTCCTCCAGCTTGAGCGCGCCGGAAGGCGTGCCGAGCACGGTGCGTCCGAGCGCGACCGCGCCGGAGGAGACCACCAGAACCTCGACGCCGGCGGCCCGGAGCCCCGCGATATCGGCGGAGAGATTTTCGAGCCAGCCGCGCTTCAGGCCTGTCCGGCCATCCACCAGCAGCGCCGAGCCGATCTTGATGACGATGCGGCGATAATGGGCAAGCGAACGCCCGCTCATCCTACGGCTCCCACCTGTCGTGGCGGCCCTTGTCCTCGACGGGATCGGGCGCGGTGATGCCGAGGCGGGCCTCCTCGGCGCGGATGATGGCGGCAAGCTCGCGCTGAACCTCGGTCATGCCGGTCTGGGCAACGGCGGAAATCGCGTGGACGGGCCCGCCGCTGGCCTTTTCAAGCGCCGCCTTCTTTTCCTTCAGGGTCTCGGGGTCGAGGATGTCGACCTGCGACAGCGCCACGATTTCCTGCTTCTCGCCGAGTGCCGCGTCATAGGCCGCAAGTTCCTTGCGCACGGTGGTGTAGGCGCCGGCGACGTCTTCCTCGAGGCTCGAGACCAGATGCAGCAGCACGCGGGTGCGCTCGACATGGCCGAGGAACCGGTCACCAATGCCAATGCCCTCATGCGCGCCCTCGATCAGGCCGGGAATGTCGGCAAGGATGAACTCGCGCCCGTCAATGCTGGCAACGCCGAGATTGGGGTGGAGCGTGGTGAAGGGATAATTGGCGATCTTCGGTCGCGCCCGGGTAACGGTCGCCAGAAAGGTCGACTTGCCGGCATTGGGCAGGCCGACGAGCCCGGCATCGGCAATCAGCTTCAACCGCAGCCAGATCGACTTTTCCTCGCCCTCCAGGCCGGGATTGGCCCAGCGCGGGGCCTGGTTGGTGGCGGATTTGAAATGGGCATTGCCGAAACCGCCATTGCCGCCGGCGGCCAGCCGGTAGCGCTCGCCTTCCTGGGTCAGGTCGCAGATCAGCGTCTCTTTGTCATCCTCGAACACCTGGGTCCCGACCGGAACTTTGAGGGTGACGCTTTCGCCCTTGGCGCCGGTGCGGTTGCGGCCCATGCCGTGGCCGCCGGTGGCGCCCTTGAAATGCTGCTGGAAGCGGAAATCGATCAGCGTGTTGAGGCCGTTGACGGCCTCGATCCAGACATCGCCGCCGCGCCCGCCGTCACCGCCGTCCGGACCGCCGAACTCGATGAATTTTTCGCGGTGAAACGACACCGAGCCGGCACCACCGTCACCGGAGCGGATAATGACCTTTGCCTCGTCGAGAAATTTCATCTGTTCGTCACTTCAAGCTTTTGCGCATTTTGGGAAACTGCCGCATCGATATAGGCCGCGCGGGCGAAGGTCAAAGATTATCGTGAAAAAGCCTGTTGCTGTTCGTGTCGAGGCCGAAGTTGCAGCGCCGTCAATCCACCGGATGAAAGCTTATGAACGGCGGATGGCAGTAGCGGTGTTCGAACCGGCGGTCACGCTCAAGTCTTTCGTAGACGAGCTCCAGGCCGATGGAAGCGATGCTGGCCCCCAAAGGGTGCCGTTCGTCATTCCATCTGCCGTCGAAGCTCTGGTCATAGATCAGGGGCATCATGACCCTGCCATCCATGGTGGCTCGGCCGCCCGGATAAAGCATGACCACGAGGTCAGGATCCGAGGCGTGGCGCTCGAAGTGAGCCATGTAGCTTGTTCTGGCCACAAGGTCCGCTTCAGCGTTCCAGATGGCGTTCTCGAAGAAAAACCTTCGGTATAACGGTATGATCGAAGCATACCCTATCATGTAGCCGTTGGGTAACACGATGCATGTCGAGCGCAACAAGTAGCTGCCCAAGCATATAACAAATGCGACTATCGCAAGCGTATACATGATCAACTTGGCCGAGGATTTCATCAGCACTTTGAACAGGCCTGAAGTGCCAGTTTTATTCTTCGGTGAATCTGCTCTTTTCCACGTCAAGGTAGACCTTCGCGCTGAAGGTTGCGCTCCATGTGTCGACTATATCATAGGCTGTACCGAAGGGAAGCTCAGGTGATGCGTTGGCAAGGTCTTCGCTGCGTGAAAACTGCTGAAATGCCCATATGACCGAAACCACATCTATAATCCGCAATGATCATTCTGCGTGCGCCAGATATAATGCATGGATGGGTGCTCGTCCGCTTTTTCCTCAAGCCGGATCGGCGTTCCGTAGCGAAGGTACTGCTCGAAGGCTTGCCGGTAGGCGCGGTGGTTTCGGAGTGCCGGTCTTGCATATCGCATGGCCATGCCGGTGTCCTTTCAGGTTGAACAACGGCAATGAGGATAAGACGAGCGCGGTGTGGGGAGGAAAATGGTGTGGTGATGGCCGGGCCGTATGAACGGCCCGGCCTCGATCAGAACCGGTACGGCCTGAACAGCGCCGGCGTCAGCGCCGTCGTGACTTCCTGTGCCATTCGGCCCCGGCTGACCGACCAGGTTTCGCGCAGGCCCGTGACCTGAAAGCCCAGCCGTTGCAGCACCTTCAGCGAGGCCGGGTTGTCGGTGAACGCGCCGGAATGGAGCGTTGCGCCGCCGGAGCGGTCGAAAAACCGCTCCGCCAGACCCGACACCGCCTCGCTCATGAAGCCGCGGTTCCAGTAGTAGCGGCTCAACCAGTAGCCGAGATGATGACCGCCCTGGCGCCGCTCGATCGAGACCAGCCCGATCGGAACGCCGTCGGCGGGCTGGGTGATCGCCGCCGGCCAGCGGTCTTCGCCGCCTGCATGGGCGAGCCACTCCTGCGCGTCTTCCAGTGTATAGGGGAAGGGCACGCGGGTAAGCATCCGGGCAATGCCGGGGTCGGCAAGCAGGGCCGAGACCTGTTCGGCATCGGCCGGGCCAACCGGCCGCAGTCTCAGCCGCGGGGTTTCAACGACGGGGCAGGGGCCGAGCGCCTCGGCCACCGCGCTCATCGCTGGCCTCCCCAGCTCTTCAGCGACATCCAGTTGCGCCGGTCGAGACGATACCATTCGACCGAAACCGTGCCGCCGATCGCAAGCGACTGCACCATGCCGGGCCCCTGAAACTGGAAGCCGCATTTGTGCAGCACCCGCCGCGAACGCTCGTTGACGACCCGGCAGCGGGCGTCGATATGGTCGACCTCGCCCCGGGTGCGGAAGATCATGTCGATCAGAACCTGAACGGCTTCGGTGGTATAGCCCTTGCCCCAGTAGGGTTCGCCCATCCAGTAGCCGATTTCCACCAGCCGCTCGTCATCCGGCGTGTTCTCGATGCCGCAGCAACCGAGGAATTCGCCGTTGTCCGCTTTGGTGATGGCATAGACGCAATTGCCGATCGCGCCGTCTTTTGTTCGCTCCACGAAAATGGCGGCATCTGTTGCAGTGTAGGGATGCGGCATGCGCGACACCATGGTCGCGATTTTTTCGTTGTTGGCGAGATGGGCAATGGCGTCGATGTCATCTTCGTGCGGGGCTCTCAAAACGAGCCTTTGCGAGAGAAGAACGGGGCAATCCCGCCTTTGGCTATCCGGCCTCAGCCGTTCTCTGGAAAGCCGGGATTGGCTCTCCCTTTGCAGATCCCTTTGCATGTCTCAGGTCCTTTCCTGGGTTGAAAACGAAAGAAGGGAAGATGGTGGCGTCCCATCTTCCCTTCCTTTTTCAAAACCCAGGTTCGGTGACCTGAAATTTATGGCCGGGTCGATGTGACGCCGGCTGATTTTTGAGCGGTACCGGCTTTATTCCGCTGCTTCTGCGTGTTTCGGGGCCACGGACACATACATGCGGCCATTGGCGCGCGCGCGGTATGTCACATTGCCTTCGATTTTCGCAAAAATGGTGTGGTCCTTGCCCATGCCGACATTGTCGCCGGGATGCCACTTGGTGCCGCGCTGGCGAATGATGATGTTGCCCGGAATGACGTTCTCGCCACCGAACTTCTTCACGCCAAGGCGCTTGGATTCAGAATCGCGACCGTTGCGCGAGGAACCGCCAGCTTTTTTGTGTGCCATTGGAGTTCTCCTTTAAACCTTCGAAATCTGCTCTGTCGATCAACCGGCGACGATGTCGGTGATCTTGACGACCGTGTGATGCTGGCGATGGCCGCGCGTACGCTTGGAGTTCTGGCGACGACGCTTCTTGAAGGCGATGACCTTCCTGCCGCGGGTCTGCTCGACCACTTCCGCCTTGACCATGGCGCCCTTGACGAAGGGTGCGCCGATCGTGGCGTCAGCGCCTTCGCCGACCATCAGCACTTCAGCAAATTCAATCTTCGCGCCGGCATCGCCATCGAGCTTTTCGATGGTGATCACATCCTCGGCGTTGACGCGGTACTGTTTACCGCCGGTCTTGATGACTGCGAACATATTTTGACCTTTCATGTTCTCGCCCGGTTCTGCCCGCTCGAAAAGCGCGCGACCGTCTTTTTGTCAGTCTGGTTAAAGCATGGATTTCAAAGAGAAAATCTTTTCAAAACCCGGTCTGCCAGTGAAGCGCGGGACACGCCCGCGCAAATGCGTGCGTCAAGAGGACACACGCGTCCGGGAGCGTGCATACGCGAGGGCGGTGCGGAAGTCAATAAACCAGGGCGCAAACAAGGTGTTTTCGCCGCTGCAATTTCGCATTCGTCCGCGTTCTGTTTGAGACCGACGTTCTGTTTGAGACCGACGTTCTGTTTGGGGCCGGTGTTCTGTTTTGGGGCCAGCGTTCTGTTTGGGAATTGTACCCGCGCGCGATTACTTCGGGCCGTCGACCCCGGGTGCGGCGCTTTCCATGTCACGGCTGGCCGTCCGCGGGGCGGTCGGTCGGCCAAAAAACCGTTATCTTTACTCTTGCAAGACCCGGCTTTGCCCGCTAATAGACACCGCGCGTTCCAACGCAGACCACGGCACTTTATGGAGAGGTGGCAGAGTGGTCGAATGCACCGCACTCGAAATGCGGCATACGGGCAACCGTATCGAGGGTTCGAATCCCTCCCTCTCCGCCAGATTTTTCTTTTTAAACAATAACTTAATTGAGCGTCGGCGATCAGCATAACTCGCGCAACTGTTCGCGGCGCGTCGGCAAATGATCGAGGGCCACGCTACCGGCACTTCCTCTTACGGATCATCATCTGCGAACGACATCAGGATTTTGAATTGCTTGAGCCGTTTCACGGTTTTGGGAATCCCCGCCTGCCATTCTTGGACAGACACTTAGTTGAGGCTGATGAGGGCAAATCTAAGCTCTCTGGTCTCGCCCTTCTATATGCGCGTTGCCATCTGCGGATTTATTGCGCCAACATATTGCCATCCGCATGGTTGGACCCGGCCGACATGCAAAGACTAGTCGCGCCGGGATAATCCTTGGCTCCCCACCACCGGCATCCTACGCGTGATCCCAGGTAAACAACCCGGAGATCACGATGGCGACGATACGCAAGCTCAGAGGGCGCTGGCAGGCACAGGTGCGCCGTCGTGGATTGAAGCCGCGCTGCAAATCCTTCGACAGCAAGACAGACGCCGAGAAGTGGGCGCGCGATCTGGAAGCTCAGGTCGACAAGTTCGGTGCCGCGCCCGATACGCGTCTTCTTGAGGTGACAACACTCGGCAATCTGCTTGAACGCTATCAGAATGAAGTGTCTCCGACCAAGCGCGGTCCTTCTGCTGTCTCCAGGCCGGAGCCGGGTCTCCTCCTTCTTCGAATAGATTGATCTACGACGAGTGGCGCTCCGACGGCTTCGGCGGTGTGCGAAGTCCTAGAGATTTTCAAGAGTGCTGATGGGGATGCCTCCAGTCCCGGCAAGAGACGCAGCTTCAATCCTCCCATATCAAGAAATCGACACAGGCGCTCGCTGGCTCGTTCCTTGGGGGCGCTGAAGCGAAGCTCAAAGGTAGCCTCGGAACCAGCCAACAAGCAACCTGGAGCAGGCCGCATCTCTCAAATCGGGAATCTGCTCACAATCGTCTGCATCTCAGTCTTCAGACCGCTATAGGGCAATCTGTAAGAAATTACGCACCTTGACCCCAACCAAACTGGCGGAGGTTTCCGCCGGAAGGAGAAGTTGTGTCTAGCGACAAGAAAAAGCTCGCAAAGCGCTTGATTGATATCATCCGGATGCGAACGGTGCTGCATCCAAAGGACTGGAAGAACGAGAGCCGGCTTATGATGAGCCGCTGGTTCGACTACCGGTTCACGTCGCCTCTGGAACTGACCCTGCTGTTCAGAGAAATTTATACCCAGAATCTGCGCAACCACGTCAGAAGACATCAGGACGCCGACGTCGCCCATATGGTGACCGGCACCCGTGACGGATTGCCCCGGACGAGAGAGAAGTGGTTTACGGCGCTCTGGCATGCCAGGCAGCAGACCGACGCGCTCTTTGTGCCCTATGATCTGCTCGTGAACTTCAGCTTCGACTTCTCCTCGCGCCGCAAGCGCCGCTGGAACATGCTGCCTCATCAGCTTCATCCTTCGCCGAGCAACGCAAAAGCCTGGACAGCCGTATTTGATGACGTGGTCGAAGACCAACTTCCTCTCCATATGCGCCGTATCGGCAACATGCCGCACTATCGACTTGAGAATGACATCGGGCTTCCTGCCCAGCGGCGTTTCCGGGAAATCATGCTTGAAGAGGTGAAGCACAGTCATCGTCGGCTCGACGATCAGATCGCGGAATTCGTCTACGCCAAACGGCACCTTGAGCTGGACGCTGTTTTGCGGACAGCTCCGGAAGACGAGCGAGACGACTATGCCGAGAGGGCGAAGTCATTGTTTGACGATGGTGGTTGGCCGGAAGCTGAGCGAAAATCTCTCGAACGTGCGGATCTCCTCCCGAGCTGTTTCGGCATCGCAGAGACAATTACTCCGTCCGAAGCGCCCTGCTGTGATTGTCCGCTTCTCGCCAAGTGCCAGAGCTTCTCGCAGTTGGCGATCGATCAGACGGTCAAAACCGCAGGCTCGGCTTCTCCTATTCTGGAGTTGGACCGGAAGCGCTCGCGTGCCTATGTCGCTCGGTTCCGCGACAACAAGAAGAAGGCGGCCGCGATGGCCCTTTTCTGACCCGTCCGTGTCTCTCGATTCACCGGGACGTGTAAGACGCTACTAAGTGCTCTCTTCTTCTTAAAATATATAAACAGATAGAGACGTCTTACATCAAGAATGGATTCAGTGTCCCGGTGTTCGAAGAAAAAGCAGGTGCTGCGGGAGATAGAGATACCTCTCCGGCCCAACGAAATTCAACACCTACTGGAATTGGAATACATATGATGAACAAGGTTGACCTCCGGAGGAGTTTCCGCAACCGTTTCGGTTATTACGTGGATACGAAAGAAAGCCGGGACGGCTACGTCCGTGATGGCTCCCGGCTGACACTTCGGGACCTCTGCGTGGAGCTGATCGATGACCCGGAGCCATTTCCGTGCCATGCTTATCGCGCGGATTTCCGCGTTCTCTGCGAACCAGAGCATCGGGTATGGTTGCGAGGAGAGAGAAGCTATGGAGACGTCGCCCGGCTTCTTCAGCTCAAGTTCGCCGTCGAGGATGAGCTTTTGCCGCCATTGAGCGGTCGCTGGGTTGGGAAGTTGCTCAACGAGGGCAGCAAGAGCGGCGTTGGGCACCAGCACGCGGTTGGGGCTGAATAGCACCTTTGCGAGCTTAGCCACTAGTGGTGTCCCGTCCTGACCTAAGGGCGGGGCTCTCTGTTCCGGCTGTGGGCTGCCTCAGTAATCGAGAGAGCGTGCGAGGATGGACCTGGTATTCACCCGCCACCTCGGTGATGGTTCGGTTGGCCGCAACTGCTGCTCGGGCCTCTCTCAGCTGTTCAGTGCTCAGCGCGGGCCTTCTGCCGATGCGGCTGCCTCTGGCGCGGGCGGCGTCCATCCCTGCCTTCGTGCGCTCGCTCACCAGTGACCGCTCGAACTCAGCCATAGAGGCAAGCAGGTGGAAGAGCAGCCGCCCGCCAGACGTGCTGGTATCGATGCTCTCGCTGAGGGATCGGAATTCGACGCCGCGCTCATCCAGCTCGCGCACGAGCCGGATCAGTTCGAACAGCGAACGTCCGAGACGATCCAGCCGCCACACGGTCAGGCGGTCGCCGGGTTGCAGCTTCTTCAGCAACCTGGTCAGTCCCGGTCGAGCAAAATCAGCGCCGGAAACACCCTGGTCGGTGAATACCGTTCGGCATCCGGCCGTTGCCAGGGCCGTCCGCTGCAAATCGAGATTTTGCTCTGTCGTGCTGACCCGTGCATATCCGAAATCGCTCATCGCCACCCTCAGGACCATCTGCGGAAAACTAGTTGTGCCTTGCCGATTTTACCCGGTAAGGGATTGATTTATAGGAACCTTTTTGGGCACTCATGGATTATCTGTGAGCCGAGAAAACCGATTGAAGAAATTCAACAGGTTAGCGAGGCGGTGATTGAAGCGCGACCTTGATCGCAAAACGGTTCCCTTTTGTGCGCTCTCGCTCATCGGAACTGATCTCATGAAATCACTATTGCCAATCGTCTTCAGCCTTTGCCTGGCAGCGCCGGCCTTTGCCAACGATAAACTCAACAATGACGTGAAGAGGATGGCTGGTTTTGCCGGCGATCTCAGGGTGCTCTCAGAAAATTGCGGGGTCTTCGTCGACTCGCTGAACGGCGTGCATATTGCCGAAGCGCTTATCTCCGTGCCCAACATCGACATGGAAGCGGTCCTGGCATTGATCGACGACGAATATGAAAAATCAGCCCACTACACCGGTTCCGTCTGCTATCCTGAAGATGGCGAACGGATCGAGCGGTTGAAACGTCTCTACACTTCCGAACTGGACGCTCTGAAACAGTCAGTGGCCAGGGGCGACTATGAGTGACGCGGGCTTCAGGCGGAGCTGTTTGCCACCAGCCACTTTTCGAGCTTGGCCAACAAGTCGGGTTGTAGCTGTGTGTTGCGCTGAAGAGCCATGCCCAAGGAGGCGTTTAGCTTTAAAAAGCCCATCTCGGACATCACGTCGCCCATTTTGAGATGCCGCTTCGCCATGATTTCGTTGATCCGCTTAATGGCTGATGCGGTGAGATATCGGTCGCTGGAGGCCAGGGTGGGGCCGCTATGCACCCTCTTCGTCGGGGTGGCGCGTCTCGTTAGCGCGCCTTCAGCGATCAACCAGTCCAAGAATGCGCGTCTTTCTACGCCGTCAGCCTTGGTCCAGGCATTCTTCAATTCGTGAAGCCGCGTCCTTTTCTGCTTGATGCCGGCAGCGACGGACGCTTCGGTGACCGTGCGATATTTGCCAGCCTTGAAATCGCTGTAGATCGCCGGAAATTCGCGCTTCAGGCGTTCCTCATAATAAGCGCTGCCACGCACCTGCTTTTTCGCCATTCCGGAATCCGATGAATAGTTCGCACCAAATCGCGCAGGAGAGTCACTGGCGCGTCTGGCATAGCGGTTGCTGTATTGCAACATTCTGCACGACCGCGCCAGCCAGCGAGCTTCTGTGAGTCAATGGTAACGCTTTCGTCTAGATATGCTCTTTGGACTTGCGCTCGGCCATTCCATGCGGGATGTTCGCCTGAAAGGGCAGGTGGGGCATGACAAAATCGTGGATGGTGCGCGCTGAACGTGGGGTCTTGTTCGACGCGTTCAAGGAAAAGGAAGTTGTCGCCATCGGCTGGGCCGAACTCGGGAACCTGCAGACGTTCAAAAACCGCAAGGCAATCGCTGAAGAAGTGGCGCGTTGCTGGAGCGAGATGAAGCCCCAGGGCGTCGCGATGGTCGCGGGGATACTGCTCCGGTTCTCAACTGAAATCAGCATCGGCGATACGGTCGTGACCTATGACCCGTCGCGGCGGATGTATCTCATGGGAGAAGTTGGCGGGGACTACCGCTTCGATGCACTTATCGGCAACGATTATCCTCATGTTCGGCCGGTTCGCTGGCAGGGTGAGGTCAGCCGTGACCTTCTCTCGGTCGAGAGCCGAAACAGTCTCGGCTCGATCTCTACGCTCTTTCTGATCGCCGATAAGGTTGTCGCGGAGATGCGGAAAGCGATGACGACCGGGGAGCCGACCAAAGCGCTCGCTTCGGCGGCGGTTGAAGAGGCCGTCGAGGAGGACGTCTTCGAATCCATGGCGAACCGCGCCCACGAGTTCATCAAGGACAAGGTGAGCGCGCTGAGTTGGGACGACATGCAGGAGCTTGTCGCCGGCCTTCTGCGATCGCTCGGCTACAAGACGCGTGTTTCTGAAGCAGGTCCGGATCGCGGCAAGGATATCATCGCCTCGCCCGATGGCTTCGGCTTCGAAGCTCCGCGCATCGTGGTCGAGGTCAAGCACCGAAAGGGCGCGATGGGCGCGCCGGAAATCCGCAGCTTCCTCGGCGGCCGTCACCCGCAGGACAAGGGGCTCTATGTCAGCACCGGCGGTTTTACGCGAGAGGCGCGCTATGAGGCCGAGCGGGCCAATATCCCGCTATCGCTGATGGATATGGACGAGTTGGTGCGCACGCTGCTGGAGCAATACGAAAAGCTTGACCTCGAAACCCAGCAACGCGTGCCCCTTCGCCGGATATTCGTTCCTGCCTGGTCGTGAGCGCCCGGAAATCCTGATCCAGACCAATGTCTGCTTGCACGTCGCTGCAAGCGGGTTAAATTCGCCTCTCAAGGGGACGTCCGGATATCATGCAATCGAACGTAGAATCATTCATCGCGCGCTGGCAGAATCAGGAGGGCGGGCAGGAGCGGGCCAATTATGCGCTGTTCCTGACGGAGCTCTGCGACCTGCTTGAACTGCCGCATGCCGATCCCGCTTCGGCGGCGCACGAGACCAATGATTATGTCTTCGAGCGCGTGGTCAGGGAGACCGCGCGTGATGGATCGTTCTCATCGCGCCGGATCGATCTCTACAAGCGCGATTGCTTCATCCTGGAGGCCAAGCAGAGCCGACTTTCTGGCGACAAGAAGCTGGATGAGGCTCCTCGGCTTCCCGGCATCGCCACCTCCGCCCCGCGCGGAAGGCGTGCAGGCCTCCGATACGGCGGCCGGATAGGCCCGCACATGAGCCACCGTCACTGTGCGACAGATCCAACACGAAAAAATGGGCCTTCTGCTCCACTCCGCCGATGACAACCATCGCCTCGCCGAAATCGGCCTGCGCATGTCCGGGCGGATGAGAAAGCGGCGCGAACACCTCCTGGCGACGCTGATCACGCTCGCGGATATAGTCCTTGATAATCGTATAGCCGCCGGTAAACCCGCACTCGTCACGAAGCCGGTCAAACACACGCGTCCAGCTTCGGGCGCCGAACAGGTGACCGGCGCTGATAGCTGGGCGGAACCGAATACGTCAGCATCTTGGCAACACTGTCGCGCGATATGTTGAAATGCCTGGCTGCCTGACGTCGGCTCATCCCCTCCGAGACGGCCAGACGAACCTTCAGATAAAGACCCACGGTGTAAATCCTCTGTCCCTCCTGCGCTCATTGCAGGAGGAACAGAGGTGGCCGGATTTTACTCCGCCCGCGGTCGGTCTATTCCGCCGCTTCCGTGGCAGACTTTTGCACCGCCGATCTCAGGCGACACCGGCAGGCGGTGTCGCGCCATTTTGCCGCACTCACGCGGATGTCGGGGGATTGGCCAAGGCCGCAGGCTGGCACGGGACCCGCCTCTTTCTTTAGACGCCCTCAGAACCGGCTTCCGGTCAATCGCTAACCGCAATTTAAAAGTTCACGTTGTGTTACAAACCGGATTGAAACTTCGCTATACATAACGTGACCTGCGCGAATACAGTACGTGTTTTCGCGGAGAACGCGTATCGGAATGAAGAATAAACATGAGATCCCGCACCGGTCCCGGCCCGTCACGGGTCTTCTCCTATGTCGCGCGGGCGGGTGGATCACCATCCTGGTGGTTTTGTCCGGTCTCGCCGGATGTCAGGCCGGCGGGACCGGACCAGCACCGCAGCAGCAAAGCAGCGCGGACGCCTTTCGCCATCGCCTGGTGGCGGAATCCGGCGGGCTGTACAAGAACCCCGAAGTTTCACTGGAACTGGCGGAAATCGGCAAAAGACTATCCGCCGCTGCCGGCGCAAGGCCGGTGACCATCCTCGTGCTGAACTCGGCCATTCCTGATGCCTATATCGCGCCGGGCGAGTATATCTATCTGACGCGGGCGCTGCTCGCGCTGACCGACGACGACAGCGAGATCGCGGCCGTCGTCGCGCATGAAATGGCCCATATCCTGTCCCGTCATGCGGAGGCCCGGTCTCGCTTGGGGCGGCAGGCGGCTATCTCCAGCGCGGATATCGCTGCCGCCCTGCCGGACAGCGACCGCGTGCGCGCGCTTCTTGCCGAAGGCAGCGCCCGCGTCGCCGCCTTGTCCCGGCAACAGGAACTGGAAGCCGACGCGATGGCCATCCTGCTGCTGGCTGAGGCCGGATACGATCCCGCTGCCCTGGTGCGTTTCCTGAAAACCATGCAGGCCACAGAAGCGGCGCCGGGTGCCAGGCGTTCCTACAATAGCTCCCATCCCCTACCTTCCGATCGTATAGAGCGGGCCGAGAAACTGGCGGCAAACTATCGGCCCGAAGCCACGGAACCGGCCGGCGAAATGACCGGTTCCGCCATCGCCGACAGTGGTCTCGACGTAAGCAAACGCTAATATTCCATTGAATTTTAGACGGTCGGCCGATCGGCCGAACAGGCGCAATAACGCGTACCGCCCACGCGGGGGTACCTGGCGGTTCGGCGTTTCTAGCCATTGCAACTTTAAGGCGAGTTAACGAACGGGGATAACTTGTGGAAAATGATCATGCGCAACTGAAAATCGCTAGCTGTTCGAGCTTTCCTGATCGGCATATATTTGTCATGTTTCTGCCATATGAGCTTCAATCATCTGATTGAATCTGCTGCCAGAATCAGCCTCACCTCAATGTGTTTCACAGTTTCGGAACTTGAGATTGCGCGATTATATATTTAAAAACATCGCTTTACAAAACTACCTAAATTCATCTTCGGTTCAGAAAAAATGACCTACACGGCTTGCGGTCGACGCGAGTTTGCGTTAGTGACTTTCGTCAAAGTGGCAGGTAAGAGTCCACTGCACAGGTCCCCAACATAAATGAGCAGTGCGCCGAAGAGCAAGCGTAGTTGCACCGTGAGAGTGTGGTAGCGCTGTCATTTGACGAGTTTTTTTAAGGAGTACTCCCGTGGATGCAATCATTGTCGACAAGAGCGACGGCTCCCAGCATCGTCAGTCCGTAACCGGTCTTCAGCTTGACGAAGCGTCTGTTGTAAAACTTCCCATCGCACCGGAAAGCGTTGTTTCCTTCGAACAGAACGGCAACGATCTCCTGATCGTCATGGCCTCCGGAGAGACGATCGTCATCGGCGATTTCTTCATCGATTTCGACGACGAGCGCAATGAGCTGATCCTCGTCGACGATGACGGCATCGCGTGGTGGGGACAGTATTCCGGTCCGTGGAGCGATTTCGCCTTCGCCGAGATCGGCGCTGACGGCGTGGCGCCTTTCCCGTTTGCGGCGCTCGGCGGACTTGGCGCCGCCGCGGCCGGCGGCCTGGCCTTTGGGGCCGGCGGAGGCAGCGAGGACGCGGCGAGCGTATTCCCGGTGGTGGATGTGCAGGATATCGCTGACGATCCGGCCGGCGACCGCGTGACGGTTCGCGGCAGCAGCACGGGCGACTACGTTGTCGTGTCCTACCCGGACGAAAACGGCAACATTGTTACATCCGATCCCATTGCCGTCGACGAGGACGGAAACTGGTCTTACGACCTTCCGCGCGACAACATTGCCGAGGGTGATGTCGACGTTATCGGGACTGTGACTGACGAGAATGGCAACCCGGTTCAGGACGAAAACGGTAATCCGATCTCTGATTCGGAAACGGCAAATCTGGATCTGACAGGCCCCACGGTTGCTGTCGATATCGAGAACGATGGCCAATCCGGCACGGTGACCTTCACCTTCTCCGAAGCGGTAACCGGTTTTGGTATGTCGGATGTCAGCGTTAACAACGGCACGCTGTCGAACCTGACGCAGGTTGACGATCATACCTGGACGGCGACGGTGACGCCGGCGGCCACCGGCGATGTCTCGGTTGAAGTGACCGAGGGGTCCTATACCGACCTTGCCGGCAATGCGGGCACGAAGGGTTCCGACACGGAAGGCTTCGACCGCACCGCGCCGACGGTTGACGTTGTCATCACCGACAATGGCCAGGACGGCGAACTGGTTCTGACCTTCTCGCCGGATACCGACCGCGACAGCTTCGACCCGTCCGTCGATCTGGTGCTCGACAATGCCGATCTTGGCACGGACGGCACATGGTCTGAAGATGGCGACGGCAATCAGGTCTGGACCGTGACGATCACGCCGACCGGCACCGGCGAGGTGACGGCAACCGTTACCGACGGTTCGTATCTCGACACCGCCGGCAATGCGGGCGAGGAAGGCTCCGACACGGAGAACTTCGACGTCGCCGGCCCCTCCGTTGTCGTCGATATCGAGAACAACGGCCAGTCCGGCACGGTGACCTTTACCTTCTCCGAAGCCGTGACCGGTTTCGCGGCCTCCGATGTCAGCGTTGGCAACGGCACGCTGTCGAACCTGACGCAGGTTGACGATCATACCTGGACGGCGACGGTGACGCCGGCCGCCACCGGCGACGTCTCGGTTGAAGTGACCGAGGGTTCCTATACCGACCTTGCCGGCAATGCGGGCACGAAGGGTTCCGACACGGAAGGCTTCGACCGCACCGCGCCGACGGTTGACGTTGTCATCACCGACAATGGCCAGGACGGCGAACTGGTTCTGACCTTCTCGCCGGATACCGACCGCGACAGCTTCGACCCGTCCGTCGATCTGGTGCTCGACAATGCCGATCTCGGCACGGATGGCACATGGTCGGAAGATGGCGACGGCAATCAGGTCTGGACCGTGACGATCACGCCGACCGGCACTGGCGAGGTGACGGCCACCGTTACCGACGGTTCGTATCTCGACACCGACGGCAATGCGGGCGAGGAAGGCTCCGACACGGAAGTCTTCGACGTCGACGGCCCCTCGGTGATCGTCGATATCGAGAACAACGGCCAGTCCGGCACGGTGACCTTCACCTTCTCGGAAGCCGTGACCGGCTTCGCGGCCTCCGATGTCAGCGTTGGCAACGGCACGCTGTCGGGCCTGACGCAGGTTGACGATCACACCTGGACGGCGACGGTGACGCCTGCCGCCACCGGCGATGTCTCGGTTGAAGTGACCGAGGGTTCCTATACCGACCTTGCCGGCAATGCAGGCACGAAGGGTTCCGACACGGAAGGCTTCGACCGCACCGCGCCGACGGTTGGCGTTGTCATCACCGACAATGGCCAGGACGGCGAACTGGTTCTGACCTTCTCGCCGGATACCGACCGCGGCAGCTTCGACCCGTCCGCCGATCTGGTGCTCGACAATGCCGATCTCGGCACGGACGGCACATGGTCGGAAGATGGCGACGGCAATCAGGTCTGGACCGTGACGATCACGCCGACCGGCACTGGCGAGGTGACGGCAACCGTTACCGACGGTTCGTATCTCGACACCGCCGGCAATGCGGGCGAGGAAGGCTCCGACACGGAAGTCTTCGACGTCGACGGCCCCTCCGTTGTCGTCGATATCGAGAACAACGGCCAGTCCGGCACGGTGACCTTCACCTTCTCGGAAGCGGTAACCGGTTTCGCGGCCTCCGATGTCAGCGTTGGCAACGGCACGCTGTCGGGCCTGACGCAGGTTGACGATCATACCTGGACGGCGACGGTGACGCCTGAAAAGGCGGGCGGAGATGTTTCCGTCACGGTTGGTGAAGACAGCTATGCCGACCTTGCCGGGAACCTCGGCTCGAGCGGCACGGATACGGAAGCCTTCGATCGTTACGAGCCGCTGGCAGAGGGCGATCACAGCAGCCTGACGCTTGCCGGCGACGACTTCAAGAGCGACGAGAACTTCAATGTCGCGTTCGTTCTCGATTTCAGCGGCAGCGTGAACAACAGCGAAGCCGATCAGATGCTCCAGGCGGTCAAGGCAGCCGGTCAGGCTTTCTTTGAAGGGACGACGGGCGACGTCCAGATCCAACTCGTGGCGTTTTCTTCGGATGCCCAATCGACCGTATCCTTCTCCAACTATGCCGACTTCGCTGCGCAGATCGCGGCTTGGGAGAACCAGCGCCCCTACAATGGCGGCACGGACTATACGGCGGCCGTCGACAAGACCATGGAGGCGTTCCAGCCTTTGGACGACTACAACAATCGGGTCTTCTTCATGAGTGACGGAGAGCCGACCGAGCAGACCACGCAGCACTGGAACGGTTCCAACTGGGTTGTCGATCACTCGCTGGACAGCGACACCGAGAATGCATGGAACGAATTCGTTGCCAACAACAATATCGACGTGCAGACGGTCGGCATCGGTCAGGGCGTCACGGTTCCCCGGCTGCAGGATGTCGATGAGGCCGATGGCGATAATCATGTCATCCAGGTTTCGAACTTCGACGACCTCGTGGACGACTTGCTTGATGTGATCAGGGAAGTGGATGTTGCCGGCAATGTGCTGAATGGCAATGACGGCATCGCCGGCACAGCGGATGACGATCTTCTGGGTGTCGATGGCGGCCGCATCCTGTCGATCGCGGTTGATGGCGAGGTCTACACCTATGATCTGAGCGGTATCACCGACAGCAATGGTGGAGCGGTCGCCGACGGGTCCATCCTGAACGTGGAAACCGATCAGGGCGGTAGGCTTGTCTTCGACTTCGAAACCGGCGACTGGACCTACACTGCCAACCCCGATACCGCGACCGGAACGGAGACTTTCGATTACGTTCTGACCGATGACAGCGGCGACACGAGCAGCGCAACGCTGACGATCGATGTCGAGGCTGCACCGGAGGCGGCAACCATGTCGTTCGACGCGGAGACATCCGGTGCGGGCGAAGACGCTTCCGTCTTCACGATGGCTGCGGCCGACCTTTCGGTCGCAACCCTTGGCCTCAGCGCCGTGGACGAAGCCACGGCCGACGACGACAGCGCGTCTTCGCAGCCGGAAGATGCAGCCGACATTGCCCTCGATGACCTCGTCTACGAGGACAGCGGCGAAAGCCTGGATGCCTATCTGCCCGAGGAAAGCGTCTCGATCGCATCGTCCGCAGAGACTGCGGCCTCTCCGTCCGACAGCGGCGCAACGGCATCGCTCAGCCTCGACGAGATCGAGAACCATGCGGCGCTTGTCGGTTAATCGACGGCATCAGCGACAAGGGCCGGCGGCGGCAATCCGCCGCCGGCCGCAACACGTTTCCATCGAACTGGTCGGGCCATGAACGAGAACGTCACCCTAAACCCCATTTCCGGCGATATCACCGAGACGACCGACGATCGCCATGCAGGGGTCGACGGCTGGATCGAGGCCGTGCTGCGGGTTGCCGGTCACTACCGGGTCGACTGTTCGCCGGAACAGCTCAGGCTCTCAAGCGCCTGGGACAGGAGCGGAAACCGGAGGAAATCCTTCGAGAAACTGGCGCGACAGGCAGGCCTGGCCGTCAAGTTCGTCGCAACGGATGTAACCCGGCTGTCGCCGATGCGCTTTCCGGTCGTCATCGTCTTGAAGGACGGCCAGATCGGCGTTGCCTCGCATCGGGACGAAACCGGTCTTGCGATTGCATTTTCCGGCGATGAAGGCCTGACCACCGAGGTTGAGTTTACCGCGCTGCGTGACCGGGTCGAACTCGTCGCGGTTCTGCGCCCGGCCAGCGGCATGCCCGACAGCCGGATCGACGATTACATCGCGCCGTTCAAGAAGCACTGGCTGCGCGCGATCGTATTGTCCGATCTCAGGCCCTATGTCTTCATCATGCTGGCATCGCTCAGCGCCAATGTCCTGGGGCTGGCCAGCATCATCTTTTCCATGCAGGTTTATGACCGGGTGGTGCCGGCGCAATCCTATCCGACGCTGTTCGTTCTCGGCGGCGGCGCGCTGATGGCGGTGGCCTTCGCTTTCCTCATGCGGCAGATGCGCATGAAGATCACGGACGTATTGGGCAAGCGCGCCGATCTGCGCATTTCCGACAGGGTATTCGGTCATGCCCTGCGGGTTAAGAACATTGCGCGGCCGCGCGCGACCGGCACTTTCATCGCGCAGCTTCGCGAGGTCGAGCATATCCGCGAGATGATGACCTCCTCGGCGATTTCGGCGATTGCGGACCTGCCTTTCTTCCTGCTCTTCTGCCTGATTTTCTGGTGGGTTGGTGGCAATCTGATCTGGGTGCCCGCCGTCGCGGTTCTGCTGCTGATCCTGCCCGGCATTCTTTCGCAACGAAAACTGCGGGCGCTGGCACAGGCCAATATGCGCGAAAGCGCCCTGCGCAATGCCATGCTGGTGGAAGCGGTTCAGGGGCTCGACGACATCAAGCTTTTGCAGGCCGAGGACCGGTTCCAGAATCACTGGAACCATTACAACGCCATCAATGCCGATTCGGGCATGAAGCTGCGCGATCTTGTCGGCTCGCTGTCCAACTGGACCCAGACGGTGCAGGGCATGGTCTATATCGCGGTGGTCGGTTTTGGCGCTCCCGCCGTGATGTATGGCGACATGACGACCGGCGCGCTGGTCGCCGCGGCAATGCTCTCGACCCGGATGCTGGCGCCGCTTGCCGGCGTCACGCAGATACTCAATCGCTGGCAGCAGGCGCGGATCGCAAGCGAAAGCCTGGACAAGATCATGATGCTGCCGGTCGACCGTCCCGAAAATGCCAAGCGTATCCACAAGCCCGTTATCGAAGGCGCCTATCATTTCAGGAACGCGGTTTTCGCCTATGGCGAACAGCCCGTCCTGACCGTTGCAGACCTGAAGGTCGCGCCGGGCTCCAAAATCGGGATCATCGGTCGCAATGGCGCGGGAAAGTCGACGCTGCTTCAGGGTCTTTCCGGCCTGCTCGAGGCAAAGGCCGGGACCGTTCTGCTCGATTCCGTCAACATCGCCCATATCGACCCGGCCGATCTGCGCCGCCGGGTCGGCCTGGTCAGCCAGAATGCCCGCCTGTTCCATGGCACCATCCGCGAGAATCTCGCGCTCGGCGCGCCACATGCCAGGGATGAGGAGTTGATCGCGGCGCTGGAGTCCACCGGGGCATGGGAATTCGTCAGCCATCTGCCGGAGGGGCTCGACTATGTGATTCAGGAGGGCGGCATCGGTCTTTCCGGAGGTCAGAACCAGAGCCTTCTGCTGTCGCGGCTGTTGCTGCGCGACCCGTCGATCATTCTGCTGGATGAGCCGACGACGTCCCTCGACGAGACGGCGGAACAGAAGGTTCTGGCCGCGCTTGGCGCCCTGTCGCCGGAAACGACGCTGTTCGTCGCCACGCACAAGCCCTCGGTGCTCGCCGTGGTCGACCGGTTGCTCGTCATCTCCGGCGGCAAAATCATCATGGACGGCCCGCGCGACCGGATTCTCTCCCGGCTGCGCAAGGGCGAGGCAAAAGCCGCCGCCGCCGCTGCGGACAAGGAGACCGTCTGATGGTCAGCAGCGATTATGACAGCCTGACGGGTGGTGACGACGTCACCGCCAGCGGCGCGAACAAGGTGGTGTTTGCACTGACGCTGATCCTTGCGGCCTTCTTTGCCTGGAGCTATTTCTTCTCGGTCGAGGAGGTTTCCTCCGGTCCGGGAACTGTCGTGCCGCTGTCGCACGAACAGGTGATCCAGTCCTTCGATGGCGGCATTCTGGCCGAATTGAATGTCAGTACCGGCCAACTGGTTGACAAGAACGAGGTTCTGGCCGAGTTCGATCCAACCCGCGCGCAATCGCAATATGACGAAACCGCCGCGCGCTATCGTGCCGCCCTTGCCCAGGCGGTGCGGCTTCAGGCCGAGGTGGTCGGCGCGGATCATGTCAGCTTTCCCGCGGCCCTTGATGACTATCCCGAGCTGACCGCCTCTGAAGAGGCCTTGTTCAAGGCGCGCCAGGGTAGCTACCGCGAATCCCTCGGTGATATGCGCACCGACATGGACCTGATCGAGCAGCAGCTCAAACTGACGGAGCCGCTCATCAAGACAGGCGCGGCCAGCAAGGTCGAACTCATCAGGCTCCAGCGCGACATGGCTGACATCAAGCTGAAGATGGACGACATGCGTTCGAAATACATGATCGAGAACGGCGAGAAACTGGCCGAAGCCCAGGCACAGGTCGCCACGCTTCTGTCCTCGCTCAACGGTCTGGAGGATACGCTTTCCCATACGGTTATCCGGTCGCCGGTCCATGGCATCGTCAAGGAGATCAATGTGACCACCATCGGCGGCGTGGTCTCGCCGAATGGCGCGCTTATGACCATCGTGCCGGTCGGCGACCAGCTCAGGATCGAGGCCAGGATTTCGCCGCGCGATATCGCCTTCATCCATCCCGGTCAGGAGGCGCTGGTGAAAATCACGGCCTATGACTATTCGATCTATGGCGGACTTGAGGGTTCGGTCGAGAATATCTCGCCGGATACGATCCGCGACGAGATCAATCCGGAAAACCTCTATTACCGGGTCTATATCCGCACCGCCTCCGACGCGCTTGTGAACGAGGCCGGAAAACGCTTCCCCATCACGCCCGGCATGGTTGCCGCCGTCGATATCAAGACGGGCGAGAAAACCATCTGGGACTATCTCATCAAGCCGCTCAACCGTGGCCGGGAGGCCTTGCGCGAACGGTGATCCCCGGCCTGCCTCGCAGGCTCAACATGCCCGGCCTGCTCGGCGGGCCCAACGTGATCGTAAAACTGAAGGAGAGTTGAAATGCTGAAAACCGTATCCATCGCCGTGCTGGCCAGCGTCCTGTCCGTGGGATCCGCCTATGCCGGAATGCTCAACGAGCACAACCCGAACATGCGCTTCGAGAGCGTCTCACCGGCGTTGCCCGAACTCAACGAGCGCTTCGTGCGCAACGGCAAATCGGTGTCCGTCGGCCTCGTCCGCCAGATCGAACTCGGCGCGACGCCGGAACAGGTCTCGTCGCTGCTCGGACAGCCGGTGCGGGTCACGAACAGGGGTGGGGCCCAGGTATGGGACTACAACCTCCAGTTCAAGACAGCCGAGGACGGCGACATCGTCTGCCAGTACAAGGTTCTGTTCGCCGGCGCGCGTCAGGTGGATGAAACCGTCTGGAGGCGGCCGCAGTGCCGCGAACTTGTTCTCGGTCACAACTGAGTTGTGCGGACCGAATCTATTGTTTATGTTCTGACATAAGTGATTCGGTAGCATCCCGCAGCAATCTGTGCCTGCGTTTTCCGCTCGGGAACGAAACAGTCCCTGGAAATCCAGTCTTGAGGCATTTCTTCAAGACAGCATAGCATGGAAACGTAGTGGCAAATTGGAAAATGCACTGTGCGGCCGTGGCCGCACAGCCTCTATTGTTGACTCTTTTTGCCGGCCTGCCCCTTACCCTGGCTGGCTGCTCGACGAGCGGGAACGGCCGTCCTTCGGTTTCTTTCGAAGATAGAACCGGTTCCATCCAGGAAGAACGACCGGAGATTGAAAAGCCCGCGGGATTTGCCGAGGCCGGAGAGAGCCTCGACGGACTGGTGACGGTCGCGCTTTACCAGAGCCCCGAGATGATGGAACAGGCCGCGATCATCCGCGAGGCGACCGGCAATATCGATGTCGCCAAGGGCGATTACATGCCGATGGTCAGCGGCGGCGTCACCGGTGGCCTGGGCGATGCCGACGGCCCGTCCTTTGTCCTTTCCGCCAATCAATTGTTGTTTGACTTCGGCAGAACCGACCGGAAGGTTGCGCGCGCCGATATCGTGGCCCAGGAAGCGGTGCTGAGTTTTCAAAGCAATGCCGACATGGTCCTTATGGAGGTGCTGGACGCCTATGCCGAATTCGACCGCTACCGCAACAATGTCAGGATCGACCAGGAGCGCGTCAGCCGTCTGAGCGAGCTCGCCGACCTCATCAATCAGCGCGCGGCTGCTGGCGCAACGACCCAACCCGATGTGCTGGCGGCGGCCAACAGCGTGGAAAAGGCCAAACACGCCCTGCTTGAGATGAAATCGGAACGCGACAGGGCGGCCAATCAGCTCCGCGAATATTCGGGCCCGGCCGCCGTCGGCCTGAAAGCTGAACTTCAGGATTTCGTCGAGGCCTGCACGCCGACGACCATGGTTTCCGAAGTCTTGCCGGAAATCGCGGTCGCGCGTCTGCAGGTCGCGCAGGCCGAGCTCGACTATGAAGACGCCCGCAAGGCGCGGCTGCCCGGCGTCTCCGCCGAAGCCTATGGCCGCCAGCCGCTTTATGAGGAAGGGTTCCGCGTCGGCGTCAATTTCAACGTGCTGCCGACCCTGTTCCAGGGCGGGGCGATCGAGGCCGCGCGGAAAGCCGCCGAAGAGGCGGTTGCCGCCGCCAAGGCCAATCTGGACAAGGTGCGCAGAACCGCGACGCTTGCCTCGCTTGACGCTGGAACGGAGATGACCAACGCCCGCGCCCTGATTGCCTCCGCCGAGACCCAGACCCGGCTTCTCGATGAGACCAGGACGCTTTACCGCAGCCAGTATTTCGACATGGGCACCCGCAGCCTGACCGATCTGCTGAATGCGGAGGAAGACTATTATGACGCGCTGATCGCCGGCAGCGACAGCGAGCGCGATCTCGATGTCGCGCTTTTGAAATGCCATCTGGCCAACGGCACGCTGCGCGCCGCGCTCGGCCTCTCGCAGATGACGCTTTATGGATATCCCATCGACAGTTTCGGTATCGATGTCGGAGAGGAAACGGCGGCGCTGGAAGAGGCGGAAGAGCCCCCGGAGCCCTGACCGCTCTCCGTTTCACATAGGTCCTGACGGAAACCTCTTTTCCTGGACGCGGTTTAGCGCAGCGCCGCCGCGATATTGCCGCCGTCGACGGTGGTGACGCTGGCCGTGGTGCTTTCGGCGCAGGCGAGATCGAAGAAGGCGCGAGCCACATCCTCGGCGGTGACTTCCCGCTCCAGCAGATTGCCGCCCATATAGGCTTCGACCGAGAGGCCGCGCGCGGCGGCACGGCTTTCGATCATGGCATCGTCCAGCAGGCCGGATCGGATGCGGTCGGCATTGACGGCATTGGAGCGGATGCCGTCCTTGCCGTGTTCCAGGGCATATTGTCGCGACAGGAACAGCGTCGCCGCCTTTGCCAGACCGTAGGCGCCGAAATTGGCGCCGGGATTGACCGCCTGCTTGCTGGCATTGAACAGCAGCGCGCCGCCGGTGCCCTGCGCGATCATGATCCGGACGGCCTCCTGCGCCACGCTTTGATGAGCGAAGAAGTTCAGTTCGAAGCTTTTGCGCAGAACCGCGTCGTCCATGGTCGCAATCGGCCCCTGGAAGGCCGCGCCGGCGTTTGATACCACGATATCGATACCGCCGAAGCGTGACACCGCCGCCGCAAATCCGGCCTTTACGGAAGCCGGGTCCGTGACATCCATGGCCACGCCGATCGCTTCATTGCCGGCTTCGCGCGCCACTTCAGCCGCGCGCGCGCCGTCGAGATCGGCAACCACGACATGCGCGCCCTGAGATGCAAACAGCCGGGCGACGGCCGCGCCGATCGCGCCGCCGCCGCCGGTGACAAGTGCTGCCTGCCCCGTCAGTGGCTTCGGTTTGTTGCCGGCAAGCTTTGCCTGTTCCAGCGACCAGTATTCCAGATCGAAAAGGTCCGGGCGGCTGACCGGTTCGAACCGGCCGACCATTTCCGCGTCGCGCGCCGCCTCGATCCACATTTCGCCAAGGTCGGCGGCGATCCTCGCCTCCTTCATGGTCCGCCCGTGGCCGTAAAGCCCGACGCCCGGCACCAGGCTCAGGCGCGGCATGGCATCGAGCATGACCCTGTGGACGTCATCGCGGTCATTGTTGTCGTTGAAGTAGCGGGTATAGGCCTCGGCATAGCGTTCCACGGCCGCGGCCGTTGCCGCGGCAAAGCCCGCGAGATCGTCCGTGCGCGGGGCGGGCAGCACCATCGGGCCGGTCTTGATCCGGATCGACAGGTCGGGCGTCGAGACGCCGCGCCCGGCCATTTCCGATACTTCCCGCGCGTTCACGAAATCCATGATTTCCGGCGAGGTTCGGAAGTCATTGACCATCCGGCCGAAGCGCTTGCCCTTCTCTTTGATGGCGACGGCCCCGCGCAGGATCGGCGAAATCATGTCCGGACCGGCAAGTCCGTCGGGCAGGCTGACGGCGTGAAACGCCGGTTTGCCCTCGCGCCGGACATAATCTTCAGCGCGCGAGACATAGTCGATCATCAGGTCGTAGGCGTGTTTCGCCGTCTCGCCGAAGGTGAAGATGCCATGCTTGTCGAGGATCAGGGCGTCAGCCTCCGGTTTTGCCTCGAAGGCTTCCGCGGAGGCTTTGGCGAGCGCAAATCCCGGCATGATGTAGGGCACGAACGCAAACCGGCTGCCGAACGCGGCCTCGGCCAGCCGCGCGCTTTCAGCCTGGTCAACGATCGCCAGCACCGCCGTCGAATGGGTGTGATTGACGAATTTCTGCGGCAGGAAGGCATGCAGCAGCGTTTCCACGGAGGGATTGGGCGATGCGGGGTCGATCAGATTGGCGCGCTGGAGGGTGACCATATCCTCGTCCGAGAGCTTCTCGAAGGCGCGGGCCTTCAGCAAGGGGCGAAGCTTCACCGCCGGCAACCCGGCCGGCTCGATGGTTGCCATATCCCAGCCGCTGCCCTTGACGCAAAGCACCTCGAAACGCTCGCCGACAAGGTCGAACGCCTCGGTCTTGACCGAGGTGTTACCGCCGCCATGGAGCACCAGCCGCCGCTCGCCGCCCAGAAGACGGGTGGTATAGGCGCAAAGCGCGAGGTCTTCATTGACGCCTTCTGCGCCGTAGCGTTCGACCGCCGCTTTCGCCTCGGCATCGTGCCACAAATTTTCCATCGATCATCCTCCCTGAAGCCGCCGGCTTCGGTCTTCCTGCATTTCCGTTCGGTCTCTGGCGCTCAAGCCTTCCAAGCATCCATAAGCTGTTCGGCCATGGACCGCGTCACCACGAGGTGGGACACGAAACCGCCCCTGAGCGCTGCCTTCAACGCCTCGAATTTTTCGGGTTCCTGCACCACCATCAGCCGCTTGGGGATCTTGCGCACCGTGTCGAGATCGGCGGAGATGCAGCGGCGATTATGCTCGCAATCCATGATCGCGCCGTCGTGGTCGATCACCTGGCCGGCGATCACGCCGGCCGCGCCGTTTTCGCCAAGCGCCTCGATTGCTTCTGCGGAAAGAGCGCCGCATTTCACCAGATGGCTGTCTGCGGCAATGCCGCCGACCGAATACAGAACCAGGTCGCATTCGCCGATCATCGCCATCTGCTGGTGAATGATCTCCTCATTGCGCAGTTGGGCGCAAAGGGCCTCGGTGCTCAGCACCAGCGGGGCGTAGAAGTTGATCCCTTCCGCGTTCAGCCGCCGCGCTATTTCGGTGGTGCACTGGTCGGGGCGGTAATTGTAGGGCGCGCCCAGATTGCCGCAGAGCTGGATAACGGTGACGCCCTGCAGATCGGCAAACGGCATGGCATCGGCGATATGATAGACGGTCCGACCCCAGGCGACGCCGACCTTGTCGCCCTTGTTGATCAGTCCCTGGAATACCGCTGCCGCAACGACCGGCATTTCGGTTTCCGGGTCGAGCGCCTGGCGATCCTCCGGGACGATCCAGACCGCATCCAGCCCCAGCGTATCCTCGAGTTCACGCGCCAGTACGTCATCGGCGAAGAGTTCGGTCGAGGTGGAGATGGTGACGATGCCCATCTCGCGGGCGCGGCGCAGATACATGGCGACCGAAGCCCGCGATATGTCGAGCTGTTTCGCCACCTCGTCCTGGCGCAGGCCATGGGTGTAATAGAGCCAGGCGGCTTTGTGGAGAATGCGGTCGCTCGGTCGGATCAGCATGGGTTCCCGTCGCTACTTGGACATTGTTCATGTCCGGTGAAATAAGTGAACTTGCCCGTTTCGCCGCCACACCGCAAGCAGGCCGGGAATGCTCCGTCGCCCTGCCGGTTATGTCGCCCTGACCGTTTCGGCAAGGCGTCGGCAGGCATCCGCCAGCGTTGCGCGCTCGCGGATCAGCGCGCCGCCGATCAGGTAGATGACGTCATTGCCGTAGGCCGCCCGCATTTCCGGCACGCGCTCGAATGTCATGCCGCCGCCGGGTGCAGGCAGGATCGGCTTCAGGGATGAGAATGCCTCAGAACAGCCATCGACGATCGACAGGCATTCCTCCCGCGAAAATCCGAAGCGCCCGCCGAAATTGGGATAAACGGCGGCGTCCATGCCCATCAGCCGCTGAAGCGTACCGAAATAGAAGCGATGGGAGAAACCGCAGTCGCCGCCAACGACATTGGCCCCGGAAAAGGCCGGGTGCGAAATCACCGGCAGGCCGAAATCCTTGTCCGCCGCCAATTGCCGCGCGACATCATAGCCGGCAAGCGCTGGCGCCAGCATGACGCCGCCCGCGCCCTTTTCCTTCGCCTCATAGGCGCGTTCGATCGTTTGCCCGTTCTGTGCGGTGATGTTGGGAATGAAGCGGGTTCTGAACCCGGTTTTCGCATTGGCCTCGCCGATCGCCTCGACGCAGGCCGCAAGCCTTTCGGAAAACGGCGCGGTCTTCTGGTCCACAAGACCGTGATCGTCCTTGACGAAATCCATGCCGCCAAGCGCAAAATCACGGGCAAGCGCAGCCAGATCGGCGGTCGCAAGACCGACCGGCTTGATCGCCGACATCAGCAGCGGACCGCCGGAAACCCCGGCCAGATCGTACAAACCGTCGCGCCCGAAGCGCGGGCCGGGCGTGATCGCGTCCAGCCCGGCGCACGGCTTCATCCAAACGAGCCTGGTCTTTTGCAGGATCGAGGAATTGCCGAAAAGCACGTTCAGAAGCTGCAGGAAGTCGCCGCCCGCATCATCGAGACTGTAGGAAATCTCGGCCACATAGCCGCCTTCCGCCGCCTCCAGCGCTTCAAGCCTGCCGAGGATTTCATCCTCGACATAGCCGGCGGGCACGATATCGCGCGGGATTTCCACCGTCTGCTCGACCGTGATGTTGAGCGCGCGCTGTTTCGCGGTCTCGAAATCGGTGTCGGAGATCAGGTAGCCCGCCGAAAACCGCTCCGCCATCAAAGCGCCTCCGCTTTTTCAGCCGAGTGCACAGCGTCGAGGCGCACGGATTGAAGCTCATCATCGGTGATCGCCAGCTTGCGGCCGAGCACGTCCTCGATCGCGGCCACCAGCGCGCCGGCGTCGAGCCCGTATTTTTTCATCAGATAGGGCTTGGACGCGCCATGGGCGAAGGTGTCGTTGAGGCCGAGACGCCGGAGTTTCACCCCAAGGCCTTCTTCGGCGATGATTTCGGCCGCAATCGTCCCAAGGCCGCCGGTAATGATGTGGTTTTCAAGCGTGACCACGCCCTTCTTGCCGCGGACAGCCTCCACGAACGTGTCGCGGTCGAAGGGCTTCAGCGTCGAGGCATGCAGGTGGTGAACGCCGACGCCGTGATCGGAAAGCGCTGCCGTTGCCCGCAGCGCCTCTTCCGTGCACACGCCCGATGTCAGCACCAGAACATCGTCGCCCTTGCTCAGGGTGCGCAGCCTGTTGAATTCGAACGGGGTCGAAAACAGCCGCGGCACCTGGCCGCGCAACACGCGGACATAGACCGGGCCGTCGATACTGTCGGCAACTTCGAGCACGGTTTCAACCTCGGTCGCGTCGCCGGTTTCCAGCACCGTCATGTTGGGAATGGCGCGCATCACCGCGATATCCTCGATCGCCTGATGGGTGATCCCGCCGGGGGTGGTGATGCCGGGCAGGAAACCCATCATCCGCACCTTGCGGTTGGAATAGGCGATCGAGTTGATCAACTGGTCATAGGGGCGGCGATAGAGGAACACGGCGAAGGTGTGGATGAAGGGGCGATAGCCCTGCATCGCGAGGCCGCCGGCGAATGACAGCATGTTCTGCTCGGCCATACCCATCGACAGGAACTGGTCGGGATGGCGGTCGCGAAAGCCATCGACCTCGCAGGAAGAGGTAAGGTCGGCCGACAGGCACATCACCTCGGGCCGCGCGGTCGCGAAGGTTTCAAACGCCGTGGCGTAGGGTCGGTTGACGATATCCGCCATGATCAGGCCTCCTCGATTTCGTGCAGGTCGACGCCGAGCGCGCCAGCCAGCGCATCACGCATTTCGGCGCGCTCGGCTTCGCTCTTGAAGCGTACATAATGCAGGCGCGGGAAGCGCTTCTTCAGGAAGTCCATGCCTTGATAGGGCGAGGTATTGGCGAGGATCACCAGCGGCTTTCCGGCCTCGGCGCTGTCGGCGGCCGCGCGCATCGCCTCAAGGTCATGCCCGTCGATCGACCGGCAGGTGGCGCCGAAGGCCGACACCCGTTGCGGCAGGTCGAAAAGCTCCTGAACCGAGGACATGGCGCCGTCGCATTGCTGGCTGTTGACATCGACGATCACGCGGATGTTGTCGATCCCGTGGTGGCGCATGGCGGAAAGGCATTCCCAGGTCTGGCCCTCCTGAAACTCGCCGTCGGACATGTAGACCCAGACCTTGCCCTTGTCGCCTGCACGCTTGCGGGCAAAGGCAACGCCGGAGGCCATGGAAAGCCCCTGCGCCAGCGACCCGGTGGTGACCTCCATGCCGGGGCTGTGCTCGGCGCCGATCATTTCCACCGAACCGCCATCCTTGTTGAAATGGTCGAGCGCGTTTTCATCCATGCGGCCGACCTCGATCAGCGCGGAATAGATCACCAGCGCGTAGTGGGCCGGGGAGACGAAGAAGCGGTCATATTCGGGGGCAAACGGCCCGTGATAGCCCGCGCCGGTAAAGGCATCCGGGTTGTGCGCCGACGGCACGCCGCCAAACGGCCTGGGAACCGGGGGCAGGGTGGGGGCGCCCAGATGCAGCGCCTCATTATAGAGAAAGGCGAGGCTTTCGGCCGCCGAACAGGCCTGACTGAGATAGCCGCCATTATTGCGCATCGTGTGCAGGAACACCCGCCTGCGAATGCCAAGCGCGATATCCTCGGTCGATTTTTCGTTGGTCAGGGACATGGTTCAGTGCTCTTTTTCAAAGAGGCGGGCAAGGCCCGCGGCTGACGCCTCGGCAACGCCGCGCTCGGTGATCAGGCCGGTGACGAGGCGGGCAGGGGTGACGTCGAAGGCGGGGTTGCGGGCCGGCGTGCCTCTGGGCGAAATGCGGACCGAGACGATCTTGCCGTCCAGATTTTCGCCCTGCACGAAGCTCACCTCGTCGCTGTTGCGCTCTTCGATCGGTATTTCGGCGACCCCGTCATTGACCGTCCAGTCGATCGTGGGCGAGGGCAGGGCGACGTAAAACGGCACGCCGTTGTCCTTGGCCGCCAGCGCCTTGAGATAGGTTCCGATCTTGTTGCAGACATCGCCGGACGCGGTGGTGCGGTCGGTGCCGACAATCACCATGTCGATCTCGCCATGCTGCATCAGGTGGCCGCCGGCATTGTCCACAATCAGGTCGTGGGGCACGCCATGACCGTCCATTTCCCATGCGGTCAGCTGTGCACCCTGATTGCGCGGGCGGGTTTCGTCGACGAACACGTGAACCGGGATTCCCGCCTCCATCGCCAGATAGATCGGCGCGGTCGCCGTGCCGTAATCGACGGTGGCAAGCCAGCCGGCATTGCAGTGGGTGAGGATATTGACCGGTTCGCCCGGTTTCTTTCTGGCTGCGATCTCCTTGATGATCTCCAGCCCGTGGCGGCCGATTTCGCGGTTGAGCGCCACGTCTTCATCGGCAATCTCCGCGGCGCGGCGATAGGCCGCCGCGGCGCGTTCAGCCAGTGCGACCGATGAAAGCGCATGCCGCATTTCATCGAGCGCCCATTTCAGGTTGATGGCCGTCGGCCGCGTCGCATGCAGTTTTTGATAGGTGGCATCGAGATTTGCGTCAGAGGGATCATCCGCCATCGCGATGGCGACGCCATAGGCAGCGGTCACGCCGATCAGCGGCGCGCCGCGCACCCACATCTCGGCGATCGCGGTGGCGATTTCGTCGACCGTGGACAGGGTGACGATCCGGAAGTCATGCGGCAGCCAGCGCTGATCGATGATTTCCACGGAGCGGCCGTCCTGATGCGGCCAGATGGTGCGGTAATGTTTCTCGCCAACCTTCATGGGGCGCTCTCCTCTTCCAACCGGCTGGCCAGTCTTTCCAATGCATCGAGGCTGCTGATATGGCGGCGATTGACCGCGATGTGGCGGCCGAATTCGAGTGCTGCTGTCTCTGAACGCGCCTTTTGCGGTCGGTCCGCGATGGTCTCGAAATCGGCATTGTGCGCGAGGCCCAGAATGCGGCGGTGGATCTCCAGACCGGCAAAGCCGAGCATGTCCTCGAACAGCCCATGCAGGAACCGCTCCAGCGCCTGTTCCGCGCCGAGTGCGTCGCCCTGATCCTCGTAAAGGCTGCGCTGGAACAGGATGCCGGTGCGTTCGTCGCGCCAGAGCCGGGAAAACTCGTCGCGAAAGACGCTCCAGGTGGCTGTAATCGTGTCCAGCAGGTAACGGCGCTGGTCGTCGCGCGGTCCGTTCTGCTCGTGACCGCGCTGCGAAAAATAGCTCATCCAGTAATTGGCGAGCAGCATCCCGACATCGAATGCCATCGGTCCGTAATAGGCGAATTCGGGATCGATCACCCGCGTCTCGTCTTCGGTCACCATGATCGACCCGGTGTGCAGGTCGCCGTGCAGCATGGTCTCGGCGCGGGTGACGAAGGCCTGCTTCATTTCCTGCGCCGTCACCTTGAGATCGCGATCGGCCCGGAGCTTTGCCACGATGCCATCGAGTTCGGGACTTGTGTGGCTGTTCATCTCGGCGTCGTAATAGGGGTCGGTAAAGACCAGCGCCTCTGTGATGTCGCAAAGCGCGTCATTGCCCGCAAACAGGGCCATGTCCTTCTTGCGCGCGGCCGCCTCCATGGAAAGGTCGGATCCCCTGAACAGGGTGCGGGCCATGAACAGGCCGATATCCTGCGCGAGACGGGGCAGCATCTGCCCGTCGATCAGCGCCTTTCTGAGGATAATGTGCGGGCTCAGAAATTCCTGCACGATGATCGCCTGGCGCTCGTCGAAATAATAGACTTCCGGAACGCTTTCCGGCGCGCGTTCGGCCTGCCGGACGAGGGCGCTATATTCGAAAAACGACCGCGTCAGCGGTAGCGGCCAGCCTTCGCCGACCAGCCGCACATAAGGCAGCGCCTGCTTGACGATCATGCTGCGGCCGCCGCCTTCGACGATGAAAACGAGGTTCAGATTGCCGTCGCCGACCTCGCGCACCTGCCAGCCTGAAGGCGGGCCGAGCTTCTCCGTCAAGATTTCGAGCGTTCCCAGCCGAGACGGCAGGGTTTCAGGCTCCAGTGCCGCAAAGGCCTGTTCCAGCGCCATGGACATCCTCCCAAATGCGCCCCGACGATTTGCATTCGCAGGGCTTTATTGCACGGTAACGCCTCCATCTGTCATTTGTCAACATCGATGACATTTGCTATTTTTATTTTCTGTCAAATGTCATTGCTGTTGACATTTGATGATTTTGGTCTCTAGGATGATGGCGGGAGGAAATGATTTCCATGACCGCAGTGTTCCGCATAGACGGGCTGCGCAAGGCGTTCGGGCCGATCCAGGTGCTGGATGGCGTCGATCTGCGCTTGCGTTCCGGAGAAGTGACCGTGCTGATGGGCGCCAATGGCGCGGGTAAGTCCACGCTTGTGCGGACCGTCACGGGTCTCTACCGGCCCGACAGCGGCACGATCTCGCTTGCCGGCAAGCCGTTCACGCCCGCAACGCCTGCGGAAGCCATTCGCGCCGGCGTGGTCACCGTGCATCAGAACATCAATGACGGCGTCGCCGCCGATCTCGATGTCGCCACCAATCTGGTGCTCGACCGGCTCACCGGGCGCGGCGCGTCCGTGTTCTTCAATCCCTACAGGATACGCAAGCAGGCACGCGGCGTAGCCGAGGCCATGGGGCTTTCGCTCGACCTTTCGGCCCAGGTCTCCGACCTGTCGCTGGCCGATCGCCAGATGGTCGCCATCGCCCGCGCCATGGCCCACAAGCCGCGCGTTCTCATTCTCGACGAGCCGACCTCGTCGCTTTCCAGCGCGGAGGCGGACCGGCTGTTCGCCCTGCTCGACCGGTTGCGCGCCGATGGCGTGGCGATCCTCTATATCTCGCATCGCATGTCCGATATCCGGCGGCTGGCCGATACCATCGTCACGCTGCGCGACGGCCGTATCTCCGGCGTGTTCGAAGGCCCGGAACTGGACTACAAGGGAGCCGTCGATGCCATGCTCGGCCGCGCCATCGGCCATGGCCATGTGGATGTGCGCGACGGCGGCAACGTGGTTTTTTCCGCCACGGACCTCCGGATCGCGCCCGGCAAGAAGCCGTTCTCGCTGTCGCTCGGCGAAGGCGAGATCGTGGCGGTGACCGGCCTTGTCGGCGTCGGCAAGACCGCGTTGGCGGAAACGCTTTTCGGCGCGCGCCGGCCGCATGGCGGGCAGATGATGCTGGAGGGCAAAGGCTATGCGCCGAAAAATCCGGGCGCTGCCATCGCAAACGGGGTCTTTCTGGTGGCGAAGGATCGCGCCGTGAGCGGCATCGTGCCCGATTTCAATATCTACGAGAATATCAGCCTGCCGTTTCTGAGGCGCTTGTCATCCTTCGGGATCATGAGCCGGTCGCGGGAAAAGGCGCAGGCCCGCGATCAGATCGCCGGCCTCAATGTCGTCTGCCGCACGGAGCGGGATGCAATGCAGACGCTGTCCGGCGGCAACCAGCAAAAGGTGATGGTCGGGCGCTGGCTCAGCCATGATGCGCGCCTGCTGCTCCTCGACGAACCGTTTCAGGGCGTCGACATTGCCGCCCGCCGCGATATCGCGTCGACCCTGCGGCAGTCGGCCGGCGGCAGGGCCACGCTGGTTTTCCTGACCGAACTCGACGAGGCGTTCGAAATCGCCGACCGCATTCTCGTGATGTCCGAACACACCATTGTCGGCGAGCACAGGAATCTCGAAATCGACCTCGATACACTTCTCGCCCAGATCGCCGGGCGTCTGGAAATGGTGAGCCAATGACCAATAACGAAAACTCCTCCGCCATCGCCTCGCCGGAGCAGAAGCCCGGCGGCCGTCGGTCGGGCAATGCCCGCGCGCTGGCGATCCGATACGGCTTCCTGGCGCTGCTGCTTGCGCTGGTTCTGGTGTTTTCGATTGCCGCCCCGGGGTTCGCCTCGCCGCAAAGCGCCGTTTTCATTCTGCAATCGGTGTCGATCACCGGTATTCTTGCACTCGGTGTCACGGCGACGCTGGTGGTCGGCGGCTTCGACCTTTCGATCGGGTCGGTCGCGACCACGGCGCTGATGGCGTCGTCCTATGTCATGGTGGTGATGGGCGGAAACGCCTTTGAAGCCGTAGCCGCCTGCCTCGTCATCGGCGGGCTGATCGGTCTGGTGAACGGCATTCTGATCGTCTATGGCCGCGTCCCAGATCTCTTGGCGACGCTCGGCATGATGTTCCTTCTGCTTGGCCTGCAGCGCATTCCGACCGAAGGCCGGTCGATCGCGACGGGCATGACGCTGCCGGACGGCTCGCAGGCCGATGGCGCGTTCAGCGCGGCCTTTCTGGCGCTCGGTCGCCACCGCTTCGATTTCATTCTGCCCAATCTCGTGCCGGTTTCGGTTGTGGTGCTGATCGTTCTGGCGATTGCCATCTGGCTGTTCCTGGAGTTCACCCGGTTCGGCCGGATGATGTATGCCGTCGGTTCCAATGAGCGTGCCGCGGCGCTGGCCGGCGCGCCGGTCAACGGCTACAAGATCCTGGCCTATGTGATTTCGGCCGAGTTTGCCTCGATCGGCGGCATTCTGCTGGCGGCCCGTCTCGGCCGCGGCGATATCGCCTCGGGCAACAATCTTCTGCTGGATGCCGTGGCCGCGGCCCTGATCGGCTTCGCCGTGCTGGGGGCTGCCAAGCCCAATGCCTTCGGCACGGCCATCGGCGCGCTGTTCGTCGGCATTCTGCTGCAGGGCCTTACCATGATGAACGCGCCCTATTACACCCAGGATTTCGTGAAGGGCGTGGTGCTGGTCATCGCGCTGGTGTTCACCTTCGCGCTTTCGACGCGGCACAAGCACTGAACATGAACGGGCGGTTTTCCTGCCGCCCGTCGACAGGACCGATACTGGCGCCGGTATCGGGAACTGCGGGAGGAGGCGCAAGCGATCTCAAATCTGGATCTCAGACGTGGAGGAATGAAGAAATGAAAATCACACGCAGACTGTTCAACACCATGGCGGCGGGCGCAATGCTTTCCGCCGCCGCACTGCCGGCGATGGCCGCCGACATGCCGGCGCCGTTCGACAAGCCGGAAGATGTCACCATCGCGCTGGTGCGCTACCTTTCCACCGGCGACTTCTTCCAGTCCTATCTGGCAGGCGTCGAAGCCCAGTCGAAGGCGCTCGGCCTCAATCTTCGCGTGCTCGACAGCCGCCAGGATGCAGCCCTTCAGGCAGATATGGTCGATCAGGCGATCGCGCTCGGCGTCGACGGCATCATCATCCAGCACGGCCTGACGGAAAGCATGCGCGAAGCCGCCCAGCGCGCCGTCGATGCCGGCATCGATGTCGTCGCCTTCGACGTGAACGTCGAAAACGATGCGATTCCGCAGATCGAGCAGTCGGACCACGACCTTGCCCGTCTGGCGCTGGAGCAGGCGATCGCGGACAATGGCGACAGCTTTACCGCCGGCTATGTCTATGTCCCCGGCATCGCGCCGCTGGACCGCCGCGACGAGGTCTGGCAGGAATTCAAGGAAAAATATCCGGGCATCGACGAAGTGGCGACCTTCGGCACGCTCGACAACCCGATTGCCAACTCCGTTGCCAACCAGGCGCGTTCGGTGCTGTCGGCAAACCCGAACATCACCGTCATGTTCGCGCCCTATGACGAATTCGCCAAGGGCGTGAAGATCGCCGTCGATGAGGCCGGCATGTCGGATGCGATCAAGATCTATTCGGCGGACGTCTCGACATCCGATATCGCCGCCATGCGCGAGCCCGGCAGCGCCTGGGCAGCGACCGCCGCCACCAATCCGGCGGTTGTCGGCGAGGTTTCCGTCCGCGCGCTGGCGATGATGCTTGCCGGCGAAGATCCCGGCCATAACGTCATCGTCCCGCCGACGCTGATCACCCAGCAGGTCCTGCTCGATGACGACATCAAGAACATGCAGGAACTGAGCGAAAAGCTGCCGGCATTCGCCCATGCCGATGTCGCCACGCCGGACTGGATGCCGCTGCCCTCCAAGCAGTAGGCCCGCCGTTCTCCCGAGACCATCAGGCGGTGCGAAGCCGCCGCCTGATGTTTGCCGCCGCCGGATATCGGGAAATCAACCTTGAGAATATTGCGTGATTTCAAATGTCGTGCATTTCTTTTCATTGATCAAATGCCGAATCCGGGCATTAAAATGCATATTGTGCATATTAGGCGGCGTTTTTAAGTGCGGCTTGAATGGCTGGAGGATATCCTGGCGGTCGGCACGGAAGCCTTCATTCCGGTGACCGCCTATCCGGGCGACGCCTTTCTGGGCCGGAAATCAACGCCTTGCGCTAGCCTTCTATCGCACCACGGAGAACACGTCGCCGGTGCTCAGATTCTTGACCCGACCGACCTTTGCGCCATCCCAGTAATATGAAAAATGCTGGCCCTGCATCGGTATCCCGGCAATATCCGGCCAGAACAGCGCGACCGCCGATCCTTCGGGATATCGGACGCTGCGATAAAGGATGCCATCCGCATTTTTCGCATGCAGCTCCGCGCCAAGCGCCTGCGGCCTGCGATAGTCATCGGGATCGTAAAGTTCGGGAAACCGCGCCCGGTCGCTGGCATCGCGGAGATCGGCATCGAGCGTGCCGACGAGTTCGCGGAAGTCGGAGGTCCAGCCCGGCGCCTGGCTGGTGGCCGCCATGAACACGGCATGGTGATGCATGGTTTCAAACAGCGCGACCTCGATCCGGTCGCCGGCATAATAGACCCCGAACGCGCCGTCGCTGAACCGGCTGGGGCGGTCCGTCGAGGTGTGGACGAAGGGCGCCATCGCCCAAGACGCGCCCTCTCCGGCAACCCGGCGCGCGGGCGGCACCAGATCGAGCATGCCGACGCTTGTGCTGACGCGCGGATTGGTCTTGGCCTCCGCCGACAGGATCGCGTCCCAGTCGGCGGGATCGGCGATGTCCTCGAACAGATCGATCGGCGGGAAACGCGAGCGGATGATCCGGTGGGTTTTCGCCCACCTGACGCGCACGGTATCGGGCACGGCCAATCTCAACCGCCCCTGACGCTGTCGAGATAGCGTCTCACCCGCATGATGTCGGTCAGTTCTCCGGCGAGCATGACGTCCAGCGCCGATGCCCCGCCGAAGGCCTCGTTCTCCCGCCGCACCCAGTCATAGGCCCGTTCGGCATCCGTGAAGATGATCCTGAGCGCCTTGTGAATGCCCATCAGGTTCGAAAGCCGGGCCTTGAGGTCGCGCGGGATGCGCCCGATATCGCCGCCTTTCCAGCGCGCCCAGGTGCGCGGCGACAGGCCGCCGAGCAGGATGCAGGCCTGACTGTCGCTGACGCGCCAGCGCGCGAACAGATTGACCGCCGCCCGGGCCATGGCCTGGCTTTCCGCCTCGGTAATTTCGGGGGCAGCACTCCGATACGCGGTTTTTTCGATCATCTGCAGGTGCGGCATCGTCAATCCCGTCATTGCCTTTTGGCATAATATAGTTCTTACTATGTCATATGGCAATCCTGCCGGGAACTCTCCGGCTTTTATTGTCAAAACTCTTGATCTCGCAGGCTTAGCCTCCAATCTTCGGGAACAATGTGAGGAAAGGTCATGGCCCACACGAAACCGATATTGCCGGGCACCAGCAGCAGGCCGCTGGATCCCGATCTGGACGCCCTGCAATACGAGATCATGCAGGAGACGGCGCAGGCGCTGGGGCGGATCGGGCGGCGGCTGGAGGAGGCGCTGGCGGCGCTCAGGCGTCACGACGAGACGCCGGGTTCCAATCAGGACCGCGACGAACTGGTGCAGGCGGCGGCTGACTGCGCCTTCGCGCTGTTCATCCAGCGCGACTATCTGGGGCTTCGCACCGACCATCATCTGAAGTCGACTTACGATATTCCGCGCGAGGTGATGCTCAGGATCGGCGTGATGAAAAGGCGAACCAAGGACGGCGAGGCTTGAGCGCCGCCGCCGTGCTGCTCTCTGGTTCCGGGTCGCTGGAACTGACGGGCGCATCGGACAGGCTTTATGCCTGGTGGAGCTTTTCCAAAACCGCGATCGCCGCCGCCTGCCTTTGCCTTGTCGAGGAGGGAGCCCTTTCGCTTGACGATGTCCCGCCCGGAAGTCCCGCAACGGTCCGGCAGTTGCTTCAGCATCGCGGCGGCTTCGGCGACTATACAGGGCTTGAAAGCTACAGAAATGCGGTTGCCGAAGGCGGCGATGCCTGGTCGCGCGACTGGCTGTTGCGTGAAGCCGACGCCGACCGCGTTCTGTTTGCGCCGGACCGGGGCTGGTCCTACAGCAATATCGGTTATCTTGTGATACGCGCCTTTCTCGAGCAGCGCACCGGCATGGCGCTTGGCGCCCTGCTCGATCGCAAGCTGTTCCATCCGCTCGCGATCGATGGGGTTTTTCTCGCCGAAACCCGGGCAGATTTCGCCCGGTCCGAAGGTGTCGATGGCGAAGTCTACGATCCGAACTGGGTCTATCACGGCTGTCTGGTTGGCCCTGCGGAGGCAGCGGTGCGGCTTCTTGCGGGCATTGTCGCGGGGCGTCTGTTTTCGCCGGCGCTTGTGGAGACGATGGTCGCGGCCTTTCCGCTGGGTGGTCTGCTTGCCGGGCGGCCTTGGTCAAAGACCGGCTACGGGCTCGGGGTGATGGCCGGAGCCATGCGGGGCGTCGGTAGAGTTGTCGGCCACACCGGCGGCGGGCCGTTCAGCGCTTGCGCCGTCTACCACCTTGCCGATGCCGCCGAGCCGGTGACGATTGCCGCCTTCGCGCCGGTTCCAGATCCCGACGCCTGCGAGAACGAGGTGGCCGCAAGAGCGAAAGCCCTGGCCGGGCGTCGCCCCAAACAAAAACGCCCCGGTTAATGCCGGGGCGCTTGAGGACAGGGGGGTGTCTCAACTGGTGGGGTGATGGAAGCGCTCCATCTCGTCTTTCAGGTGGAGTTTTTTACGTTTGATCGATGCGATCTCCTGGTCGCGGCTGGACGGCGAAGCCATTACGTCGTTAAGCTTCTTCTCGAGTTCGGAATGCTTTTCCTCAAGAGCGGCAAGATGAGTCTGAACTGTCATTGCACACGTCCTTCCTTTGTTTGGCGCCGCCGGATGCGGCGTCTCGTCATCAAAGTGCAATATCAGCATGCCATGATCGAAGACGTTTGTCGAAGGCGGAAATGTGATTTTGTGGGGGCATTTTGCCACGCCTCATCCAATGTCTCCGGCGCCTTGCTTTTCACCGAAAACGTTTGATGCTAGAGCGGGTTTCACCCGAAACGACGCATGGTCGGCCGCTGCCACATTCGTCGAATATGTTGAAACAATGGAATGCCGATGAGCCCGATCAAGAATCCGCCTGTCGCCATCGTCATGGGGTCCCAGTCCGACTGGGAAACGATGAAGAACGCCGCCGACATTCTCGATATTCTCGACATCGATTACGATGCCCGGATCGTGTCGGCCCACCGCACGCCGGACCGGATGTATGAATTCGCCCGCAGCGCCCGCGCCGAGGGCTTTCAGATCATCATCGCCGGTGCTGGCGGGGCGGCCCATCTGCCGGGCATGATGGCGGCGCTGACGCCGCTGCCGGTGTTCGGCGTGCCGGTGCAGTCGCGCGCGCTCTCCGGCCAGGACAGCCTGCTGTCGATCGTGCAGATGCCGGCGGGCATTCCCGTCGGAACGCTCGCCATCGGAAAGGCCGGCGCGGTCAATGCCGCGCTGCTGGCCGCCGCGGTTCTGGCGCTTGCCGATCCCGAACTTGCGGGCAGGCTTGACGAGTATCGTGTTCGTCAGGCGGCAAGCGTTGCCGAATATCCCATCGACAAGGACGACTGAGCTCCATGAAAACCATCGGTATCATCGGCGGCGGCCAGCTTGGCCGCATGCTGGCCATGGCCGCCGCCCGGCTCTCGATCCGCACCGTGATTCTGGAGCCGCAGGCGGATTGCCCGGCCGCCCAGGTCGCGGGCCGCCATATCGTGGCCGCCTATGATGACGAGGCGGCGCTTGCCGAGCTTGCGCGCGCTTGCGACACGATCACCTATGAATTCGAAAACGTGCCGGAAAAAAGCGCCGCGCTTCTGTCCGCCGAACGGCCCGTCTATCCCCCGGCCCGCGCGCTTTCCGTGTCGCAGGATCGCCTGACCGAAAAGACGTTCCTCAACGACAGCGGCATCGCGACCGCCGGCTTCCGCGCCGTCGATACCGCCGATGACCTTGCGGGCGCGCTTGAGACATTCGGCGGACGCGGCGTGATGAAGACCCGTCGCTTGGGCTATGACGGCAAGGGGCAGTGGGTGTTTGCCGGGACGGGCAATGACCCGGAGGCCGCTTTTGCGGCCCTTGCGGGCGCGCCCGCGATCTTCGAGGAGTGGATCGATTTCGACCGGGAAATCTCGGTCATCGCCGCGCGCGGCATCGACGGAACGATCGTGTGCTTCGATCCGGCCGAGAATGTCCACAGCGACGGCATTTTGCGGACATCCAGCGTTCCCGCCAATGTCTCCGCAGGCATCAGCGAGGCTGCCCGCGAGGCGGCGGAGCGGCTTCTGATCGGGCTCGATTATGTCGGGGTGCTGGGGCTGGAGCTGTTCGTTGCCCGCGACGGCAGGCTGATTGCCAATGAATTCGCCCCGCGCGTCCACAATTCCGGCCACTGGAGCGAAGCGGCCTGCGTGATTTCGCAGTTCGAGCAGCACATCCGCGCCATCTGTGGCCTGCCGCTGATCGATCCCGTACGCCACAGCGATTGCGTGATGCACAATATCATCGGCGACGATATGGAGCGGATTCCGGCGTGGATGGCGACCCCCGGCGCGCTGGTCCATCTCTACGGCAAGGCCGAAACGCGGGCGGGGCGCAAAATGGGCCATGTTACCGTCATCGAAAAGCGTTGCGACGGTTGACTTGGCGACGATCATTCGCTAGGTAGCGGCCAATGTCGGGCGCGCTTTTTCAAGGCGCGCCTTTGAATATCAATACTGACCGCCTTTACTGATCAGTCGAGAGCGGCACAAACAGCGGATCGAAAACATGAAGATCAAGAATTCGCTCAAGGCGCTCAAGTCCCGTCACCGGGAAAACCGTCTGGTGCGCCGCAAGGGCCGAGTATACATCATCAACAAGCAGAATCCGCGCTTCAAGGCCCGTCAGGGCTGAGACCATCAGCGCAATAACTGTTTGACCTTTTGCCATGACGGGATACCATTCCCGTCATGCGCTTTTTTACGCCTGCCTTTCTGATTGTCGCTGCCCTGACTGCTGCCGGTCCGTTGCCGGCGCTTGCCGAGGGGCCTGCCGCAGATGATCAGGTTTCCACGATCCCTGATACGACCGTTGCGACCGATGCCGATCCGCTGGACAGGCTCTACCAGCGGCTGAAACGCACCCGCGATGCCGGAAGGGCGGCCGATCTAGCCCGCCAGATCGACGAATATCTCGACCGCTCGCCGAGCCCCACGGTTTCCCTTCTGATCGAATGGTCGGATGATTCGGAGAATAACGGCCGCACCGCGTCAGCGCTCGATTTCCTGTCGGAGGCGATTGCGCTGAGGCCCGATGAGGCCGCGCCCTACCGCAAGCGCGCCGTCCTGCACTATACCCATGGCGATCTCGAGCGGGCCATGGATGATATCCGCACCTCGCTGTCATTCGAGCCGCGCGATTTCGGCGCGCTCGGGCTGATGGCGACAATCCTCGACAGGACCGGGCGGGAACAGGCGGCGGTTGAGGTGTGGCGGCGCTATCTCGAACTCTATCCCGCCGATCGCGATGTCGCGTCCTTCGTCGAGCGCACCGAAAATGCCCGTGCGGGCAAACGGATATAGGGGGGCGGGCGAAAAAGTGGAATCCGCCGCTTTTTGACAAACCCTGTTTGCGATCGCGGCGATGCCTCTCTCTCCGCCGTCACCCCGGCCTTGAGCCGGGGTCCAGAAAGTGCCGAGCCTTTGCGCGCAAGGACTTTTCTCACCGGCCGCCACAAGCGGCCCTGGATGCCGGCTCAAGGCCGGCATGACGGATGAACCTGATCCTTTGTGCGTCCGAACGAGGCACAAAAGACGCTCCAATCGACCAATGCTCCAGTCTTTTCCAGCCGTTCAGTGATGCAACACGTGGCGCAGCACCCGGTAGACGAAGTGAAGCGCGAGCAGGGCAGCGCCGGCGGCGATTGCCAGATGGGCAAGCGGGGTCAGCAGGCTGCCCTCGATCGTGCCGGCAACGTCGCGGTAGTTATAGAGTATGATGCGAATGGTAAGGCCCGCGAGCCCGACCACCACCAGCACGAGGCCGGCAAGTTTCATGATCCGATCTCCTGTCGCGAGGGGTAGAGATCGGTCTTTGCAGGGCGGTATCGCCGCAATTTTTGTAACAAAAGACCGAAATGGCGAGGCGGCCCGCAAGCCGCCTCTTTCATTTCTTTATAATGTGCTTTTGTGGCGATTTGAGGCCGGTTCACTTTTCCTGCGATAGCGAAACCGAAATTGAAGCTACCGCCGGAGCTTCGGAAATCAGTCCGTTTTCGGCCATGAATGCGCCGAAACGTTCGTATCGCTTGGTATCGAAGGCGGCGGGGCGCTTGGCGAAGCGGACGACGGACGCGGCGAAGGCCTGCCGGTTCAGTTCGTCGTCGAGATCGGGATAGGCGCTGGCAAAGCTTTTCCACGCCTCGTCCGGGTGGTTGACGATGAAGACCGTCGCCTTTTCCACCGCTTCAAGGAAGCGCGGCAGCCGGTCATCGTCGAGAAGCTCGCTGCGGGTCACGTAGATCAGTTCGTCATAGATCGGTACGCCATGCTCTTCCGGGAAAAAGGCTTTGCCTTCGTGGCCCGCGATCCGCATTTGCGGCAGTTCGATGTTGCGGAATGAGCCGATGGTCGCGTCGACCTGCCCGGAAAGCAGCGACTGGGTGAGCGCGAAATTGACGTTGATGAGGGTGATGTCGTCTTTGGCAAGGCCGGCGTTTTCAAGCATCGTGGCCACGACCGCGTCCTCGATGCCCGCGACCGAAAAGCCGATCTTCCCGCCCTTCAGGTCGGCAACGGACTTGATCGGCCCGTCCGAAAGCACCGTCAGCGTGTTGAGCGGGGTCGAGACGAGTGTGCCGAAGCGGACGATATCGATGCCGGCCTCATGATCGAGATAGAGGTTGGGCTGGTAGTGAATGCCGATATCGACCTTGCCGGCCGCCACCATGCGCGGCACCATGGAAGGGTCGGACGGCGGGAGCAGTTCAACGTCGAGCCCCTGATCGGCGAAATAGCCGTTCTCTGCGGCAATCACCAGCGGCGCGTGGTCAGGGTTCACATACCATTCCAGGATCACGTCGAGTTTGTCGGCGGCACTTGCCAGTCCCGGCGCAAGACCCTGCGCAACGGCAAGGGCTGCGGCGAGCGCGAATTTCTTCAGCATGTCATTCTCCTATATGTTCGAGCCGGCCGCTCAATCCTCATGCGACCAGCGGGTGAAGAAGGGAGCGGCGAGATCCACCGCCTTTCGAAACAGCACGGCTTCGAGCGCCAGGATCAGCATGGCGGCGAACACGGTTTCGGTCTGCATGCGGGCATTGGCCTGGACCATGAGAAAGCCGAGCCCGCCGGCAGAGCCCACCCATTCGCCGACGACGGCGCCAAGCGGGGCCAGCGGGGCCGCGATCCTGAGGCCGGAAAACAGCTGGGGCAGCGCCAGCGGCAGGCGGATGAAGCGCAGCATCTCGAAATGCCCGGCGCCATCGAGCCTTGCCGCTGCCACCACTTCCGGATCGGTGCGCCGCAGTCCGTCGGCGAAACTGGAGGCGACGGGGAAGAACACGATGATCGTCGTCATCACCACCTTGGAAGCGATGCCGAAGCCGAACCAGAGCACCAGCATCGGCGCGATCACGAACACGGGAAAGGATTGCAGCACCACCAGCACGGGCCAGATGAAACGGCCGATCCGGGGAAAGGCCGATATCAAAATGGCCGCCGCCGCGCCGAAGACAGCGCCGATCGCAAAACCCGCCAGGATTTCCCTGAGCGTCACCAGCGCCTCTTCAAGCAGCATGGCATGGGCGGTGCCGATCTTTGCGAGCACGGCGAGCGGCGGCGGCAGGATATAGCGCGGCAGGTCGCCGAGAACGATGATCGCCTGCCAAAGCGCAAGGAGCCCGATCACGATCGTCAAAAAGGTGAGAACAGCCGAAAGGGTACGCTTCAATCCCGCTCTCCCCGGCATGGCCGGGCAGCGGAGGCGTCAATAGAGGCTGATTTTCTGGGCGTGTCGCTCAAGACCAAACTCCGTTCCTACGCCGGCATAACCCGGATCAGGTTCAAGGGTTCGGCCATCGGCCATCTCAGTGTTTTAAAAACACACCCCTCGGATGAGGCTATCTATGCCGCGCGGGGGGCGGAGGTCAAGAGCCACGGCGGCATAGACGGAAGTGCCCGCTAATATACCGACCAAAGCCCGAAAGGATTTGACAAGGGGGGCGGTTTCCATTTTCAACTTGTGGTTCAAGGCCGGCCGCGGTTTTTCAGCCGCGGTTAACAAACAGGGCCATATGCGTAAGGGGCGGCGACAGTCAGGATCTGCCGTCAGAGCGGAGGAAACTCGATGTTAATCGCCATCGTCATTGTGGCAGCGCTGTTCGGCATGCTCTTCGGTTTCGACCAGGGCGTGATTTCCGGCGCGTTGCCGTTCATCAAGCAGGATTTCACGGTGTCGGCCTTCATGGAAGGCGTGATCACCTCTGCCGTACCGCTCGGCGCGGTCGCAGGCACCATCCTTGCCATGATCACCACCGATCGGTACGGACGCAAGCCGATGCTGATCCTGGGAGCGATCATCTTTCTGGTCGGCTCGCTGATCTCCGCGCTTGCCTTCAACCAGTATGTCCTGACCCTTGCCCGCCTCGTGATAGGCGTCGGCATCGGCGCCTCGGCGATGACCGCGCCGATGTTTCTGGCCGAGGTCGCGCCGGCGCGCATTCGCGGCACCATCGTCTCGGCCTTCCAACTGATGATCACCATCGGCATCATGGTGTCCTACATGTCGGACGCGGCCTTCGGCGGGGCGGGCGACTGGCGCTGGATGATCGGCGTCGGCGTGTTCCCGTCGATCGTGGCGCTGGTCGGCATCCTGCTGTCGCCGGAAACGCCGCGCTGGCTGACGCTGAATTCCAACGCCGACAAGGCGCGTGAGATTATTGCAAAGCTGCAGCCGGAATCATCGCCCGCCGAGGTCGACCAGATCATTACCGAAATACAGGAAAGCGCGAAAGACCAGGAGGCCGCGCCCGCCTGGAGCAGTTTCCTGAAGCGCGGCATCCTGCCGGTGACGAGTTTCGCCATGATCGTGTTCGTGCTGCAACAGCTTTCCGGCATCAACGCGATCATCTATTACGCCCCGGAAATCTTCAAGAATGCCGGCTTTTCCGGCACCACCACCGATCTTCTGGCAACCGTCGGCATCGGCGTCGTCAACGTCGCGCTCACCATTGTGGCGATGTTTCTGGTGGAAAGCATGGGGCGGCGCAAGCTGCTGATCCTCGGCTTCATCGGAACCGCGCTGTCGATGGCGCTTGTCACCGGGGCGACGATGGCGGATGTCGCGGCAACCCCCTATCTCGCGCTGATCGGCATCTTCGCCTTCATCGCCTTCTTCGCCGTCAGCCTCGGCCCGTTGCCCTGGCTCTACATGGCGGAACTGTTTCCGCTGCGGTTGCGCCCGCGCGGGATGGCGCTTGCCTCGGTTGCCAACTGGTTCTTCAACTTTCTGGTGGCGCTGACGTTTCCGGAACTGCTTGCCGGTATCGGGATTGTCGGAACCTTCGCGATCTTCACCTTCTTCTGCGTCGTCGGCATCATCTACGCGATCGCCGCAGCACCGGAGACCAAGGGCATCACGCTCGAGGAGATCGAGGCGCGCACCGTCGCCGCCTGAGGGCCGCACCGGAAGGTTTTTCCGGCCCCCGGCCGTGGTGAGGCGGCTGACAAACTCTGCCGTCATCCCGGCCTTGAGCCGGGATCCAGCGCGCGCAAGTCTTTGCGCGCAAAAGACTCTTTTTCATGAGGACGCACAAGTGGCCCTGGACCCCGGCTCAAGGCCGGGGTGACGGATGCGGGGATGCGGGGATGCGGGGATGTGAGGTGTGAATTTTATCAACACCGACCCGTGAGCCGGGGTTTCAAGCCGGGCGAAGATGACACGACTGCTCATCCCGCGTAAGACGGAGCCGGGAGCGGTTGAACATGAGCGCTTGTTATCTTGGTTGCGATATCGGCGGCACGGCCTCACGCTATGCGGTGGCCGACGCGACGGGCGCGATCGTCGCCCGGGGCGCTGTGCCCGGCGCGGGCGGACTGGTGCATGATCCCGCCGCCCGGAAAGTCCTTGAGGCGGCGCTTGCCGGGATCGCCGGGGCGATGCCGGGGCCGGCGGCGAGCGCCGTATTCGGCCTCACCGGCTATGATCCGCAGACACGAAGCGAGGTCGCGGACCTTGTCTGCCGCGCATGCGCCCTCCCGCCGGACAAACTGTTCATCCTTGACGATATCGAACTGGCCTATCGCTGCCTGTTTGCGCCCGGCGAAGGGCATATCGTCGCCGCGGGCACCGGCGTGATCGGTCTTCATATCGATGTGGATGGCGGCAGGCTTCGGGTCGGCGGGCGCGGCATGCTGATCGATGACGGGGGATCGGCCGGATGGATCGCGCTTTCCGCGATCCGCGCGCTTTACCGCAGGCTTGACGAGGACGGCGCGCCGGGCGACATGGCGCGGCTTGCGGAAGCCCTCTATCGCCACGCCGGCGGCTCCGGCTGGCCGGATATCAGGGCGCTGGTCTATGCCGGCGACAGAGGGCGCATCGGCGAGATGGCCCGGGCGGTGGCGGAGGCGGCCGAAGCCGGCGACGATTTTTCGGCTACTTTGCTGCGCAAGGCGGGGCGTGAGCTGGCGCGTCTCGGCCATCTGCTGCGCAAGCGCGGCGGGGATCGTCCGGTTGCCTTTACCGGCGGCGCATTGCGGCTTTCGCCGGTGATCGGCGCGACAATCGCCGGAAGTCTCGGCGACTGCGCGCGTTTTCCGGCGCTCGATCCGGCGGCGGGCGCGGCTAAACTGGCGCTTACCGCCAGTCGGAATAGGAATGTTTTCCGCCCTGGTAATCCGTGACCCGGTATTCGCCGTCGCCAGTTGCCTCCAGATAGCAGGGGCCTATCGGGGCCTTGCCCTGGCCGCCCGGAATGTCGAGCACATAGGTCGGCAGGCAGAGCCCCGAGATCGTGCCCTGCAATGCCCGCATCAGGGCCTGGCCGCGCGAAATCGGCACGGCGAAATGGGCAACGCCCTTCGCCTTGTCGAGATGGTGCAGGTAATACGGCTTGACCCGGTTGACGACGAGCGTTTTGAACAGGGTCGCCAGCGTTTCGGCCTCGTCATTGATGCCCTTCAGCAGCACGGTCTGGGCGAACAGCGGAATGCCGCCATCGGCAAGACGCGCCAGCCCCGCGCGCACCGCCTCCGTCAGTTCGCGCGGATGGTTGACATGGATGACGATGTTGACCGTCTTGCCCGCCTGCTTCAGCGCGGCGACGAGATCATCGATGATGCGCTCGGGCGTGACCAGCGGCGCGCGGGTGTGGATGCGGATCACGGCGACATGATCGATCTGTCCCAGCGCCAGCATCAGCGCGGCAAGCCTGCGATCGGACAGCACCAGCGGATCGCCGCCCGACAGGATCACCTCCCAGATTTCGCCATGGGCCCGGATATAATCGAGCGCTGCGGCTAGCTCTTCCCGGTCGAGAGCTGCCTCCGGCTCGCCCACGGTTTCGCGGCGGAAGCAGAAACGGCAATAGACCTGGCAGGCATGGGTCGGCTTCAGCAGCACCCGGTCCGGATAGCGGTGGGTCACGCCCTTTGCGCGCTCGAACGCGCCATCGCCGATCGGGTCGTCCATCTCCCCGTCATAGGTCTCAAGTTCGCGCACATCCGGCACGAACTGGCGCGCCAGCGGATCATCGGCGGCCACCGTGTCGATCGCCGACAGAATATGGGCGGGGATGCGGATCCGGAAATTTTCGGCGACGGTTGCGATATCTTCGGCGGCATCAGTGGGCACGAGACCGCGCGCCACCAGCGCCTCGGTCTCGGTTATCGCGGTTTTCACTTTGCTTTCGGACATGGCCGCCCTGTCGCCGGTTTCAATGCGGGTCTTCTAGATGGTTTATGCCGCCAAGCAAAGCCATCCGGGGACGGACGCGCTGCGAGCGTTTTTCTCAAGCCCGTCCTCGGTTTTGGAAGTGTTAATCATTCCATGGCTTTGGCATTGCCTTTCAGTCACCTGCCCGCTCCCCGGCGCTTGTCATTGCGCCGGATTTGTCCCACCATCCGGTCATGACAAAATGGCGCCCGAATCCCAGACTGATCAAACGGCCGGCCTATCTTTCCATCGCCGAGCAGATCGCCGCCGCCGTGCGCAACGGACTGCTGATCGATGGCATGCGCCTGCCGCCGCAACGCGAGATGGCGGCCGATCTCAAGGTTTCGGTGCAGACCGTCAGCCGGGCCTATGAGGAACTTTCGCGCCGCGGCATGGTGGTCGGCGAGGTCGGACGCGGCTCCTATATCAAGGCCGAACCGGTGGCGCCCGAGCGGCCCTACCTGACCGAGGGCGGTAGCGGCGTCATCGACCTTTCGGTTCTGAAGCCGGTCTGCGAAAGCCGCAGCCTCGCCAAATTCCGCGCGGCCTTCGCCGATCTCGGCGCCACCATGCCGCCGGAACTGGCCTTTTCGATGATGCCCAACGCGCTGTTCCGGCGCTATCGCATGGCCGGGACCAACTGGCTTGCCGCCTGCGGGCTGAAGGCCCATGCCCACGGCATCACGGTGACCAACGGCTCCAGCGATGCGATGACGGCGGCGTTCATGAGCGTCGTTCCATCGGGTTCGGCGCTCGCCGTGGAGGCGCTTACCCATCCGATGGTGCGCCCGCTCGCCGGCTATCTCGGCATCGATCTCGAGGGTGTGGAGGTGGACGAGGAGGGCATCGTGCCGGCCGCGCTCGAGGCGGTTGCGGGCAGGAAGCGCCTCAGGGCGATCTTCCTTCAGCCGTCCGCCGCCGGCCCGCAGGCGATTGTCATGAGCGCGCCGCGCCGCCGCGCGATCGCGGCGATCGCCCGCAGGCTCGACCTCGCCATCATCGAAAACGATGTGCTCGGACCGCTCGTCGAAAATCGTCCGCCGCCGGTCGCGGCGTTTGCGCCGGAGCGTACGCTTTACATGACAGACCTGTCCAAGAACACGATCCCGGGGCTGCGCTGCGGGTTTCTGGCAGCACCCGATCGCTTTGCGGCCGCCGTTTCCAACCGCTATCTGGCAACCAACTGGGTGGCGACCCCGGTCATGGCGGAGATCGCCAGCCGCTGGATTATCGATGGCACCGCGATCGAACTCGTCAACTGGCAGCGCCAGGCCCTGACGCGCCGCCGCGCGATCGCCGAAAAATCGCTTACCGGTATCGCCTGCCGGATGACGCCGGGCGCGCTCCATGTCTGGATACCGCTGCCCGACGGCATCACCGAGGCGACGACGATCGAGCGGGCGAAAAGCCGGGGCGTCGCGGTTGCGGCCGGTTCGAGCTTCCATGTCGGGCGCGATGCCGCAGCGCCCGCGATCCGGGTGGCGCTGGCCGCCTCGAGCGAACTGGAACTCGCCTCCTCATTGACGCTGATCGCGGCCCTTCTGAAGGGCGAGCGTCAGCTTCCCAAACCGATCATGGTGTGATGCGATGGCGGGAGAGGTAAAGCCCCTGACGCCACTGTTCACGCATGGAAGCAGGGAAGATGCGACTGACCGCCCCCTTGCGGGCGAAACGGCGGTGGCGATGAGCTATGGCGGCTCGACCCATGCCGTGATGATGGCGACGCCCGCCGACCTCGTCGATTTCGCCTGTGGCTTCAGCCTGACCGAAGGCATCATCAGGGATTGCGGGGAGATCGAGGACGTCGATGTCGTTCCTTTGGACAAGGGGATCGATGTGCAGATCACGCTGCGGGCGGATCGCTCCGAGGCGCTTGCCGCCCGCCGCCGCTCGATGGCCGGTCCCGTCGGTTGCGGGCTTTGCGGGCTCGAGAGCATCGAGGCTGCGGTGCGGGACGTGCCGAAGGTCGCAGCCCCGGACTTCCGCCTGCGCGACGACGAGGTGAACGCCGCCGTCGATGGGCTTTCGCGCGCCCAGCCGCTGTTTGCCGCCACCCGCGCGGTGCATGGCGCGGGCTTCTATCGTCCGGGCCATGGCATGATGGCTGTCCGGGAGGATGTCGGCCGCCACAATGCGCTCGACAAGCTGATCGGCGCGCTGTCGCGCGAGGGCGTCGATGCGGGCGAGGGCGCGATTGTGGTCAGCAGCCGGCTTTCGGTGGAAATGGTGCAGAAAGCGGCGATCGCCGGTAGCCCGGTGCTGATCGCGATCTCTGCGCCGACAGCCCTTGCCGTTACGACCGCCGAGGCCGCCGGCCTGACGCTGATCGCCACGGCGCGCGGTGATGGCTTCAGCGTCTACACCCATAGCGACCGGATCGTCATGGCGGGGCGGAATGAGGGATGATTTTGCAGAGCTGATTGAGGCGGCATCGCAAAGCCCGCTTCTGAGGCCGTTTCTGGAAAACTGGAGCCTGATCGATCTTCCGGACTGCTGGCTGGTTGCCGGCGCTCTCGCGCAGACGGTCTGGAACCGCCGGTTCGGCATGGACCCGGCGCATGGAATTGCCGACATCGACATCGTCTATTTCGATCCGAATGACCTGTCGGAACGGGCGGAAGCCCGCCATGCCGCCCGCATTCGCGCGGCGTTTTCCACTGTTCCCGCCTGGATCGACGTCAAGAACGAGGCCAGGGTTCATCTTTGGTACGGCGATCGTTTCGGCTTTGACATCGCCCCTTATGAAGGCGTCGGCGAAGCGATCGCTACCTTTCCGACCACGGCCACTGCGCTCGGGATCAGGCCGAAAGCCGGCGGTTTCGAATGCGATGCGCCGTTCGGCCTCGCCGATCTCGTCAACGCCGTGGCGCGGCCGAACAAGACCCAGGCGTCGCGCGAGGTCTACGAGAACAAGGCCGAACGCTGGAAGACGCTATGGCCGGGGCTGACGGTCATCGGCTGGGATGGATGAGAGGCGATTGTCTTCACGGCCGTCCAAAAAGCGCCCGAAGGCGCCCGGTTTGTTGACAAAGGCCCTGACAGATATTTCCGTCGTGCCGGGCTTGACCCGGCATCCAGGGCCAAATTTCGAGGGCTATAACGACAACCCCCTTGCACGTATGGCGTTCCATAGCCCTGGACCCCGGATCAAGTCCGGGGTGACGGGCGGAGGGGTAGGGAAACTCAAGGTGTCTGCAATATGGTTTGTCAGCGGTCCGAGCGCCCGAAGGCGCTTTCCACAGATACGGTCTGCAGCGGCTTCAGCCCGCGCGGCGGCGCTCGCTGACCGGTTGATAGGCGAGCTTGGCGTGGTAGCTGCAATAGGGCGTATTCTCGGGCGCTTCGCAGCCGCAGAAATAGAAATCATCCTGGGTCGGATCGCCGACCGGCCATTTGCAGGTCATCTCGGTGAGTTCGGTGAGCGCGACCTTCTTCATGATCGGTACGACGACATTGTTGGGCGTCGGTTGCTGACGTCTGGCCGGAACGGCATCGGCCTCGATATCGTGCTTGAGTGCCGTGGCGCCCACGGTGCGCGGGGCCGCCGATGCGGTCTGCTGCGGCGCGGCGGTCGGGCGGTGGCCAGCGGCGCGCGAGGCGAAATTCGGCGCCCTCGGCGGCGTGGTGTTGCGCGCCGTCACCCGCGTTGGCGACTGTGACGGCGCGCCGCCGCTCTTGGCGCGACCGGGCAGCGACAGGCGGTGCACCTTGCCGATCACGGCGTTGCGGGTGACGCCCCCAAGCTGGTTGGCGATCTGGCTCGCGCTCAGGCCCTCCGACCAGAGTTGTTTGAGTTTTTCGACGCGATCATCTGTCCAGCTCATAATATCGTCTCCGGCTATTGCGGGCGGAATCCGGCGTCATGCTCCGAAACACGTCCGAAACAGGAAAATGTCGCCAATCCGGGTAATCAGATCCGCCGCTTGCAGTATTCTGTTGGCTCGTAAGGTAGGCCTATGGTCGGGGCGTGGCAAGGTGAAGGGGAATCGCGCGAATCGTTTTCCATGGTTTTCCCCAACTTGGTGACTTTTGTTCTGGCGCGCCTGAAACCTGAGGCCGCACCGCCGAAACACCCGGACGCCACCGCGTTTGTTGACATTGGAGGCGGACATGACAATATAGGGCCTGCCGCCGCCTTGAGGCGGCATTTTTAATTTCTGCGGGCGGTCAAAAAGCGCCCCTGTCATCTTGTCGGAGTTTCACCGCCATGTCCGGAGCATCGCCTCTTTATAATACGTTCGCCAGAATACCGCTCAATTTCGAGCGCGGCGAAGGCGTATGGCTGATCACGGACAAGGGCGAGCGATATCTCGACTTCGCCGCCGGCGTTGCCGTCAATTCGCTCGGCCATGCCCATCCGCATCTGGTCGAGGCACTGAAGGGCCAGGCCGAAAAGCTCTGGCACGTCTCCAACCTCTATCAGGTCGCGGGGCAGGAAAAGCTCGCCGAACGTCTGACGGCGGCAACGTTTGCCGACAAGGTGTTCTTCTCCAACTCCGGCGCCGAGGCGCTTGAGACGGCGATCAAGACCGCGCGCCGCTATCATTATGCCAAGGGCCATCCGGAGAAGATCGACATCATCACCTTCGAGGGCGCCTTCCATGGCCGTACGCTGGGAACGATCGCGGCCGGCGGGCAGGCGAAATACATGGAGGGCTTCGGCCCCAAGGCGCCCGGCTTCATCCAGATCCCGGCCGGCGATCTCGATCTGCTGAAGGCCACGATCACGCCGGAAACGGCGGCGTTGATGATCGAGCCGATCCAGGGCGAGGGCGGCGTACGCATCGTCGACAAGGCTTTCCTCCAGGCCATGCGCGTGCTTTGCGACGAGCACGGCCTGCTGTTGATCTTCGACGAGGTCCAGACCGGCGTCGGGCGAACCGGAACGCTGTTCGCCTATGAACAGACCGGGGTGGCGCCGGACATCATGGCGATTGCCAAGGGCATCGGCGGCGGGTTTCCCGTGGCCGCCTGCCTCGCGACGGAGGAGGCCGCATCCGGCATGGTACCGGGCGTGCACGGCACCACTTTTGGCGGCAATCCGCTGGCGATGGCCGTCGGCAACGCGGTGCTCGACGTGGTGCTGGAAGACGGTTTCCTGGAGCATGTCCGCGACGTGGGTCTGGTCTTCAAGCAGGGGCTTGCCGCGTTGAAGGACCGCTATCCGGGCGTGATCGGCGAAATCCGCGGCGAAGGCCTGATGCTCGGCATCAAGGCCAATGTGCCTGCCGGCGATCTCGCTGCCGCCATGCGCGAGGAAAAGCTGCTGTCCGTGCCTGCCGGCGACAATGTCATCCGGCTGTTGCCGCCGCTGACGGTCTCGGCCGAGGAAGCGCGCGAAGGCATCGCCCGGCTGGGCCGTGCCGCCGAAAAGCTCTCGGCCGCCTAGTGCGCGACCGGTGGCTTCCGGCTTTCCGTCGCGACGCGCGCAAAACGAAGTTCTATCTGTGAAAGAGTAGTTCCATGTCCAATCCGAGGCATTTTCTCGATCTCTCCGCCGTTTCGAAATCCGCGCTGCGCGGCATTCTCGACGATGCGGCGAGCCGAAAGACCGCCCAGAAGGCTGGCACCGCGGACAAGCCTCTTGCCGGCAAGGTGCTGGCGATGATCTTCGAGAAGCCTTCGACGCGCACCCGGGTCTCCTTCGACGTCGGCATGCGTCAGCTCGGCGGCGAGACGCTGGTGCTTTCGGGCAAGGACATGCAGCTCGGCCGGGCGGAGACGATCGGCGACACCGCGAAGGTGCTGTCGCGCTATGTCGATGCGATCATGATCCGCACCACCGATCACGACCGGCTGCTGGAACTTGCCGAAACCGCCACCGTGCCGGTGATCAACGGGCTGACGGATGCGACCCATCCCTGCCAGATCATGGCCGACCTGCAGACCTTCGAGGAGCATAACGGCCCAGTGGCAGGCAAGACCATCGCCTGGACCGGCGACGGCAACAATGTACTGCATTCCTTTCTTGAAGGGGCAGGGCGGTTTTCCTATCGCATGAACATTGCCGTGCCGCAGGGCTCCGAGCCGGAAATGCGGTTTGTGGACTGGGCGCGCGCGGAAGGGGCGGAGGTCAATTTCTTCGATACCGCGGCCGAAGCCGTCGCCGGCGCAGACTGCGTCGTCACCGACACCTGGGTTTCGATGAACCAGGAGCACAAGGCGCGCGGCCACAACGTGTTCCAGCCCTATCAGGTGAATGCGGACCTGATGAAAAAGGCGAACGGCAACGCCATATTCATGCACTGCCTGCCCGCCCATCGCGGCGAGGAGGTGACTGACGAGGTGATGGACGGCCCGCAATCGGTCGTCTTTGACGAGGCCGAGAACCGGCTTCATGCCCAGAAATCCGTTCTGGCCTGGTGTCTCGGCGCGTTCGATTGAAGCGCCGCCTTGCCGGGCAAGGAGTTGAACAATGGAAAATCTTGAAACGCAACTCGGCGAACTCGGTTTCGCCGGTGATGACATGGTTGTGCCCTTCCAGGTGGATGCGCTCGATGTGCGCGGCCGCACGGTCCAGCTCGGCCCGCTGCTCGACAAAATGCTGGCGCGCCATGCTTATCCCGAGCCCGTCGCCCGCCTGCTTGCCGAAGCCGTGGTGCTGACGGCGCTGATCGGCACGTCGCTGAAATTCGAGGGCAAGTTCACCGTGCAGACCAAGGGCGACGGTCCGGTCGATCTGCTGGTCGCCGATTTCTCGACCCCGGATGCGCTGCGCGGCTACGCCCGGTTCGATCAGGACGCACTCGACGCCGCGATCGCCGCTGGGCGCAGCGAACCGGAAGCGCTGCTCGGCAAGGGCGTGCTTGCCTTCACCATCGATCAGGGCGGCTTCATGCAACCCTATCAGGGGATCGTCGAACTCGACGGGCGCTCGCTTGAGGAAATCGCGATGGCCTATTTCCGCCAGTCGGAGCAAATCCCGACGGCGGTGCGCCTTGGCGTCGCGAAACTGTTTTCGCGTGACGAGGACGGCCAGCCGCGCGAAAGCTGGCGGGCCGGCGGGCTGGTGGCCCAGTTCCTGCCGCAGGAGCCCGAGCGCATGCGTCAGCCGGACCTTCCGGGCGGCGATGGCGACGAAGGCTTCCTTTCGCACGATCCGGACGATGCCTGGTCGGAAGCCCGCGCCATGGTCGAAACCATCGACCTCGACGAGATCACCGATCCCGAGATCGGCGCCGAACGGCTGCTCTACCGGCTGTTTCACGAACGCGGCGTGGCGGTTTATCCCGCCCACGGGGTTTACGACCGCTGTTCGTGCTCGAGAGAGAAGATCCGCGACGTGCTCGGCGCCTTCACGGCCGAGGAGATCGAGGACAGCACCGAAAACGGCAAGATTACGGTGACCTGCGAATTCTGCTCGACGGCGTATGAATATACGCCCGAGGAGTTGCGGAAGGTCTGAATTCCGTCGAACCGCTCAGTTCAATTATTCATTGAATTGAGCGGCCCCGCATCGTATGCGTAGATATGTTCCGCATAAGTCAACAAATGTGTCCGGCGTTTCGCCGGACCGCGGGAACATTCAAGGCTGACGGTGGGATTTTCGGTCGCACCGGCGAGTGAGGCGATTTTGGGATTTGGAAAAGCCAAGGGCGGCTTCTGTCGACCGAATGAGGAAGCGGGCCGCTGTGTTTTCGGGCGTATCGGCCGGCATGCGGCCGGCGAGGATCCGGCCAAGCGTGCGCAGATACTCGAGGGCGCGCGACAGGTGTTCATGAATGTCGGTTTCGATGCCGCCAGCATGAACGACATAACCCGGGCCGCCGGCGTTTCCAAGGGCACGATCTACGTCTATTTCGAAAACAAGGGCGAACTGTTCCAGACCATCATCCTGGAGGCCAAGCAGCGTATCTTCGAGGACCTGCGACAGACCCTGGCCGAGGATGATGCGGTTGAAAACGTTCTGACGCGCTTTGGCGAGCGGCTTGCGACAGGCATGACCTGCGAGGAAACGATCAGGGCGATGCGGATCGCCATCGGCGTTGCCGAGCGCTTCCCGGAACTGGTGCGCACATTCTTCGGCGACCATCCCGACAACCTGATCGATACCCTGACCGAGTTCGTAGTCGCGCGCTCGGAGGCGGGAGAACTGGCGGCCGCCGAGCCGCGCGTCGCCGCCCAGCAATTGCTGGATCTGTGTACCGGTCATCTCTGGAAAATGCGGCTGTTCGGGCTGATGGACGGGCCGCCGCCGCGGGCTGATATCGAGCGGATGGCCGAGCGCGGCGTCCGCACCTTCATGAAAAGCTACGGCCCGCAGGCGGTGGGACCGGCGTAAAAGCCTTCAGGTTGAAAGCGCACCATTCCCCGTTTCAACCCGAGGGACTCTAGATTCCTTATTCTGACGCGTCGGGTTAACGAAAACCCGGATTTCCCTTTTTCGCCCGACGCTCTAATGGCCGCCGCCGCCAGCCCCCGCCTTGGGTTTGCGCACGAGAATGATGCAGAAGCTCAGGCAGACGAACAGCACCGTCAGGATCGTGAAGATATCGATGAACGCCATCAGCCACGCCTGCTGGCTGACGATCTGGTCGAGCTGCAGCACCGCTGCCTTTTCGCCGTCAATGCCGTGGCTGTTGTAGAGCCCGGCCAGCGCGTCGACCCATTCCTGTGTCGTGGCGCTCGCCGCGTTTACCGTTTCCGCCAGCCGGTCGAAATGAAAATCGGAGCGGCGGCTGAGCAGCGTGTTGATGACGGCCAGCCCGACGGCGCCGCCGAGATTGCGGGTCAGGTTGAAGAGGCCGGATGCGTTCTTGATATCCTGCGGCGGCAGCGTGCCGAGCGCGATGTTGGAGACCGGGATCATCGAGATCATCAGCGCCACCCCGCGGCCCGCCTGCGGCCAGAACAGGTTCCAGTAGTCCCAGTCGGCGGTGATATGGGTCATCTGCCAGGTGCACAGCGCAAACAGCGCCAGTCCCGCCCCCATCATCAGCCGCGGGTCGAGCTTATTCTGCAGGAAGCCTGCAACCGGGGCGGTGGCCATCATGAACGCGCCGGTGACGAACATCGTCTCCCCGATCATCAGCGCGTCATAGCCGCGGATCCGCGCCATATAGAGCGGGAACAGATAGACGAGGCCGTAAAGCCCGATGCCGAGCGAGAACGAGAAGACCGAGCCGACCGCGAAGTTGAAATTGCCGAAGGCCCTGAGATCGACCACCGGCGAGGGGCTTGTGAAGGCGCGGTAGAAGAACACGACCCCGCCGACGAGCATGGCGACGAACACGTAGCGGATGACGTCGTCGGTAAACCAGCCCTTGATATTGCCCTCTTCCAGAAAATATTCGAGCGCGCCGAGGAAGGTCGCCATGGCGGCAAGGCCCAGCCAGTCGAACCGCTTCAGCAGTGAAAGGTCGGGCTTGTCGAAGTCGATCAGCAGCCAAGCGCTGACGGCCACCAGAATGCCCGGGATGACGTTGATCAGGAACAGCCAGTGCCACGAAAAGGCGGCGACAAGATAGCCGCCGACCGTCGGGCCGATCGTCGGCGCGAGCGTCGCCACAAGCCCGACGACGGGGATGACGGTCGAGCGCTTGGACGGCGGAAAGGCGGTGAACGAAACCGCAAACACCGCCGGCACCATGCCGCCCGACATGAAGCCCTGGAGCGCGCGGAAGACGATCATCTGGTCGATGCTGGTGGCCGTGGCGCAAAGCGCGCTGCAGGCGGTAAAGGCCGCCGCTGAAAAGCTGAACACGACCCGCGTCGAAAAAATCCGCGCCAGAATGCCCGACAGCGGGATCATGATCACTTCGGCGATCAGGTAGGAGGTCTGTACCCAGGCGATTTCGTCCGCGCTCGCCGAAATCCCGGCCTGGATATCCGACAGCGCCGAGGCGACGATCTGAATATCCAGGATCGCCATGAACATGCCGAACGCCATGACGATGAAGGCGATCCATGTGCGCATAGGAACATGGTCCGAGGGCACTGCCCCCGCCTGCGCCGTGGCCGGCGCGTTTTCGGCTATATCTGTCATTGAAGCATCCGTGGGATGGATATGCGGGCGTCAGGCGCCCGCGATGAATGTCAGCGGTTGGCGGCGATCGTTTCGCCGATCGTCCCATCGGGCGCGGTGCGGCTGTCGACCTCGGCGGTGACCGAAAGCCCGGCCTTCAGATACTGCCCGTCCAGCACGTCCTTCGGGATCGAGATCCGCACCGGCAGGCGCTGGACGATCTTGGTGAAATTGCCTGTCGCGTTTTGCGGCGGCAGCAGCGCGAAGACGGCGCCGGAGGCCGGCGAGAAGGACTCGACCGTACCGGTGAAGTCGTCTTTCTCGAAGGCGTCAACGGAGACCTTGACCTTCGCCCCGACGCCGAGGCGGTCGAGATCGGTCTCCTTGAAATTGGCGACGACGTAGAGGTCGTCGGTCGGCACCAGCGCGCCGAGCCGCGTCCCGGAGGCAACGAGATCGCCGACCTGGACATTCTTGTTTCCGAACACGCCGTCGAAGGGCGCGCGGATTTCGGTAAAGCCGAGATTGCGCTTCGCCATGTCGATCGCAAGCTTGCGTTCCTGCAGGGCAGCCTGCTGCTGGGCAAGTTCGGCCTCAGCCGTCGTGATATTGGATTTCGCGACTTCAACCGCTGCATCGGCGGCCTGGACCTGGGCCTTCAACTGATCGAGCGCCGACCTTGCATCATCGAAGGCGGCGACGGTGGCCGCGCCCTTTTCGCGCAGGGTATCGGCGCGCTGAAGCACGGATTTGGCGTTGTCGATCTGCGGATCGAGCGCATCGCGGTTGGCCTTGGCCTGCGCCAGCGAGGCCTTGGCGCCGGCGATCTGGGCCTCGGTCGCCTTCAGCGCCACATTCTGGGCGTTGAGCTGCGCTTCAGCCTGGGCGAGCGCGTTCTGGTAATCGCCATCGTCGATCTTGACCAGAAGATCGCCCTTCCTGACGCGCTGGTTGTTTTCAATCGCGACGCTTTCGACGTAACCGGAAACCTTGGGGGAGATCATGGCGATGTCGCCCTCGATATAGGCGTCGTCGGTGGAAACCATGAAGCGGCCGTCGGTCCACCAGTGATAGCCGAGCCAACCGGCGCCGGCGATGAGCGCGATCCCGATCAGCGAAAAAATGATCTTACGCACCCCGCCGCCGCGCTTCTTCTCGGCCGGGCGCGGTTCGGGGTGCACATCTGTCTCAGTCGTCATGTTGAAAAGAGCCTTTCTGGCGCTGACGGGAGGAGGGGGCAGCGCGGAGATAGCGAATTCGAACTCGTGGGTTCGATTGGTTGGTGTGGTAATGCTCCTCGCGGCGCGGACTGTCAAGCGGCAGACCGGCGGGAACTGGTCAATGTCAATTACGTTGATAGTGAAGGGATGGATTTTGCGTTATAGAACGCCTGCTGTTCCGTCGTGATTCCGAAAGCGGGGAAAACCCTCGCCACAGCTGCATGCCGGGTTTTTGAGGAGACTGACTTGAACGACATTCTTGTATTGGCCACCCAGCCCGAGGCATGGGCCGCTCTCGTGACGCTGATCGTGATGGAAGTCGTGCTCGGCATCGACAACCTCGTCTTCATTTCGATCCTGACCAACAAGCTGCCGGAAGCCAATCGTCAGCGCGCGCGGCGGATCGGCCTCGGCCTGGCGCTGGTGCTGCGTCTGGTCCTGCTCGGCGCGGTCGCCTGGATCGTGCAGCTGACAGAGCCGGTTTTCACGGCCTTTGACCATGGGTTTTCCTGGAAGGATATCATCCTGATCGCCGGCGGGCTGTTCCTGGTCTGGAAGGCAACCAAGGAAATTCACCACAATGTCGATCCGGAGGAAGATGCGGGCGGGATCGTCGGCGGCGCGGTGAAGACCGGCTTTGCCGCCGCGATCTTCCAGATCCTGCTGCTCGATCTGGTGTTTTCCGTCGACAGCATCATCACCGCCGTCGGCATGACCGACCATCTGCCGATCATGGTCATTGCCGTTGTCGTCGCGGTGACGCTGATGCTGATTGCCTCGGGCCCGCTCGCCCGCTTCATCGAGGCCAACCCGACCATCGTGATGCTGGCGCTTTCCTTCCTGCTGATGATCGGCATGACGCTGATTGCCGATGGCCTCGGCTTCCACGTGCCGAAGGGCTACATCTATGCGGCCATGACTTTTTCGGGCCTCGTCGAACTGCTCAACATGCTGGCGCGGCGCAAACGGATGAGGGACCGGGCCGCTCGCGGGGAGCCCGCACCCAGCGCGCCAACGCGTCACTGAACCTGTCGTTCTGAAGGGTGGGTTGCAACACCACCACCTAGCGCGACGAATGCCTTAGTGAGCATCTCTTCAGCAACCATCGAAACGCCCGCCAAATCGTCGAAAGATGGAGAAACGACTGCAACCTCGACCGCCCGCATACGAGCCTCGATGGCTTGCCCCTTACGAGTCCCCAGCTCCCTCCAGAAGGACCAAAACCTGAACAGAGCGATCTTATGATCGCGGACATCAAGGGCAGCAGGTCACAGAAAGTCGAGCACCATCCGATTGAACTTGTCGGCATATTCCCACTGAACCCAGTGGCCACATTGATTGAAGACGTGCAGTTCGGACTTTTGTATGCCCGCTACGAGCCTGATGCCGGTATCCATCGGCACAAAACGGTCGTTTCGACCCCACACGATCAGCGTTTCGGCGGTGATTTCATGCAGTCGGTGATCGACATTTGGGAACTGGCGAGGATTGACGGCCAGGCTCTTGACGAAATTTTCCAGATGGTCGCGGCGCGCCAGAATGTTCTTCAACCGGGTCTCGAACAGCTCTTCGGTGAGATCGCTTGAGTCGAAGACGAAAACATCCATCATCTTCTTCAGGTTCTCGATGGTGGGATTGCGGTAAAGCGCGCCGATCAACTTGATGCCTTCGGCGGGTTGCGGCGTGAATAGGCTGACGCCGCCGGTGCCACCACCCATCAGGATCAGCTTGCCGACCTTTTCGGGATGGGCGAGTGCAAAGGCAACCGCGCTGTGACCGCCCATGAAATTGCCGATGATGTGGATCTTTTTTCAGTGACAATCAGGACTGACCAGGAAACCGGATCGGGTTTTCATGGAGGAGACCCGGTTCCCGCCAGAATACTTTGAGGAGGAAAACCAAAATGATTAAACGCAGATATTTTCTTGGTGCGGCACTGGCTGCAACCGCACTGACGGCAGGACTTCCTGCCTTTGCCGCGGGCGACACCGTCAAGGTTGGCGTGGTTCTGTCGCTTTCCGGACCCTTCAGCATTTACGGCACCCAGATGCAGAACGGTATCGACCTGTTCATGAAGCAGCATGGCGATGAAGTCGCGGGCAAAAAGATCGAACTGATCATCAAGGACGACGGCGGCATTGCCCCCGATCGTGCCCGCCGCGCCGTGCAGGATCTTCTCGTGCGCGATCATGTCGATGTCCTGGCCGGGTTCACCTTCACCGCTTCGGCCATGGCCTCCGCGCCGCTGGCCGAGAAAACCAAAACGGCAATGATCGTCATGAACGCATCATCGTCGCATATCACCGATGCCAGCCCCTATATGATCCGCGTCGGCCAGACCCTGCCTCAGATCACCGAGCCTGCCGGCCGCTACGCCGCCGAACACGGCTATAAAAATGTCTATACGCTGGTGGCCGACATCACGGCCGGTCACGATGCGGAAACGGCCTTCAATCGCGGCATGACGACGAATGGCGGCACGGTTGCGGGAAGCCTGCGCGTTCCGGCGCAGAACCCGGATTTCGCACCGTTCATACAGCGTATCAAGGACGCCAGGCCGGATGCGGTGTTCGTCTGGCTGCCGCCGGGCGAGGCGACCATCAACTTCATCAAGGAATTTGACCAGCGTGGCCTCAAGGAAGCGGGCATCACCATGCTGGGCACGGGCGATCTCACCGACGAACTGACCATTCGCCAGACCGGCGACGCAGGGCTTGGCGTGGTGACCACCGGCCATTATTCGATGGCGCATGACACCGACCTCAATCGGGAATTCGTGAAAGCCTATCTTGCCGACTACCCCGATGATCCGTGGCCGAATTTCCTCTCGGTTTCCGCCTATGACGGCATGGCAGGGCTTTACTACGCGCTGGAAAAGACCGGAGGCGATGCCTCGGGTCCGGCCATTGCCGAGGCGCTGAAAGGGGCGACCATTGAAAGCCCGCGTGGACCGCTCACCATCGACCCGGAAAACCGTGACATCGTTCAGACCATCTATGTCCGAAAGGTCGAGGCGCTCGATGGACAACTCGCCAATGTCGAGTTTTTCGAATTTCCCGAAAGCCGGGACATGACGCCCTGAGGCCAATGGCGGGGCGGCTCTGCCCCCCGCCTTCCTTTTTCGGAGCTTTGAATGGCAGGTAATATTGTCGGCATTCTCTTCGACGGACTGGCCTATGGCAGCTTGCTGTTTCTGGTCGGCGTCGGGCTTTCCATCACCATGGGACTGATGAATTTCATCAATCTGGCGCATGGCTCGTTCGCCATGATCGGCGGCTATGCAAGTGTCTATCTGGCCAACAGGGCGGGTATTCCGTTTCTGGCTACGCTGCCGCTCGCCTTTCTGGCCGCCGGGCTCTGCGGTATCATAGCCGAACGACTTCTGTTTCAAAGGCTCTACAAGGCGCCGCATCTCGACCAGATGCTGTTTACTGTCGGTTTCGTGTTTTCCTCGATTGCAGCCGCGCATTATTTCTTCGGTGCGTCGCAGCAATTCGTCGAAATGCCGGACCTGCTTCAGGGGCAGGTCCGTTTCATGGGCGTTGATTTCGGCAAATACCGTTTGCTTCTGATCGCTTTTGTCGCGGCCGTCACGCTGGCGCTCCACCTGATGCTGTCGAAGACCCGCTTCGGCGCGGAAATCCGCGCGGCCGTCGACAATCAGGATGCGGCGGCAGGCCTTGGCATCAATGTCAACCTGGTGTTTGCCCTCTGCTTTGCGCTGGGCACCGGCCTTGCCGGTCTCGGCGGCGCGCTGGGCGTGGAAGTGCTCGGGCTCGATCCGACCTTTCCATTGAAATATATGGTCTATTTCCTGCTGGTCGTGGTTGTCGGCGGTGCCGGTTCGATCAAGGGGCCGTTGATCGCCGCATTGCTCCTTGGCGTCTTCGATGTCGCGGGCAAGTATTTCGTGCCGGAAGTCGGCGCCTTCATCATCTATGTCATGATGATCGTGCTGCTGATCGCATTTCCCTCCGGTCTTGGGGGGAAGCGCGCGTGACGATCCGTTTTCAGGCAGTCCAAAGGCTTGCGTCGCCGCGTCCGGGTCTTGTTGAAATCATCTTCTGGCTGTTGCCGGCCGCCATCTACTTCCTGTTGCCCTACGACCGGGCGCTCCTTCTGTCGTTGATGACCTATGCCATCGCGGTTCTGGGCCTTGACCTTGTGCTCGGCTATGCCGGGATCGTTTCGCTCGGCCACGCCGCCTTCTTCGGTATCGGCGCCTATACGGCGGGGCTTCTATCCGTCAATGGCTGGCGCGAGCCGCTGACCGGGCTTCTGATCTCGGGCGCGCTGACGCTCGCCATCGGGTATCTGACAAGCTTCCTTGTGGTGCGCGGCAAGGATCTGACACGATTGATGGTGACGCTCGGCATCTGCCTCGTGACCTATGAAATTGCCAATCGCATGAGCGGTGTGACCGGCGGCGTAGATGGGCTGTCCGGCATCGAAATGGCGCCGCTTTTCGGGGTTTTCGAGTTCGATTTCTTCGGCAATACCGCCTATTGGTATGCCTATGCGGTGCTCGTCATCGTTTTTGTCGCGCTGAAGTTTTTTGCCTCCTCGCCGCTCGGCCTGTCCCTGCGTGCCATCCGCGAGGGCGTTGACCGAATGCCCGCCCTCGGCGCTTCGGTCAACAACCGGCTGCGGGTCGCCTTCACCCTTTCAGCCGGGATCGCCGGAATCGCCGGTGGCCTGATGGCGCAGACGACGCAGTTCGTCGGCGTCGATTCCCTCTCGGTTACCCGTTCGGCCGAATTCCTGGTGATGCTGGTCCTGGGCGGCACGGGCAGGCTTTACGGCGCGGTCATCGGCACGGCCGTGTTCGTGGTCGCCCATGATTTTCTCAATGACGTCAATCCGGTCTACTGGGAGTTCTGGATGGGCGTTCTGCTGATGGCCGTGGTCTTTTTTCTGCGCGGCGGGCTGACCGGCGGTGCGAGCGATCTGGTGCGCTTCATCGCGTCCAAAGGCCTTACGGTCGTGGGCAAGAGGGAGCCTGCGGAATGAAACACGATACCAGTTTCCTTTCCAGAAGCGCGGGCTTTGCGCTTGCAACAGAGGGGTTGTCGAAAAGCTGGGGCGGTTTTCAGGCCAACAGCGATATCAGCTTTGCCCTGCCCACAGGCGCGCGACATGCGCTGATCGGGCCGAATGGCGCGGGAAAGACCACCTTCATCAACATGCTGACCGGCGTGCTGTCGCCGACCTCCGGCAAGGTGTTCATCGGCGGCGAGGACGTGACGCATACCTCGCAGGAGGAGCGCGTGCGCAAGGGCATGGCCCGCACGTTCCAGATCAACACGCTGTTTCCCAGGCTCACGGTTCTCGAAAGCGTGCTGTTGGCCATACTTGAGCGCAAGGGTCTCGCGCGGCACTGGTTCCGCCCGCTGCAAAGCCATGCGATCGAAATCGAGGAGGCGCTCGATCTGATCCAGGATCTCGGGCTTGAAAACCAGGCAGGCAGTGCGGTGGAGACGCTTGCCTATGGCAAGCAACGCCTGGTCGAGATTGCATTGGCACTGGCATCGCGGCCGCACATTCTTCTGCTCGATGAGCCGGCGGCCGGCATTCCGGCAGGCGAAAGCACCGAGGTCTTCAACGTCATTGCCAGGCTGCCCGCCGATGTCAGTATTCTCTTCATCGAGCACGACATGGAGCTGGTGCGCCGCTTTGCCGAACGCATCACCGTTCTGGTGTCGGGCAAGGTGCTGACCGAAGGGACCCCGGACGAGATCATGAGCGATCGCCGCGTCCGCGAAGTCTATCTCGGGGAGGCCGGCCATGACTGATCTTCTGACCCTTGAGGGCGTTTCCGCCGGTTATGGCGAGGCCAGCGTGCTCGACAAGGTCTCGTTTTCCATGGCAGGCGGCGACAGTGTCGCGCTTCTGGGGCGAAACGGGGTCGGCAAGTCGACGCTGATGCGCACGCTGATGGGGCTGACGCGCCATCAGGCGGGAACGATCCGTTTCAACGGCGCTGATATCACGTCGCTTTCCACGCACAAACGCGCCCGTGCCGGCCTCGGCTGGGTGCCGCAGGAGCGGGCCATGTTTCCCTCACTGACCGTCGAGGAACATCTGACGACGGTGGCGCGACCGGGGGATTGGGATATCGCCGCGGTCTATGAGGTCTTTCCGCGGCTCAAGGAACGGCGCGCCAATATGGGCAACCAGCTTTCCGGCGGCGAACAGCAGATGCTGGCGATTGCCCGCGCGCTGATGACCAATCCGCGCCTGCTGCTGCTCGATGAGCCGATGGAAGGCCTTGCGCCGATCATCATTCAGGAACTGGCCCATGTCGTGCGGGAACTGATCCGCGACAGAGGGCTTTCGGTGATCGTTGTCGAACAACATGCGCGTCTGGCGCTGTCGATGACAGCGCGCGCCATCGTGCTTGATCGCGGGCGGATCGTCCATCAATCGGCAAGCGCGGAGCTTCTTGGTGATGACGAAAAACTGAGCCGCCTCGTGGCGGTCGCCGCCTGATCGGGCGGACAAAGGATTGACGGAAAAGGACAGGTCATGACGGAAAAGATCAAATGCGCGATTATCGGGTCCGGGAATATTGGCTCGGATCTGATGATCAAGGTGATGCGAACCTCCGATGTGATTGAAATGGGTGCCATGGTCGGCATCGATCCGCAATCCGACGGTCTGGCGCGGGCAAAGCGGCTTGGTGTGGCGACCACCCATGAAGGCATTGAAGGTCTTCTGAAAATGCCGGAATACAGGGATATTCAGGTCGTTTTCGACGCGACGTCGGCGCGCGCCCATGTCTCCAACAACGCGATCCTGCAAAGGGACGGCAAGAAGGTCATCGATCTGACGCCGGCCGCCATCGGCCCGTTCACCATTCCCGCGATCAATGGCGACGCGAATATCGACGAGCCCAACGTCAACATGGTCACCTGCGGCGGTCAGGCGACGATCCCGATGGTTCATGCCGTGTCGCGGGTTTCGCGCCGCACCGTCTATGGCGAGATCGTTGCCTCGATTTCCTCGAAATCCGCCGGTCCGGGCACTCGCGCGAATATCGACGAATTCACCGAAACCACCTCGAAGGCGATCGAGCTTCTGGGCGGGGCCGAACGCGGCAAGGCGATCATCATTCTCAATCCCGCCGAACCGCCGCTGATCATGCGCGATACCGTTTTCGTACTGTCGCAGGGGGCGTCGCGGGACGATATCGAGCGTTCGGTTGCCGACATGGCCGAGACGGTCCGTGGTTATGTGCCGGGATACCGGCTGAAGCAGCGCGTCCAGTTCGAGGAGATTGGCGACAACCAGCCGGTGCGGATACCAGGCATTGGCCTTGCCACGGGGCTGAAGACCACGATCTTTCTGGAGGTGGAAGGGGCCGCCCATTATCTGCCCGCCTATGCCGGAAATCTCGACATCATGACATCTGCTGCGCTCAGAACCGCCAGTCACTGGGCCGCCAAGAACATTCGCGAAAGGGCTGCGTAATGAGCCGTGCCAACAAGGACAAACTCTATATTCAGGACGTGACGCTGCGCGACGGCATGCACGCGATGCGCCATCAATACAGCCTCGACGATGTCCGTGACATCGCCCGCGCTCTGGACCGGGCCAGGGTTGACGCCATCGAAATCACCCATGGCGACGGTCTGGCGGGCTCGACCTTCAATTACGGCTTTGGCCGTCACGACGATGTTGAATGGATCGCCGCGGTCGCCGAAGTGTGCGAACATGCCGCTGTCACCGTCCTGCTGCTGCCCGGCATCGGAACCGTGCATGAGCTTGAGCAAGCCCATCAGGCCGGCGCGCGCTCGGTGCGTGTCGCGACCCATTGCACCGAGGCGGATGTCTCGCGCCAGCATATCGAGGCGGCGCGCGCGCTCGGCATGGATACCGTCGGTTTCCTGATGATGGCGCATATGGCCGACCCGGCAAAGCTTGCCGAGCAGGCAAGGCTGATGGAAAGCTATGGTGCGGAATGCGTCTATGTGACCGATTCCGCCGGTGCGCTGCTGCCGGATCAGTATCGCGAACGGGTTATGGCGTTGCGTGAAGCGCTGAAGCCTGAAACCGAAGTTGGCGTCCACACCCATCACAATCTGGCGCTGGGCATTGCCAACGCCGTCGCCGGTATCGAGGCGGGCGCCGTCCGTGTCGATGCCTCGCTTGCGGGCATGGGCGCAGGAGCCGGCAATGCGCCGCTTGAAGTGCTGATCGCCGTTTTGAACCGCATGGAGGTCGACACGGGTTGCGATCTGTTCGCGCTGATGGATGCCGCCGACGATCTGGTGCGCCCGTTGCAGGAACGCCCGGTGCGCGTCGATCGCGAAAGCCTGTCGCTTGGCTATGCAGGCGTCTATTCCAGCTTCCTGCGGCATGCCGAGAACGCCTCCAAGAACTACGGCGTCGATGCGCGCGACATACTGATCGAGCTCGGAGAACGCCGGATGATCGGCGGTCAGGAAGACATGATCGTCGATGTCGCTCTGGATATGCTCGAAACGCGCCGGAAACGCCCGGCCTGACAGCTTATTGTCAACAAGCCCCACTGAAAACCCGAAACACACATTCAGGGTGATCGCGGCATCTTGAGAGGAAATTCACCATTTTGTCTCGCTCGGACGAGAGCATGACACTATCATTTTTGGCGACGCTTACCATCGTAGCGCTGCCAAAAATGATGCTGCGGTAGTATCGGAAGGTCATCAGATTACCGAGGTTGACACTGCCCCCGAGCCTGTGCGGCGGCGACATGACGGCGAGCCCGACAATCGGTAAAACCGGTGCCGGGCGATGTCAGGTTCCAGGTTTCCTGCCAGCCGGTCAAAGGTCCTTGGTGTAAATGTCGCATACCGGGTCAGGAAAGGCGATGAGTTTTCGAAGCACCCTGTGGCCCGGGCTGGACAGGAGTTGCATACCGAGCATCAGCGCCACTGGCGGCTTGAAGGGCTTGAGTGAGAAGCGATTCCAGCATTTCCAGCTTTTGAGAGCCGAGTGCTCCGGATAGCGTGTCGCTTAGCTGATCATGGATATCCGAGAGCGCTTCATACGTCGTCAGCCCCTTGTTCGAAATGAACACCAGAACCTTGCGGCGATCGCGTGGGTCGGGTCCGCGATACACATCCGCCGATGCGACCATTCTGTCGATCAGTTTCGTAAGTGTCGGGGAATCCATAAATACGCGGGTCGCCAGGGTCCCCATGGATATGCCGTTTGAATCGTTTAAGGCCGTCAGGACGCGGAATTGCTCTATGGACAGGGAGCGCTGCTTTAACTGTACCTCGGCGTTGCGTTCGAGGGCCTGATTAACGCAGCATATCAGATCAGGTATGCGCAAAGCTGTGTGCCTCCCCGGCAAATTTGATTTTTCAATATTTTCTCTGATGTATAATTTCATACCGCCCGGAATCAAGCAATATCGACCTTCCCGTGCAAAATATAAATGCATTGGCATGACGGAGCTGCCGTCAAAATAAGCACGGTCGTGAGAGGCGGCGTGAAATACCGAACGGTAGAACAGATTCCGAAAATTGGTATGTGAATTGCATGTGGATATCGTCGGACGGTGTTCTTCCGCGGCGGAGGTCGGTTGATGCGCAATATCAGGATCGGTTTGCTCATCGCTCAGGAGGGCTCTGCTGGCTTGTGGGCCCCGTCGGGTGTGGCTTGCGCGCGCCTTGCCGTTGACGAGATAAACCGAGACAGCGGCATACTCCACCGTGACGTCGAACTTGTGGTGGTCAACGCCGGACCGGATGCGCAAACCGGTGCCAAGGCCGCAGCAGATGCTATTTTCGAGCATGGGGTCGATAGCATCGTCGGCATGATTCCGAGCTATGCAAGGCCACCGATCGCTCAACTGACCGACAACCGCGTTCCATTTGTCTACACGCCGCAGTATGAGGGCTTCGCAGCCGAGCGGGATGTTATGACGACGGGAGAGACCGCCGAAGAACTGATGCGGCCGGCATTGGAGTGGTTGCATGCTCAGCGCGGCGCAAAGCGGTTCTTCCTTTGTGGCAATGACTATGTATGGCCGCGTTTCAGCCTGCGCGTGGCCCGCAAACTTATTCAGTCAATGGGGGGCATCGTCACCGGGGAGATGTTCGTTCCGGTCGGCGTTCCCGATTACGACCGGATCATCGAAAAGATCAAGGCAACGAAATCCGATGCGGTTCTCCCTTATTTCCTTGGTTCCGACGGTATCACGTTCAACCGGGCCTTCTGCGCTGCGGGCCTCTCCTCCAAGGTGCTGCGGTTTTCTTCGGCGATTGATGAAACGATTGTATACGGACTGGATGAGGATGAGACGGAGAATATGCTCGTCTCATCTGGCTATTTCTCCTCAATCCGCTCTTCAAACAACGGTGCCTTCCTCGAGCGTTATCATATGGCGCTTGGTGAAAGCCCGCCGCCGGTCAATGCGTTTGGTCAATCCTGTTATGAGGGAATTTATTCCCTGGCGGCGATGGCTCAGGAGGCCGGTAGTTTCGATATACGTGAACTGAAACGCTATTTCGGGCGCATACCGCAGCCGCGTACTGCACGCGGAGCGGAGGCCAGGCCTGCTGTCGGGAGCCGTCATCCTGTCCATCTTGCTGAGGTCGACGGTTACGATTTCAGGATTCTGAACACGCGCTGATTTTTTAGTTGAATTTTCAAATATTGTATATTTAACTAAATCCACTGAAATCAAAATCAGGGGAACACACGCATGAAAATCTCTCGACGCCGCCTTCTTCAGCAATCGGCCATCGCATCCGCATCCCTCCTTGCCGCTCCGGCGATCCTCAACAGAAGCGCATTTGCAGCGGATCAGCCGATCAAGGTCGGGAGTCTGCATGACCTTTCAGGCCCCTTGGCTGCGTCCGGCGAGCCGATGGTCTATGCGCTGGATCTGGCTGTGAACGAGATCAACGCTGCCGGTGGGCTCCTGGGGCGTCCGCTCGAAATCGTTCAGTATGACACTCAGTCGAACATTCAGATGTATTCGCAATATGCTCAGCAGCTGGCGCTGAAGGACAAGGTTGCCGTTGTCCATGGCGGCATCACATCGGCGTCGCGCGAAGCCATCCGGCCGATTTTCGACCGGTTCAAGGTGCTCTATTTCTATAATGTGCTTTACGAGGGTGGGGTTTGCGATCGGGATATCTTCTGTACGGGAACGACACCGGCGCAGACTGTTGAAAAGCTGGTGCCCTACGCGATGAACAAGACCGGCAAAAAGGCTTACATTCTGGCAGCCGACTACAACTACGGCCAGATTACCGCGAAGTGGATGACAAAATTTGCCCAGGATTATGGCGGTGAGATTGTCGCGACCGACTTCTTCCCCCTCGATGTGACCAATTTCGGCCCGACGATCTCCAAGATTCAGGCAGCCAAGCCTGACCTGATCCTTTCGGCGCTCGTTGGCGGCAACCACACCGCGTTCTATCGCCAATGGACGTCGGCGGGCATGAAGGATGAAATCCCGATTGCATCAACCACATTCGGTCTCGTCAACGAGCCGGAAACGCTCGATGCTGCGGAAAGCAACGGCATCATGGGATGCTATGGTTATTTCGAGGAACTCGATACGCCGGCCAGCAAGAGTTTCGTTTCCAAGATCCGCGAAGCGCACCCGGGTTCGCCTTATATCAGCGAGATGGCCGCGACGACTTATGAAGGGGTCTATCTTTGGGCGGAAGCCGTCAAGCAGGCGGCTGCAATCGACCAGATGAAAGTCATCGAAGCGCTTGAAACCGGCCTCAGCTTCGATGGTCCGACCGGCAAGGTGACCATTGATCGCGCCACCCACCATACGATCCGCAATACTTATCTCGCCGAGGTCGAGGATCGGAATTGGGATGTGCTGGAAATTTTCCCCGATGTGATTCCGAGCGATACCGCCCAGGTCTGCAATCTCATCGACAACCCCACTGACAACAAGCAATACGTCATAAACCTTTGATGCGCAGCCGCCGGCGGGGCTGACCTGCCGGCCACTTCCTGTACCCGCATCCCAAAAAGGTTCGTCATGGATATTTATGTCATTCTGCTGCTTGACGTTGTAAACGGTGCGTCGTCGCTGTTTCTGCTTTGCCTCGGCCTGGCGGTCATTTTCGGCATGATGAAGATCATCAACCTGGCGCATGGTGAATTCATCATGCTCGGCGCCTATGCAACAGTCATTTCGGCCAATGCCGGCGTCAATGTCTGGATCGCAATGCTGGTGATCGCACCAGTCTTCGTCGGTATTTTCGGCCTGATCGTCGAGCGGTGCCTGATCCGGTTTCTTTATGGCCGGCTTGTCGACTCAATGCTTGCCACATGGGGGCTCAGCCTCCTGATCGTCGGCGTCGTAACGACGATTTTCGGCAATACCCAAAAGGGTATCGCAACGCCGCTTGGCGGCTTCACGATTGGTGAATACCGGTCCAGCTATTACACATTATTGCTATTTTTTATGGCGTTGTTGCTGATGGCCATCGTCTATGCGGTGATGCGCTACACCCGGTTCGGCCTGATCGCGCGTGCGACCATGCAAAACCCATCCATGGCCAGCACGCTCGGTGTCAATCCGGCCTATGTCTACATGGGAACATTTGCCGCCGGCTCGGCGATTTCCGGCCTCGCGGGCGGCCTCCTTGCTCCGGTTTCCGGGATTACGCCTGTGATGGGTGGCGCCTATATCGCAAAAGCCTTCATAACTGTCGTCGGCGGCGGAGCGGCAATCCTTTCCGGAACTCTGTCTGCGTCCGCCCTGTTCGGCTCGATCAACCAGATCGGTGCCTATTTCACGACGCCTGTTTATGGCGAGGTGATCGTGTTTACGGCTGCGATCATTCTCATTCGACTTCTGCCACAAGGTATCTCGGGCCGCTTCTTCAGGGGGAGGCTTTGATGGCCAGACGCTTCAGCAAGAGTTTTGCCGTCCAGTCGACTGCCGTCGCACTCGCAATCACTGCGATTGCCATTGCGCCGATCCTGGTTGAAATCTTCACCCTGATGCAGTTCACTCTGTTTGCCGCGATGGCTATCCTTTCCCTCAGCCTCGCCTTTATCTGGGGCTTTGGCGGTATATTGTGCTTTGGCCAGACTTCGTTTTTCGGCCTTGGCGCCTATGCCTATGCGATTGCTGCAATCAATTTTCAAAATTCGACGCCTGGCCTGTTCTTTGCCCTTGCCGTGCCGTCATTCTTCGCGCTGATCCTTGGATATTTCGTGTTTTACGGCCGCATTTCGGATGTCTATCTGGGGGTAATCACACTTACCGTAACGCTGATCCTGTTTAATATCGTCAACTCCACTTCGGGGGAGCAGTACAGGATCGGAAACGCGTTGATCGGCGGCTTCAACGGGATTCCAGCCGTTCCGACGCTCAACTGGTTTGGCGCCGGCGCACGGCCGCTGACGCTGGAACAGTCCTGGTGGGTGACCGGCGGCGCTCTTCTGGCGACATATCTCGGGATGCGGGCGCTGCTGGCCAGCACATTCGGGCGGATCGTCGTCGCGGTTCGGGAAAATGAGACCCGTGCGTCCCTGCTCGGTTACGATCCGCGTGCGATCAAGCTGGTGACGTTCGTCATTGGTAGTGCCGTTGCCGGTCTTGCCGGCGCGTTCTATGTCAATTGGGGGGCTTTCGTCTCTCCGACGATATTCTCGTTGTCGCTTTCGGCGGAAATCATCATCTGGATCACTGTTGGCGGAATGGGAACCCTGCTCGGCCCTATCATCGGCAGTGTGCTGATCGAATATCTGGTCTCAAAAATCGGTTCGCAGCAGGCGTTGAATTCCAACCTCGTTCTAGGGGCGATCCTGGTTGGTTTCGTCCTGTTGCTGCCGAAGGGCATCGTTCCGGCGGTCCGGGATCTGGCCAGCGGTTTGGGCGCGAGATCGAAGAAAGAAAAAGCTGAGCCGCAAGCGCCAGCAGCCCAGCCGGTAGGAGCGGAGTAGATGGCAGAACTCGTTCCACTCCTGAAGACTGAACACCTGACCATGCGTTTCGGCGGCGTTGTCGCCAATGACGATATCAACTTCACCCTTGATGAAATGGAGCTGCGTTGCCTGATCGGGCCGAATGGCGCTGGCAAGAGCACATTCTTCAAGTCACTGACCGGCCAGCAAAAACCGACCTCCGGGACGATTGCTTTTCGCGGTCAGGCCATTGCCGGCAGGCTGCCGCATGAAATCGCCCGAATGGGGATCGGCATCAAGACCCAGGTTCCCAATGTATTCAACGCGCTCTCCGTGCGCGAGAATATCTGGCTAGCGGCCCGGCGCAAGGCCGTGCCATCGAAGCTCTCCTTTGCTGTTGACGATGTCTTGAGCCTCATCCGGCTCGAAACCATGGCTGACAAGACAGTCGATACGCTGTCTCACGGGCAACGTCAGTGGGTCGAGATCGGTATGGTTCTGGCCGGAGAGCCGGAACTCATCCTGCTGGATGAACCGGCAGCAGGGATGACGGATGAAGAAACCGCGCTGACGGCAAAGATCATTCGCGACATCAACCAGTCTCGCGCCATCATCGTCGTCGAACACGATATGGAATTCATCAAACAGATCGCGAAGAAAGTGACGGTGTTTCATCAGGGGCGCGTGCTCATGGAAGACACGATTGATCGCGTTCTGGCCGATCAGCGGGTTCGCGATGTCTATCTTGGCAAGAAGGAGGTTGCCTGATGAGCGATTTTCTCGACGTTACAGATTTGCGCTCCGGTTATGGGCGAATTCCGATTCTGGCGGGCGTCAGCCTCAGCATGCAGGAAGGCGAATATCTCGGTATTCTCGGCCATAACGGCATGGGCAAGACGACGTTGATGCGCACACTGATGGGACATCTTCCGACGACCGGCGGCCGGGTGACCTTCCTGGAGCGCGATATTACCGCTGCCAAGCCCCATGAGCGGGCAAGAAACGGCCTCGGCCTCGTTCCTCAGGGACGGGAAATCTTCCCGACACTCAGTGTGCTGGAAAATCTCCGTATGGGTCTCGCGGCCGCGCCCAGGGAAGATCAGACCGTTATTGATGCCGTTCTTGAAGACTTCCCCCGGCTGAAGCGATTGCTTGATCGCCGTGGAGGCGCGCTTTCCGGTGGCGAACAGCAGCTTCTGTCCCTGGCGCGCTGCCTTTGCACCAAACCGCGCCTGATTTTACTGGATGAGCCGACGGAAGGCATCCAGCCGTCGATTATCGAGGAGATCATCGAGACTCTGCTGGCGCTCAAGAGCCGTTGGGGGCTTTCACTGATCGTCGTGGAGCAGAATCTGGAATTCATCACCTCGTTGTCGGATCGCGTCCTTAACATTCAGAAGGGCCGGATTACCGGTGAACTCGACAGGGACCGGATACACGCCGGAGACTATGAAATGTTGATCTAGCCGTCGGTCTTACGCCTTGTCGGAAAGTCTCCGGCAAGCAGATCAAACCCAAAATTTCGTTTTTCTTGAATCTTGTTCTCACAGGAAAGGATGACTCATGTCTATTACCCGCCCAACACCAGCCGATGTCGTAGAGCTTGCATCGCAGCTTCACATCAAGATGTCACTTGAGGAGGCCGCGGAATACCAGTCGTTGATGGGCGGCATGTTCGATGCATACGACGTCATCGACGCCCTGCCGAACCCGACACCTCCGGTTCTTTATCCCCGCACGCCGGGAGCCAAGCCCTCACCGGAAGAAAACCAGTACGGCGCCTGGGCAATCAAGAGCGAGGTGAAGGGCGCGGCAGAGGGAAAGCTTGCCGGAAAAACGGTTGTGCTGAAAGATAATGTGGCCCTTGCCGGTGTGCCGATGATGAACGGCTCGACGACGCTTGAGGGATTTATCCCGGTGGCCGATGCAACGATTGTGACACGCATGCTCGATGCCGGTGCGACCATTGCCGGCAAGGCCGTTTGCGAACAGTTCTGCCTTTCGGGCGGTAGCCACACATCCGATCCGGGCCCTGTTCATAACCCTTACCGTCACGGCTATTCAGCCGGAGGTTCGTCATCTGGCAGCGCCGCGCTGGTTTCTGCAGGCGAAGTCGATATGGCAATCGGCGGAGATCAGGGCGGATCGATCCGTATCCCCTCATCTTATTGCGGTACCTACGGCATGAAGCCGACCCATGGCCTGGTGCCCTATACCGGTGTCATGCCGATCGAAGCTACGATCGATCACACCGGTCCGATTACCGGAAATGTCGCCGATAACGCTTTGTTGCTGGAGGTTCTGGCTGGTGCCGACGGGCTTGATCCGCGCCAGTATGCTCCACAGGTTTCCGCTTACACTGAAGCGCTGGGCAAGGGCGTGAAGGGCATGAAGATCGGTTTGTTGAAGGAAGGCTTTGCGGTGCCGAACCTTCAGGACGGCGTCAATGAGAAAGTGCGCGCCGGTGCTGATCGGTTTGCCGCTCTTGGTGCCGATATCTCCGAAGTTTCGATCCCTGAGCATGATATTGCGCTGGCCGCCTGGAACCCGATCACGCTGGAAGGCTTTGTCGCCCAGATGATGCATGGCAATGGCATGGGCTTCAACTGGAAGGGGCTTTATGATGTCGGGCTTCTGGACGCACATTCGGCATGGCGGAACAAGGCGGACGACCTTTCGGAGACGATGAAGCTGACCATGCTCGTCGGTCAGTGGGGTCTTTCGCACTACCGTGGTCGCTATTACGCGAAGGCGCGCAATATCGCAATCGCGGCCAAGGCTGCCTATGACCGTGTCTTCGGCGAATATGATCTCCTGCTGATGCCGACGCTTCCCTGCGTGGCAACGCCGATCCCTGGCAAGGACGCGTCGCTGGAAGAGATCGTCACCCGCGCTTTTGAAATGACGGCAACGACCAGCCCGTTCGATGTAACCGGTCATCCCGCAATGTCCATTCCCTGTGGTCTTTCCGATGGTCTTCCTGTTGGCCTGATGCTGATCGGCAAGGACTATGCCGAAACGACGATCTATCAGGCCGCAAGCGCTTTTGAAGCCGAGGGCGACTGGAAAAATTTCTGATGATCACGATCACGGCGATTATCCGGGTGAAAAGCGATGCTTTAGCGACAATGCGTGATGCCTTGCTCGTCGTGGCAGACCATGTCCGCGACAATGAACCGGAGACGGTCGGTTTCTTCGTGTCGCAGAGCATGGAGGACCCATCTGTGTTCACCACCTATGAGCGCTTTGCGAACAAGGCGGCGATGGATCGACACAATGGTTGTGATGTCGTCGCAGACTTTTTCGCGGTTGCCGAGCCGATCCTTGACGGTCCTGTCACACTGATCACGGCCGATGAAGTTGCCTTCAAAGCCTGAAATTGGCCGCTGGCGGTTTCCGTCAGCGGCAATTGATTGCCACCATGCCGAAGGATGGAAAATGCACCAGAGAGAGAAATCCGATCATGACTAAACCGGTTACGCTCAACCGGCTCGGGGAAGCCGCGGCGCGTTTCGTTGCCGCTGGAGCGGCAAACCATCGATGTCATCGATCTGGTCGCCGACATCATCGATGACTGCCGGTTCGAGAGCCTCGCGAAGACTGTGTCGATCAGCTATGAGGGGCCGTCCTCCGTCATCGCCACCGTCAACGGAGAGCTGATCTACAGGGCGATCGAGAATGTCATCCGCAACGCGGTCAAATATTCCCCGCCGGGTACCCGGGTCATGGTCGCCGCGACCTGTCGTTCCGATGCTCTGGAGATCAGGGTTCATGATTGCGGACCGGGCTTACCGCGCGAGCACCTGAAGAGCATTTTCCGTCCCTTCGAACGTGTCGACACAGGAGGCGAAGGCCAGCTCGGCTTCGGCCTCGGCCTGTCCATCGCCCAACGCGCGCTTCACGTCCACGGCGGCGACATCCGCGCCGACCGCAACGCCGATGGCGGCCTTTCCGTCGCCCTTTTTCTTCCTCTCTAGATACCGTAATGGGCCGCGGCGCTCCTCTGGTCGCCCTGAAGGAAGAAGTCTGTCGGCGGCTGATGAGCGCGTCCGGCGTCGGGCCGATCACGGCGCTCACCTTTCGCGCCACGGTCAACCGACCGGAATCTGCCCAAGGTTCGCAAGGTCGTGAAGCAGATTTTCTCTGTGCGAGAAAGTTCCGGATGACAGCCTTCCTTGCGGAAGGTCGACCCCTCGGATGCGGGACCGAGCCGGAACTTTTCGCAGTCAGACCGCATCATCTGAAGCCCGCGCGTTCTACTCCGCCGAAACCTTTTTCGAAATCCAGGTGGCGAACTCAAAGTTGGGTCGTTCGAGGTGAGACAGGGGACCCGGTTCGGCGAATTTGCTCTGGAGGCCTTTCCAGACGCGTTCGGTGCAGCCGCGGTCTTCGTCATTGACGTGATCGAGCAGGACCTTCAGCGCCGCGAAATGCTCCTCCGCATTCGGGTCGTTCATGAATTCGGGCGACAGGCCTCCGCCATAGAGGATCTTCACGCCGCCCGGGCCATCGGGCAGCAATGACAGATACCAGAAGTAACCGGGCGTAAGGGTTATCATCAAGGTGGGGTAGATCGCCAGCAGCCAGGTGCGGCGGCGCTGATCGCCCTCAAGCTCAGTATTTGAAGAATGCGCCAGCGCAAGCGGTACGGAATCATCTTTCAGGATATGATGGTAGTTGAAGGCTGGAAAACCTTCCGGGCAGACCATGTCTTCCAGTTTCGATGCGCCGCCGATCGTGCCGGCGTGACACATGGGCAGGTGATAGCTCTCCATGAAATTCTCGGCGAGGATTTTCCAGTTGGTGTTCCAGCGGTGTTCCTCACGGAATGTCTCGACATAATTGTCCATCTTCAGATAACCGACCAGATCGTCGACGTCGGAAAGGCTTTCGGCGACGGAAGACAGATCCGGATCGAGCGTGACCATGATCCAGCCCTGCCATTCCTCGCAGCGAATTGCGGGCAGTTTGGTATCCGCTTTGCAAAAGCTGCCGTTTTTCTCCATCGCCGGCGCGCCGCGCAGGCTGCCGTCGAGCGAATATGTCCAGGCGTGGTAGGGACAGGTGATGACGCGAACATTGCCGCGGCCTTCCAGAAGCACCGACATGCGGTGGCGACAGACATTCGACATGGCACGCAAAACGCCGTTTCTGTCGCGCAGAATGACAATGGGCTCGTCAACGATCTCCATCGTCATGTAGTCGCCGGGATTTTTCAATGCATCCGCCCGTCCGGCGCAAAGCCAGCTCCTGGCAAAGATCCGGGACTGTTCGAGCGCGAGAAAGTCCTCATTGGTATAGGCCGAGACCGGCATCGCGCGTGCGTGGTCGAAGGCCGCCGCAACATTTTCGGCAAGCGCCCGTGCGGCGTCTACATGGGTCATCATTCCTCTCTCCTCTTCGCCGCGGCTGAATCCATGACCCCGGCGGTTCCTGGCGTGATTTTGTCTAAAGCCGCTGAATGCAAGATGGCGCGGGAACCGAAACAGAGAAAGTAAGAAATCTCTTAGCACCAATTAAGGAAAGGCGAAGCCGTCAAAGGGTGACCAAGCCGCGGACCAGGACGTAAAGACGATCGGCTCGCCTGGTTTGTGGCCCTCTTTCATTGTGCCCGGGCCCGTATATGGCAGTCGGCATGTCAGTTTCGGCAGAGTGTCCGGCCGACGGCGTTTCGGTCGTCCAGTGGCAGATCCCAAGCGTAACTCCGGCATGATCCCGCGATATTCGGCGTAACGCCGTGTCACGCGACACCGGCTTGGACGGCGGAACAGAGCGGATCTGCGAGAGCGAGCGCCCCTGCCCAGTAACGCCAGCTTGTGGGGTACGAAAGGAATGTTCGAAAAACCGGAATCAGGGCGGTGGCAATGCTGCATGCCACGACTGGCATTGGCCAGCCTGTCTGGTTGATCCATGGTGCAAGACACTCAGCCACGCGCTTTGATCGTGTCCGGGCGTTTTCTATTGGCGGTTTCCAAGCTGGGTAGTTGAACATCGCAGGTCAGGCTCATGGTTCTTTTCGAGGTCGACCGTTGGGCCGCCGCCTCATGGCGTTGGATAGGCTCAGTCGGCCAATGTGGTGTTCGCGGTTACCTGCATGAGCCGGCGTTCGCATTCCCGGGATCGGTCTTGACCGCGCTCTCGTCCTGACCGGACGATCTCGCTGATCTCAGATCAGAGTCCGGCTCGAAACTCACGTTGACCGCGCCAAGCGCCTTGTGAGCATCACGACGATTGGCGATCTTCCTGACCACCTCGATAGCGATGCAGGTTGCATCCTTAACCATTTGGGCGCCATAGGCGCTGTCGGCGAAGGCGATTTCGACGAAAGGGAAGGGCTTGCGCGACGCCTTGAGCAGCGGGACGGCGCCATCGCGGTCCAAGTGCTCATGTCGTTGACGATGGCTGGTCGTTGACAGAAGCAAAATTGTAATACAAGTTTATAATATGAATATCTTATGATTTTCGGAAAGCCTTCCGCAACAATCAAGAGTCGCGAACACGGCGACCCCTTCGCGCGCATCATCAATGGTCGAAGTCTGAAGGAGTTTTGTTTTGATCCAGGCCGCTTTTAAAACGTCTCCCCCTTGGGACAGGTGGCGATCCCATGGCTGATGTCGGTGTGTCCGGTTTCCGCCGGGGGTGGCAGATCGGGAAAGCGGGCAAGGGGCTGACCGGCGCGCTTGTCCTGGTGGCTTTCTGGGAAATGCTCAGGCTGAGCGGAATGGTCGATCCGCGCGATCTGCCGTCGGTCTTTGCCATTCTCCGGTCTTTTACCCTGCAACTCGCCAACGGTAATCTTGTTCTCGCGGCGCTTCAGACCCTGTTGTCCTGGGTTATGGGCATGGCGGTCGCTCTGGTGTTCGGGACCGCGCTCGGCATTCTTCTGGCGCTGGTTCCCTGGCTGGAACGGACCAGCCGGCCGACACTGGAGTTCCTGCGTCCGATCCCTTCGGTCGCGCTCATCCCGGTTGCCCTGATGGCACTGGGGATCGGCGTCACGATGCAGGTCTCGCTGATCACCTTTGCCAGCATCTGGCCGATCCTGTTTGCCGCGCGCCAGGGCGTGGAGGCAATCGATCCGCGCTATTTCGACGTCGGCCGGGTCTGGGGCCTCGGGCAGGCGGGGCGGATCCTGCGCATCGTGCTTCCCGCCGCATTGCCGTCGATTGCGACCGGCACCCGGATTGCCGCATCCGTGGCGCTGGCGCTGTCGATCACGGTGGAGATGCTGACCGGGCGTCCGGGGTTGGGCGCGGTGCTGCAGGCGGCCCGACTGTCGGGGCAGACCGCTGAAATGTGGGCGGTGGTGTTTTGCGCGGGGCTGATGGGGCAGGGGATCAACATGGTCTTCCTGCGCATCGAACGGGCCCTGTTCCCGTGGAGTGGAGAGCACCTTGTTTGATCGTGAAAAGCTGACGATCCTGTTCCTTCAGGGGCTGTTCATTGCGCTCCTCGTTGCCGTGTGGCAGTGGGCAGCGATTGCGCATCCGGCGCCCTATCTGCCGCGTATCGGTCCGATCATTGAAGCATGGCTTTCCTATTTCCAGGCGCCGCTTCTGCGTCAGGCGACCTGGCCCAGTCTTTACCGGCTGCTTGCCGGCTTCGGGATCGGCGCGGGGCTTGGCGTGGTGTTCGGGCTGGCGCTGGGGCAGGCGCGCGGCCTCATCGACTGGACGCGGCCGACGCTTGAATTCCTGCGCTTCATTCCCGCGGTCGCGATTCTTCCGGGCGCGCTTGTGATACTCGGGCCAACCGACGGCATGCGGATTTTCATCATCGCCTTCGGGTCTTTCTTTCCCGTCCTGCTCGCCACGCTCGATGGCACAAGGCGGATCGAGCCCCTTCTGCTCGATGTGGCGAAGGTTGAGGGGCTGAAACCGGTGATGGTTTCGTGCCGCGTGATCCTGCCCGCGACCTTGCCGGCGATCTTCG